>CAZIOH010000219.1:1694-2545 GCA_964540815.1 uncultured Myxococcales bacterium | reverse complement strand
AGGACGCGCTCAAGGACATCGACGAGGGCGACGAGACCGCGCTCAACTCGAAGAAATGGCGCTTCGCGGCCTTCTTCAACCGCGTCAAGCACCAGGTGCAGGAGCACTGGCACCCCGACGATGTGTACCGCCGGCGCGATCCCACCGGCGCCATCCACGGCCGCACCAATCGGCTGACCATCGTGCGGGTCCAGCTCAACCCCAACGGCAACCTCGCGAACGTCGCCCTCGAGTCGCCATCGGGGCTGGAATTCCTCGACGACGAGGCCCTGCAGGCCTTCCGCGCGGCCCAGCCTTTCCCCAATCCCCCGCGCCAGCTCATCGACCAGACCGACGGGCTCATCAGCTTCCAGTTCGGCTTCCTCTTCGAGATCTCGGGGGTGAGTCGACCGATGCTGTTCAAGTACAACATGTAGCGCGATCCGGGAGGCCCTGCCGCGCAACGGGCATGTCGGACCGGAAGACCCGGGTGTTGGTTGCTGAACAACACGTTGACCGTGCCCCGGCAACACCTTCGGGGAATCCGCCTTCAAATAGCGTGTTTTACGTAAGCTAACTTACGTGTTTACATGGCACTCATCCTGCACCGAGGAGGTCCCATGAAACGCATGAGCGAGCCCCCGAAGTCCATACGAATGATGAGCCTGGCCGTCCTGTCCGCACCGCTGTTCGGCATCGGTTGTGTGCAGAGTGGCCAGCTTCCCGAGACCCAGGAGAGCGAAGCTCCGGCCATGAGCTCGGAGAACGGCCTGAACTCCATCAATGGCCTGACCTCCGCCAACGGCCTGACCTCCGCCAATGGCCTGACCTCCGCCAACGGCCTGACCTCCGCCAATGGCCTGACCTCCGCC
>CAZIOH010000219.1:0-1594 GCA_964540815.1 uncultured Myxococcales bacterium | reverse complement strand
AATGGCTTGGCGTCCGCAGCGAACCTCGTCGCCACCCAGGGTCTGATGACCACCGCCGCCGGACGCACGACTGTATCGTACATCGTCAAGTGTGCGCTCCCGACGGGCCACTCGATAATCAAGAAGGACCAGACCGGAGCGACCTACACGTTCCCCGGCGCGCTCGGCCTGGCCCCGGGCTGGGAGACCGGTCCCACCACCCAGGAAGATCGCAACATGGTCTCGGCCTGCCTCATGGCCCACATCAACACCACGGGGCAGCACATTCCCATCTACCTCGACGGCCCTGCCCCCCTTGGATGGGGGCGCAACGCGGCCTATCCCGTCGAGGAGGGCACGTTCTTCGGTGATCTGTTCGTCTCGCCACCGACCGGCCGTTACTGCGGCGGGCGCGGCTTCGGGAGCAACGTGGTCGCCGGCCGGATCGGCGATCAGGCTGGTGCGTCGGTGCCGTACAAGGTCGCCAAGTCGCCCGACGGGACCAGCACCCGCTGCGACATGGTCTGCAAGCGCGATCCCAGCGGCGACGGCTACAACTCCTGCCAGGGCGTCAACCAGACCATCACGGTGTGGCGACAGTTCACGGGGACGCCGGCCCTGTCGTTCGAATCGGCCCCGCTGGGCTTCGCATCGGCCGCCGGTACTCCCGCCAAGGTGAGCATCTCGACCGCCCAGGCCCTGCACGGCCTCTCCTCGATGGCGATCGTCGTCCAGTCCACCGGAAGCGGAGACGCCAGGATCGAGATGCCGCAGCCGGCCGGGATCCAGCCCGGCAAGAACATGACCGTTTTCATCAACGTCAACGATCCGTCGAACGCCCGGGGCTTCATCCAGGCCTACGCCCAGGATGGGCCGGCCAAGAACTACCGCTGGAACTCCTTCGGGTACAACCCCTCGCAGATCTCCCAGGGCGACTGGGACAGCATCGTCGTGCCGGTCCCCGCCGACTTCGCCCTCAAGGGCTCGAAGATCGGGATCGAGCTGACCACCATCGGCAAGGGCACCGTCACCATCTACGTCGACGCCATCTCCTTCAATGACTAGCTGAGCCGAACGGCAACGAGATCCAACCGGGCGCGGGAAATTCCTCCGATGTGGGGAATTTCCCGCGTTTTGCGTGGCCGGCCGCTCATTGCCCCTGGGCACGCACCGCCCCGGCCACCTCGACTTCAGTGGGTGCGGCGAAGGGTCGATGGACCGGCGACGAACCGTGTCTCCCGTCGGAAATGGTCCCACAGAGCAAACGATCTTGACGCGAGCCGCCTCGCTCGGGCGTTACACCGTACTGGGGATGGTGGGGAAGGGTGCGATGGGCGAGGTCTATGCCGCCTACGATCCCGATCTGGATCGAAAGGTCGCCATCAAGCTCCTGCGCGTCGGGCGCGGCGGCGCCGGTGAAGGGCGGATCCGGCTGATGCGCGAGGCGCAGGCCATCGCCAAGCTCTCGCACCCCAACGTCGTGACGGTCTATGACGTCGGGACCTACCAGAACGACGTGTTCATCGCCATGCAGTTCGTGGACGGCCACACCATCGGATACTGGATGCACGCCGAGCCCCGCGACTGGCCGGAGGTTCTGCGGGTCTTCTCCGAG
>CAZIOH010000218.1:0-2613 GCA_964540815.1 uncultured Myxococcales bacterium | reverse complement strand
TCGTTCCGCTGGGGGAAAGACATCTCCGGCGGGCCATCGTGGAGTACCTCGCCCATTACCACGGCGAACGGAACCACCAAGGTCTTGGCAATGTGCTGCTCACGGGATCGCCTGAACCGGCGAATGAGAACGGCCGAGTGCAACGGCGCGAGCGGCTCGGCGGCCTGCTGAATTTCTATCATCGGACCGCGGCCTGATCGGGACTCGATCAGATTTTGGGACAGGACGAGGTCCTCGATGCCGTGAGGGGAAAGTTCGGCATGCTGCCAATGATGGCGCGAACGATGGCGCAGTCGCCCGCCATGCTCGCTGGCTGGGCGGCGCTCGACGCCGCAGTGGCCAAAGGGGTGCTCGGGTCGCGGAGAGCGAGCTCATCGCGCTCCCGGTGGCGCAGGTGAACCTCTCCCCATACTGCCTGGCGGCGCACAGCGCGCTCGGCCAGATGGTCGGACTCTCGCCGCAGGACGTCGTCGCAGCCCGGCGGGGCCTGCCCCCCGGCGAGGCCATGGGGAAGGTCCGAAGGAGGCCGCCGCCATCCGTCTGGCGCTGGCGCCCCTCGACACCCGCGGAAGTGAGGGACGAGGCTGCCGCGGAGCGGGACTATCGGACCAGGAGACGACCGAGGTGTCGGCACACGTGGCTCAGCCTGCATCACTTCAGCGCGGCAAGGAGGTCGCCGACGAGTGCCTCGAAGAGCACCGAGATCTCCTCGGAATTTCCGAGCGCACCGGCCGAGCGGATGGCCATCTGCACGCCGGCGTTCTGACGTCGCGCGAATTGCGCCTCGAGCAACTCGCGACCGCGTCGCGCCGCGTTCTCGGAGCGCTTGTCCCGGAGCAGCCGCGCGTAGCGGTTGGCGAGGTCTTCCGTCTCAGTGCCGCGAAGCAGGCGCAGCACGTCGAAGGCGTCCTTGTCGCTCTGCCGGTCGGAGTCCTTGCGGTCGTCGATCTTGTGAACCTTTGCGACCAGCAAGGCGGCGGCGCCCGCGACTCGAACGTCAACCTTGCGAGCATCGCCATCTTCGAGGGCAGAGAGCGTCATCACCTCGGCGTCAACGATGGCGCCCTCGAGTCCGCGCACGATTCGAGCCGCGCGCGTGTCGTGGCCGGGGAGCCGCGCAGCGCGGCGGCCGGTGCCCGGGCTGACCGACGCCGGAACGAGCAGGTCGACGGCGATGCTCGCGTCCACCTGCTTGGTAGTCTTCCGCGTCGTGAGCCACACCCCGACGGAATTTCCCGTCTTCGGGGCGAAGCCGGCGTTCAGGAGCGCGCGCTCAAGCGGCGGAATCTCGGCGAGCACGGTGGGGTCGATCACGAGGTCGCCGTCCGTCGTGTAGGGCGTGATCGCGAGGTCTGCGTCGCCGACGCGGAGGTAGACCGCCTGCGCGCCAACGAGGACGATCGCATCGCGATGGTCGCCGAGGGCTCCGAGCGCATCGAGCAGCACTCGCCGAGCCATGACGTACAGCTCGTCTGGCTCGCTCATCGTCGCCACCGGTCCTCGTTCGCCTTCATCCAGTCGATCAGCTCTTCGCCCTCCTGCGGGCCGCGCCCTGGGCTGGTGAAGAGGTCGGCGGCGACCAGGCTCGGCGCCGCGTATCTGAGGCCGTCGCGCTCGGCCGCGCCCTCGAACACGCCATCGTCGTCGGTCTCGATGAGCATCACGTTCGCGCCGGTGTCGGCGGGGCGAAGCGCCAGCGCGGCGGCAGCAGCGGCCGCGTCGCGAACCCATACGGTGGCAAGCCTCGCGGGCGCAATCGGTGCGAGCGCGATGGCGGCAACGCTCCCGGTGATCGCGTAGGGCGCTTCGAACTTCGCGAGGCGGGCCTGTAACGCGGAGAGCCCGCGCGGCTCGAGGAAGGTGCCGATGTTGCCGCGCGAGTCGAGGGGGGCGTCCACCGCCCAGCGACGCAACAGCGCTGGCCAGTCGACACTCTCTATGCGACCGCGGCCGCCGCGTGTGATGAGCGCCTCGGAGTCGAGGAGCGACAGCACGCGCGACACGTAGCCGGCGTCGGTCGTTGTCAGCTCGGCGAGGTCGCGCACCCCGGGGGGCGTCTTTAGCTCGATAAGCGCCCGTGCGACGCGTCCAGCCTTGGCTCCGCGCAGGGAGCGAGCGGGGCGCTCCTCGCGATTTGGATCCGCTAAGGCGCCCTGCGTCTCGATGAAGAGCCCCGGCTCGGGCAGGACGATGCGGGCATTCCCCGTGAGGTCGAGGTAGCCGATGACGCCGTCGCGCAGGCGCGCTCGGGTCCCCTCGCTGAGGTACGGGGAGATGACCAGCGGCGTTGCGGCCTCGCGTGAGCCAACCAGCGACTGCACCAGGGGGCCGACTCCCTTGGGGTCGAGGCGGGGCCGAGCCTCCAGCCCGAGCACCCCGACGCGGAGGTCGGGCGAGGCGATCTCGACCGTGGCTGCCGTCGTCGAGCCATCGGGTTCGCTCGCCGCCCAACCGGGCGGCAAGCGCCGACGAAGCTCTCGGAGCCCATCGCGGATCAGTATGTTGTTGGATACGTACATGTTGCACGCAACGTGCAACATCATACATCTAGGCAATATCCAAAGACAAGTTGCTAGAAAATGTACTGTTGCACGCAGTGCGCAACAAACATAT
>CAZIOH010000217.1:0-2741 GCA_964540815.1 uncultured Myxococcales bacterium | reverse complement strand
CGCCGGTCCAGATGCCGGCGATGGTGGCGAGATCGTGGGTGGTCACGCTCGACAGCGCCAGCTCGGGATAGCGGGCCGGGGGCTCCACCTCGAAGAACGACAGTCGATAGGACAGGAGCCGCTCGCGCGCCAGCGCCTCGCGCGCGCTCGGCAGCACCGTCCCGAGATCCTCGCCCACGATGACCGCCCGTGCCCGATGGCTCTCGATGGCGACGATGGCGAGCATCTCGTCCGATGGATAGCGGACGTAGGTCCCGCCGCGCGTCCCGAGGCGCCGCGGGATCCAGAAGAGCCGGAAGAGCCCCATGACGTGGTCGATGCGGAGACCGCCCGCGTGCCTGAGCATGGCCCGCACGGTCTCGATGAAGGGCGCGAAGCCGCGCTCGCGCAGACGCGCCGGAATGAAGGGGGCGAGCCCCCAGTCCTGGCCATCGAGGTTGAACCCATCCGGCGGACAGCCGATCGAGATGTCCTCGGCCAGCACGTCCTGCCAGCACCAGCCGTCGGCCCCCGCCACGTCGAAGCCGATCGGGAGATCGTGGATCACCCGCACGCTCCGGGAGGCCGCCGCGAGCTGCTGGTCGAGCCGCCACTGCACCCAGGCGTGAAAGGCCACCCGCGGCTCGTTCTCGATGAGCTCCCGCACCAGCGGCGCGGCTGGATGTCGCAACGCCGCCGGCCATTGCCGCCAGTCCTTGCCGTGGCGCTCGGCCAGCACGCAGTAGGCGCAGAATTCCTCGAGCCCGGAGCCGAGCTCCCGGCGGTAGGCCTCGAAGGCCGGATCGCCGCCGAACCCGGCCCACAGGGCCTCGAGGGCCTGCATCTTGAGATCCCAGATCGCGTCCCGGTCGATGCGGCGCTCGGCGTTGAGCGCCCGTCCCGCGGCGCCGAGCGGGGCGAGCACCTCCGCCAGCCGGTCGGCGCCCGGGATGTTCTCGATGCGCAGGTAAAGCGGGTTGCGAAAGCGCCGGCTCGACGGGTAGTAGGGCGAGGGCTCGATCGGGTGCACGGGAGCCGGCGCGCAGAGCGGGTTCACCATCAGCGCCTCGCCGCCGAGCGCGCGGGTCCACGCCCCGAGCGCCTCGAGATCGGCGAGATCGCCCATCCCCCAGCTCTCGTGCGAGCGGACGGCGTAGAGCTGGGCCGCCCATCCCCAGATGCGCAGCGACTCGGGAAGGAAGGCCTGCCCGGGCGTCACGATGATCTGCCAAGGAGGCGACGCCGGCGAGGCGCCGTCCGGCCCGTCGGGACCGCCGGGAATGAACTGGTGGTAGCCGATCCCGAGCCCGGCCGGCAGGGCCTGCCCCGCACCGAGCGGGGTCATCGTCCCGTCCTCGGACCGCAGCACCCCCGCCACCGGGACGATGCGCTCCGCGAGGCCGGCGACCGCCACCACCCAGGCCTCCGGCGCCGGTGGCGGCAGGCTGGCGCCGACCGCGCCGGCCGACGCGCTCCCCTGCGCGACCAGCAGCTCCGCGTTGCGGACGCCCATGGCCCGCAGGATCTCGAAGCGGGTCTCGTCGGTGGTCTTCTTGTTGGTCCCGAAGGCGTCGTGAAACTCGTCCTCGATGCCCCAGCGGTCGTATTTCCCGGTCTGCTTGTCGGCCTCGGTGCCGCTGGCGGCGTCGATCGGGTCGGCGCTGCTGGTCATCGGCCGCCCCACCTCGAGCGGATCGCGTGGCTGCGGCCCCCTCCGTGGGTGAGCCCGTCGAAGAGCAGGCCGCGAAAGATCATCACCCAGTGCACGAACATCAGCATCGGCAGCTTCAACCCCAGGCTGGCCTGGTTGAACACCGCGAACAGCCCGCGCCCCTCGCTGTTGGGCGCGAGGATCGACGAGACGGCCAGCACCACCTGACCGGCCGGGGCGTGAAGCAGCCCGAGCGGGGCCAGCAGCACCACCGCGAAGAGCACGTTCGGCACCAGCCACTCGAGCCCGAACTTGGAGATGAAGCGGGCCGCCTCCGCCAGCAGGTAGAACGACCGCGACTGCCCCTGGTAAAGCAGCTCCGGGACCGGATTGAAGAACACCGACATGGCGAGCCCCACCAGGGCCGCGACCACCGGGGCCCGGTCACCCGCCGCGCGCACCAGGACCTGCTGCACGACGAAGTCGATCACCCAGAACGCGAAGAGCACGCTCACCACGTCCCAGAAGCGCGGGCGAAAGCTCCCGGCAAAGTCCGACAGCTTGACCCGCGAGCCCATGACCGCCTGCGAGATGAGCTGGATGTAGCTGGAAAAACAGGCCGCCATCACCATCCCGAGGATGAGGCCGCCCACCATCCCGAGCGGCTCCAGCAGGCCCGCCGCCACCGTGACGACGAGGGCGTAGACCACGAGCGAAAAGGCGATCGGCCAGGCGCGGACCGCGTACCGCGCGGCGGTCGCGGCCGAGGCGCCATAGAGTTTCAGAATTCCGAGCACGCCGCCGAATCTACCATCATCCACCATCTGCGTCGTCTGACCGGGTCCTTCGGGCCCCGCCGGGCCGGCGGCCACCGAAGAGAATCGCGCGAGCAGTGATAATCTCGAAGAACCCCATGGCGCGCGGCCGTTACACGATCGTGGGCAAGCTGACGGACGGGGGGATGGCCGAGATCTTCCTCGCCCGGCAGCACGGCGTCGAGGGATTCCACCGGCCCGTGGTCCTCAAGCGCATCCTGTCGGCGTTCTCGGCCGATCCGCAATTCCGAAACATGTTCATCGACGAGGCCCACATCTCGATGAGCCTGTCGCAC
>CAZIOH010000216.1:0-2795 GCA_964540815.1 uncultured Myxococcales bacterium | reverse complement strand
GGCATTATGCCGAGTCCCTGATTATGCCGAGCTGAGCGGTCGGCCGTGCCGATTCTCTCGGGCGGGGAGTGCGTCGGCGGGTTGGCGTACTCGGCATAATCCGGTTGTCTTGGTTCCCTCCTGGCCAGGTGGCTGGGGAAGGAGGAACCGTGATGCCCGAATCCTTGCCGGAGTTTCTGGTGGCGCAGCGCTTGCGTGCCAGATCGTTGGGAGACCACATCGTGACGTTCGCGACGCTGCTCGCGGACAGAGGTTACGCGACCTCGACGACGAAGGAGCTTCTCCGTCTCGTGGCCGACCTCGGTCACTGGCTCGGACACAGGCAGCGACGAGCCGAAGATCTCGATGAGAAAGGCGTCGGTCAATTCCTTCAGCATCGTCGACGACGTGGTCGGAGGCCGCGAAGCAATGGTGGGGCGCTGCGCGTTCTGCTTGGGCTGCTGCGGGACGCAGGTGTCGTTCGCCCCGTGGCACCAGCCGCGGTGAGCCCCATCGATCGCATCGTGCAAGCCTTCGACAAGTATCTCATCCAAGAGCGGGGTGTCGGTGCGGCCGGGCGGGCCAACTACGTTCCCGTCGTCAGGCGGTTACTCTCGCTGCGCTTCGGTGCGGAGCCCGTCAAACTCCGCACGCTGTGTCCCGAGGACGTCACGCAGTTCGTCGTGCGCGAGCTCCGCAAGCTTTCCCCCGCCCGCGCGAAGCTCACGATGACCGCGCTGCGCTCGTTCCTGCGCTGGCTGCACCAGCGGGGGGACACGCCCGCCGATCTCGGAGGGGTCGTGCCCAGAGTGGCCGACTGGCGTCTTGCGACTCTGCCCAAATCGATCACGTCCGACCAAGTCGAGAGTCTCTTGGAAGCCTGCGATCGGCGGAACGCCGTCGGCCAGCGCGACTACGCGATCCTACTCATGCTGGCGCGTCTCGGGCTGCGCGCAGGCGAGATCGTCGCCATGGATCTCGAAGACCTCGACTGGGACACCGGCGAGCTCGTTGTCCGCGGCAAGGGTGGACGCCGCGATCGCCTCCCACTTCCGCGCGACGTGGGCGCGGCCGTGGCCGCCTACCTGCGCCTCGGACGACCGACCTGCTCGACCCGCCGCGTCTTCATCCGTATGAGGGCGCCGCTCCGGGGCTTCGCCAACTCCATCGCGATCTGCACGATCGTCGAACGGGCGTTGACGCGGGCGGAGCTCGATCCGCCGCGCAAAGGTGCCCATCTGCTTCGCCACGCGCTGGCGTGCACCATGTTGCGCGGTGGCGCATCGCTCGCTGAGATCGGCGAGATTCTGCGCCACCGCAGCCCCGACACGACGGCCATCTACGCCAAGGTCGACGTGACAGCGCTCCGCGCGCTCGCGCCGGCGTGGCCCTGCTCCGCAGGTGACGCGTGAGCACGCTTCGACAGGCGGTAGCCGAGTACCTGACACTCCGGCGCGGTCTGGGTTTCAAGCTGCACCGGCCGGGCGCGTGGCTGGAGCAGTTCGTGTCGTTCCTGGAGAAGCGCGGCGCCTCCTACATCACGACGCAACTGGCGCTCGATTGGGCCAAGCAATCGATCAATGCCCAGCCCGTGTACATGACGCAGCGGCTGAGCACCGTATGCGACTTCGCGAGATATCGCGCCGCCAGCGATCTTCGGACGGAGGTTCCGCTTCTTGGGCTGCTGCCGCATCGTTTCCACCGCAAGCCTCCGTACATCTACTCCGAAGATGAGATCGGCCGGCTCATCAAGGCTGCCGGCCAGCTGCCCTCGACAACGGGCCTCCGGTCACGGACTTACGCGACGCTACTCGGTCTCCTCGCCGTCACCGGGATGCGCATCGGCGAGGCCATCGCACTCGATCGCGAC
Source organism: uncultured Myxococcales bacterium (assembly GCA_964540815.1). GTDB lineage: Bacteria > Myxococcota_A > Polyangia > Fen-1088 > Fen-1088 > CAZIOH01. The sequence goes on along the minus strand of CAZIOH010000216.1, from coordinate 946 downwards.
GACGTCGATTTCTCCGGTGCCTTGCTCACCATCCGCGGAGCCAAGTTCAACAAGTCGCGCCTTGTTCCCGTGCACGCCACCACTCGACGAGCGCTGCAAAGGTACGCGGACCAGCGAGACCGGATCCACCCGAGGCCGAGGACGACGAGCTTCTTCGTCGGCGAGCACGGCAGTCGGATGGTGAGGAATACCGTGGAGCAGATGTTCGTCCGGCTGTCGCGCGAGGTGGGCCTGCGAGGCCCGTCCGATTCGCGCGGCCCGCGCGTGCACGACATTCGGCACCGATTTGCCGTGACTACGATGCTCCGCTGGTATCGGGCGGGCGTCGATGTGGAGCGTCATCTACCGGAGCTGTCGACCTTCCTCGGTCACGGACACCCGACCGCCACCTACTGGTACCTGTCCGCCGTACCGGAGTTGATGCGTCTGGTGGTCGCGCGGCTGGAGCCGCGGACGCGAAGGCGTCCGTCATGAACCCCGCGCCCAACCTACCCCGTCTGCTCGAAGCGTTCTTCACGGACCGTCTCATGCGCCAGCGGCGAGCCAGCCCCCACACGATCGCAGGCTATCGCGACACCTTCCGGTTGCTGCTCGGCTTCGCAAAGGAGCGCATCAAGAAGGAGCCGTCCGCATTCGGGCTCGACGACCTCGACGCGCCGCTGATCGGCGCGTTCCTCGATCATCTCGAAAAATGTCGCGGCAACAGCGCTCGCAGTCGAAATGTCCGTCTTGCGGCGATTCATTCCTTCTTCCGGTACGCCGCCCTGCACGAGCCCGGTCACGCCGCATTGATCCAGCGTGTCCAGGGCATTCCCAGCAAGCGATACGAGCGCAGGCTCGTCGGCTTTCTGAGCCGTCCCGAGATCGACGCGCTTCTCGCCGCACCCGACCGGACGTGCTGGACAGGACGTCGCGACTATGTGCTGCTGCTACTGGCCGTCCAGAC
>CAZIOH010000215.1:0-2806 GCA_964540815.1 uncultured Myxococcales bacterium | reverse complement strand
GCCGGGTGCGGGGCGGACAGCTCGCGCGGGTTCATGGCTCTCCACCCTGCTGGCGTGCGGATCGCGATGGGCCATGAGCGACCCGCGGGTGCATCGTCGCGCAACGAAAATGCGCACGGGCCGATGAAGCCAACTGAATGAAGGGAGCAGACGGAACACTCGACGCCGTGCGCCGTTGGCGCCGGCCGAACCTAGACTGCTTGCGCATCACGGTCACTCCTCGGGCAGTTTCCCCAGGAGTTATCGGCCCGGTGAGGGCGATTTGTTGTCAACTCCGGCGCCGCGTCGCCTCGCCGGTCACCGCTCCGTTGGCGATCTTGGATTGGAGGGAATCGATCCGGAGAGAAATGCCACCCCGACCCGAGCAGCTCGGAGGTTCAAGACCATGTCGCCAGCAGGTTCGGCCGAGCCCAGTTTCACCGAGACAGCCCGTGCGAATGGCCCCGCCCGGTGACTTTTCGGCGGTTCACCGCCCTGACGTCCTGCGCTCCTTTTTGCAGACACCTTCCCGGTGATCACCGGCGGGCCAGGCCTGGGGGCTCCTTCACCGATCCGCGTCAACGTTCCGAAATGCCCATTTCGGAATGGACATAATACTTGCGGGGGCCAAAAGCGCCCCCGAAGCATTTTTCTCCCACGGTGGCAGAGCCACTCGCGGGTTTTGGCGTCGGGCACTTGTACCGATCGATCTCGCGATCTCGCAAGGGAACGGGCGGACAGGGGCTAGACTAGGTGCTGGAGCTTTCGGTAGGCGCTCTTGATGAGGGCCACAGGCGTCGAGCCTTCACGATGTCGACGAATGATCTGCTGCGCCGCGACGATCTGCCGCTGCCGGCGTCCGCTCGCCGGGTTGTAGAGACCTATGACAAAGTCGGCCGATGCGGCGGCCTCGATCCGCCGCGCGGTCGCGTCGTCGCCGTCGAGCAGGGCGAAGGCGGTTCTGAAGGGCGGGGACAAAAGAGGGGCCCCGAGGCGTGAGCCCCGGGACCCCCATGTGCGGCGTACGCCGGTCGCGTCAGTTCCCGGCGACGAGGTTGTCCTTGTGGGGCTTGATGCTCCACTGCTGCTCGGTCAGGCCAGCCCAGGCATACTCCTGAACGGTCGCGCTCTCCGCGGTCGAGCCGCCGGCGATTGCCAGCGAGGCCGCCGCGTTGATGGTCGGGCTGAACTTGTAGTACCCGTCACCCGTCGGGGTGACCGACCACAGTTGGTTGGCGGCGCCGCTGCTGGTGAACTGGATGATGTTGGTCCCGTTGGCGGTGCTGGCGGCCGTCATGTCCATGGCGAGGCCGCTCTTAGCGTTCACGAACCGGTAGTTCTTGGGGGAGATCTGCGTGATCCTCCAGCGCATGCTCGGGTTGTTGGCGTCGTACGTGTTCTGGACGACCTTGGCCGAGGCGCTGGTGCTGCCCCGGGCGACGTTCATGACCTTGTTGCTCTCGCGGTTGTAGATGGTGTACTCGACGTCGGGGTCGGAGTTGCGCCACACGGTGACGACGTGCGTGCCATTGCAGGACGTGAAGCCGTCCTTGCTGTTAGGCGCCGCTGGGGCCACGCAACCGTCGGTGCAGAACCCCGATCCCGAGGCGTAGGGGTTCTGGTAGATGGAGCCGCTGGTGGCGCCGAGACGCCCGGGAACCAGGCCCACGTCGGAGTCCCGGCCGTTGCAGTAGTACGCGGTCGGGGGGCTGGTGAAGATGATCCCGAAGAACGAGCCCTCCTGGTAGGGATAGTCCATGCTCTGGCCCCAGCCGACAGCGAGGCTGTCACTGTCGAGCCAGAGGGCCACATGCTGCCCTGAGGTGTTGATGTGGGCGAGCATGCAGGCGCTGATGTACTGCTGGCAGCTCTGGCCGCACTCCCCTGCCTCCCACTCGGGGGCCAGGCCGATCTGACCGGCGAAGGTGTAGGTGGCGCCGTCCACCACCTTGGTGATGGTATGCCCGGCCGGCAGGGCGCACCGTACGAGGTACGACACGGTAGTCCGGCCGTCGTCGGTGGTCATGAGGCCATTCCGGGTGCTGAGGCCGTTGATCGAGTTGAGGCCGTTGATCGAGTTCAAGCCATTGATCGAGTTGAGGCCGTTGAGGCTGGCGGTGGCGGCCGCCTCGCTCTCGTGGGTTCCAGAATCTGCTCCCGGGGCGGAGCAGGCGAGACCGAACAGGGAGGAAAACAACGTCAGCTTCAGCGTCAGGGGATCGGAAATGGAACGCATGGGGAATCTCCTGGAGGCAAATCTGATTCGAGACCGGGCAGGATGATTGGAGGGGGAGCGTGCGGCGCCTAGTAGACGGGGATGATGCTCCACTGCTGGTTATCACCGCCGTTGGCGGTGTACTGCTGGACCACGGTCGAGTCCGCGGTCGAGTTGGCCGGCACGTCGATGACACCGTTCGGGCTGGTGGCCGGGCTGAACTTGTAGAAGCCATCCCCGGTCGGGGTGAACGACCACATCTGGTTGGGGCCGCCGTTGTAGGTGTACTGCTGGACGACGCCGCCGTTGCCCGTCCACCCGCCCGCGGCATCGATCACCTTGCAGCTATTGACGTTCGTGACCCGGTACTTGAGCGGAGAGATCTGGACCAGGTTCCAGATCTGGTTGGGAGCGTCCTTGAAGGGGAACTGGTTCAGGACCTTTGTCGTCCTTGCTGGCCCCGGTGACGTCCAGGCACTGGCCGCTGTGGCAGTTCACGATCTTGTAGTTGACGCTCGGGTTGAAGTTCCGCCACACCGTGACCACGTGCTTGTAGCTGCCACACGACTTGTAGCCGTCGTTGCCGGCGCTGCCGTCGGCCGCGACGCAGTA
>CAZIOH010000214.1:0-2908 GCA_964540815.1 uncultured Myxococcales bacterium | reverse complement strand
TCCTGGAGATGCCGAACCTGATGAAGGATCCGGAGTTCGGCAAGCAGATGATCTCCCTCAAGAGCGACACCTACGACCTCGAGGGACGCGAGTACGAGAAGCAGCGCAACTACCGCGAGTGCGGGCGTTCGTTGCTGGCCGCGGCGGACTCGCTGCCCGATCACCCGAAGCACGCGGAGCGGCTGTGGAACGCCGGGCAGTGCTTCCAGAACGCCCACCTGGTGGGGCAGGCCCTCAAGGCGCGCCAGCAGCTGATCAAGGATCACCCGCAAGATCCCCTGGCCTTGAAGGCCCTCTTCCGGGTGGCGGCGGGCTACCACCAGCTCGCCTATTACTCCAAGGCCGCGGAGAACTACGAGGAGTTCGCCAACAAGTTCCCGGGGGAGGCCAAGTCGACCGAGGCGCTCGGAAACGCCACCACCTTCCGGATCGGTCTCGGCGAGTCGGCCAAGGCCATCGCCGACATGGACTCGTTCGTCAAGTACTACGGCTCGCGCAAGCCGCAGGACGCCGCGGGCGTGTACTTCCAGATGGGCGAGGTCTACGAGCGTGACAAGAAGTACGACGAGCTGGCGGCCCACCTCGACAGCTACCTGAAGAAGTGGGGCACCCACGGCGGTCCGGATCGGCAGATCCAGGCCCACTTCCGGCTGGGTGAGATGGCCTGGAAGGCCTCCTGTTCCCACCCGTCCGAGGACGGCGCCTGCCTGGAGGTCAAGCGGGTGGCGGCCACCGGCCGGCAGAAGGTCCTGGCCGACCTCAACAAGAAGCTCGGCAAGAAGAAGCGGATCAAGGAGGTGAAGACCCAGTGCGGTCCCCCCACCAAGTCCAAGATCGTGCTCTTCGAGCGCAACAAGGCCGCGGCCGCCAAGGCCCAGGATCACTTCGCTACCGTGATCAAGCTCTGGAAGGGGGGAGATGCGGCCCGCCAGATCACCGGCAAGGACGTGGACGCGCGGGCTTCGGCCGCGGCCTACGCGGTTGCCGGGGCGGCCTTCCACATCGCCGAGAAGCAGTACGAGGACTTCCTCAAGATCAAGTTCCCCGAGGGCCTCGACTTCCAGACGCCGAGCCAGTACGACAGCAACCGCAAGCAGGCGGTGACCAAGAAGAAGATGGAGGAGTCGGTCAAGAAGTTCACCGCGTACCTCGACGAGAAGTCCAAGCAGCTCGACAAGGCGCGGACCATGTACCTCGATGTCTTCAAGATGAAGCAGGCGCAGTGGACCATCGCCTCGGCGGCGCGGGTCGGGCAGATCTACCAGGACTTCGCCGGCCAGCTCTACACCGCGGAGATCCCCAAGGACCTGAAGGACGTGGATCAGTGGGGCAACCAGCCCAAGCAGATCTACTGCGATCAGCTGGAGGACAAGGCCGAGCCGATCGAGGGCAAGGCGGTGGACGGCTTCGAGAAGTGCCTGCAGGCCGCCACCGACCAGTCCTGGTACAACGAGTGGTCGCGCCTGTGCGAGCGTGAGCTCAACCAGATGAAGCCGTCCGAATACCCGCTGTCCTCCGAGGTCAAACCCGAAGCTGGCTACGTCTCCACCGCGATGTCGGCCACCCCGGTCATCTCGGAGCTGAGCACGGAAGTCGCCGCGAGCACCAAGCAGTAGCCCCAAGGAGACACGAACATGACAATCTCGACGACGATGTCGCGACGTGCGCGTCGCTCTGCCCTGGCTCTGCTGCTGTCCGGGCTCTGGGCCTGCGGTGGAACGCAGAAGCCGGAGTCCAGCACGGCCGCCTCGGCCACCGAGGAGGGCGAGGGTGGCGGGCTGTCCGGGAAGTCCAAGCTCAAGGGCGGGGAGCAGCTGGTCCCCAAGGTGGCCAAGCGCGAGATCTCCACCGACGATCGCGCCGACTTCGACAAGGTGCTGGCTCGCTACCAGGCGGCCAAGAAGGCGGGCAAGGTCGGCGACCAGTGCGAGAGCCTGGCCGACGGCTTCGCCAAGGTGGCCGAGTCGAGCCCGACCATCCTCGAGGCCAAGTTCAACCAGGGGGCGGTGCTCCAGGAGTGCGGCAGCGAGGACGAGGCGGTGCGGATCTGGGAGACCCAGCCCAAGTACGGCCCGGCCATCACCAACCTCGGCTACGTGGCCTGGCGCAAGGGCGACGTGGGGAAGGCCGAGTCGATGTTCTTGCGCGCGGTCGAGGTCGACCCGCTGCACACCATCGAGGCACGCAACAACCTGGCCCAGATCCTGCGCGACAAGGCCCGGCGGTCCTCCTCCGACAGCGAGAAGAAGGGCTACATCGGGCAGGCCGTGCAGCACCTGCGCACGGTCCTGGCCCTCGACAGCAACAACCTGCAGGCCTTCGCCACCCTGGCCTTCATCTACTACGACATGAACATGCTCGAGATGGCGAAGCTGGTGGGCAACCAGGCCATCAAGAAGGGCGAGGAGATCGCCACCGGGAAGTTCGACGAGGAGAAGACCGAGGAGCGGGGAGGGGACAAGGCCGGGGGTGGAGGCAAGAAGGCCAAGAAGGCCAAGAGGTCGGCCGAGAAGGCCGAGGCGGCCGAAGGGGATGATGGGAAGCTGGCCAAGGAGGTCAATGTGTCCGGGGAGGGGACCGGCTACACCGGCGAGATGAAGGACAGCCTGGCGCTGGTGTACAATACCCTCGGCTTGGTCGAGCTCAAGCGCAAGAAGATCAGCCCCGCCATCGGCCAGTTCCGCAAGGCGGTGGAGATGAACCCCAAGCTGGCGGAGGCCCGCATGAACCTGGCGGCCCTGTCGCTCAACAACCGGGACTACAAGACTGCGGAGGAGAACTTCCGCTCGGTGCTGCAGCTCCAGCCCAAGAACTACGAGGCGGTCATCGGGCTCGGGGTCGCGCTGCGCGGGAACAAGAAGATCGACGAGGCCGAGACCCAGTACACCGCGGCGCAGAAGCTCGATTC
>CAZIOH010000213.1:0-2927 GCA_964540815.1 uncultured Myxococcales bacterium | reverse complement strand
TCGGGCCCGGATCTCCTTTGCCGGTGCGGTCTCCGGTTGGCAAAGCCAACCTCCGATCCTCTGCTCGAGCTGACGCGAGCTTGAGCTTGGCGCCTGGGCCCGTCCTCGTCGCTCAAAGGAGACGTCCGACGCCGACCCATGGTCGATCGGAGGTGGGCTTTGCCCACCGGAGACTGCCTCCGACACGCAGATCTCTCGTTGTCCGCGGGAGGGGCCCGCGAGGAGCGGCCGCCCCTCCCCGCGCTCCGCCTACGTTTCTCTTGGTCCGGGAGGGGAGCCCTCGGGGGGAGCCACATCACGACCCAGATCCGCGCCCCTCCCCCGGAGATATTCGATGTAGTAGGGGGAGTCGCGGCGCTCCTCGAGATCGCCGCGCTCGACCGCGTCCTGGCAGAGCTTGCGCAGATCGCCCACCTGGCGCGAGGGCGGCAGGCCGAAGGCCTCCATGATCGCGTTGCCGAGCCCCGGCGGCAGCGGCGGCACCTTGGCGTCGAGCTCGCGGAGGCCGAGGATGCGCTCCTTCAAGGCGTGGATGTTGGCCACCGCCTCCTGCCGCCTCCCCGGCCGCCGCGACGTCACGTCGGCGCGCGACAGATCGAGCAGCTCGTCGAGCCCGTCCCCCATCTCGTGATCGAACCGCCGCACCGCCGCGTCGGTCCATGACGCCTCGTAGGCGTTGGCGCGCAGGTGGTTGAGGATCAGGAAGCGCACCTTCTGCCTCCCGCCGCGCTCGAAGCCCAGCCGCTTGGCGATGGGGTCGAACATGCGCGCCCCGATCTCGGCGTGCCGGTGAAAGGTCACGCGTCCGTCGGGCAACATCACCCGGGTCGGGACCTTGCCGATGTCGTGGAGCAGGGCCGCCCAGCGCACGGCCGGTTTGGGGACGCTCTGGCGCACCACCTGCTTGGTGTGCTCCCACACGTCCTTGTGCTTGCGCCCGGCCTCCTGCGAGAAATCCACCGTGGCGTCGAGCTCGGGCAACACCGCCGCCAGCATCCCGCTGTCGTGCATCCACTGCAGGCCGAGCTCGAGCGAGCGCCCCATGATCACCTGCTCGATGCCGCCGCGGAGCTTGTCGGGCGACACCTCGACCAGCGCCGGCGCCGCGGCCCGCGCCGCCTCGGTGATGGCGAGATCGGGCATCCTGCCCTCGGTGGCCACGATGCGCGCCACCTCGAGCAAGGCGTCCGGCCCGGCCCCGAGCACGGCCGCATGTGAAGCGAGAGACACCATTCGATTTGAACCCTTGGGTCAGGCGCGGGTCAGGACGACGAGGTGATCTTCTTTTTGTCTTGCTCGCGCTTGCGCAGCAGGTGATCGATGAAGGGTTGGGCCAGCTTCATGCGTCCGGCCAGCGACTTCTCGCTGATGGGATAGTTGGTGCCGAACTTCAGCCCCTCGTCGTACAGAAAGGTGCCGACCTCCTCGTCGTCGACGAACATGGAGATCTTCTTGCGCGCGTAGAGGACCTTCTGCATGTTCCCCCACCGCGAGTCCAGCCAGTCCACCACGTCGCCCAGCGCCTGGCGAAAGGTTCCGAGCTCCGCGTCCAGGTTGGCGTAGTTGTCGGCGAACCGCTCACGGAAGGCCGCCGCCCCCTCTCCCCCCTCCGTCGCGATCTTCGCCAGCGCCAGCCGCAAGAGGATCACGTCCTCGAGGTGCCGCACCGGCGCATCGACGTTGCCGTCCTTCGGCGTGATGATGTGCACGACCGTCGCCGCCGCAATCTCCCGCACGGGGTGCTCGAGATCGGCGTCGGCCACCGCCTCGAGGAGCACCTTCAGATCGAAAGGAAGGGAGATGAGAGCCTGTGAAACCGTGTCCAGGAAACTGCGTTCGAGATCCTTGTCCATGACCAGTTCTTCGTGGGCGGAAGTCATCGATACTACCCGATCCGGCGGATATTCATAGGCAAACATCTTACTTCTACTCCCACTTCCACATCACCCGTGCCCGTGGTCGTGTTCGTATCTTGGAAGATGGCGTCACCCCGGCGAGACCCGCGCGGCGGCGTCAATCGCCGCCGCGAGAGCCGCCGCCGCCGCGGCTCGAAAGGTCGTCAGCGTGCCTGGCGGAAGCTCCAGGGTCAAGATGGGTATGCGGGAATCGACACCGAGCCACGTGCCGAGCGAGCCCGGCGTCGGGTATCCGATGTCATGCCGGACCGGCCACCCCGAGGCCATCGACACCGCGCGCGCCCAGGTCTCCGCCGGGCCGTCGAAGTTCACGCAGGCGAAGGGCGCGTGCACGGCCACCACCCCATCGATGTGTTCCCGCGCGATGAGCTCGGCCAGGACGCGGCTCTCCGGCTCGGACAGGGGAACCGGCCCCGGATCATATCCGGGGGCGTGGGCGCGCGTGAAGTTCCTGGCCGGGAAGTTCCGGTTGAGATCGACGTCGCGGCCGTTGTTCTTTCGATTGCGGACCAGGCCATCGGGATTCAGCGCCGGGAGGACCCAGACCCACGGCGCCGACGGGTCGGGCGCGGCTGGCTGGCTGGCTGGAGCCGCCGCGGCGACGAGGTCCAGCAGCGCCTCGGTGCTGCTCGGCTCGTCCCCGTGGACGCCACCCACGATCAAGAGGCGGTGCACCGAACGCGGCGCGTGAGCCGAGGCCGACGCGGCATCTTGCTCGGCCTGCCGTGCGGGACCTCGAACGAGACAGCCCCAGATCGGGCGGCCTTCCACGGAAGCACCGAGGGCGCGCACCCCGGGGCTTCGCCCGACCTGGTCCCAAAGGGCCTGGCCGGGCGGCGGCGTTGTCGATTCGGGACCTGATGTCACGGCGTACCGAATACGACTCTACTCCCCTTCACCTCCCGCTGTTCAGCCGAGCGTAGCGCGGCTTTGCCGCGCGGAGCGAGAGGGGCGCGGGGACGTGCGAGCGGCAGCGAGCCACGTCCCCGATTCAATCGCCGCGCGGGGACG
>CAZIOH010000212.1:0-2957 GCA_964540815.1 uncultured Myxococcales bacterium | reverse complement strand
GCGGTCTCCGCTCTTCTGCAATGTCTTGGAGCACCGCCCGAGGCTCTGTACGCGCCCGAGCAACTGGATGCGACGCCAACGCCCGGTCTTTCGGTACACACCTTCGAGCAGGAGACATCGAACTGCGGGCCGGTCGAGCGCCGCTACGTCTCCTATGTCCCGGTGCCGCTCGGCGCACGAACCAACGCTCCGGTCATCCTCGTGCTGCACGGCAAAGGATCGAGCGCCGAGAGTATGATGACATTTCAAACCGAAGGCGCTTTCAACACCCTCGCCGACACCGATGGTTTTGTCGTGGTCTACGGCAACGGCTTACCCACGAGCGACAACTTTCCTGGCCAGCTCAATTCGGGCGAGTGGCGTTCGGAGTACACCGCGCTCGGCGAGACGGTGGATGAGCTCGCTTACCTTCAGCAGATCGTGAGCGACCTCGTGGACCGTGGCGTCATCGCCGGCGGGAACGCGGTCTACCTGGTTGGTCAGTCCAACGGGGGAGGGATGGCGCTGAGCGCAGGCTTGCGGCAGCCGGATGCGTACACCGGTGTCGCCGCGTTCATGCCTTTCGTCGGGTTCTTGGCCACCGCGCCGCAAAGCCTCGCCGGCACACGGCTCCGGCACGTTCTCTTCGCCTACAGCCTGGCGGACCCAGGGCTTCCGACCGCTTACTCGGCTCAGGTACTCTCCCCGCTCGCCGACGGCTGGGCGCGAGGCCTCGGCTTCACCGAAGCCGAGATCGCGGATCCCACCGTCATGCGACTGCCCGAGGTGGTTCAAGAGGGGCAGGGCCTCGTGGACGACGCGCCGGCAGTGCAAGCCACACGCGACAGCACAGTGCAGCAGATTGACCTGAAGTCGGCGAACGGCGGCATGCGCCGGCTGGTCTTCGACCACGCTGGGCACTTCTGGCCCACGCCTCGTGACAACGACCCGCAACAGGTCTTGGATCAATTTGGCCTTCGTAACCAGGATATCGAAGGGGCGGCTCAAACCTGGAACTTCTTTGGCGAGTGAAGTGCGGTATCCCCCGCCGCCATCGCGGTGTGCCTGACCCGCTATTCGAGACCACGGTGGTCGGCCTGCGGCGGAGCCGCAGCGGCGCCGCCACGTTGGTGGATCCGGGCAACCAGGTTGTCGAAGGTCCTGGCCGTGCCTACGTGGACGCCGATCTTGACGAAGGTCTCGAAGTGCTCCGCCGACGGACAGCGGATCGTCACCAGCATGCGCGTGAGCTCGCCCTGTGCATCGAGCCGCACGACGCCCTCGGCGCCGAGCGCATCGAAGACGAGCTTCGCCGGCCGCTCGACGACTTTGTAGACGCCGACAAACGGGGGAGCATGCCCCGCGGTGACGAATCGGAATCCTCCGTTCGGGCGGAGGTCCACGCTGCACTCCACGAGCTTCATTCCCGAGGGGTCCCACCACCTCGCGATTTCTTCCGGGCGCGTCCAGGCGTCGAACACCTCCTCGCGCGAGGCACGGAGCGTGCGCTGAAACGTGAAGGTGAGCGTCTCCCGGTCAATCGAGTTCTCCATGGTCACTTCTCCTTCTTCTTCGCCCTGGTCTTCGCCTCGAGGAACGACTCGAGCCCATCGAAACGCCGCTCCCACTGCGCGCGAAACGGCGCCAGCCACCCGTCGATCTCCCGGAGCGGCCCGCCGCCGACGAGGCTGCGCGGTCTGCGCTGCGCATCGCGGCCGGCTCGAATCAGCCCGGCTTCTTCGAGCACCCGCAGGTGCCGGGAGATCGTCGGCTGCCGCATGTGAAACGGCTCCGCCAGCTCCGTCACGGTTGCGTCGCCGCCAGCGAGTCGTTGCCATATTGCCCGGCGGGTGGGGTCCGAGAGAGCCGAGAACACCCGGTCGATGCGCGCTGGCGCTTCCATTCATGTATAGCTATATAGCTACATAAGAATTGAAGCAAGCGGCCCGGCCCTGGAAATTTTCCGTGGGCTCGATCGGTGAGCGGAGTAGCTTCTCGGCGTGGTGGTCGAGGAGCTCTTCACGGTATTCTTGATCTCGCCGGCCAGTCTCGGTGGCCAGCGGGCCAGGCTGGTGTTCAACCCCGAGGCCGACTTCGAGGTGGCGCGCCGGCTCAGGTCCCGGGAGGGCGTGGCGCTCGGCGAGGTGTTCGCCTTCGTGAGTGGGCTCTACTTCCGCGGCAAGAAGACCTACGCGGAGATCTTCGGTCGTCCGCCGCCGAGCCTCACCGGCGGGCTCGTGATCACTCCCTGCGAGGGGCTGCGGCGCCTCGAGGAGCACGTGACCCGCGAGCGCCTGCTCGCCTGGGCGGACGTGTCGATCGACGTGGGCAACCCGCGGTTCACCCGGCCCCTGGTCGAACAGGCGGCGGCCATGGCCTCCGCCCATGGAGCGCGCACCCGCTTCGTGCTCCTCGGTAGCGTCGCCACCGAGAAGTACGTTGGCCCTCTCATGGAGGTGCTCGGTGAGCGGCTGTTCTTTCCGGCGGACTTCGTCGGTCGCGGCGACATGAGCCGTGGGGCGCTCTTGCTGCAGGCCGCTCGAACCGGGATCGAGCTCGCCTACGCGCCGGTCAAGACGACCGCCCTCCGGGGGCGGCGGGCGCCTGGGATTCGCGGCCCGCGCGCCTGAGCCCGACCGCGGGGCCACGCGCGCCCGCGCGCCCATGTCTCCCCACGCGAAGGCCGTCCCGCGGTTCACGGCCGCCTGCCGAGCACCAAGGGGCCCGACGCCAGCCCTCCCGGGGGCCGAAACGCCCGTGCGTCATATAGTTGCGGGGATGAGCACACGTCTCCCATCGCCGTCCTCGTCAGCCCCTCCCAATCCCGAGCAAGTGTGGAGCGGCATGTGGGAAACCTTTGGCAAAACAAACCAGGACATCGATTTTGCTGATCAAGCGTGGGAGTTCTTTCAGCGCCACGCCAAGCGCAAGTGACTCTGGATGAGGTCGCGCTATGTGGCCGTTGCTAAGCCTTGCCG
>CAZIOH010000211.1:0-3002 GCA_964540815.1 uncultured Myxococcales bacterium | reverse complement strand
GTTGCCTGCCCCCTACACCCCGCGCGGCCCCCCACCGGGGGGGGGGGTGGGGGGGGCCCGGGGGGGGGGCCCCCCCCCCCCCGCTCCGGTCCGGCCCCGCCTCTCGTCGTCCATTGGGGGGGCCCGCGGGGAGGCGAGCCCACCCGCGCTCCGGTCCGGCCGCATCTCGTCGTCCATTGGGGGGGCCCGCGGGGGGGCGAGCCCACCCGCGCTCCGGTCCGGCCCCGCATCTCGTCGTCCGTGGGGGGGCCCGTGGGGGGGCGAGCCCTCCCACGCTCCGGCGAGCCCTCCCGCGCTCTTTACCGGCCTTCCTTCTCCCGCTTGGCCTTGTACTCGGCCACCATGGCCTCGCGCTGCTGCTTGGGCACCTCGGCGTACTTCGCGAACTCCATGGTGAACTCGCCCTTGCCCTGGGTGGCGGACCGCAGGTCGGTCGAGTATCCGAACATGTCGTTGAGAGGCACCTCGGCCATGGCCTGCACGAAGCCCTCCTGCTTCTCGGTCGACACGATGGTGCCGCGACGCTGGTTGAGCTGCCCCAGCACCGCGCCCTGGAACTCCTCGGGGAACTGAACCTCCACCCGCATGATGGGCTCGAGGATGGTGGGCTTGGCGCGCTCGTAGGCCTCGCGGAAGCCCATCAGGGCGGCGGTGCGGAAGGCGATCTCGGACGAGTCCACCGGGTGTGACTGACCGTCGTTGATCAGGCAGCGTACGCCCACGATCGGGAACCCGATGAGCGGACCCTTCTTGACCGCCTCGCGGAAGCCCTTCTCACAGGCCGGGATGAACTCGCGCGGGATGGAGCCACCGACGATGTCGTCGACGAACTCGAAGCCGCTCTCGTGGTCGGCCGGGAGCGGCTCGATGTAGCCCGCCACCTTGCCGTACTGGCCAGACCCACCGGTCTGCTTCTTGTGGGTGTAGCTGAACTCCGACTTCTGGTTCATGGCCTCGCGGTAGGCCACCTGCGGCTTGCCCGAGATCACCTCGCAGCCGTACTCCCGCTTCATGCGCTCGATGTAGATCTCGAGGTGCAGCTCTCCCATTCCGCTGATGATGGTCTGGGCGGATTCCTCGTCGCGGTGCACCCGGAAGGTGGGATCTTCCTTGGTGAAGCGGTTCAGGGCCTTGGAGAAGTTCTGGGCGGTGCCCTTGTCCTTGGGCGAGACCGCCAGGGAGATGACCGAGTCCGGCACGTGCATCGAGGTCATGGTGTAGTTGATGTCGTCGGTGGTGAAGGTGTCGCCCGACGAGCACTCCACCCCGAACAGGGCCACGATGTCCCCGGCCGTGGCGCTGTCGATGTCGTTCATCTCGTCCGAGTGCATGCGGACCAGCCGGGGCACCTTGACCTTCTTGCGCCCGAGCGAGTTGTTGACGATGAAGTCGCCCTTGGAGAGGGTGCCCTGATAGACCCGCATGTAGGTGAGCTGCCCGTACTTGCCGTCCTCCAGCTTGAACGCCAGGCCCACGAAGGGCTTCTTGGCGTCCGACTGCAGGATCACCTTGGCCTCCTTGTTCGACTGATCGAGGGCGATGTTCTGCACCTCGGCCGGGTTCGGCAGGTACTGGCTCACGCCGTCGAGCAAGAGCTGTACGCCCTTGTTCTTGTAGGCCGAGCCGATGAACACCGGCGTCATCTTGAGCGAGATGGTGGCCCGCCGGATGGCGGCCCGGATCTGCTCGATGGTCGGCTCCTGCTCGGCGAGGAAGATCTCCGCCATCTCGTCGTCGTGATCCGCCACCGCGGCGATCAGATCGTGGCGGGCGGCCTTGGCCTTCTCCAGCAGATCCGCCGGGATCTCCTCCTCGCGCACGTCCTCGCCGTTGTCACCGTCGAAGTAGTTGGCCCGCATCTTGACGAGATCGATGATCCCCTCGAAGTCGGCCTCGGCCCCGATCGGCAACTGCAGCGTGATGGTGTTGTGGCGCAGCTTCTCGCGCAGCTGTCCCGTCACGCGCGCCGGATCGGCGCCCGCACGGTCGAGCTTGTTGATGAAGGCGATCCGCGGAACGTTGTAACGCCGCATCTGCCGGTCCACGGTGTACGACTGCGACTGGACGCCGGAGGTGCCACAGAGGACCAGCACCGCGCCGTCGAGCACCCGCAGCGCCCGCTCCACCTCGATGGTGAAGTCGACGTGTCCGGGGGTGTCGATCAGGTTGATGTTGAAGTTGTCCCAGATGCAGTAGGTGGCCGCGGACTGGATGGTGATGCCCTTCTCGCGCTCCAGATCCATCGAGTCCATCTTGGCGCCCACGCCCGACTTGCCCCGCACTTCCTCGATCTTGTGGATCATCCCCGTGTAGAAGAGGATTCGCTCGGAGAGCGTGGTCTTCCCGGAGTCGATGTGGGCGGAGATGCCGATGTTGCGGATTTTGTCGATCGCGAAAGACGCCATGTCACCTTGTCCTTGTTTTCGCCGGGCCGTCCCGGGCGGGCTCTGAAGGCGCGGTAGTTTAGTGGAAAACCACCGGATGGCCAGCCCCATTCCAGGCCTGTTGCTTTGGAGGGAGTCGGTCGGAAATTCCTCGGTTCGGACGGATCCGGAGGGCCAGCGTGTCCGAGTTCGAGCGGGGCCAGCGGGTGGAGGTCGCGTGGGCGGATCGCGTGGCCCGCGAGTGGCTGGCCCCCGGCTCGTCGAACTCGAGCTCGGAATCCAACACCAACTCCAACTCCAACTCCCTGGCTTGCCGGTGTTCCCGACATCCTCCTCGCTGAGCCAGATGCCTCTTCACCTTTCGAGCGCAGACCCCTCTCCCCGCTTCGCGGGGCGAGGGAGATTCTTTTCGTCGAAGCGCCAGAGCGAGCGCAGCGAGCAGGTCTTTCACCGGGAGGCGCGGCTTCGCCGCGCCGGCTCACCGCAGCAAGATCCGAGGGGGGTACGTGGGGGGCCGTCCCCGGCCCCCCGCGAGCGCCGAAGGCGCAGGTACGTGGGGGGCCGTCCCCGGCCCCCCGCGAGCGCCGAAGGCGCAGGTACGTGGGGGGCCGTCCCCGG
>CAZIOH010000210.1:0-3010 GCA_964540815.1 uncultured Myxococcales bacterium | reverse complement strand
CTTCGCCCTGCGAATCGAGCTTGCCCGCTGGCAGGCCGAATACCGGCGGACCTTTGCCGGCAGATCGGGCGTCGCGATGCGCGTCGAGGTCGGGTCCGGTGACGTCGTCACACCGGGCACGCAGGACATCACCTACCCGGCTCGGCTCGGCTGGCCCCATGTGCCTGGCGACCGACAGCCTGCTGCGGCCGCTTTCGTCCGTTCGGCCTGCGGCGGGCGATTGGGGGGTGATGCGCGTCGAGTCCTACTGCAATCGTGACGAGTGTCCGGAACACCCCCTGCGACAGAAATGAAGAATGCCCGGCGGCGATTTCGCGAACTCGTCGCGGACCGGTCGTGACGCTCATGGTCGGTTGGTCTATCGTCTTCCGATGCCGAGCGTTACCCTCGTTCTTGACCCAACGGGACCGGCGTTCCCGATCACCGAGGATTGCGCGATGCCAGCCATCCGGGTCACCGCAAACGTAGTTGGCGTGACCCCGGATCCCAAGGTCCCGCTGTCGTACCAATGGAACGTCACCCTGGTCTTTGTGGGAGGGGCGTGCGCGCATTCGCTGAACCGTCGCATTTCCCATCCCGAAATCAATGCAACCACCCAGACCAACACGCTCACCATCCCTTTCAGCCAGATTCGCGGAGGGGAGCTCACCATCTCCGTGACGGTCAGAGTTGGGAATGTCTTGCTCAAAGCGCGGAGCGAGAAGTTGCAGGTCGTGGGCACCAACCCCTCGACAGCGGCCCTCATGAATATGGTGATCACCAACGACGCCTTCAAGAAATTGATGCGACTCGAAAGTGGGCTGCGCCAGTTCCGAACACCCTCCTGCCCGCTCTTCAGCGGCGACAACCTCGGTGGTGTGGGCATCTGCCAAATCACGTCGCCGTCCCCGACGGACGATCAGGTCTGGAGCTGGAAGGAAAACTTGAAGGCGGGGCTCCTCTTCTACAAGGCCAAAGAAGTCGTAGCTCGAGCGTACCCGCGCCATGTTCGGGACGGTCAGGAATTCAAGAACCTCGTCAAGGAATACAACGACAAGCGGGTGGCCAAGGCCAAGCCGGAGGCCCCTCTCAAGCCGCTGCCGATTGACTTACCCGACTACACGCCGGAACAGCTCGAGCGGGACACCGTTCGTGGGTACAATGGATACGCCGGGGGCCTTCACGAATACCGAGTCAAAGTTGATGCTGCCGGGCTGCTTGTCGTCAATGTGGATGCGGGAGGCAACAAGGGATCCGCGGTGTGGGAAGTGATCTCGACGGCTGATCGCATCGCCGAGTACGATCGAAGGAACATTCCCGCGAACCATCGGGGAGATCCAGCATACGTCGATGACGTCTACAACCAGGCCAGCTTCTGAAGCGAGGGCAGATGTATCGCCGTTTGGTGGGTCTCGTTCTCCTGTTCGGCTGTTCCCTTGCCCATGCTGAAGTCGGTCCACGGTACCTCTATCAGGTTTCGTGTGCGGCGCGCGTCGACCGATTCGATGTGGCCACCGGTCGAAAGACGAATTCGGTCGACCTGGCGAAGAGGACGGGAAAGGTTCGTCTGATTCCGGACGCGGAAGGCGCCCTGGAAGTTTGTCTTTCGAACCGAGCGACTTTCGACCGAGACAAGTCGGTCCTCTACGTCTTGGCTCCGAAGCTGGCGCACCCCAAGGAAGACGGGACATCGGACTATCGAATTCTGGGATTCTCTGTCCCAGCCCTCACGCTGACCTCCGAAGTTGCCGCTGGCGACAACCTCGACCATCCGCCTCAGTTCGAGGTGCGATCCGGAGGGGTGGTCTCGATTGATGGCGAACCTCCGAAGTCCGACCTGGCTTTCTCGAAATTTGGGCCGGGTCGGCATGAGTTGGTCAACCGCGTGCTCGAACGCTCGGGCGACCGCACCTTGGTACGCCTGCTCACGGATGGCCCCCTCGACATCGGAGTGGCGGATAGCGGCACGATGACTTTCGTGCGGATGGAGAATCTTCCGCTCACGACGGTGGAGAATATTCACCTGAGCCCGGGGGGAACCCATGTGCTGGTCGAAGAAGTGGTGAAGGGGGACGATTCTCGAAGCCGGAAAAAGACTGGGCGTCTGCTGCTCTACGACGCCCAGACAGGCCGTGCGGCCAAGACCCTGTCCGAGCCGGCCATCATCAAGCTCTACTTCCGCGGAATATCTCCGCTCGGCAAGGTCCTCTACGACCTCTTGGCCGACTACCGATTCGTAGATCTGCGGGTGAGGTTCCCGGCCGTGTCCGTCGTCCGAACTGCCAGCGAGGATTTCCCTCAACCCGCGGTCTTCTTCAGTGACAAGTGACCGACCAATTTCGACGTGGGCTTAACCCTAACCGTCTGTCGCCCCGCGAGGATGCGCGGGCTGCCGTACGTGCCGCGCCCCTCCCAGTGTGAGGCCATGATCAACGTGCCGAGGCGCGAATCTTCGAGAGCTGGCGGCGACGGGGGTCGCCGTTGCCGGGCGTAGTACCCACTCCGCGACACCTGCAGCATGCGGCAGAGCATCGGTACCGCGTGTCTGGCCTTCTCCGCACCGATGAACGCAATTTCACCGGCTCTCCTTGGCGAAGACGGTCGCCGCTTTTCGGAGGATCTCGTTTTCCTCAGTCAGCACCAGGACCTGCTTGCGGGGGTGCGATAGCTCCTCCCGCTCCTCGCTTGTAAGGGCACCGGCGGGGCCCATTCCGCGATGCGAGCAGATGGTCACGCGCAAGGACTTCTGAACTGAATCCCAAATGCCGCTAGGCCGCGGGGACGACCGCGCAGCTTCGTAAAGATCGAGGCGCGGGAACGGCCTCCCGGGGTTCGCCGGCTCATTTGGGTCACCACGTTCAATTCAGCCGCGATCGAGTGCTCCCTCAGGACTCCGCGCGCAAGGGTGTTGCGGAGGAGAAGTTGACGCCAGAGACCTTCACGACGGCCTGCCACGCGGCTTCCTGGCTGGCGCGGTCGTAGAGGTGTGGCTGGCGCTGCACCTCAATTGGGCCTGAGAACTTCCCTTGAG
>CAZIOH010000209.1:0-3103 GCA_964540815.1 uncultured Myxococcales bacterium | reverse complement strand
GCGAGAGGGGCGCGGGGAGGTGCGAGCGGCAGCGAGCCACATCCCCGATACGATCACCGCGCGGGGAGGTGCGAGCGGCAGCGAGCCACATCCCCGATCTAGAAAGAGGCGGGGACGTGTTAACACAGGGACATGAATGGATGCCGGTTTTCGAGGCGCGGAGGTGCTCTCGGGATCGTTGGGATGACGGTGCTGGTTGGTGTGGGCTGTGCCACTCGGGCGCCCGGACGGGTCCCGGCGGGGGCCGCCTTGCAGGAGCGGAGCGTGGCGCCTGGACCAGCTCCGGCGAGCTTCGGGCGGACGTTGCGGACGCTCGCGGACGCGTACTGGGCGGCGCGGCTCGACAACGATCCGATCGAGGCGACCTTGCTCGGCTACCCTGGCTACGCGGCGCGCATGCCGGACGAGTCCACCGAGGGACGCGCCCGCTCCGAGTCCCGGCTCCGCGACCTGCACGCGCGCCTGATGGCGGAGTTACCCGTCCCGGCCTTCGAGGCCGTGGCCAGCGATGCCGACCGGGTCACCCGCGGGCTCCTGCAAGGCGAGCTCGAGCGCGATCTCGCCTTCGTGGGTTGTCGCCTGGAGGAGTGGTCGGTGGACCCGCGCGATGGCCCCCAGGTCTCGTACCTCGACCTCGCGGGGCTGCAATCGGTGAAGACCCAGGCCGACGGCGGCGCGTTGCTCGCGCGCTGGCGCCACATGCCCGAGACCCTGCACCAGAAGATCGACAACCTGCGCCGGGGCCTCGCCGCCGGGAAGACCTCCGCCCGCAGCGAGGTCGAGCGGGTGGTGCGCCAGCTCGACGAGCTCCTGGCGCGGCCCGTGCCGGAGTGGCCGCTCGTGGCCCCGGCCGACCGGGCCACCGGCGGGGACTGGACGCCGGTCGCCGCCGCCGCATTCCGGCGCGATCTGGTGGCGGTCGTCACCGACGGCATCCGGCCGGCCTTCGCCCGTTACCGCCGGCTCGTCGTGGACGAGATCCTCCCGCGCGCGCGGGGCGACGCCGAGGTGGGCATCTCGCACCTCCCGGGCGGAGCCGCCTGCTACGCCGCCCTGACCGCCGTGTACACCTCGGAGTCGCTCGACCCGCGGCAGGTGCACCAGCTCGGCCTCGACGAGCTCCTGCGCATCCGCCGCGCCATGGAGGCGCTCGGTCCGGCGGCGCTCGGGACCTCGGACTTCACCGAGATCCAGCGGCGACTGCGCAGCCAGGATCCCGCGATGTACTTCACCACCCGGGAGGAGGTCGAGGCCGCCGCCACCCAGGCCCTCTCCAAGGCCTCGGCCGCCATGCCGCGCTTTCTCGGCCGCACTCCGCGGACGCCGTGCGTGGTCAAGCGCATCGAGGCCCACGAGGAGAAGGACAGCCCGATCGCCTACTACCGCCAGCCCGCCGTCGACGGCTCGCGCCCCGGGACCTACTACATCAACACCTACGCACCCGAGACCCGCCCACGCTTCGAGGCCGAGGCGCTGGCCTTCCACGAGGCCATCCCGGGCCATCACGTGCAGATCGCGCTCGCCCAGGAGATGACCGACGTCCCGGAGTTCCAGCGCCACCTCGGGGTCACCGCCTTCGTCGAGGGGTGGGGGCTCTACGCCGAGGGACTGGCCGACGAGCTCGGCCTGTACGATGGGCCGCTCTCTCGCCTCGGGCGTCTCGGCATGGAGGCCTGGCGCGCGGGGCGCCTGGTTGTCGACACGGGCATCCACGCGCTCGGCTGGAGCCGGACCCAGGCGGTCGAGCTGCTGGTCTCCTCCACCACCAGCGCACGCAACAACATCGAGAACGAGGTCGATCGCTACATCGGGTGGCCGGGGCAGGCGCTGGCCTACAAGATCGGCGAGCTCGAGCTGCGGCGACTGCGCCGCGAGGCCGAGGCGCGGCTCGGGCCGGCCTTCGACCTGCGGCGCTTTCACGACGTCGTGCTCGGCCGCGGCGCGCTCAGCCTGCCGGTCCTGGCCGGCGAGGTCGAGCGCTGGCTCGCCCGCGAATCCGCGGGTCGCCTCCCCACGACCGCCAGCCCCTCGCCCCGTTGAGCTCGGCCTCCATTCCTTCTTGCTGGAGGATCTGCGACAGGAGGATGCGCGCGGCGGTGCGGTCGGACTCGGACAGCATGTCGCGCCGAGGATCGACGCCCCCGCCATCAGGTGAGCCCACTCCACGCCGACCAGATCCGCATCGACGTGCGCCGTCGATGCCCCGAGCTGGATCGTTTCAACCGAAAGCCCCGCCCCGTATCCAAGCCACGGATTGACGTTCGAGTCGGGCTTGAGGGAGAAGAGCAGCTCTCCGCCAAAGCGACCCGCGGAGGACTGGCAAGAGATCCCGCTGGCATCGCAGAGGCCTCTCACGGAGGAGCCAACCGCACCCGCGCCGCCCCCGAGCTAGGCGCCGAGAAAGACGCGACCACTCGGCTTCCCGCCGACGTCGATCAGCCCCCAGAACTGAGGCCCGAAGAAGTCAGCCATCCTCTCGCCAGCATCGAGGTTTCCGGCGGGCAGAGCGAGCCCCATCCGAAGCGCCGCCTGGAAGCCACGGCCCGCGGCAATCGTTCCCTGTGCGCTCGCCGAGGGTGGGCAGGCCCTGGAGAGCGATACCCGGGCGGGGATGGATATCCATATCCCCGAGGCGGGGGAGGCCCAGGAACGCTCGACGCGGGGAAACGCGGTGGTTCTTGCGTCGGCGGCACAGGGTCGCCGTAGCGGATGGTCGAGATCTCGCCAGCGTCGAATCGTCGCACCGAGCCGTCTTCGAGCTTGATGCTGGCGCCCTCTCGAGGGTCGGCTTCGATGACGGTCCCTCGAATGCGCCCGCCGTTCGAGAGCAAGACGACGTCGTCAGCCAGCGCGTCGCCCGGGAACACCGGCAGCACCAGGATCGCCAAGGCAAGCAAACGAAGCGCTCGAATCGGCATGGCCGCGCCATCGGCCCACGCGCGTCGCCCCACGCGCAACGGCGGCAACTCGGCCTCCCCGATGGCTCTCGGGTGCCGCGGATCACGGACATGCTTTCTGGTGCGCGAGCGACCTAGCTAGTGCACCGCCGTCGAAATAGCATCATATTCGGCCGACGATCCGAGCCGGCCGCTTCGTTGCTCCT
>CAZIOH010000208.1:0-3227 GCA_964540815.1 uncultured Myxococcales bacterium | reverse complement strand
ACAGACGCTCGACGGTCCGGCTGAATGCCTCGATCTGCTTCTTGAGAGCCTCGATCTGTTGCTGCTGCGACTGCGTCGTCGCCAGCAGCATACTGGTGTAGCCGTAGAGGTCGACGAGATCCCCGTCGCGATCGACTGCGGGCACCGTCGGACTGTCCTCGATGATGAATCCTAAGTGGCGGCGGCCCGCATACGGAGGAGCCTTGTACTCATAGGTTGCCAGACGGAGGCGGAGCGCCTGCGTAGCCGTCGCCCTGATCTCGTCGGGCGACAGATAGCGGATGTCCTTCTTGGCTCGGCGAGACGACACAGGACAGCCGATCGGTTGGCCTGCCGTCCAAACTCCGTGCGAGCAGACCCTCGCCTGCTGCCCGCACATGAACCAAAAGTAACTGCAGACCGCGCCCTCGGCCTCGCAAGCGGATCCGAAGTTTGGTTCCCTGGTCGGCGGACAGCCCGCGGCCGTTTCTGCCATCGGGCAGTACCATGATGGCGGACCAACCGAGCAAATGGCGACATTGGGCCGACAGTCCACGCAGTGACACACGATCCCGTCGGGCCTGGTGCACGCCGTGTTTAGCGTGCAAGTCCCGCTCGTGTCGGCGGGGCAAGCCCCAGTGGGTTGAAGCGCTGGACACCCTGCCGAGTACGGCGGGGTGACTTGCCAATGGCCCGACATACACGAGGCCTGAGTCCGGCACATATCGCCGCGTACATCATCGCCCCAACTGCAGGTCAGTCCCGGTTGCGAGCATGGCGCGGCGTCGGCGGGCGGTTGCTCAGGGCAAGGCGAAACGGTCGCACCGCCGCTGTTGGAGGCTCCGGCACCTCCACCTCCACCTCCCACGCCGCCTCCGGTGCCAGCCGCGCCGTCACCTGAGGGTGGGCGCAAGGGAGATCCGCCGCATCCCCCGGCGGGCATGGCACAAAGAATCACCAGGGTGCCAAGCAGCGCCAGGTTCCGCATTTTCACCATCGGCCGAGATCGAAGTTAGTCCCATCGGGGAGCGACCGCAACCGACCGCCTTCGTCATTGCAGACGTGCAGGCGAATGGGCATTGTCGAGTCCGTGGACGAGCTTTTGGCGCCCGAAGGTCGGGTGGAAGCCAGCACCGGCACTACAGACAAGCGACCTTCTAGAGGGTGTCGCAGTTCAGTCGCGAGTACACCCGCCAGTTCGGCCTGCACCCGCGCGCTGCGCGCCTGCTAGGCGGGTGAAGCTACGCCGCCAACATCCGCCGAACCGGAGCAATAGTTTTGGCGGGTCTCGCCCCGCCGTGCCGTGTCGCCCTGTCAGGCGGTGCTGCCGGCGGCCAGGACCCGCAGAACGCCGCGCTGTTTGCCCGAGGACACTGCCGCCGGATCGGCGTACGACTGAACGGTGACTGACGCTCGCAGACCCCTGACCGAGACTTGCCGCGACCACGGCGCCCGTTACGCCCGCCTCCATCGCCAGGGTGGCATGGAGGCCCCTCATCGAATGGGCGGACACCGGCGGGACGCCGGACTCCGTGCAGATCCGTTTGACGCTCTTTCGAACCCAATCGCGCCAGTGGGGCCCGAACAGCAGATCGCCGGGCGCCTTGCTTTCCACCAGCCGGAGCAAGTGCTCTCGGAGCTCCGGAGGGACCCGCAAGGTCCGCTTCCCGTTTTCGGTCTTGGATGACGGGATCCAAATCTGGTTGCCAGCATCGTCGACATCCCGCACCACCCGCGTGATGATCTCGGTCGCTCGCATCCCGAGCAGCAGCGCGACCATGGCGGCGACTGCACCCTCATCGCCTCCGCTCGCCAGCTCGTTCGCCTTGGCAAGCCACCGCCGGGCCTCGTCGATCCGAAGTTGCGGCTTGCCGTGCTTCCGTTTGCCTACGCCCTCGACACCGTCCAGCGGGTTTGTGGGGATCCAGCGCTTCGACTGCTGGCACCACTTCAGGAGCGATCGAGCCTCGGTGAGCATGTTCCGGTGCGAATCGACCGCGAAGACCTTCTTCGTGATCGGGCTGACCCTCGCTCGGAGGCGCCATAGTACCCCCCTTGCAAAGATCCGGCGTCAGGTCAGCGAGCGGGAGCCCGAGGGACGGAAAGAACGTCTTTGGGCGATACAGCGTGTCGGCAGTGGGCCCGGGTTTGTTGCCCTTGTCCTCGGCGAGGTACTTGCCGTAGGCAGTGATCGCATCGTCGACCGTGACGTCGAGCGCGACCGGAGCGCCGACCGTCCTGATTCCGTCGTCCATCTCCACTCGCGGCCTCGCCAAACGAGCCGCCGCCGCGGTCCGCGTCACGAAGCCACGCGCCGCCCCTTCTTGCCGTTCTCGAACCAGCGAATCGAGAACGTTGTCCCCTCCTTTCGGGTGCTGCCGAACTCCCGCCGCCTCGCCATCAGGCCCCCTCGCCGTCGACCTGGTCGTCGTTCCTGTGCTCCGCCTCAGTCCGCCCCCGGCCGCCGAGCTCGCCCCTGAGCGCCCCTGGCATGCATCGCAGAGGGTCCGCAGCTGGCCGTCCGGCATCGAGGTCCAGCGCCGCCGGCTGGGCGAGCCCTTCGGCGTCGCCCGCAGGTCGCTGCACCTGAACCCGGCCAGCAGCCGCCCGCCGCAGCCACCCGGCGTCGCCACGGGGGGCCGGCCTGGCGCGCCGGATGAACCGGGCGCGGGGGCGGGGTACCGCCTCGCCGGTATCACGCTGCCTCCAGGATCGGCGGCGATAGAGCGAGCTCGGGCGTCGGGGCTGCCACCGGTGAGGTCGGGGGGCGCTCGAGCGGGGCGAGCATGCCGGAGGCGAAGGTCTTACGGACGAAGTGCGCGTAGTGCTTCGCGGTAATGGCGGGCGTCGAGTGCCCCAGGGCGGCCGCCACCTGGTCGAGGGGGACGCCGCGGGACAGCCAAGTCGAGGCCGCGGAGTGCCGGGAGGAACTCTAGAATGTCATCGACCCGAGACCCAACGTCACGCGGCGGTTGGCGCCGTGTTGCTGGCTGCTTTCCTCGCTGGCTCGGAATGACCTCAGCACTACACCCGATCGGAGGCGCTGGTCCAATTCCTCGATCGGCCCTTCGCAACTTGCCAGGTACAGACCGCAGGTGGGTCCTATCTGGGTCCCTAAGGGATGCGATCGGTGTGATTGATGCGCTGTTTGTTGCGACCAATGCGTTGAATGTGCGCGCTGATGAGGGCTTCCCAGAAATCGCACTCAGGAGGCCGACGGTTCGATCCCGTTCAGCTCCACGATATTG
>CAZIOH010000207.1:0-3294 GCA_964540815.1 uncultured Myxococcales bacterium | reverse complement strand
ACAAGAAGATCGACGAGGCCGAGACCCAGTACACCGCGGCGCAGAAGCTCGATTCCTCGAACCCCTCGAGCTACTTCAACCTGGGCCTGCTGTATCAGGACTACAAGGGCGGCGACAAGCCGGTCCTGCAGAAGGCTCAGGAGTACTACCGGCAGTTCCTGGGCAAGGCCAACGGGGGCACATCCGATGGTCTGCGCAAGGAGGCCGAGAAGCGCATCAAGGACATCGACGAGACGTTCGTGGCGCTGGCCGAGGCGGCCAAGCTGCAGGCCGAGGCCGAGGAGATGCAGAAGAAGGCCGAGGAGCAGCAGAAGAAGATGGAGGAGGAGATGAAGAAGCAGGAGGCGGCCGAGGCTGCCTCCAAGGGGGGGGCGGCCGCTCCCGCCGCTGCCGGGGCGGCACCCGCCGCGGGCGCCACGCCCGCCGAGGCGGGGAAGGAGCCGGCTGCCGGCGCCCAGTCCGAGACCAAGGCCGATGCCAGTTCCGCCACGGGTGACGCGGCGCCAGCCGGCGACGATGCGGCCGCATCGGCCCCGAAATCCAAGAAGAAGCGGCACAAGAAGTAGGCACGCGATCCCGGTTGGTCGGAGCGCGCCGCGAAAAAGTGCACGGGATCGAACCGGGTGAACGAATCCCGGGAACCCCAGGGGTGTCCGGTTGTCCAACAATCGACCGGCCACCATGGGCGCAGAAACGGGCAGTCCCATCGCAGTCGGAACACGGAACACGGAACAAGGAGTCAAGATGAAGCTCATCGCAGGGATCGCCCTCCTCGGCCTCTTCGCCTCGATCGGGGCCGCACGCGCAGCGGACGAGAAGGCCGCGGCTCCAGCCGGCGGTGGCGCCTCGGCCTCGGGGGCAGGTGCAGGAGAGGAGGGGTCCACTTACAAGGCGAAGACCGTGTACGACTTCGAGGACGACATGGTGGAGGGCGATCTGCAACGGCCGGACGGTGAGCTCGTCAATGCCCTCAAGAAGACCGAGCACTCGAGCCTCATCGAGGTCCGCAAGGATTTCATCCCCGAGATGCTGAAGACCCTCGAGGACATCTAGCCCGCCCCGGCCTGGTCGCCAGGCCGGTCTCCCCGAGACCATCAGTCCCTGCCCCGCCCCGCGCGGGCGCACGGTCCCCCCGAAGCGTCCCGGCGGCAAGGGCCGCCAGATGGCCGTGCTGTGCCCGCCCGACCCGACCCCGAGCCTGCTCCCGACCCATCACGCAACCGAATCAGGAGACAACTTCCATGGCAGACGCGAAACTTCCCCTCAAGTTCCAGATCTTCCGAGGGGACGAGCTGGTCCGGGAGGAAATTCTCACCCAGGACGTGATCAAGGTCGGGAAGCTGGCGTCCTCGCACCTGCGGCTCGACGAGGAGACCGTCTCGCGCATGCACGCGGTGATCGAGATCGCCGGGCCGGACGACGTGTCGCTCATCGACCTCGGCTCCACCCGCGGGACCACCGTGAACGGTGAGCGCATCACCAAGGCCCGGCTGCAGTCGGGCGACGAGATGACCTTCGGGGACGCCCGGGTGGTGGTGACCTTCCTGCCGGTGCCCGGCGAGGTCGCCGCCTCGGCGCCCGGATACTTCCCCTCGCAGGCCCAGCCCGCCGCGCCGGTCCAGGCCGCCCGGGCGCAGGGCCCGCGTCCGAGCGCGCAATCGGTTCCCGCGCCACCCGACTTCGGACAGACCATGCAGCTGCCGCCCCAGGGCTACCAGCCTCCGAGCTACGCCGCCCCGCCGCCGGCCCAGCCGGGGCCGTCGGGCGGTGGATACACGGCCGCGCCCGGGCCGGCGAGCTTCTCCGGTGGTGCGGTGGTCAATCCGATGGCCGCGGCTGGTGAGGTCGAGGTGGCGGATGGTACCCGCGCCGTCGAGGTGCAGACGATCTTCCGCGGCGTGGTGACCAACGCCCGGGTCCTCTCGAACCCAGACGGCAAGTCGACGCATGGGGCTGGCACGGGGATGTTCTTCGCCGGCGTCGCCCTCGGGGTGGTGGCCCTCGTCAGCTTCGTCGTGACCGCCATGGACGTCGGCGCCGAGAAGCAGGCCTACGAGGACTGGCAGACGGCCGGCAAAGAGGCCAAGAGCTTCATCTGGAAGTCGCGCAGCGCCGCCATGGACGTGGTGGTGTTCGGCGGCTTCCTGCTCGGCGGGTCGCTCGCCTACATGGGGCTCAAGCGCCGGGGTCGGACCAACCCGAACTTCATCATCGGATCCGACGCGGGCGCGGATGCCCCGGTCGATCCGAACTATGTCCCGTCCCCCTCGCACCCCCTGGTGGCGGCGCAGGGCTCCGACTACGTCGTGAACGTGACCCCCCGGATGGAGGGCGAGGTCTTCGTCGACGGGCAGAGCTACGCCCTGTCGCAGTTCGTGCAGCAGCGCGGGTCCAGCTTCTCGTTGCCGCCTTCGGGCTACGCCCGTCTCGACTGTGGCGAGACGACGTTCTTCGTGACCGCCACCAACCGGCCGCGGGTGCTCGAGGTTCCGTACCTGACCTGGCACTGGAACGAGCAGGTGTACACGGTCGGCTCGTTCGTGGCCCTGTTGCTGTTCCTGCTGATGATCTTCTCGGTGCCGCCCGATCCCAAGTCTCTGTCGCTCGATCTCTTCAACTCGGACAACCGGTTCGTGAAGTTCTTGATCAAGCCGCCCGAGGAGAAGGAGGAGGAGATCCCCGAGTGGCTGAAGTCCAAGAAGCCCGAGGAGCAGGGCGGCAAGGGCAAGCGGCACAAGGGCGAAGAGGGCAAGATGGGCAAGAAGACCTCCAAGAACAAGGAGGGCCTCTATGGCCTGAAGGGCCCGAAGGACAACCCCGATCCGCACCTGGCCAAGAAGCTGGCCGAGGAGCAGGCCAAGAACGCCGGTATCCTCGGGGTGCTCAAGCAGTCCGAGGGATCCCACATCGCGTCCATCTTCGGGCGGGACTCGGCGCTCGGCAACGACGCCTCGGACGTGCTCGGCGGCCTGGTCGGTAACCAGATCGGCGAGGCCTACGGCGTCGGCGGCCTCGGTCTGGTCGGCACCGGCTCGGGCGGCGGCGGCACCGGCGAGGGCACCATCGGGCTCGGCAACCTCGGCACCATCGGCAAGGGCGGTGGCGGCGGCAACGGGTCGGGTTACGGACGCGGCGCCGGCGGTCTCGGTGGCCGGCGGGCCAAGGCCCCGGACGTCATCCCCGGGACCGCCAACGTGCGCGGCTCGCTGGACAAGGAGATCATCCGGCGCATCATCCGACGCCACATCAACGAGGTGAAGTACTGCTACGAGCAGGAGCTGACCAAGAAGGCCA
>CAZIOH010000206.1:0-3381 GCA_964540815.1 uncultured Myxococcales bacterium | reverse complement strand
TCCTGAGCCCGTCGTCGGCTCTCCCTTTGTCATAGCCCCAGTCTGCCCGTCTCCCCTTCAGGTCGGCAGTCCGGGGTCCGTGCAGCGGGTACGTTTCGGGACACGACGCCGGTCCCTTCAGCTCGTACGCCGTGGCCAACCGGCGAACCTGCCGCGCCCCCAAGCCCAACAACTCCCCGGCTTTCCCCTGCGACAGCCGTCCCTCGAGCACCATGCGAATCACGCCCATGCGGTCGATTTCCGTGCGGCTCATCGTGACCAGTTCCTTCGCCATCGGTCCGACTACCGCACAGCACCGGCTAGAACCGGACATTGGAACTTTGCCGCTACATTGAAATCGCCGACTTAGAATGTTACGTCAACTTTGCCGCCGTTTTGGCTGAATCCGGCCAGAAAGCTGGACCGATCTAGCGGGCATTACCTCGAAGGTACCCGCGTTCATCGTAATCGCCTTCGCGTCAGCTCCGTATGTACCGCTGATATGCCGTTTCGATCTCCGCATCGCCCAACGCCTCGCCGTTCACGAAGGTGGCAGTGCGGGCTGGCTCCCACGTGTCATCTGAATCGATCTCGACGGCCTCCCCGCCAATCGTCGCTGAGACCGTCTTGCTTTCCCACTTCCCGGCGGGATCACGTCGGAGGGTCAGGACGTTGCGAATCTCGGCGCCCGCCAGGCTCTGCGTCACGGTCGCCGTCATGGTGAACAAGTCGATCTCCGACGCGACCCAGTTGTCCTCGGCCCACACTGACTCTGTCCGCAAGTACCTGCGCTCGTATGGGTTCTTGGACTCGCCCAAGGGTCGGTTCGAGAAGAGGGTACGAAGACCAACCAACGCGAATCGGCCGACCGTGACGAGCCACTCCAGACCGATGTAGACGAGCGCTCCGCCGTACGCCTGCCAAACCGGGGCGTCGCTGTGATCATGATTGAAGAGCCAACCGTCGAGGACGAATCCAGAGACCGTCAGCAGCAAGACCAACATACCGTCCAGTAGGACTCGTCTGAGGAGAACCTTGATAACTCCTCCCCATCCGCTCGGGACGGTCCCACGGCCGGTGATCCAACGGCCGTGCCCGGCGCAAATGGCGAACGCCCCCAGAAACCCTACGACCGAGTAGACGCTCACCCCTGTCTCCGCTCACAAGGGTGATTCCTACCAGTGTTGCTGCACGATAGCGTCATTGCTTGTCCGTCCAACGCCATGCCGTTCAGGGGCAGCGGCGGATTGCGATGATCGCAAAAAAGCCCGAACGCGGAATGCAGATCCACGCGAGGCCCGTTCGCCCCACCCGCCGCTGTCCGCTGCAACGGCTGGTTCGACAGCTAAGGCGGCGAGTCCCACGACCTCCAAGACCCCGCGGCGCCGCACCGCGGTCCCTTCCGCACCGACGATGACGACCAGCGGCCGTCGATCTTGATTCGGCACTGCTTCCACGGCCACCTTCATCGAGGCCCACCCTGCGCTCCACGTCGCCTCGACCAGGCGCACCACCGTCGAACGAGCAGTGAGCCTGCGGGCGGGCCGCGACGACCGCACCAGCGATCGGGGTTTCCCGCTGCTTCGCTCCGACGCCCAAGGTCCCCGCACGCGGCCGGTCACCCACCCCCACCACCTGCAATCGGCCCACCCGCATGCCTATCGCGCCCCCCGAAGGAGGACCGCCTTTGCTGTCGAACGCCATGGCGATAAGCGGCGGGCGAAGCCCGTCCGCTTCATCGCCCGGTTAGCCGGGCCCCCCGCGTTCACCCGAACCACGACGGATCGGTAGGACGCGAACACGCGAATTGACCTTGTCGATGGACACGACCGCGCCCTGTTCGATCTCGGCCGAACGCAGCCTCAAGACTCGCACTACGTCTCGTCCGATGGCCTCCGGCATGACGTCCTGGGCCCGCACCTGGACCACGCTGGGACCGGCTGCCTGGGTCGCAGCAAGCAGCGCTGAGAAATCAAGGTCGTGTGAGAACACCACAAATCCGTTCTTGGCCGCCCACGACATGATGGTGGAGTCAGTCGCTCGCGGGTCTCCTACCGCACTCCAGTGAGCCGCTTCGAACCCCTCCTGCTCCAGGAACCTGACCCAGTGCGGCGACAGGTTCATGTCGAGCAGGATCTTCATGTCAGCGGCAGTTCCACTTCCTCGGCACGCCACGCTGCATAGGTCAGCGCGGCTCGAACGTCGTCCTTCTCCAGATACGGATACGCTGCGAGTATTCCGTCGACATCATGCCCGGACGCCAACAGACCGAGAACGGTACCGACGGTGACGCGCATTCCGCGAATGCACGGACGCCCTCCCATCACCGCGGGATCGTGCGTGATTCGCCTCATGAGTTCCACGTCAGAAAGGATACCTCACGTCTGGGGTCTCGGCACCGGCCACGATCACACCTGGTCCGGCGAGCACGACCGCTGCCGCTTCGTGAACGTCGCGCGCCGGTATGCCCTCGGGGTGGGCGGCCAGGTGCCAGAGGATCGGCTCGATAAACTTGTCGTAGGAGGGGACAGGCATCGCGGTAGGCTCCGGCTAACGTTATGCCGTTAAGCTGCGGGCGCCGAAGGCGACCGCCAGCTTCACTCGCGGCCGAGCTGCCATCTCGGGGCCCGCCGCCACGCCGAGCTTGCGCCGTATGCCACGCTGAGTTTGCCACCCCGAGTGGGATACGTTTTGGTCCTCAGCTGGCTCGTTTACAGTCGAGTGGCTCCGAAGGCTCGGGCGTGCGCGCCTTGATCGCTCTGGGCTCGCCGAGCCAACTGGGATTGGGATCCGCCGGGACGCGCGACCTCGGGGGCCATGCCCCGCGATACGGGGCTCTTCGCCTGAGCGTCTCGAGGAATCTGTCGTCCTCGGCGCCGATCTGTCGGCGACGCCGACCGATCCAGCCGATTCCCACCTCGTCCGCCCCCAAGAACTCGGCCTTTCGATGCCCGGTTGATACTGGCATGGCCGTTGCGGTGGCCACCGTCAATGCTCGCTCTTCATGATCTCGATGGAGCCCACTCTGGGTCAGTGGCTCGGGCGATGACCAGCCCAACAATCAGCCCATTCATCCGTGACGAGACCCCGGTCGACCGCGCTGGCGATGACCGACCCCGGTGCCCATGCCGCCGAGACCGCGACGACTCGGGCAGGCTCGAAGACCTCCTGATCTCTTGGGGGAACGGTCGATGAAGATGCCCAGCGCCCGTTTTGAATCTGCTCTGGCGGCGACGCGACTCGACGACGAGCACGGTGACGTTGAGCCGCGCGCCACCCCGAGCACAACTGCTGACGGCGCCGGCGGCGATGTCCTCGTGGCCCGCGAAGTCGCGCGCCTGCTGCGAATGAACGTCAAGACCGTCTACGAGCTCGCGAAGGCGGGGAGCTTGCCGTGCCTGC
>CAZIOH010000205.1:0-3420 GCA_964540815.1 uncultured Myxococcales bacterium | reverse complement strand
CGTTCTCGGCCACCAGCTGGGCGTTGGTCTCGGCCTTGCGGACCTCCTGGATGTTGAGGAAGACCTCGTTGGAGGTCAGGGCCTGGACCTCCTTCTTGAGGGTCTCGACCCCGGCGCCGCGCTTGCCGATCACGATCCCTGGGCGGGCGGTGAAGATGTTGATCTTGACCTTGTTCGCGGCGCGCTCGACCTCGACCGCCGAGACGCCGGCGTGACCCAGCTTCTGCTTGACGAACTTCTTCAGGCGGACGTCCTCGTGCAGCCACTTCGAGAAGTCCTTCTCGGAGTACCACTTCGAGCTCCACCCGCGAATGACGCCGAGGCGGAAACCTACTGGATGTGTTTTCTGTCCCATGTCCGATCGACCTTTTCCTTGAGTGCTGCGATTGCTCGAGGGCCGCGGGCTAGTCCGCCACGCCGACCACGACTGTGACGTGCGACGTCCGCTTGATGATCCGGTTGGCCCGGCCCATGGAACGGGCCATCCACCGCTTCTGAACCGTGCCGCCGTCGATCGCCACGTGCGTGACCACCAGCCGATCGGCGTCCGCCTTCTCGTTCTCCGCGGCGTTGGCGATGGCCGAGCCGAGCACCTTGCTCAGCATCTGGGCGGCCTTGCGCCGCTGCATCCGCAGCACCGACAGGGCCTCGGCCGCCGGCAACCCGCGGATCATGTCCGCCACCACCCGCACCTTACGGGGGGATTCTCGAAAACCTCGCAGTACTGCGCGCGCCATGGTCGTGGTGTCCTTTCGTCCTTCTCTGTCTCTGGCCGGTCTCTGGCTGGGCTCTGGTGCCTGCGGTTACTTCTTGGCGGGCGCGCTCGGTCCAGCGGCGGCCTTGCGATCCCCCGAGTGCCCATGAAAGGTGCGCGTGGGGGAGAACTCACCGAGCTTGTGACCAACCATGTTCTCGTTCACGAACACCGGAACGAACTTCTTGCCGTTGTGGACCGCGAAGGTCAGCCCCACCATCTCGGGGATGATGGTCGACCGCCGAGACCAGGTCTTGAGGACCTTCTTGGACTTCTGTCGCTGCATGTCGACCACCTTCTTCATCAGGTGAGCGTCGACGAAGGCACCCTTTTTGATTGAACGAGCCATGTCCGAACCTTTCGAAAAGCCTTTGTCGCTGAGTGGGGCTGCTGGTCAGGCCTGCTGGTGAGGCCTGCTGATCAGGCCTTTTTGCCCCGACGCTTGACGATCATCCCGTCGGTGCGCTTGTTCTCCCGGGTCTTCAGCCCCTTCGAGAGCTGGCCCCACGGGGAGCATGGATGGCGGCCACCGGACGAGCGACCCTCGCCGCCGCCCATCGGATGGTCAACCGGGTTCATGGTGACGCCCCGGTTGTGCGGGCGGCGCCCCCGCCAGCGGGTGCGCCCGGCCTTGCCGATGTGCACGCTGTTGTGCTCGATGTTCCCGACCTGCCCGACGGTGGCGCGGCAGTCGAGGTGAACCCGGCGCACCTCGCCCGAGGGCAAGCGGACCTGACCCCAGTCGCCCTCCTTGGCCATGAGCTGGGCGTAGACCCCGGCCGATCGGCACATCTGGGCGCCGGCGCTGATCTTGAGCTCGACGTTGTGGATGGTGGTGCCGAGCGGGATGAAGCGGAGCGGGAGGTTGTTGCCCGGCTTGATGTCCGCGTTGCGCGAGGCGAGCACCTGATCGCCCACCTTGAGCCCGTCCGGGGCCAGGATGTAGCGCTTCTCGCCGTCCACGTAGTTGAGCAGCGCGATGCGGGCCGTGCGGTTGGGATCGTACTCGACGCTGGCCACCCGGGCCGGCACGCCGATCTTGTTGCGCTTGAAGTCGATGATCCGGAAGCGCTGCTTGTGCCCGCCACCCCGGAAGCGGCTGGTGATGCGACCGAAGTGGTTGCGGCCACCGGTCTTGTTGCTCTTCTCGGTGAGCGCGCGCACCGGGCGATTGCCCTGGGTGAGCTCGGAGAAGTCGGGGGAGACGCGCCCGCGGCTGCCGGGCGTGGTTGGATTGTGTTGACGGAGACCCATGTGATTAGACCCCTTCGAAGAACTCGACGTTCTGTCCAGCGGCGAGCGTCACGATCGCCTTCTTCCAGTGGCTGGTCTTGCCGATGAACCGGCCGACCCGCTTCTCTTTCCCGCGGACCACGCAGGTGCGCACGTCTACCACACTGACGCTCCAGAGCTTCTCCACCGCGTAACGAATCTCGACCTTGTTCGCGTCGCGCGCCACCTCGAAGAGCAGCTGCGACTTGATGCTGGCGGGATCCAGGCCCTCACCGCCGTGGCCGGGGCCGTGGCCTCCGGTCTCCTTGAGGCGGGTCCCCTTCTCGGTCAGCAGGGGGCGCTTGATGATGGTTTCTGGTGATCGCATGTGGCGGCTCCTAGGCTTCGGTTTCCCGCGCGTCGACGTGGACCCGCGCCTCGATCAACTTCACGGCATCGGCGGTGAGGATGAGCCCGGTGTGGTCGAGGATGTCGTAGACATTCAGCCCCTCGGGGGGCAGGTACTTCGAGGCCGGGAGGTTCCGGGCCGAGCGCGAGAGCCCGAGGTTCTCCTTGGCGTCCACCACCACCGCCGAGGGCAAGCCCAGGGCCGCGAGGATCCCGGCCAGCTGCTTGGTCTTGGGGGCATCGAAGGCCAGGCGGTCGAGGACCACCAGCTTCTTCTCCGAGGCCCGCAGCGACAGCGCGCACACCAGGGCCGCCCGGCGAACCTTCTTGGGCACGGTGTAGGAATAGTCGCGGGGGTGGGGACCGAAGACCTTGCCGCCGCCGACGTAGTTGGGGGAGCGGGTCGAGCCCTGGCGGGCGTTGCCGGTCCCCTTCTGCTTGTAGGGCTTCTTGCCGCCGCCGCGCACGTTGGCGCGGGTCAGGGTCGAGTGGGTCCCTGCCCGCTTGGCGGCCTGCTGGGCCTTGACCACCTCCCACAGGAGGTACTCCTTGACCGGGGCCCCGAAGACGTCGTCGGCCAGCTCGAGGCTGCCGACGGCCTTCCCTTCGATATTGAGGATGTCGATCTGCATGGTGGGTCGTCCTCTGTCCTTGGGCTCAGGTCTTGATCTCGACGTCCACGCCCGCCGACAAGTCCAGCTTCATCAGCGCGTCCAGCGTCTGCTGCGTGGGCTCGAGGATATCGAGGAGTCGCTTGTGGGTACGGATCTCGAACTGCTCACGCGACTTCTTGTCGACGTGCGGAGAACGGAGCACCGTGAACTTGTTGATCTTGGTCGGCAACGGGACCGGGCCGGCGATGTTGGCGCCGGTCCGCTTGGCGGTGTCCACGATCTCCCCGGCCGACTGGTCGAGCAGCCGGTGATCGTAGGCCTTGAGCCGAATTCGAATTTTCGGAGTCATGTCTGTGTGTGTCCTCAGGGTTGCCGGAGCCGCTATTCGAGGATCTTGGTGACCACGCCGGCGCCGACGGTCTTGCCGCCCTC
>CAZIOH010000204.1:0-3420 GCA_964540815.1 uncultured Myxococcales bacterium | reverse complement strand
TCACGCAGGAATCCGTCGTACGCGTCCAGCAGGTTGCGCGCCATCTGCTTCATCCACTCGCCGCCTGGATTTCGGACCAGCCCCACCACCTCAACCATCCGACTCCCGATGTCGATTACGAACAGCACGTGGTACCGAACCAGTCCCAACACCGTCACCACCTCCACCGTGAAGAAGTCCATCCCTACTATCACGCCGAGGTGCGCCTTGATGAATGTCGACCACGAATACTGTCGCTTCCGATCCGGCGCAGGCTCGATGCCGTGCTCCCTCAGGATCCGCTCGACCGTCGTTCGCCCGATCTCGTATCCCAAATTGTTCAGCGCGTCGCGCAGCCTCGTATAGCCCCATCCCGTGTTTTGCTTCGCCATCTCGAGTAGCAGCCGCACGATCTCCTCGGCCTTCCGAGGCCGCCCCGGTCCGCGCTTCTTGCTGCCGTCGAACTTCGCCGCCACCAACTCGCGGTACCACCTCAGGATGGTGTCCGGCGTTGCGATCGTCGCCACCTGTTGCAAGGCCTTCCGGCCTAGTTCCTTGCCCAGCATCGCCAGCCGTCGGCGCTCACCGTCCGTCAGTCGGAGCCGGTGCTTTCCCAGCCGCTCCAACAGCGCCGTGTTCTCCGCCCGCTGGTACTCGATCACCCGAGCCTGATGCTCTCCCAACCTCATCCCGATCCACGCGGCCAAGAACTGCAACGGCAGCGGCAACGACTTCTCCGCTGTCGCCGTCTTCGACGTCCGTCCCATTCGCCCCTCCTACAGTTCCTTGCGCAGCGTCGCCCAGCAGTCGACGCTCACGGTCCGTCAGTCGGAGCCCGTAGTCGGCGTCGCGCGACGCCCCACCGCCGCGTCCCTCGCCCGGCCATCGACAGCCTCCGCCAAACACCAGTCGAGGTCATCGGCCCACCCTCAGTCCCGTTGCCTATTCGCGTCGAGCAGCGAGGCCAACCGTTCCCCCTCACCGGGGCCGGACGCCCCACTGAGCTTGGGGGCCGCAGGGTCGAGAGCGCCCCTACCGCGAGAGCATAGGAATTTTAACCCAGGGTTTCCCCTATCGAGGCTCCGGACAGCACGGCCGAAATCGTCCGTTTGGATGCCGCTACACGGAAACCGCCCAGTTAGAATGTTACGACAACTTTCCCGCCATTTTGGCTGAATCCGGCCAGGAGATTAGACCGAGCTGCCGGGTTGATCCCGTTCGCCAGCCACAAGGTCCGCATGCTGATGGCCGCGTCGCCCGCCCCGCGAAAGGCGGCGTTTCCCCGAGCATCACCCGGCTGTAGCCGGCGCCCATGATCTGAACCGCGGGCCAGCCGCCCATGAGCCGGAGCAACCGCGGCCCGCCGAGCCCGCCCGCCACCCCGACCACCGCCGCGAACCCCAGGCCGATCAGGATGGCCTGAACGGTGGCCCGCCCCGCCCCGTCTGAAGACCAGGGGGGTCCGCGACATCCTCATCGCCTGCTGCGACGGCCTGAAGGGCTTCCCCAGGATGGTGTCCGCGTTGCAATCGTCGCCACCTGTTGCAAGGCCGTCCGGCCTGGTTCCTTGCCCAGCGTCGCCAGCCGTCGGCGCTCACCGTCCGTCAGTCGGAGCCGGTGCTTTCCCAGCCGCTCCAACAGCGCCGTGTTCTCCGCCCGCTGGTACTCGATCACCCGAGCCTGATGCTCTCCCAACCTCATCCCGATCCACGCGGCCAAGAACTGCAACGGCAGCGGCAACGACTTCTCCGCTGTCGCCGTCTTCGCCGTCCGTCCCATTCGCCCCTTCTACGCGCCGAGATCCCGTCTGTAGAGCTCGCCCCGCGTGCCGACAAGCGCCCGGCATTGCACTCTATTCCCCCGTTCTGCTTCTTCGGACACGACGGGGTTGCCTCCGAGCGCCGAGCCCAGAAGAAGAGGAGATAAGGCGCTACCTGATGCCTGTTCGTGCTACGCGTGGATAGAACGCGATGAAGAGCGCCACAAACAAGCCGTCGACGACGATGTCGATGGCGACCTGCCGGAGCGCCACATCGCCGCGAAGAGCTGCGGCCGCCAAGGCCAGGAGAAGCACGAGAGGGAACGTTACGGCGAACTTCACCCAGTTGAGGTGCCGCGAAGGGTCGCGGGCTGCGACGATCGTCCATGTGCCCACGACGATCCAGGTCGCGCCCAGAACAGCCATGGGCAGTTGCGCGTGCGAGGCGCATTCGCCCAACCCCATCCCCGCAGCTCGCTGCACGGGGAGAGCAAGGTCGAGGATGCCTTCGAGAGCGAGGATCGCACCGAAGACGACCATCGTTATCTTGAGCCATCGCAACATCCCACACATGGGTAGCACAAACCGCCCCTGGCGGTCGATTTCAGTCTCCGAGGCGTCCCCACGCGGACTCGGGTGTGCTGCTCGGCGCCCTCAAGGCGCAGCGGCGGCATCGGGCAGCAGCGACGATCATAAGCATAGAATATTCTTCCCCAGGCACCCCTCTCCGGGCCCCGACAGCACGGCCGAAGTCGGCCGATTGAATGTCACGGCTAAGTGGAAATGTCCGCTTTCTGTCGCCCGCCAAGTAGAAATGGCCGATTTGGGATGGGGCCAGGGAGCGGTCCGGAATCAGTACCGCCGCTACCCCGTAGTGTCCCGAAAACTATGGCCGCCGTTCACGCTGCCTCGCGGTGGTAGTAATTCAAGAGGGTGCCGAGTCTCGAGCGGCAAACGATCGGGCCGGCTGTTCCATTGTCGTTCGCGAACCCAGCCCGGGTCTTGACGAGTTGACCATCGATGCCCTGGTGAAAGCGTTCCCCCAAGTAGTGCTCCACGAATTCCGAGATCACATGACGCAGATGACGCTCCCCGAAGAAGACGAAGTGATTCAAGCACTCGTCCCTGATCGTCTTCACGAACCGCTCCGCGTGCGGATTGCAGTTGGGACTCTTCGCCGGCGTCTTCACGCTGGCAACGCCGCACGTGCGCAAGATCGCAACGAATGCCTCCGTGAACAACGGATCCCGGTCGTGAATGAGGAACTTCGCGCCGCGGAGAAACCCATGAACCGGATCGGTCAGGTTGCGCGCAATTTGCTTCATCCACTCCCCGCCCGGATCAACTTGAATCCCGGCGATTTCTACAGCGCGGGTCTTGACCTCCATGACGAAGAAGACCATGTAACGAACCGTTCCGAAGATCCCGAGCTTCGCTGCTCCTTGCATCCGGCTTCGCCGCGCCCATTTCGGCTCGGTCCGACTTCCACCACGGGCTGCTAGGCGGACAGGACCGGCGGGCGCCCGGAAACGACCCGCCGTGCGACAAGATACGTGAAAGCTCGATCGAGAAGCATGCGGAGGTCTCTGCCGTCCGAACCGGTCGCTACCAGCCAGGTGGCGGCCCAGCAGTCCGCCATGGCCAAGTCGAAGAGTAGTCGAGCCATGACCTTGTTGTCGGCT
>CAZIOH010000203.1:0-3439 GCA_964540815.1 uncultured Myxococcales bacterium | reverse complement strand
CGTGTTCTCGTTCCGGACCATCAGATGAATGGCGCGGATCCCGAGCGCGCTCGTCGCCGATTCCACGGCGGCCAGGGCCGCGCGCCCACATCCCAGCCCGCGCGCGCCGGGCACCAGGTAGAGCTCGGTCAGGAAGCTGTCGTGACCGGCGAACTCGAGGTCGTAGCCGAAGGTCACCACCGCGTATCCGACGATGTCGTCGCGCCGGCGCCTCGGGCCCAGGATGAACCACACACGGCCGAGCGCGGGCTCTCGCAGCAGACGTTCGAGGGCGGGACGGAGCGCCCGTTCGTCGACCGAGATGCCCTCACCCGCGTTGAAATCGACCATCAGCGGGAGCAGGAGCGTCGCGTCCGGGGGCTCGGCCATGCGCAGCGTGCCACTTGGTCGGGAGACGTTGTCGATGACCTCGAACGCCAGCGCCTTCGTCACTGGCCGTGGGAGGCGGACGTGACGCAGGGTCCACACCACGACGGCGGCGGCCAGCGCCGAGACGACGGCGCAGGCCGTGAGGGCGGTGTGAAGCGCCTGGCCGAAAGAAGAGCGAGCGGTCGCCAGCAGGTGCTCTCCCGCCGCACCAGACAACCGGGAGGCGACCGCTGCCGCCGCTCCCAGGGTCTCCCGCGCCGCCGCCATCGCCTCGGCGGGAACGCCATTCAGGTCGGCCCGCGCCATGCCGTGACGGTAGATCGCCGTGCCCACGCTGCCCACGATCGCGATCCCCAGTGCTCCGCCAAGCTCCGAGCTGGTCTCCGAGATCGCCGCCGCCGCCCCCGCCGCGTCCGGCGGGGCGGCCCCTACGATCAGGTCGGTGCCCAGCGTGATGACCGGGGC
This sequence comes from uncultured Myxococcales bacterium, assembly GCA_964540815.1. Classification (GTDB taxonomy): domain Bacteria; phylum Myxococcota_A; class Polyangia; order Fen-1088; family Fen-1088; genus CAZIOH01. Next base: position 2,605 of record CAZIOH010000203.1, on the reverse strand, counting down.
CATTCCCAGTGAGAAGAGCAGCGAGCCGAGCACCAAGCCGCCGAGGCCTGCCTGGGAGAGTTGCGCCAGGACGCCGCAGCCGATCGCCGCGAGGGCGAGCCCGGACCCCAGCACGAAGGCCGGGCGCACGCGGCGCGTGAGCGTCGGCGCCAGCAGGGAGCCGGCGATGAAGCCACCCGACCAGGGCAACAGCCACACACCCGCCATCAGGGGAGACAGGCCGAGGACGAGCTCCAGGTACTGTCCGATGAGGACGTAGGTCCCGAAGCCAATCAGGCTGCCCAGCAGGTACGTCGCGAGCGAGGCGCTGAAAGTGAGAACGCGGAACAGCCGCAGGTCGAGCAGCGGGTCCTTCAGCCCTCGCTGCCGGAGCGCGAAGACGCATCCGAGGGCGACACCAGCGGCCATCGCGCTGGCCGGCAACCAACCGAGGCCGTCCACGGCGGATCTCTTCATGCCGTAGGTGAGCACCAAGACCGCCAGCAGCGACAGAATGGCGCTGGGAAAGTCCAGCGGTCGCGCCGACGGCTCGCGGTACTCGGGTAAGAGGGCCGGGCCCACCAGCAGCAGCAACGCCATCACCGGGATGGCGAGCAGGAATACGGAGCCCCAGGCGAAGTGCTGCAGCATCACCCCGCCCAGCAGGGGCCCGAGCGCGCTGCCCACGGAGTAGCTGGTCAGCCAGACACCGATCGCGATCGTGCGCTGCCGCGCGTCGTGGAACATGTTCCGGATCAACGACAATGTGGACGGGGCCAGGGTCGCCCCTGCGATCCCCAGCACCGCCCGCGCGACGATGAGCATCGCGGCGCTGGTCGAGAGGGCCGCCAGCAGTGATGCGGCGCCGAACCCGGCGGCGCCAATCAGCAGCAGGCGGCGTCGGCCGATCCGGTCGCCCAGGTTGCCCATGGTGATGAGCATCCCGGCGACGAAGAAGCCGTAGATGTCCATGATCCAGAGGAGCTGGGCGCTGCTGGGCCGCAGATCTGCGCTCAACCGCGGCAGCGCGAGGTTGAGCACCGTCAGATCCATCGCGTACAGCAGGCAAGGCAGCGCGATCACCGCGAGCCCGAGCCACTCGCGGCGCCCGGCCCTCACCCATGCGCCGTCGGCGCTCATTGCGGGCATGTCTCCATCTCCATCGTTGCGTCTCGTCGTGTTCGCGAAGGAGTGCCGCTGGCGTCGGAAATGTTACGGGGGTGTCGAAGATTTCCCGGCCACCCGTCAGGCGCCGAGGACGACGCGCGCGATCCAGGCGGACTGCCAGGCCCGCTCGCGCCTGTAGAGGCCATCCTGCTCGCTGGGCTCTCCCAGCCTGGCGACCGCCAGCGCGGATGCGAACGCGCTCACGGAGACAAAGCCCTCGCGTGCGGCCGAGAGAGCGTCCTCGGCCAGCGCACGCGCAGCGGCGGCCCGCTCCGGTGCCGCCTCGGCCGCTAGCTCGGCCGCATGGCGGGCGCTGGTTTCGGCAAAGCGCCTGGGGCCATCACCGAGCCAACCGTCGACGGGACGAATCAGACGCGCCCTGCGCACGACCAGACAGTCGATCCCTTCCAGCTGCTCACCGTCGATCTCCGTCTCCCACAGCTCGTCGTGAATCCAGTGGGCGAGCTCGGCGGCGCGGCACACGTGGGTGCCGTTCGCGCACAGACGGAGCGGCCCTTCTGCTCGTACCCAGGCGGCGGGGGCTCCCGGTCGCGGCACCGGCCAGCAAAACCCCGACAGCGGCCCCGTCGCGCCGGCGGCCAGAAACTTGTACACCTTCATCCCGGACCTTCCCCCGATCCCGAGCGGCTCCAGCGCCGAAAGGGCGCCACCAGGTCGCCTTCGCCAGGAGCGTCCGCGGGCTCGTCCTCACGCAGTTCGCGCGCCAGCGCCCGGGTTGCCCTCACCTGGGCCAGATGGGCCGTGCAGGGGGGGCAAGCGAGGAGGTGCTGCTCCATGCGCACGCGATCTTCGGGCGACATCTCCTGGCCGAGGTACTCCGTGACGAGCTCCACCACCTCCTGGCACACGAGATCGACGACGCTGCGCGACTTCATTGACCGCCTGTGACTTTCTCGCGTTCCTGGTCGAAGTGCCACTCCAGGCGCGCGCGCAACTTGGATCTGGCCCGGTGCAGCAGCACGCGCTGATGGGTGCCAGAGATCGCCAGGATGTTACAGGCCTCCTCGCCCGTGAGCCCCTCCACGTCGCACAGCACCACGACCTCTTGCTGGAGCGGCGGCAGCGCGGCGATGGCCGCCTCGAGCATCTCGCGGAGCTCGCGGCGCTCGAGGGCGCCGTCCGGCGAGGCGAAGGGCGCGGGGACGCCCACCCAGTGTCCGGACCACCGATGACCCTCCGGGACGAAGCGCTCGGGGTCCACCGCCGTCGCCGGCTCCTCGGCCTCCTCTCTTATCAACGACGTCAGGGGGACGAGGCGCCGCTCGGCCCGAGAGTGCGCGCGCGCGACGTTGACCAGGATTCCGTACAGCCAGGTGCGCAGCGACGAGCGACCCTCGAAGCGTTCAAGCGACTCGAGGGCGGTCAGCCAGGTGGCCTGCACCACCTCTGCGGCCCCGGCCGGGTCACGAACCCAGACCCGCGCCAACCGGAGAAAGGC
>CAZIOH010000202.1:0-3493 GCA_964540815.1 uncultured Myxococcales bacterium | reverse complement strand
TCCGTGCGACCGCGGTGAAAGATCCGGCGACCTCGGCCTGGCACGAGGTGGGCGCGGACGTGGTCATCGAGTCGACCGGAGTCTTCCTGACCCAGGAGAATACCGAAGCCCACCTGCGGGCGGGCGCCAAGCGGGTCATCATGTCGGCCCCCTCCAGGGACGACACGCCCATCTTCGTCTATGGCGTCAACAGCGATCGCTACGCCGGCCAGCCGATCGTGTCGGCGGCCTCCTGCACGACCAACTGCCTGGCCCCCCTGGCCAAGGTGGTCGACGACGCGTTTGGCATCCGGCGCGGGCTCATGACCACCGTCCACGCCACGACGGCGACCCAGAAGACCGTCGACGGCGTCTCTGGCAAGGACTGGCGCTTCGGGCGCGGCATCCTGGAGAACATCATCCCGACCTCGACCGGCGCCGCCGAGGCGGTCACCCGCGTTCTGCCGGCGCTCGAGGGGAAGCTGACGGGCATGTCGTTCCGCGTCCCCGTGTCCGACGTCTCGGTCGTCGATCTGACCTGCGAGCTCGAGCGCGGGGCCAGCTACGGTGACATCTGCGCGGCGGTCAAGCGGGCCTCCGAGGGATCGCTGAAGGGCGTGCTCAGCTACACCGATGAGGAGGTGGTGTCGACCGACCTGCGCGGCGAGTCCCACCCCTGTATCTTCGACGCCCAAGCCGGGCTCCAGCTCGACCCGACGTTCGTGAAGCTCATCGCCTGGTACGACAACGAGTGGGGCTATGCCAGCAAGCTTCTCGACCTGGCCGTCACGGTGGCGCCGCGCTGAGCAGGACGGTCGTCAGCGTCATCCTTGCGGATCGAGCCGGTTCTGCACGATCGGGATCGGCGCTCGAGGAGCACACGCCCCCGGCCGGCGGACGTCAGCGCCGGACGCAGACATACCTGCGCGCTCGGGGACGGGTTACGCCGGTCCGTACAGCTGCTTCCCGCGCTGTCAGCCCTTCTGTTATGTCCTCGAGAGGGGAGGCCTGGGTTCGAATCTCTATGCTCTCGGGGAGTTGTGCGCCAACCTCCGTTCTCCGCGCCGATTCTGCGCGAAGCTTCGCGCCTAGGCAGCGAGGGATGGGGGGCACGAACCTTGCTTTTGCTTTGAACCGTCCGTTTCACTCGAGCCTGGCCGTCCCAAGGCCTGAGGGAGAAGAGCATGGGTTCATCAGGCGGTGCGTTGGGGAGCGACTGTTCGCCGCGGTTATGGGTGTCGTCGCTCATTGTGGCAGCTTTTGTTGGTGGAGGCTGCGGTTCATCGGGGAGCCGCGACTCTCCGTCCGGCGCCGTCCGGCTGACACTCACTCAGGCGCCGTCCGACGTGGCGTGCCTCGAGGTCACCGCGACCGGCGTGCGTCGGGTAATCGGCCGATTCAAGGTGGTCCCGCTTGACACGCAAACGTTCGAGATGTCGGCCCTGCCGCTCGGTGATGTCCTCTTTAGTGCCACTGCCTTCGGCGAGCCCTGTGACGCGGCTGGGGCACTTCCACCTACGTGGGTCAGTGATTCCGTGTCCGCAACCATCGCCAAGGGAGTCGTCGCGTCCGTCGCCTTGACCATGCGGCGCAATGGACGGGCATCCGTCAGCGTAGATTTTGCCGAAGGTGACGCCGGAAGCGCGGAAGATGCGGCTGACGGAAGCACGGGAGATGCAGCTGACGGAAGCGCGGGAGATGCAGGTGGCGGAGGCGTGGGCGGAGCGCCGGGCACAGGCGGGGCGGGCACTGGCGGTATCGGAGGATCGGCCGACGCGGGAATCTCCGTGGACGCAAGCCCCGGATCCGACGCCGCGTGCACGGGATCCTCTGGGTACGAAATCTTCAACTGTTCCACTCCAGGGCGGCCACTTTCTTGCTCCGCATGTTTGAGAGCCTTCCCTGCCGCCGCCGGTGGCTCTTGCGCATGCTTGACCGGAGCGGCGAACGCCAGCTGTGTCAAGCTTGTCGAATGCATGTCAGCGGGCTACTTCAGGTGCGCTTTTACACTCGCGGAGGATTGCTTCTGTTCTCCCGGTAACTGCCCGCAGGGAGCCAACGGGCCATGCGCTTCGTTGATGGAAGCGGTCGCCGGTAGTACCGATCCGACGGTGATCCTGGCGCAGCTGCGGGACCAAACGACGCTCCTCGGTCAGCTGGGGGTCGTGACTCACCACTTTGCGGCAGTGGAGACCTGCGCGAAGTACTGCACCTGCTTGCCGACGCAGTAGCCGGAGACACTGGCCGGTTCGGCCGCCGGCTTCGCCGACCGGGCGTCAGCTCAGTCGGAGAGCCGGTGCATTCTACGGCGACAAGCACAGCATCTTTCGTGTCGTTCAACCAGGGCCGAACGGTCGCGGCCAGGGACTCACCCCGTCATGTCCCAAGATCTGATCGAGCCCCCGATCAGGCCACAGTCCGATGATAGAAGTTCAGCAGGCCGCCGAGCCGCGCGCGGCGCCGCACTCGGCCGTTCTGATTCGCCGGTTCCTGCGCTCCCATGAGCAGTACATTCCCCAGGTCTTGGTGGTTCCGTTCGCCATGGTCGTCGTGTCCGAAAGACAGAACGGCGGAAAAGCGTGCAATGCCGGGCGCTTGTCGGCACGCGAGGGCGAGCTTTACAGACGGAATCGGGCCTCGATCAGATTTTGGGACAGGCGATTCGATGCCGAGCTGGGTCCTCGTGCGCTCGGCGCGTTAAGCAGCGCCTCGACGGGTCAAAGTTCTTCTGCTCCGGGCGTAGGAAAACTTGACCCAGGGTGTCCCATTTCGAGGCCCCGAACAGCACGGCCTAACTGGGCCGTTTGAAACGGCCCAGTTAGGTGTTACGTCAACTTTGCGGCCGTTTTGGTTGAATCCGGCCAGAGGACTGGACACCGATCTGCCGGCCAGGCTTCGGCGAAGTTGGCTCCCCACCCGAGGGTAGTGGTTCAAGATTACTATCGTTTGCGCGCGGTGTGATATCTCGATGTCATGGGGCGTTGGGCGCTTGCCTTCATTCTCGTGGCTGGATGCATTTATCATCCGGACTATCCCCCGCAAGTCGCGGCCCTCACGCCGTCGACCTCGGAGTCGCCAGCGCGGCCCACCCACCGTGAACCGCCTTCAGGTTCCCTCGATCTCAAGAAGGGGCCATTCGCGCAGTTCTTCAACCAGGTCAAGCACCAGGTGCGGGAGCAATGGCATCCAGACGTGGCTTTCCGACAACACGATCCAAACTTCTCGAGGTACGGCCGCAGCACTCGACTGACCATCGTGCAGGTACAGCTCACGCCTCGCGGTGAACTGATCAACGTGACGGTCTCGTCACCTTCGGGCGTACCGTTTCTCGACGAAGAGGCGTTGGCGGCCTTTCGGAACGCACAGCCGTTCTCGAATGCGCCGAAAAACCTAGCCGACTCGCATGACGGGCTCATCGAATTTAGTTTCGGGTTCATGTTCGAGTCTGCGTCGAACGCAAACGGTACCGGCGGGGTGCCGAGTCCGTCCGGCCAAGCGCTGGGCGGAACGAATG
>CAZIOH010000201.1:0-3494 GCA_964540815.1 uncultured Myxococcales bacterium | reverse complement strand
TCGCGCCGCGGAGAAACCCATGAACCGGATCGGTCAGGTTGCGCGCAATTTGCTTCATCCACTCCCCGCCCGGATCTCCATGGTAAGGACGACCGTGGCCCGAAAGCCGACCTCCATCGATGAGTACCTCGAGACCGTGAAGGGCGAAAGACGCCGAGCGCTCGACCAGCTCCGCAAGATGATTCGAGCGATCGTCCCCAAAGCGGAGGAGTGCATCAGCTATGGGATTCCGGCCTTTCGATTGGGCGGAAAGATCGTGGCCGGGTTCTCCGCGACCGCCAAAGGCTGTTCGTACTTCCCTTTCAGCGGGTCGACACTTCGCTCCCTGGCCGGTGACCTCGAGGGCTACGGCGGCACGAAGAGCTCACTTCACTTCGATCCGGCCGACCCGCTGCCCAAGACGCTGGTGCGCAAGCTCATCGAGTCGCGAATTGCTGAGGGAGGCACATGAAGCGACACCACGGTCCGCCTTCGGCCCCGCCCTGGTCGGATCAGAGCGGGGAGGCCGGCCCCGCATGATTACCTGAAACCGTTCTTCCATTCGCGAAGGGCGGCGAAGACAGCGGTGGGCTCCGCGCTCGCGGCCCCCCTGTCCCTGGCCGCCGCGATGACCGCCGGCTCCGTCGTACGCAGGAAGGGGTTGGTCGAGCGCTCGTCGCCGATCGTGGAAGGCACGCTCGGAAGGCCGCGGCCGCGCAACGACTCGATCGCAGCGATGCGATCCGAGATGGCGTGGCTCTTGGGCTCGACGGCCGCCGCAAAACGAAGATTGGCGACCGTGTACTCGTGACCGAAGTAGACACGCGTGTCGGCCGGCAAAGCCGCGAGCCGGGTCAGCGACGCGTGCATCATCGCCGGGGTGCCTTCGAAGACTCGCCCACAGCCGGCTCCGAACAGCGTGTCCCCGGTGAAGAGCGCACCCGTGCCCGCCTCCGAGTCCGCGATGGAGTAGCTGATCGCGCCCAGGGTGTGCCCGGGGTTGTGGATCACCTTCGCCCGCACAGCCCCCACCGTCACCTCGTCGCCGTCGTCGAGCCCTCGCGTGATCCCCGGGATGCGTTCGGCGTCCACACGATGGGCGACGAACGCGAGGCCCGGGTGCGCCTCGAGAAGGGCTGGCGCGCCACCCACGTGGTCGCGATGGTGATGCGTCGCCCAGATAGCGACCAGGGAAACCCCCACGCGCGCCAGCGCCGCTTCGACCGGGGCCGCCTCTCCCGGATCCACCACGGCCGCCACGCCACTGGCGTCATCGACCACCAGGTACGCGAAGTTGTCGGTCAGGCAGGGAACCACCAGGATTCGCATGGTCATCCAGCTATAGCCCCGCCGAGCTGCATCGTCCATGCAGTGGCTTCGCGAGCGGACCTTTTCACCGCGCGGTCCTTCGGGTCGCAGGTGAGGGTGAACCCCGGTCGGGGTGGTGACCGCCGGTCCGGCGGCGCTGAAATGTCGTGGCCTATCGACCGAAGGTTTTTTCGAGAAAGGCGACGGTCGGCAGCATCTGGGTCGCGGTGAACGCGGGGTCCTCGTGACCGGCGCCGGGCAAGATGGCGAGCGTGGATCTGGCCCCTGCCGCCAGCAGGGCCTCATGAAGCCGCCGCGCCTGCCCGGGCGAGATGATTGGATCGGCGTCGCCGTTGGCGATCATGAAGGCGGGCAGATTTCGGGCGGCGGGCAGATAGTCGGCGATGCTGAGCTCGCGCCCGGGTAGACGGTCCTCGGCCCCAAACCAGACCACGACCGCCTGAACCGCGCTGGATACGTCGGCGTAGCGGGACCTGGGAGCGTCGAAGACGGTACGTTGATCCCCGGTGACGCCCAACATGGCGGCCATGTATCCGCCCGCCGAGTTGCCCCAAACCGCGAATCGGCCGGGATCCAGGTGATACGCGCCGGCGTTGGCGCGAAGAAAGCACACCGCTGTCTTGCCGTCGTGGATGGCCCGCACTGCTGCTTCCGCCATGGAGGCCCCGAGGCGATAGTTGATGCCCGCGACGGCGTAGCCCTTCGCAGTCAACGCCGCGACGGCGTAGCCCTTCGCAGTCAACGCCGCGACGTCGGGGACCTGAATCTGATAGGGGCCGTACGGTCCGGTTGGCCTTGGCAGGGGACCGCCGCTTCGCCGACGCATCGAGCTCTTGTCTCCCAGGCGAAATCCGCCGCCGTGAATCCAGATGACCAGAGGCGCGAGCGCACTGCCCGAGCCGGCAGGAGGCAGATAGAGATCGAGCGTCTGCGCTGCCTGTGCCTCGCTGCCGTAGGGCAAGTCCGCGACGTCCGGCTGCGGCCCGGTCGTGTCCGACGGGGGGCCGTGCGTTGCCTCGGACCCGCGAGCTACCGAGGGGCCCGCGGCGACCATGGTGACGAGCGACCCCGCGGACGGCGCGGCGGGAACCACACAGGCGCCTGCGACGATCGCCGCCAGCGCAGACATGACAGCGGGCGCCACGGTGTTGGCGATCGCCCGTGATGCGGCCGGCGCGTGTCGCAAGGACCAGGCCAGCGATCCATCACGCAAACTCATGACTTCAAAGAGTCCCGCGATGGTTCGGGCGGGGCAAGAGAGTGCGGTGAGAGCCGGCCCGGAACTCTCTGTACGTCGATGGATGGGTGGCGACCCAGCGGTGAGGCATCTCGCCCGTCGTTCACGCCCCACCGCTCCCTGCGCGCCAACGGCGAAAGTGTGCGCAGGTTGATCGGACCGCGGAGCCCCTCTATACGAGGTGGGGTCGAGCCGTGCGGAGATCACTTCGGTGACGGGAGGTCAAGCTGGTGAGCTCAAGTTCAACGCGGACCAGGGGAGGCCGGGCGGCGCCGTGGGTCATGCTCGGGTGCACGGCCGGTCTGGCGGCGTGCTCGGCCGCTGGACCTGGGGCCGAGCCCGGCGGAGCGGGCGGCGCGCCTGGGGCAGAATCCTCCTCGGGCATGCCTCCAGGGTCGGGCGGTGGCGATGATCGTGTGGCATCTCCCGCGAGCGCTGGCGCTCCCGCGGTCGATTGGACCCAGCCGCCCGTCCCCGAGAGCGCGGGCGTCATGGTAGTGCGGCGACTTGGCCTCGGCGAATACGACAACATCCTCGCCGACCTCCTCGGTGACACCACGGCCCCCGCCGAAGACCCGGCGCAGCCGTGGGGCGACGACCCACCGAGCACCAGCGGATTCGCGGCACCGACCGCCACGCAGGATCAGCTGGTCCGCAACTTCGCGACCGCGGCGAACGCGGTGGTCGCGACGGCGCGCGCAGCCGGGAGGCTCGGCATCCCCTGCACCAACCCTGCACCTGCGGCGGAGGCGGCTTGTGCAACCGACTTCATCACGACCTTCGGCCTCAAGGCGTTTCGACGCCCGCTCGAGGCCGACGAGGTGGCGGACGCGCAGGCGCTCTTCGACACCGTCCGAGGGCTCGGCGCCGGCTTCGATGCGTCGGTCGCGGCCGTCGCCGAGGGCATGCTGCAGTCTGCGAGCTTCCTCTACCACTGGGAGATCGGGCC
>CAZIOH010000200.1:0-3575 GCA_964540815.1 uncultured Myxococcales bacterium | reverse complement strand
GGCTACTGCTCGGGCAGCTCGCTCATGCCGCAGAAGCGCAACCCCGACATCGCCGAGCTCCTGCGCGCCAAGCCCGCCCGTGCGATCGGGGACGTGGTCGCGCTCCTCACGGTGAGCAAGGGCCTGCCGCTCGCGTACAACAAGGATCTCCAGGAGACCCAGGAGCCCCTCTACGATGCGCTCGAGACGGCGCGGGCGAGCCTGGCGGTCTTGCCGGGATTGGTTGCGGGGCTCGAGTTCGACGTGACGCGCATGACCGAGGCGGCGCAGGACCCCGCCCTCGGCGCGACCGATCTCGCCGAGGAGCTGGTGCGCCGGGGGCTCCCGTTTCGCGAGGCGCACGAGCTCGTGGGGCGCCTGGTCCGGCGCGCGGAGGAGCTGTCGACCTCCCTGCGTGGCCTCGGCGCGGCCGAGCTGGCGGCGGTGGACGCCCGGCTCGACCCGTCGGTCCTGGCGGCCCTCGATCCCTCGAAGGCGGTCGCCGCCCGCACGGCGGTGGGTGGGCCTGCGCCCGCCAGGGTGCTGCGTGAGGTGGAGCGGTTGGAAGCCGAGCTCGCCGAGCTCGGATTTCCGGTGGAATGAGGACGGGGACGCGACGGGGGACGAGGACGGCGACGAGGACGCGGACGGCGATCAGGGGGCGGGGCCCACGGGGACGTCGAGGGTGATCGTGAAGCTCTGATCGGCCTCGGTCAGGAAGCGGTCGTAGAGGGGCGAGTAGGTGAGGACCTTGATGGTGCGCTGGTCGGCCTGAAACTCGAGGAGTCGCATGTAGCCTTCGCCGCCCTCCGCACGGAACTGGTAGTTCGACAGCATCTGGTGGCAGGTGTTGCCCTTGTCGGTCACGCTCGCGAGGTAGCCCGTGCCGTCGCCGAGCACGTGCCCGTTCAGCACCAGCACGAACGCGTGCTTGCGCACCAGCTTCTGCCAGAGCTGCTCGCCGTCGTTCACCCCGCCGGCGGTGTCGTACTGGTACGGGTTGAAGTCCTGAGGATGCGCGAGATCGGTGATGTCGTAGCGGAGATCGTCGTTGTTCAGATAGGCGTGGGTCACGAGGACACCGTACCGGTCGGGGTGGTCCGCCATGACCTGGTTGGCCCAGGCGATGACCTCGTCCCGCGGGCCCCACTCGAGCGCCAGCACGATGTAGTCGCGCCCCCCGGCCGAGAACAGATGAAAGGTGTTCTCGAGCCGGCCCGCCTGATAGGCGCCCCCGAACGTCGGCCAGGCGGCCGTGCGCGGGTAGGAGAAGTACTGGTTGAGCAAGGTGTCGCGCGTGCTCGCCGATCCGCCCGGACCGAGATCGTGGTTCCCCGGCGCGATCGTGTAGGGCACCACGCCTTCGAGCAGGCCCATGGCCTGGGTGGCGCGCTCCCATTCGAGCGGGGTGTTCTGATCGACGATGTCCCCGAGGTGCAGCACGTAGGGGATCTGCAGGCTCTGGACATTCGCCACGATCCAGCTCACCTGGGCGAGATAGATCCCAGGATAGCTGAGCGAGTAGTACTGGGTGTCGGGCAGGAGCGCGAGCGTGAAGGCGCCGGCCGCGAAGCCTGGCTCGCCGGGGGCGGGCAGCGGGCCGGCAGCCCCACCGGCGTCGCCCTGGCCGTCGTCTCCGCCGGCCCCCCCAGCCGCAGCCCCCGGGCCCGCATCGCGATCGGCCCACGGTGACTTGCCGCCCGAGCCGCCCCCTCCCCCTGGGGCGGTCCATTCCCCTCCCGCGCCGCTCTCGTCGGGTGCACCTCCGTCACAACCCGTGCCACCGCCCGCGCCGAGCAAGGTGAAGCCGGCCAGGCTGGCCAGGGTGGCAATCCCGAGGCGCTTCCCGCCCCCGGGGAGGAGGGGGCGGTTCGTCGACGGAGAGGGGCGAAGAATCATCGACCAAACTATCCTGCACGAAATGCGACGACTTGGGGATCCCTCCATGCACTTTGTGGGAATCGCCGCGCTTCTGGGGGGCCTCGGGGCCCTGGCGATCCGCGAAGCCCGCCGCGAGACGAACGGGCGCGGCATCCCACCGGCGGCTCGCTCGGCTCGCTCGGCCCCGGCGACGACAGCGTCCGCGACGGCCGCGCGGCCTTCGGTCGTCGTGACCGTCCGCACGTCCGAGGTCGAGGACCTCCGGGCGGGCTTTCGCGCCACCCAGAGGCGCGAGCCGACCCCCGCCGAGCTCGGGGATCTGGTGGAGGGCTTCGTGAGCGAGGAGATCCTCTACCGGGAAGGGCTGGCGCGGGGGCTCGATCGCGACGACCGGGTGGTCCGGCGGCGGATCATCGATCGCATGACCGAGCTGGCACGGCCCCGGGTCGCCGACCACGAGCCGACCGAAGCCGAGCTGGCGTCCTGGTTCTCGAGGTACCGCCACCGTTTCGTGCGCCCGGCCACCGTGAGCATCGAGCAGATCTTCTTCGATCCGAGGCGCCACCCGGATGCCCGGGCCGCCGCCGCGCGCGCCCTCGCGGCCATCCACCGGGGCGGCGCCCCTGCCGGCCAGAAAGCCGGCCAGAAAGCCGGCAGCGTCCCAGCTTCAGGCCAGCTTGGCGACGCCACGCTGCTCCCGCGTGCCCTCGCGGACAGCACCGCCCTCGAGCTGTCCCACCTGTTCGGGAGCGACTTTGCGGCCCAGGCGATGGCCGCCCCGATCGGGGAGTGGCAAGGCCCCGTCTCGTCGTCTCACGGCGCGCACCTCGTGCGCGTGCTCGCCCGACACCCCGAGCGCATGCCCACCTTCGCCGAGGCCGAGCGCTACGTTCGGGCGGACTGGCTCACGGTGGAACGGCGCGGGACCCGCGCCGCCGCCGAGAGCCTCCTGCCGCACTACCGTATCCAGCTCCCCCCGGAGCTTTCCCCGGACCTCGCCGCCGCGTCCGGGGGGCCGCGCCCCTTGCTCGGCAGGCCCTGACTCCCAGGAACCCCAAGACCCCGTCGCCGTCCTCGTCCCCGTTCCTCGTTCCCCGTTCCGTCCGGTCGGGGGACGGGCTTCACCCTCCGAGCAGTCGATCCAGGTTCGCCCTCTCCCACGCGGTGGCGCGGGCATAGTCGGGATAGGTGCGCTCGTCGTCGAGGAAGGCCTGGCTGTGGAAGACCCGCCGCTCGCCCTTGCGCAAGATGTCGTGCTTTCCGTGCAGCATCTCGTGAAAGACGATCCACTTGACGAAGTAGTCGGGGACGTCGGCCTGGTCGAGGATGGGATGGATGCGGATGACCCGATCCTCCACCGCGAAGCTGCCCATCTTGATCGAGCGGCGGGCCCGCACGCTCGATGACGCGCCCCAGGTGATCCGGGCGTCGAGGCCTCCGTCGAAGCGCTCGGCGTTCAGCCGGTCGAAGACCTTCTGCAGGTCGTGATGCTGTCCGGCCGTGCGCAGGGCGATGCGCCGCACGGGCTGCGCCTGCGACTTGATGATGTGCTGGTGGCGCTCGATGAACTCGCCGAGCAGGCGCGAGGCCCGGCGGTCGTTGTGCACCATGTAACGGGCCAGCGCGCGCATGGTGCGCGGCGCCGCGCCCGCGAACATGCGGTGCAGGCGCAGCCGGTACCCGTCCACCTTGCGGCGCACGGAGATCATGCTGTA
>CAZIOH010000199.1:0-3797 GCA_964540815.1 uncultured Myxococcales bacterium | reverse complement strand
GAGGGGCCTCGCCGCCCGATCAACCTGCGCACACTTTCGCCGTTGGCGCGCGGGCAGGTCGCCCCGTAGGGCGCGATGCCTTCTGCGTGCAGTTCCATGACGTCCTCGACCCTCAGGAATTCGGGGTCGAGAATTGTCACTTCGCGAGCTTCTCCAAGACCGTCCCGACGTTGGCGTGCACGCGCGCCTTTGCCTTCGTGAACTTCGCGCGGCGTCGAGCCGCCCCTTCGAGCGGGAGGATCACGAGCCGGTTGTCTTCGATCTTGAGCTGCACCTCGTCACCCCGCGAGAAGCCGAGGAGATCCAGGATGGGCTTGTCGATAACCAGACCCGTGCTATCGCCGATCTTCGTCAGCCGCTTGGTCAGCATAGGTATTATATTAGTATACAATCTCGCCCTCGCCTTCCAGGGGGCCGGCCCCGCAGACACCCGCCACGGGGCATGTATGGATAACGTCAATACACCGTGACCCGCCTGCTCGACGTCCCGAAGCTCAAACCCAAAGCCCGCTCTGCGCCGGAATCCCTTGGCACCCTGCAAATGCGGATTCCTCACTGGCTCAAGAGCGAAGCCGCCCAGGAGGCACGGAGCCTCGGGAAGAGCCTCTCCGACTGGATCCGCGACCTGATGCGCGACGCCCTCGACAAGAAGCGCGCGCGGAGCCGCTGACGGCACTCGGCCGGATCCCGTAGTGTCCCGAAAATATCGCCGCTGTTTACGCTGCCTCGCGGTGGTAGTAGTTCAAGAGGCTGCCGAGTCGAGCGGCGAACGATCGGGGCGGCTGTTCCATTGTCGTTCGCGAACCCGGCACGGGTCTTGACAAGTTGGCCGAGGCCACCAGAGACGCTTCTTCCGAAGAATGCCGGGCCGCGACTGCCATCCGCAAGGCGAGCCGGCTCGAGACTGTGAAGGCCTTGCGAGCGATCGGGGCGCTTACGGTCCACACACAGTCGGGTCGATCTTCTCAACGAAAGCGTCGTAGTCGCGATGGTGATTCGCATCAGGAGCACCGATGATGTCGCCTGCCACAAACACACTCCCGTCTGGGGCGGTCGCCACACCCAAGCCCAGGTCGTACCCCGGGCTTGCATCCTGTTGCGTCCAAACCCAGTCCCCTGATGCGGTGAACTTCATAACGAACGGATCGGAGTCCCCATCCCCGCCCGCGGCTTGGCCGTCGAGGCTTACTTGGGTCGCGCCTGTAACGAAGACACCGCTATCTGTGTCTGTGGAGATGCCGTTCGAGCTCGAACTGGAATCCCCTCGCTGCCGGGTCCAAACCCGGTTTCCAGCGGAGTCATATTTCACGATCAGGACGTTTCCCCCTGTTGGACTTTCAGAGAAGCGGCCGAAGGCCGATCCGGTGACATAGGCGCTTCCACTGTGATCGAGTGCAACTCCGTGCACATAGGTACCACCGGATGAGGTTCCATACTGCCGCGACCAGGACTTGCTTCCGTCGGGGCCAAACTTGGCCAGGAGCAAGTCCACTTGACCCGAACCCGCGTTCCCATCGACGCTGCCCACGGCTGTGCCTGCAACAAATGCGTTGCCGGTTGAATCGACTGAGATTCCGCGACCATTAGCAGACGGAAAGGCGCTGGAACTCGCAGCCAACTGTCGGGCCCACATCCGAACTCCATCGAAACCATATTTGAGGACCACGAGCGCAGAGCTTCCATTGTTGGGTGTCCCGTCCACGCTTCCTCCGGTGTCTCCAACAACGTAGGCGTTTCCGTCTTGGTCGGTTGCCACTCCGGAAGGTACATCAATCATTCCCGTTCCGAACTGACGCACCCAGTTCAAGTTCCCAAAGGAATCGTATTGGGCCAAGAACGTGTCGTTGCTGCCGCTGCTAGTGTTGCCGGGCAATGCGCAGGGCGCAACGATTTCGCCCGTGACGTAGATGTACCCCGCGAGTGACGTCGCGACGGATCGGCCATCGACGAAGCACGTCGAGCCCAGCTGTCGCACCCAGAGACGGTTGCCCTGCCCGTCAACCTTCGCCAGGAAGGCATCGGATCCTCCCAAACTTGTGTGACCATCGAGCCCCGGAGTTCTGCCTACCACGTAGACGTTCCCAGAGTTGTCGGCAGCAACTCCAAGGGCAGTGCTGGTCTGTCCCGAGCTGAGGGCCGAGCGCCAACCGACCTGTTCGCAATTCCTCGGTGGCTCTCCGCAGACGTGCGGAATGCCCGACCCACCACACGATGCCGGCGACGCACAGGTTCCACAGTTGAGAGCTCGGCCGCACCCGTCTGCAATTGACCCGCAATTGCTAGACTGGGCAATGCATGTCGTTGGTGTGCAAGCTTGAACGCAAGAGCCTCCGCCGTCACATACGAGGGCCGTCCCGCAAGGTATCCCAGCCGCCACGAAAGACATTCCACAGGCACCGGATGTGCAAGTTCGCGAGCCGCAGGCGTTGTCAGTGCCAGCACACGTGCCCGCGTTCAGACACTGCACACACGATCCAATGGCGTCGCACACATTGAGACCCGAACAGGTCGTTCCAATGGGCACGAGCGGATTCGAGCACGAGCCGCTGGTGGTGTCGCAGACACCAACTTTGTGGCACTGGTCGAGCGGCGTACAGACGACTGGACTTCCACCGACGCAAGTCCCTGCGTGGCAGGCGTCTGCCCTGGTACATGAGTTCTGGTCGCTGCAAGTTGTACCATCTGCGACTGGTGAGTGAGTGCAAGTGGCGCTCGGGTCGCATGCGTCCACGGTGCAGGGGTTGCCGTCGTCACACAGGTTGGAGTTACAGCGCTTGACGGTGAGACGGAGTTGCGGCGGCGTTGCCGATTCGCGCGAGGCAAACTCGGCAAATTCACCTAGGGTTGTCCCCTTCAACATCCAACCGTTGTCGGCGGTTCCAGTCAAGAACCCTCGCACGTCAGCGGTAACATCGAAGTCCACAGTGCCCGTTTGAGCTGCCGGAATCGTGACTGTGCTGGTGGCAGGCGTGACCCACGGATTGGGTGGCAGGAGCCCCATGGACCAACCCACTTTGCAATCCGGAAGCAAGTTCCTGGTGTTGGTGTCGTTCGGGCAGAGCCAAGTGGCCCCTGTCTCCGTCCACGCCTGGGTCAACCTGAAAACGTCAACCTGACGCGGGAGGATCCGAAGACGACTATTGGTTAGGGTCAGCTCCAGTTGGGCCGAGAGTAGAAAATCGTGAGGTCCGACGGCCGCGTTTATGGCCGCGGCATCGAACTGCACCAATGTGCGGTTGACGTCCAAATCAGCGGTCAGACCGAAGTTCTGGTTGGGCAGGAGGATGTGGAGACTTGTGTCTTGAGTCGGACTCACTACGACCAGCGCTGTGGACGCAAGTGCAGCACTAGACTTCTCAACCGACGGCGGACGGACAGCTTCCTGACCGCAGTTGGCGGCGAGACCCAAGACCGCCCAAAGACTGCACCTGGCAACGGTCGAAAAGTCTCGCGCTCTATGATCGGACGTCGCGCTCTTCATCTAAGCCTCCATGTTCGTATCGTCGGCGTCCGGACCTCAATGCCTAGAACGAAATGCCGACTTTACACCGGGACATGCCTGCCACATTCGAAATTATTCTCCGACCTCGTGCCGATTGGACGACAATTCGGAGTAAGATGGTTTGTCCTTTGATGTGGGGATGTGTCACTGGCCAGCGGGCGACGCGGCACCTCTCTCTGGGCTATGGGTGCCCGGCAACCGCATCGTCTCCAATGGCCCGCTACCCCTGAACATTGGTGGAGAGTGGTACCCAAGAGGGTCGGCAGAGTGCGGTGACTCGATTGGGTGCAGGGGA
>CAZIOH010000198.1:0-3917 GCA_964540815.1 uncultured Myxococcales bacterium | reverse complement strand
GCGGTCCGAAGGCGGGTGGTCCGGCGGGCGGGCCGGTGGCCGGCGGACCGAAAGCGGGCGGTCCGAAGGCGGGTGGTCCGGCGGGCGGGCCGGTGGCCGGCGGACCGAAAGCAGGTGGTCCGAAGGCGGGTGGTCCGGAGGGCGAGCCCGTGGCCGGCGGACCCAGGGCTGGCGGACCTTCATACGGCGGTCCGGGGGCGGGCGCCCCGCCGACCGCGGGCGATTTCGCCGACCGGCGTGCTCAACTTGAAAAGAAGCTGGCCAGCCGGAAGCTCGACTTCGATCGGAAGCTCGCCTCGCGGGGAGCAGACTTCTCCAAGGGGGGCGCGGACAAGGGCCACGCGCTGCCCCCGCGCGGGCCCGGCCACGACGTGACCACACCGGCGTTGCCGGCAGCAGGTGGACCGCACGGCAAACCTGGCCGGGGGGAGGGCGAGGGGATTCTGGGACGGGGTGGGCAGGGCAAAGGCGGTGCTCCCGACCCCGCCGCAGATCGCCGCAAGGAGAACGAGAACCGGCTCCACGAGCTTCGCGGCCACGGTCGCGCTCACAACGGTTAACGGGTCGTCCGGCCAGAGCTAAAAACCTGGACACCGCAGCGGGCTCTCGTATCCCGCTGCGGTGCTGGGGCTGATCTGCCGTGGGTCAAAGTCCAATCTCAAGCGGACGCTCCGCTGCCGGGCGTTCGCGGCGCATGCAAGCCATTCTGCGCGTCCTGCTGGCATCAGCGGTCTTCTGGCATCTCGCCGCGCGCCAGGCGGCGGCGGCGTCCAGGGCGGCCGAGTGCGAGATCCCCGTCAGCGTTGGCCAATCCGATTCCGCCAGTCCGGCGCCCGTCCCGACGCCCTTTGGATACCGGGACCAGTGGCGGCGTGCCGACGAGCTTCGCTCGGCGGGAGAATATCGGCAGGCCGCCGACCTTTACGAGGCGGCCGCCCATGGACAAAGCCAGGAAACTGGAAGCAACGATGCCGACGACCAGGATCGACGAGCGCTGTCCCTGATCAGCGCCGCCGATGCCGCGCTCGACGGGGGAGATCTGGCACGGGCCCGGAGGCTCCTGCAAGCCGCCCGTGACTATTCCCCGGAAAAGCAGACGGCGGCCTTGATGGAGGCGTTGGATCAGCAGTTGCGGACGTTGAAGGATCAACCCTGGATAGCCGACGGTGCGACCTCGGCCAGCGACGATCCGGCCGCCTCTCGCCGGAGTGGCGCCGGCCCATGGCCGGCCTCGGGGGACCCCCGACCAGACCTCGACCCACCGGCCAGCGTGACAGCTTCCGGGCCCAGGCGCGTGAGCGGGTTCATATTCGTTGCCGCGGGAAGTGGCTATGACAGCAACGTGGCCCAGGCGGCAGCCGTGGCCGTCGACCGAGATCCCACGTCGGTCTCCGGCGACGGCGGTTGGTTTGCCTCCGCCGTGGTGCTGGCCAACGTGGCGCTGGCCCACAGGGACGGTGGCTCGACCGAGCTTTCCTATTCCTTTCTTCAGGTGGCCTATGCCGAGGCCACCCACGACACGTACGCCTTTCAGGATCATCTGGCCGATCTCACCCATCACGTAGCCCTGGGTCGTAAGCTCCGGCTGTCGGTCACGGCGCGAGCGGGCGCCACCATGACTGGTCTTCGCGATGGCCTGGTCTCGTTTCAACGATCGGCGGGGCTCGACCTGGGATTGACCTTCACGGCGTCGAATGGGAGCCGCTCGCGGCTCGTCGGGGGAGTGACGGGGCGCCAGGTACTCGACGCTGACTACAGCTATCTGTCGGGCGTCCTGTTCGAGGTCAGCACCACTCAGGAGTTTCAACCTCGCGATTGGTGGCTGTCGGCAGCTCTCATCTATCGACGAGAGCTGCTGGGAACGATCCATGACCCTCTCGACTCGACCCGAGAAGCGGTCACGTCCTATTCTCATCATGTGGCCGGGCTGGCCCTGCGGGCCCTGTCGCCGTCGAACCAGCGGCTTCGCGTGGCGACCAACCTGCGCCTGGAGGAGCGGCTCTATTCCCCGTCCACCCTCGAGACGACCACCGCCACCCCCGACCCAGGCGCCACCGGTGGAACCACGCTGGCCTCCACCTCGGCCCGCCACGACTGGCGTTTGACCTGCGCCTTCGAGCTTCGGGCCGGGCGCGACCCCAGCATCGCCCTCAGGTACGACCTCACGATCAACCGATCCAACCTGGACGGGACGCTCGGCAACCCGAGCTACGACTACACCCGCCACGTCTGGGGCGTGAGTGTCGACTACGGTCTCTGGTTCTTGTGATGGCGCCGAGAGGGATTTCGGCGGGCGTGGTGTCTCAGATCGGTGGCGACTTGCCAGTAACCTGGGAGGGAACCAGCGGTTGTCGCAGATCTGGGACACTACGCCCGCCGAAACTGCCCCTTGGCGCGGATGCGTCCTGCGGGCATGACACGACCACCTCTTCTCGCGTTCGCCAGTTTGGCCGACCTACCCAGAATTTCCAGACCGCCGCAGGTGAGCGATTCGGGGAGTTCCCTTCACCGGGTCGCTCACGCTCCCGCCTTCCCTGGTCTGGCCGTCGTCACCTTCAATCTCGTTGACTTCCCCGTGGGGCACCGGAGGGGAATGTCAAATGCCTGCGAGACTTCGCCTGCGAGTTTCTCAACGACTGTACTGCGCTTCCATGCTGTCGTTGTGCCCGGGCTGTGGAGGGGAGAACAGCACGAAGGACGAAATCCGAGCGTGTCGTGCGCGAACCTCGGAACAGTCCAGCGGTATTCACGGCTGCATCACTCATTCGGACGATGTTGGCACCCCTCCCGCCGCCGCAGGGCCCTACTGTGGCTTTCCCGTCGAAGTCTTTCTCTCCGAACCTCCAGCCACCCCCGAGGCGACGTTGACGCCTTTCGCTCAAGCCGAGTCGGATTCCGAGGGATTCTATGACCTGGGTCTCTCGCCGGGAACCTTCTGGATCTGCACCTCCTTTCGGCGATGCACCGAAGTATCGATTCCATCCCGAACGAACTTAGCGCTTGACTACGATTTCGGCCCGGGTCCTGGCTGGTCAGTCCGCTGAACCGACCTGGTGCGCGGTTGTAGGTGGTCGGACTGGCGGTGGTGGTCGCCGGCTCGACGCTCCTGGTGGGCGAGGCGCTCGCAGCTCTGCTCGGCTAGACACGCGATCCATACCTTACATCTGGCCCGACCTACATCTGGCCGCAATCTTCGACCAACGCGTAGGGATGAGCGTGGTCATGGATGAGCCGGGTGGGTCGAGGACGTCATCCCGATTCGATTCCTCAACCCCGTCCCATCCGCGACGTCGCCGAAGCATACGACCGCCACCTCGCTGAAGTGAACCGCAGCGCTCTCGGACCGCGGGACATGTCCCGGGTGGACGCCGAGGTCGCGGTCCGCCTGCACTTGACTGGCCACAGCCGGGTCGAGATCGAGCGCGCCGTGAGGGACCGAGCCCCCGCCCACCGACCCAGCGAGCAGCGGGCCTGGGATCCCTACGCCCGCCGCGCCGCCGACCATGCCTTCGGGCCGAAAGCGGATGTCTCTACTTGGCTAGAACCCATCTGGCGGCTGTGCGGTCCTGGTGGGACTTACTCCTCGTTGCTGTTCCTGATCATTGCGGTATCCACGCACGACGGACCGTGGCAGGCAAGCACGAAGTACTCGGCCATCAATCATGCAGCGACGATGCGCAAACAAGTGCTTCACAACCGCAAACGACGCAGATCATGCGCCGTCCGAGGCGCGGGGCGCGCATCGCAGAGATTGCGGGTGGCGTGACGGGCGCTCCCTCGAAGAGCCCAACCCGCGACGCGCGGAGGACGCGCCCGCTTGCTGGCACGTTTGTCGCTACTGCCCTGGGGGACCCATCGTCGAGCGGGAGCCGGCTGTCGTGCGGCTCCTGGAGCTTGGTCGTCTTGGGACGTGTGGA
>CAZIOH010000197.1:0-4013 GCA_964540815.1 uncultured Myxococcales bacterium | reverse complement strand
TAGTGCACCGCGGTCGAAATAGCATCATATTCGGCCGACGATCCGAGCCGGCCGCTTCGTTGCTCCTCCTCACAATACCTACGGGTATTCCTCGTCGTCGCGCCTCGCGGCCGGCTCGGCTTGTCGGCCTCGGTATTGACGCTCTTTCGACCGCGGTGCACCAGCACGAACGTGCGCCTTGACAGGGCCATCCCGGGAGGCAATCACTACCGGCACCCATGGCTCCTCCCCCTCAATCGGCGTCCATCCCGCCCTCCGGTGGACGCATCGGTCGGCTGATCTCGCGCCCGCTGTTCTGGGTCGTCGCGGTGACCGCGCTGTTCGCGCTGCCCCTCACCCGCTCGATCCTCCGGCGGGTGCCCCCGCCGGCCCCGGTGCTGGGCAACGTCCCACCGTTCTCCATGACCGACCAGCGCGGCCAACCCTTCGGCAGCTCGGACCTGGTGGGGAAGGTCTGGGTGGCGGACTTCATCTTCACGAGCTGCCAGACCATGTGTCCCCTCCTCACCGACAAGATGGGGCAGCTCGTCCATCGTTCGCGGCAGCTCGGGCCCGAGGTGCACTTCGTGTCGTTCTCGGTCGACCCGGAGCGCGACACCCCCGCCCGCCTCGCCGACTACGCCGGCCGCTACCACGCCGACCCGCGCAAGTGGAGCTTCCTCACCGGGACCCTCGCGTCGATCCAGGCGGCGGTGGTCGACGGCTTCAAGATCGGGGTCGACCGCCACAAGACCGCCGACGACTTCTGGGACATCGTGCACGGCGAGCACATGGTGATCGTGGATCGCGGGCTGCGCATCCGGGGCTACTTCGACTCGAGCGAAGCCAGCCTGAACCTGCTGCTCGAGGCCCTCGGCCAGGTCACCAACGAGCCCGTCTCGGACACCCCGCCGCCCGCGCCGCACCCGCTCTCGTCGCGAACTGCACCTTGACCCGCGCATACCCTCCTGCTAATCCCGCCCGCATGCCGACCGTCCCCGTCCCCGTCGTCGTGGCCGCCAGCACCACCCAAACCGCGCGGGCCTGGGTGCCGTCCACGGTCGCCACCGCGCTGGCCTGCGCCAGCCTGTTCGGGTTCGCCCTCACCGGCGGGCCCGCTTGCCAGAAAGGCGACCGCGGCGGCGAGACCGGCACGCAGGGCGCGGCGTCGGCACCTCCGTCGGCCGGTGCTTCAACGGCGTCGTCGGCCGCCGCCATCGGCTCGGCGCTCGCCGCCGGCCCCGGCAAGCTCGGGACCGGGCGCATCAAGGGCACGGTGCACTACTCGGGCAAGCCCGACGAGCCGCGCCCCATCACCACGCCCGATCCGTTCTGCTCGCAGCAGAAGCTCGGCAACGAAGATCTGCTGGTCTCGCCGGCAGGCGGCCTCGCCAACGTCCTGGTTCACGTGAGCCAGGGCGCGAGCGGGACTTACCCGCCCCCCGCCACCGAGGCGATCGTCGATCAGAGCGGGTGCATGTACCGGCCGCGGGTCCAGGCGGTGTTGGCCGGCCAGACCGTGCAGATTCGCAACAGCGACCAGACCCTGCACAACGTGCACTCGTACAAGGGGGCATCCACCCTCTTCAATCAGGCGCAGATCCCGGGGACGCCTCCCATGACCCGCACCCTCTCGCCGGGCGGCCAGATCATCAAGTTCCGCTGCGACGTGCATCCCTGGATGACCGGGTACGTGGGCGTGCTCTCCAATCCCTTCTTTGCCGTGACCGGCCCGGACGGCAGCTTCAGCATCGACAAGCTCCCGTCCGGCACCTACACCCTCGAGGCCTGGCACGAGCGCACCGGCGTCAAGAGCAGCACCCCGATAGTCGTGGCCGACGGCCAGACGGCCACCGCCAGCTTCGACTTCGGCGCGCCCTAGGCTCTCAAGAGCCGGTCGTCAGGACCCGTGATCGTGGCCGGGATGGTGATCGTGGCCGACGCCGTGGCCGTGCACATGAACATGAACCTGAACGCCACCGTGGGCGTGATTCGAGATGGTTCAATCGCTTCCGCAGGGATGCGATGGGTGAACCTCACGGTGTCGCTGACTGCGCGCCCAACGACCGGGACGCCTCGCGATCACGCCCACGGCGGGTTCACGTTCTCGTGCACGGCCAAGATCATGGGATCGGCCACGATTACGCTCACGAGCACGGGTTTCGGCGGCCGCTCCTGGGGCTCGCGCTCAGTGCTCGGGGCTGGACGGGTGGCCGGTGCCATCGGCGCCCATGTAGATGGCGGTGCCGTTGGCTGCCGACGGAAGGGCCGCGGTCGAGCGGGTCAGGATGTCCCCGAAGACCCCGAGCAGCAGCACCGCCACGAAGACCAGGGAGACGCTGAACACCAGCTTCAGGATGCCCTCGGCCTCCCACATGTGCATGAAGAAGAGGACCACCAGGGTGGCCTTGATGGTCGCGATGACCATCGCGAGGGGCAGGTTGGCGCTGCCGAGATCCATCCGTCCCGTCACCACCGTGGTGATGGTGAACACCAGGAGGGCCGCCCAGATCAGGATGTAGCGACCCGCTCCGTGGCCACCTTCATGTCCATCGCCGTGTTCTTCGATGTGCTTTTTGTTTTCAGCCACGCACGTTCTCCGGTCGCCTGAGAGCCATCGGCGAGATCAAATCAAATAGAGCAGCGGAAACAGGAAGATCCACACCAGGTCGACCAGGTGCCAGTACAGGCCCCCGAGCTCGACCGGCAGGTTGTAGTCGGTCGAGAAGTCTCCCCGGGCGAGCCGCTTGGCCACCCAGATCAAGATCGCCATGCCCACGATGACGTGGAAGGCGTGCAGGCCGGTGGCCAGGAAGTAGACCGTGAAGAACATGTTCGCCCCGGGCATGCCGGCCATCTCCTCGAAATGGAACCACTTGCCCGGCAAGGCGCCTTCCTCGAACTTGTGGTTGTACTCGAACCCCTTGATCACCAGGAAGGCCAGCGCGCACAAGATGGTGAAGCCGAGGAGGCCGAGCGCGAGCCGGTTCTTGCCCTTGGTCACCGCGTGGTGCGCCAGCGCCACGGTCAAGCTGCTGCTGATCAGCACGACCGTGTTGATGGTGCCGAGCGTCAGGTTCAGGGTGTGCGAGGCGAACCGGAAGGTCTCGTGATAGAGGTGCCGGTAGACCGAGTACCCGAGGAACAGACCGGCGAAGAGCAGCACCTCGGTCCCGAGAAACAGCCACATCCCGAGCCGGGAGGCGTGGTTCTGGGTCTCGATGTCGTCGAAGTGGTGGGCGAGGTGCGGGTTGTGGGAATGCCGCTCGTCGCTATCGCCGTGGCCGCCATGGCCACCGCCTGGGGGTTTGCCGGCGGCGGCCGCCCCCGCGCTAGATGACGACATGCTCCACCTCCTCGCCCGGCTCCCGGTAGGTGTGGGGCTCCTGCTCGTAGTTCGGGATCTCCTCGAAGTTCTCCTTGATGGGCGGCGAGCTGGTCATCCACTCGTAGCCCTTGGAATCCCATGGGTTGTCACCGGCCACATCCCCGTTCACCAGCGCGTAGACCAGGTAGATCAGGATGATGATGAAGCCGAAGGCCAGCAAGGTGGAGCCGGCGGTCGAGGCCACGTTGAGGGCGGTGAAGCGCTCCGGGTACATGTAGTACCGGCGCGGCATCCCCGCGTTGCCGAGCAGGAACTGCGGGATGAAGGTGGCGTTGAAGCCGAGGACGATGAAGGAGGCGGCCACCATCCCCCACCCCTCGTGATAGGTCTTGCCGAACATCTTCGGAAACCAGTAGTGCAGCGCCGCCAGGAAGGCCATGATCACCGCGCCCACCATGATGAAGTGGAAGTGCGCGACCACGAAGTAGGTGTCGTGCCAGTGCACATCGAGGGAGACGGTGGCGACCGCGATGCCGGTCATCCCACCGAACACCACGAAGAAAAGGAAGCCGCACACGTAGACGAACGGCGTGGTCACCTGGATCGATCCCCGGTACAGCGTGCCCACCCAGTTGAAGACCTTGATGGCGGTGAAGACCCCGACCAGCATCGAGACCACCGCGAAGGCGCCGCCGTCGAAGGCCGA
>CAZIOH010000196.1:0-4165 GCA_964540815.1 uncultured Myxococcales bacterium | reverse complement strand
CCCCAGCGTGCCCAGCGTTTGCGCCAGGGTCTTCGAGGTCATCGCCGATCCACGGTCGCTGTGGATGATGAGCGCGCCAGGCTCGATGCTCTGGCGCGCGCAACTCTCGGCGATCAGCTGCTTGGCCAGCGCTCCCGACTCCCGCTCGGCGATCAGCCAGCCGACGACGTACCGGCTGAAAGTGTCGAGCAGGACGTAGAGGTAGTAGTACGTCCACTTGGTGGGACCGAGCAGCTTGGTGATGTCCCACGACCAGACCTGGTTCGGCTCGGTCGCGAGCAACTCCGGCTTGGCGTACGGCGGATGCAACCGCTGGCGTCGACGATTCCGGACCTCGGCCTTCTCGACGAGGATCCTGTACATCGTACGGATGGAGCACAGATGCCGTCCCTCATCGAGCAGCTGCGCGTAGATCTCGGCGGGGGCGAGGCGACGAATCGCTCCTCGTGCAGGACGCCCAGTACCGCCTGCCGCTCGTCGGACGACAGCGTCTGCGCGGGTTTGGTGCGAGGTGGGTGGGGCGGACCTGGGGGAGACGCGCGCCGGTAGAACGTGGCCCGCGGTAGTCCCAGCGCCATGCACGTCGGGCCCTACCCGAGCTTCGGTCCCATCTCCTTGACGGCCGCAATCATCGCTTCTCGCTCTCCAGCGGCCGGTCCAGGAGAGCAGCGACCCTTTTCTGCAGTGCCACCAGCGCTTCGGCATGCTCCGCCCGCGCCGTTGCCCGGGCGAGTTGGCGTTCCAGGTCCGCGATCCGCTTCGCCCCTGGCTCCTCGGGCGTGGCGCGCCGCCCGCGCTTGGGTGGCTTAAGCAACTCGCCGCGCTCGCGCGAACGCCTCCATTCCGCCAGGTGGGACGAGTAAAGTCCCTCCCGGCGCAGCAGCGCACCAAGCTCACCCGGCTTGGTGCAGCCATCCGCCTCGCGGACGATCTTCAACTTGTATTCAGCCGTGAACCGGCGGCGATGCGACTTCGCGGGCACCTGCACATCCTGCAGCACCGAGTTCTTGCTGGGAACCGATTCCATGGGTCATCCTGGTCTCGCCCTCTTCAGTAATTTCAAGGGTGGAGACTGTCTCAGCTAACCTGGCACAGAGGGGACCGCGGGAGAGAGATCGTTCGCCCCCCCGTGCCGTCGAACTCCTGAGCGTTCGCAGTCTGGCAGGAGGTGATGCCGAACGACGCGAAGTACGCGCTGACGTGCGCTTCGAGCGCCGCGAGGTCGCTGCTCCAACCTGGAAGGCTCGCCTCGGGCGTGCCGCCGTTCAAGCTGCCGATCTCGCCGCCGCTCACCTCGATGGCGACCACGCCGTGATCGCCTACCCTGCGCATGGAGCCGTTCGCGTCGTCGCGAACGGGCGGGGAGCCGAACGCGAAGCGGGACTTCGTCAGATCGTACGCGGCGCCGGTGAGAGGGGCGCCGACCTCGCATCCAGTCACGGCATCCGTAGTGGGGACGGCGCCGGGCGCCAGAGAGCTGCCGCCGCACCGAAAGGACGCCATCCACGCGACCGCCAGCCATGCGCGCCGCATGCAGCAAGAGTCCCCACATCGCTCGCGCGCCGGCAATACGGTCCTGTGCGTGCCGCCGAGCGTCGCGTGGTGCCGACCCCAGCTCACCCCCGAGCGATTAGCGCGCTTCGGAGTGCCAGAACGCGGTCTGCTTCTCGGAGGCGGACTATCCGGCCCTCAAACGGGACGGCTGAGCATAGGCAATTCAACCTGGCTCTTCCGCTCTCGGGCCTCCCATCGATCGGCCGAAGTCGGCCGTTTGAAATCGCCCAGATAGGAAGCTGCACAGCCGCGCTTGCCACTGGCGACTTACCGCGGAAGTTCGCCGCCTCCAAGGTGACAGGTTCCGCTGTGCGGCGTTCAGTGCGGGGTCGTATTTCTCGCACGATCTCCTTCAGAACCCGAACCTCTTCCTGCACATAGTCCTGCTTTTGCTGCATCCGCTCGTTGATCGCGGAAGCGATCATCGCGAAGATGAACTGAAACGTCGACGGCATTGGTCGTCAGACTGCCCGTTTGCGCCGGATGTTTCGAGGTGCTCAACCGCGTGCTTTTGTGCGAGAATTTCGGCAATGAGTTTCCGGACGGCACGGGTTGACGTGCGCCGTTGGAAGGGGTCAAATCGGTCCGCGGCGTCGGCCAGGAACGCATAGAATTTCTTATGTAAAGAAATAGTTAGGCTAGATCGGACTGAGGGCCTGTTGTGCGCCTGCCCCTTGCTGCCGGTGAACCTCCTTGCCACAGGCCTTGAAAGGAATAGGGCGAACATGACTGATTCAAACGTCAGCAGTGTCTGGAAAACTCAAACCACCGATACTTCGACCCCGGCAGGATGCTTCCCAGTTTTTGGCTCACCTGGTTTGTTCAATTGTCCTGCCGACGTGCTGCCGGAGAGCAGCGCGCTTCTGAGCGGTTCGAAAATTCCCGCCGGGGCTGCGTCCCAGATCAGCAACTATCGTGTTTCCCAGTACGACGCGGTCGCCGCATCGTATGTGCTGGGCGGGGTCAACTACTGGTGGAGGGAGGAGTATGTCCAGTTCAAGAACCTGACCGCTGAGAATCTTGCCGCCTTCCGGCAAAACTATATTTCCGACGATAGCGACAGTCTCGATTGGCCTGCTCTGGATGACCTGATCGCCCACTCCCACACAAAGATTAGAAGCGGCAGCAATGCCGAAGACGCATCTGCCACAGAACTGCAGGAGCGCTTTGCCCGCCTCGACACGCGCATCGAGCTTCCTCCCTGCGCCGTGGACATCATCAAGGTGATCATCGATGTCGTCACCTTGTTCTTCGGCGGCCGCGAATTGATTCGCCACCGCGCCATGGCGCAGTTGCAGGAGTTCTTCATCCACTCCAGGGTTCCTTTGCGAGACGCCTCGCGTTGCCTCAACGTACTTCATTTCGGAAACGAAGTGCCCTACTTCACCAAGGCTGCGGCCATCCTGCGCCTGCTCAAGTTCGTTTACGGCGGCGGCGTCTCCACCATCATCTATGGCGTCTGGAGCATCATCGTCAAAAACCTGAGCTGGAAAGACCTGGTCTTGTACGGGGTCGAGATTGGCTCGGAATGGGTCGCCTTTTTTGCCACTGACGGCGTCGCCGCCATCGCCATGATCGTGCAGGCTCTTGGCCGTGGAACATGGCTGGCGCTCGACCTGACCAGCATGGCCCAGTGCCTCGCCGGCCTTTCCTCTTCAACCCCCAACGGAATCAGAACAAATGACTACTTCGGACTCTGCGTCATGGCCATCGATTTTCCCAAGCCGTGGCCCGGCGGCGGATACCTGCAAAAATCCGATCCATCCCACCCCGACTACTTTACGTACTGCAACACGCTGCTCATCATCACCGACGACCCAACCGGCACGCGTTTTCTCGCAGTCGCTGGCGGCGGCTACATCATGATTGGCTCCAACGTGCTCACGTTCGCCTTCCAGCCAACCGGCAGCAGTTCCGGCTCTGGCGTCATCGACGGCGCAGAAGTGCTCATGTATGGCAGATATCAGGCCCACGACCCCGTCGGTGCGCTTACCCGCAAGGTCATTCAGAACCAGGGTTCTGCCGTTCCTCAGAGATTTGAGCAAATCGACCCAGGCAATCGGGACGTGTATCACTTCAAGATCATCAAGGTAAACCGCGCTGCCACGAGCAATGACCAGGTCAACGACCAGGATCAAATCCTTCTTCTGTCCATCGCGGAGTCCGCCAACGGCATCAATATGTATCTCGGCATTGCTTACAACGCGGCCTACCCCAACCGCTATTACGTCGCGCCAACCACCAATCCGCAGGTGTGGACGGTCTTCAAGACTCCCTTCAACCCGTAGCCACTCTCGTTACATCGTACTGCTGCGGCGTCGAACCTCTTGGAGCCGAAGCGATGCAGTTGCGTCTTCCGCCATTTTCTCGGCGAATCCGGCATACGCTTTATACGGCTGCGTCTTCGCTCGGCGGTGGCAAACTCTGCGGGCACGCGGCGCAAGCCACTTGACGGTTGCGCGCCAGGCTGCTGGCGCGCCTCGCGTCGCCGCAGGGCGAGGCCGTCGGGCCGGGGGCAGACTGCAGGATTCGTGTTCAGCTGGGAACCCCAGCGGACAGTCAGGGCTTCTCGACGGCAGCGCGTGCCCCTCCCCGCCTCCCTGTCCGCTCG
>CAZIOH010000195.1:0-4385 GCA_964540815.1 uncultured Myxococcales bacterium | reverse complement strand
GGAAGACTCCGGTCGACTCGATGACCACGTCGGCGCCCACCTCGTGCCAGGCCGACGTCGCCGGATCTTTCGCTGCCGTCGCGCGGACCCGGCGTCCGGCCACCATCAGGGCACCGCCGTCGGTCGTCACGGTCTGCCGGAGCTTGCCGTGGACGGAGTCGTGCTTGAGCAAGTAGGCCAGGTGCGAAAGCTCCAGGAGATCGTTGACCGCCACGATCTCGACGTCGTCGCGCTCGAGGGCCGCGCGGAAGGCAACCCGGCCGATTCGCCCGAATCCATTGATGCCGATCTTGATCATGCCTCCACGTTACGGCTGACGTGCGATGGCCCAAAGGACAAGTTCATTGCATTTCAGACTGGGTGACGTGCGGCGTCCGACCAAGCGGGTCTGGTTCCTGGTCGCCCCCGGCACGGGGGCCCTCAACGTCGCTGGCCCGTGGGAGGTGCTGGGACACGCCAACGACGTGCTCGAGCGCGCCGCCTACCGAATGGAGATGGTGGGACCGCTCGCACCCGCCATCGAGACGCGCCACGGCCTGGTGCTGGGCGGGATTCGCGCCCTGCCCCCCGGGGCATGCCAGCTTCCCGACCTGGCGATCGTGGCGGGCGCGTCGCCGCGGTTGCCTTTGCCTGACGGCCAGGCGCGTATCGCCGCCTGGTTGCGCCGGCATCACCGGCGGATCCCGACGGTCGCGTCGATCTGCACCGGGGCCTTCCTCCTGGGCGAGGCAGGCCTGCTCGACGGACGGCGCGCCACCACCCACTGGCTGCACCTGGCGAGGTTGCAGACGCGCTTCCCGGCCGCGCAGGTGATCGACCAGGGATCGGTATGAGCCCGCGCACGCTGAGTCGCTGGTGCCGCCAGCGCTTCGACGAATCGCCGGCCGAGCTGGTGGGGCGCCTGCGGTTGGACGAAGCCCGGCGGCTGTTGGAGGAGACGCCGCTGCCGCTCAAGGACATCACGGCGCGGACCGGCTTCGGCGACGCGAGCACGCTCTGGCGCGCCTTCACCCAACGCCTGGGCGTCACGCCGGCCGCCTACCGGCTCCGCTTCGCGACCTCGGGAGCGCGCGCGGCGTCGGGCGCGAGCTGAGGGGGGAGCTTGCTGGGAACGCGTCTTGTCCCACCGGGTCATCGTCGCCAACCCGGCCGAGCCGTCGACGACAGCAAGCTCCTGGAATACAATGAGGACATGGTCCGCGTCGTGTTGAGAGGGGGGCTGGGGCTCTTGCTGGCGGGCGCGATCGCGGGATGTGGCTCGCCAGCGGGTGAGATCGCACGATGGTGGAAGGCTCCGGCTGTGGGTGGTCGTTCGCATGCCGATGCCGGATCCTCTTCGCCGTATCCCCCGCCGCAGGCGGTCGATGCGACCATCCCGCCCTCCGACGTTGGCTCGGCCGTTGGAAGCGACGGCGGTGCGTCCGTGGATGGCTCGGATTCGAGCTATGACTCCATGTGCGCCCAATACTGTCAGTCCCTCGTGGACACCCTCTTCTATTCGTGCCTCGACGCGAAGGGCAGTGCGGACGCGAAGGGGTGCGAGGACGATGCGGGCATGCCTGATCTTTGCGTTCGAGCTCGGTGCGTGCCCCATCAGGTCACCCTTGCGACGTGCCTCACTCAATGCGACGCGCTGTCGCGGTTCTACGGATCCGTTTGCTCAACCACCGCGACACCGGGCGGCCCTGAGTGTCCGCTCTCACCGGCCGAACACGATCGGGCGTGTCGCGCGCACTGCGTGCTGTGAGCGTCTCTAGCCGGCGACGACCCGTCCAGCGGGCTTGGATCGGAGGTGGGTCGCCGCTGGTCATCTCTTCGGGGGGGCAGACGGCTTCGACCGCCGCACGGAGGAGGGCGAAGAAGACAGGTGCCCTCAGAAGGACGAGCCGATTCCGATTCGGGCGAAGGTGATCCGATCGCCACGCGCGACATAGTGATCGCAGGTGTCGACGCCACAGTTGGCGCTACCGCGATTGCTCAGCGCCCATGCCGCGCCGGCGCGGAACATCAACACCAGCGAGCATTCAAAATGCAGGAGTGCGGAGGCGTCGGCGGCGGCATAGGGAACTGGCGGACCGGACCAGGAAACGCCTGACGCGACCAAAGGTCCGCCGCCGATGGAGATCGTCAGCCTCGAGACCTCGGTCGCGAGGCGCGCGGACACGGAGCCCATCCACCCCTCCACGAAGTTGAGGCCGGCCTGTCCATCGAGGTGGAGATGCGCCAAGACGCGGGCATCGAGAGCGACACCGGCGTACTCCGGTGGGGCCCACGTGCTCCCAGAGGTCAAGTGATCGGGAGAGTTGACGAGGCCGATCTCGAAGGCGACGACGTAGGGCCTCGGCGCCGGTTCGGTAGGCCAGGAGGATGTCGGGAGAAGTGCGACCGCCAAGGCGATGGCGGAAATGATCCACATTCGGCGATGATACACACACATACCCGACAGCGAGGTGCGCATGAACGACGCCACCGTGCGCTTGCCAAACGCTCGTCGCTGCCATCGCGGCCGGGGCCTGCCTCAGCGCTGGTCAGTCGAGCTCGGCCCAAGAGGGGCAAGGCCGGGTGACGATGCAGGGCAGTGCAAGCCACACGCGACCGCACGGTCCAGCGGATTGAGCTGACGTCGGTGAACGGCACCATCCGCCGGTTGGATCCGGGGCGGACCTCGGCCGAGTGGGCGCGAAAGCACGAGGACCGCCGAGGCATCCGCGAGCCCGAGTCCAGGCCGGTCGACATGGCTGCGTCGCTCGGGCCCAGGTCAGAGAGGCTCCGGGGTATGCTCATCCCCCATGCGTGTTGGTTGGTCTTGGTTTCCAGCTCTCCTGTGGTTTGCGGCTGGCACCGGCGATCTTGCGTCCCCGCCGCTCGAAGCCGCTGAGGCGCCGCCGAGCCCGGAACGCGTGGTCCGGGAGGCGACCCTGCGGACCTCGGTCGCGCTCGAGACCGTGCGCTCCCTGGTCGACGAGGCCAGTCCTCGGCTCTCCGGCTCGGCTGGGTTCACGGCGGCGATCGGCTGGGCCGTGCGGGCGATGCAGGCGGCCGGCCTCGACCGGGTGCACACCGAGCCTGTCTTGGTGCCGCACTGGGAGCGGGGGGACGAGCGCGGCGAGATCCTCGCCCCCTTCCCGCACCGGGTGGCGATCGCCGCGCTCGGCGGCAGCATCGGCACGCCGCCAGCGGGGCTCGCGGCCGAGGTGATCGAAGCCGAGTCGCTGGACGCGTTGGCCCGGCTCGCACCCGCCGCCGTCACCGGCAAGATCGTCTTCTTCCACACCGTGATGGAGCGAACCCGGGATGGCGCCGGCTACGGCGAGGCCGTCGCGGTGCGCGGCAAGGGTGCGATCGAGGCCGCCAAGCTCGGCGCGGTCGGGGCGATCATCCGCTCCATCGGCTCCGACCAGAATCGCGCACCACACACCGGGGCCATGCACTACGATCCCAAGGTCCGCCAGATCCCGGCCGCCGCGCTCTCCATCCCCGACGCCGAGCTGCTGCATCGGCTGCTGGCGCGCGGGAAGTCGGTCCGGTTCCAGATGTCACTTGGCGCCCGGACCTTACCCGACGTCGAGGGGGCCAACGTGGTGGGGGAGGTTGCCGGCAGGGGCAGCAAGGACGAGGTAGACCAAATTGTGATGCTCGGCGCGCACCTCGACTCGTGGGATCTCGGCCAGGGTGCGCTCGACGACGGCGCCGGGTGCGCGGTCGTGCTCGAGGCCGCCCGGCAGATCGCCCGCCTCGCCACGCGACCAAAGCGGACCGTGCGCGTGGTCTTGTTCGCCAACGAGGAGAACGGCCTGGCCGGCGCCCGGGCGTACGCCAAGGCCCATGCGACCGAGGTCGGGGCGCACATCCTCGCGCTCGAGTCCGATTTCGGCAGTGGCCGCGTCTACGAGACGCGCTTCCTTGGCGGGCCCGACCGGCGCGCTCACTTTCTCGCGGTGGCGGACGCGGTCAAGCCGCTTGGAATCGCTGCATCCGACGGCCCGGCGGAGGTGGGGGCCGACCTCACGCCGCTGCAGGCCGTGGGGGTCCCGATCCTGGATCTCCGCCAGGACGGCTCGCGATACTTCGACTTCCACCACACCGCCAACGACACGGTCGAGCACCTCGATGGCGCCGATCTCACCCAGGTGGCGGCGGCCTACGCGGCGGCGGCCTATGCCGCGGCCGATACACCGGGAGACTTCGGACGCGTGCCACCGCAAGAACGCGAGAAGCACCGCTAGCAAAATTGGAGATGGAAGTCATCAGCCTCGAAGCCTTGGTCGAGACAGCGACTGGTCCGAGTTGCCCGGGTCAGAGGCTCTCGCCGGGGGTGGGTCGTCGCCAGAGGTAGGCCTTCGAGGCCACCAGCGAGGTGAGCATGTCGCGCAGCGAGAACCCCG
>CAZIOH010000194.1:0-4455 GCA_964540815.1 uncultured Myxococcales bacterium | reverse complement strand
GGGATGAAGGAGGTCGCCGTGTTCATGTCGGCCTCCGAGACCCACAACCGCAAGAACGTCAACAAGACCATCGCCGCCACGCTGGAGGAATTCCGCGACACGGTGCCGGCGGCGCTGGCGGCCGGGCTGCGGGTGCGGGCCTACGTCTCGACCGTCTATGGCTGTCCGTACGAGGGGGCCGTCGATCCCAACCAGGCCGTCGAGCTCTGCCGGGCGCTCCGGGCCCTCGGCTGCTATCAGGTGTCGCTCGGGGACACCATCGGCGTGGCCAACCCGCGACAGGTGCGCGACGTGCTGACCCGCGTGCTGGCGGAGATCCCCCCGGGAGAGGTGGCGGTGCATTTTCACGACACGCGCGGCACGGCGCTGGCCAACATCCTGGTCAGCGTGGAGATGGGAATCACCACCGTCGACTCCGCCCTGGGTGGGCTCGGGGGCTGTCCCTACGCGCCGGGGGCCTCCGGGAACGTGGCCACCGAGGACGTGGTCTACATGCTCGAGGGGATGGGGGTGCGCACCGGCATCGACGTCGACAAGCTCATGGAGGCGTCCCGCCTGGTCTCCACGCTGGTCGGACACGAGATGCCATCCAAGTTCTACCGGGCCTACATGGGCGCCCGGACGCGCGCCGGCTGAGGACAGGTCCTCAGGTCCACTCTGGCTGGGCGGTGCACTGGGTCGGGGCGCGGCGGGCGTGATACCGTTGCAGGGATGACCACGGACGAGCGGCAACCGGGAACAGCAGCGGCCGGTGGGGGCGGGGTCGTCGACATGAACGTAGGCCAGCCGCCGCTCCACGTCCGGCGCCGCGGGCCCGCCGTCTGGTTGACCCTGTCACGCCCCGAGGCGGCCAACGCCCTGTCGCGCGCGCTGGTCGAGGCGCTCGGCCGCGCCATCGACGTGGTGCACGCGGATCCGTCGGTGCGGGCGGTGGTGGTGACCGGGGAGGGGCGGACCTTCTGCGCGGGCGCCGACCTGAAGGAGCGCCGGGCCATGAGCCTCGACGAGACCCGGAGCTTCCTCGATCTCCTGAACCACGCGCTCACTTGCCTGGCCAGCTTGCCCTGTGCGGTGATCGCCGCGATCAACGGGGGCGCCTTCGGCGGGGGCCTCGAGCTGGCGCTGGCCTGCGATCTGCGCATCGCCTCGGACGTCGCGACCCTCGGCCTCGTCGAGACGCGCCTCGGGATCATCCCCGGCGCGGGGGGGACCCAGCGCCTGGCGCGGGTGGTCGGGGTGTCGCGCGCCAAGGAGCTGATCCTCACGGGACGGCGCATCGACGCGCCCACCGCGATGGCCATGGGCCTGGTGTCGGCGGTGGTCCCGCTCGAGAGCCTGGACGGAGCCGTGTCGTCGTGGGTCGACGAGATCGCCGCGGGCGGGCCGCTGGCGATCGCCCAGGCCAAGACCGCCATCGACGAGGGGAGCTGGGGGACCCTCGACGAGGGGTTGCGCTTCGAGCGCCGCTGCTACGAGGTGGTCCTGACCAGCGCCGATCGAGACGAGGGCCTGGCCGCCTTCGCCGAGAAGCGACCACCGCGCTTTCAGGGCAAGTAAGGGGGTATGGGGAGCGAGCCCGGACGAGCGAATCGCGAGCTCGCCACCGGTCTCGTCATGTCACGCCTGGTACGCTCGTCACCGCACGACACGACCCACACGAGGAGCTGAGCCCGATGTCACGCACCGCAGAGCTCGAAGCGCTGGCCGCCAGGGTACGCCAGGGCGGAGCACCGAAATACCACCAGGCCAACGCGGCCGCCGGCAAGCTGTTCTGCCGCGAGCGCATCGCGCTCCTGTGCGACGACGGCGGCAAGGACTTCGTCGAGGATGGGCTCCTGGCCAATGCCAGCGCGCCGGGCGGGGATCTGCCAGCCGACGGGGTGGTCACTGGCATCGGTCGGGTGCACGGGTTGCCGGTCGCCATCATGGCCAACGACTCGACCGTCAAGGCAGGGTCCTGGGGCGCGCGCACGGTGGAGAAGATCATCCGCATCCAGGAGACCGCGGGGCGCCTGCGGATCCCGCTCGCCTACCTGGTGGACTCGGCGGGCGCGCGCATCACCGACCAGCTCGACATGTTCCCCGGGCGTCGCCACGCGGGGCGCATCTTCTACAACCAGGTGCGGCTGTCGGGATCGATCCCCCAGCTGTGCCTGCTGTTCGGCCCGTCGGCCGCCGGGGGGGCCTACATCCCCGCCTTCTGCGACGTGGTCTTCATGGTGGACAAGAACGCCTCGATGTACCTCGGCTCTCCGCGCATGGCGGAGATGGTGATCGGCGAGAAGGTCACGCTCGAGGAGATGGGCGGGGCACGCATGCACTGCGAGATCTCCGGCTGTGGAGATCTGCTGGCGCCCGACGAGCGGGCCTGCCTGGCCTCGGCGCGCGCCTACCTCGCGCTCCTGCCGCCGAACGCCAGCACGCCCGCCCCGCGGGCGGCGGCGCGCCCGCCCCGGCCGGACGCCAGGCGCATCGACGAGGTGTTGCCCGCCAACCAGAACCAGGCGTTCGACATCCACGCGGTGATCGATGCGCTGGTGGACGAAGGCAGCTTCTTCGAGGTGAAGCGCCTGTTCGCGCGGGAGCTGGTCACGGGGCTCGCCCGGCTCGACGGGCGCACCATCGGGATCGTGGCCAGCCAGCCCAAGTGGAAGGGTGGGGTGCTCTTCGTGGACAGCGCCGACAAGGCCGCCCGCTTCATCTGGCTGTGCGACGCCTTCGGCGTCCCGCTCCTGTTCCTGGCCGACGTGCCGGGGTTCATGATCGGCAAGGCGGTCGAGCGCCAGGGCATCATCCGGCATGGCGCCAAGATGATCTCGGCGGTGGCGGACGCGACGGTGCCCAAGATCTGCGTGGTGCTGCGCAAGGCCTACGGCGCTGGCCTCTACGCCATGTGCGGCCCGGGGTTCGAGCCCGACGCCACCCTGGCGCTGCCCCAGGCGATGATCGCGGTGATGGGGGCCGAGGCCGCGGTGAACGCGGTGTTCGCCAACAAGATCGCCGAGAAGCCGGAGGCCGAGCGCGCGGCCTACGTCGAGGAGCTGCGCCAGGCCTACCGCGAGGACATCGATCTCGTGAAGCTGGCGTCCAACCTGCACGTGGACGCGGTGGTGCCGGGGGATGGGCTGCGGGCCGAGCTGGTGCGCCGCTTCGAGGTGGCGGGGTCGAAGCGCGTCCCGGGCTACGAGCGGCGGCGGGCGGTGCTGCCGGTATGACCCCGTTGCCCTCGCCGGTCGGTCAGCCACTGCACCTCATCGCGGCGGACGAGGCGCGGCGCCTGCTGCGCGAGGTGGCGCCGGTGGGGACCGAGATCGTGCCGATCGACCGCGCGGCCGGCCGGGTGCTGGCGACGCCGGTGTTCGCGCCCGAGAACGCGCCGCGCGACCGCCTGTCGGCCATGGATGGCTTCGCGGTGCGGTCCGCCGACCTGACCGCCGCCAGCCCCGAGCAGCCGGTGCCGCTGCGGGTGGTGGGCACCATCCTGGCTGGCACCACCTTCGATGGCGTGGTGGGACCGGGCGAGGCGGTGGCGATCGTGACGGGCGGGGTGTTGCCGGAGGGGGCCGACGCGGTCGTGATGATCGAGCTGACGCGGCTGCCGCCCGACGCGCCCGACGCCGTGTGGGTCGAGCGGGGTCCGACCGCCGGAGCGAACCTGGTCGAGCCGGGGGAGGACTTCGTGGCCGGGGCCGAGGTCCTGGCCGGTGGGCGGCGCCTGCGCCCGACCGACGTGGCGGCGCTGGCGGCCTTCGGGGTCATCGTGGTGCCGGTCTTCCGGCGACCGCGCATCGCCGTGTTCTCCACCGGCTCCGAGCTCTGCCCCCCGGACCGGACGCCCAGGCGCGGTCAGGTGCGCGACTCCAACTCGTACGTCCTCGCGGCCGAGATCGAGTCCGCCGGGGGCGAGGCCTTCCGCTCGCCGGTGGTGGAGGACGATCTGTCGCGGCTGCACGAGACGGTCGCGCGGCTCCTCGCGACCCACGACGGGGTGATCCTGTCCGGGGGCTCGTCGATCGGGCCGAAGGATCTCACCGGGCAGGTGCTGGGCGCGCTCGGGGCGCCGGGCGTGCTCTTTCACGGCATCGACATCCGACCGGGGAAGCCCACGGTGTTCGCGCGGGTGGGGCCGAAGCCCGTGGTGGGGATGCCCGGTTACCCGACGTCGTCCATGGTGGTCTTCGAGGCCTTCGTCCGACCGATGCTGGCCCGGCTGGGAGGGGAGATCGGCGTGGTGGACTTCCCGGCGCCGGGCCGGGTGCGCCTCGGCAAGGCCTACGAAAAGCCGATCTCGCGCGAGGACTACCTGCGGGTGCGGCTGGTCGAGCGGGAGGGCGAGCCGTGGGCCGAGGTCGTGCCGGGGGGGTCGGCGGCCATCTCGAACGTGCTGCGGGCGGACGGCCTCGTGCAGGTGCAGGCGGGCATCACCCGGGTCGAGCGCGGCGAGTGGGTCGGCCT
>CAZIOH010000193.1:0-4682 GCA_964540815.1 uncultured Myxococcales bacterium | reverse complement strand
TCGTTCCGCTGGGGGAAAGACATCTCCGGCGGGCCATCGTGGAGTACCTCGCCCACTACCACGGCGAACGGAACCACCAAGGTCTTGGCAATGTGCTGCTCAGGGGATCGCCTGAACCGGCGAATGAGAACGGCCGAGTGCAACGGCGCGAGCGGCTCGGCGGCCTGCTGAATTTCTATCATCGGACCGCGGCCTGATCGGGACTCGATCAGATTTTGGGACAGGACGGGCGCAACTCCACTTTACGCCGCGCAGCCTTACGTTTCGCGGAGCTGAATGGAATCGCCACTGCGTCACGCCGACGAAACGCCGCGAGCGCTGCGCAATTGTCACGGTCGGGGGATGCAATTGGGGACGCAGGATCGCTTCCCCGCCTGGAGAACGCACAAGTCATTGATCGGACAGTCCCCGTCACCTAGACATTCGTCAGCCGCGCTTTGACAAGCAAACGCCGACCGGCCGCCACCGCAAGACGAAGATGAGCTGGCGCACAAAAAGCCTGCAGGGCAACCCGCATCGCTCATACAGGTTGCCGGGACACAGGTTCCCCCGACCGGTCCGCCGCAGAGACAAATGCTCCCGGCGCCGCAGTCCGCATCCTTCTCGCAAAAACCGTAGAAACACCCGCAATAGCCTCCCAGTTGGTGCGCCTGAGCGCAGACGCCCAGGGGGCGCTGGACACAGTCCGCGTCGGATTGGCACGACACTGAACACCCCATTGATGCCGACGGTGGGAGCCACGGACACGCCGCCACCACAGCACGACGGTGAATGGCACCGCTCTGACACCTGTCCAAGCCGGTATCCCCCAGCGACGTTTGCACGCCGCTCGTGACCTGGACCGGCACGGGCTGCTGGCAGGAGAACCGCGCAGAGCCACCCGCAGAGCCACTCACGCCCCCACCTTCCCCGGCGCCACCACCGACTCCGCCAGTTCCTGGAGTTCCCGTCGCACCGCCACGTCCCGCTGTTCCAGTCGTGCCAGCGACTCCCCCTCCCGCGCCCGTGGTACCACCACCACCCCTCCCTCCGCCACCCGTCGACCCGCCGGCGCTTCCGGCTGTACCCGCGCCGGCGTTCCCACCGGTACGCCCTGGAGCACCCGCGTTGCCGGCCGAGCCCGTTGTACCCGCGGTTGCTCCGCCTTGGCCTGTGCCAGTGGATCCCGAGTGCCCGCCGCCGTCTCCGTTGCCGGAGACAGAGCCACATCCTGAAAGCAGCATCGCAAACGCGAGATAGACGAGTCGCTTCATGTCGGTCCGCAGATGCATTGTTCGCGCCGGCTCGAAACCCGCGTCCGTCGAAGTATTAGCTCGCCAGACCATCAGAATTCTGAGAGATGAGCATAGGAATTTTAACCCAGACCTTCCACGCTCCGGGTCCCGAACAGCACGGCCGAAGTCGGCGGTTTGAAATCGCCGATAGTAGATCTTACTTTCGCCCCCATTCGGCCGAAACCAGACACGAATATCTGCCCGTCTAGCCGGTGGGCCCTGGTCTTCGCCGTGGGCTCGGGCGTGCTGGTCACGAGCCTCTATCTGAGCCTCACCCCCATCGCCCGCTTGGTTGCGCACGACGTTCCGCCGCGGCTCGAGGCCGAGTTGGGCCAGGGCCTGTCCACGATCCTCGCCCGGCGCTACTGCGACACCGAGGCCGCCCGACGAGCGCTCGCACACCTGACGGTGCGCCTCGGAGGAGGCGCCGACGGCGAGCTTCATATCCTCGATACGGACGCCGTCAACGCGTTCACGCTCCCCGGGGGTGCCGTGATCGTCACGCGGGGTCTGCTGGACCAAGCCCGCGGGCCCGACGAGGTGGCGGGCGTCCTCGCACACGAGCTCGAACACGTGCGCCTGCGCCACGTGATGATCCGGGTCGTGCGCAGCTCCATCATGACGGCACTATGGCACGCCACTCTCGGCGACTACGCCGGTCTGCTGGTGATCGACCCCAAGACGGCGCTGGACGTGACCAACCTGCGTTTCTCCCGCGACGACGAGCGCGCGGCCGACCGGGGCGCCCTCGATCGCCTGGCCGCCGGCCACATCTCGGCGGATGGGTTCGCGCTCTTCTTCGAACGTCTCCGCGCGAAGTCCGACGTCGTTCCGGCGTGGATCTCCAGCCACCCCGCGAGCGCCGAACGTCTCGCCCACATCCGCGACTCCGGAACCACCTCCGCGGGCTCGACGCGGCCAGCCCTCGACGACACCGAGTGGAGATCGCTGCAGGAATCGGCACGCGCGAACCGCACGAAGCGGCTCTGAACCCCGAAGGTAGCCCTACCCCGCGGATGGCACGGCCGAGGCCATCCCGCCTGGGGGTGGCCACTCACGGGATGGGGCATGGGGCCAGGCACTCGCAGTGGTCGCCCGTCCAGCGGCACTGGCTATATTCGCAGTCGGAGTCGGCGGAACATGCGTCGGCGGCACTCTGGCCGAACGAGGTCCGACTTCAGTCGGTATGATCCTTGCGTTCGAATCGGTCACAATGAACTCGATGAGATATCGAAGCGGTCGCCGACGGAGCAGGAGTCCAGGGGCCGACATTTCCGTCCGGATCTGGTCGTGGATGTTGTTCCTCCTCGGGTGTGCGGGCTCGTGCGCGGGTCGCGCCGGCAGCGTGCCGACTGGGGCCGGGAACCGTGGGGCCCAACCTGGTGGCGACGTGACTGGCGCCTCCGTGATCGACGTTGCCGCCATGTACCTGGACCAGCCGGCACAATTCGCGATTGTTGCTTCGACCCCGAGCTCCACGTGGCCGACGACGGGCGATGCTCAGGCCCCAGGTGTGAGCACGGGGGATTCGGACTTCCAGCAGATGACCTGGTTGTCGGACGCGGGAGTCATGGTGGGCGCCGCGTTCACCCCTCCCACGGCGTGTCCGGAGACGCTCGTGACCGCCGCAGCGACGGCACGACGCCGCATCGTTCCTTCCGACTATCCCACCATCCAGGCCGCCATTGACGCGGCGGACCCAGGCGACGTCGTCTTCGTGGAGCCGGGGACCTATCGGGAACACGTGCGTTTGCGATCTCGGATCAGCCTGATCGGAGCCGGTGCGAACGTGACCACGCTCGATGGGGAGGGCCGAGGCGTTTCGCTGGTCGACTATACCGGCGCACGGAACGTCGTGTTGCAAGGTTTCACTCTGACCGGCGTCGGGAAGGCTTCGGGCTGTCCTGCCCCGGACGATCCGTTCTTCTGTAGCGGCAACTGGTACGCGGCAGCGATCTTTGGCGACGGCAGTGGCAATGGAGACATCGCTCGCGGCAATGACAGCGTCCAGGGGGGCACGGGTGGCAGCGGTGGCGGCGGTGGTGGGAGCACTGGCGGCGTGGGGGGCAGCGGCGGCGGCGGTAGCGCCGAGGTTGCTGATGGCGGGTCCACCTCGGGACCGGCTCGTCCCTGTACCGATACGTCGATCCTGGTCACGCAGAATATCGTGCGGGGCAATTCGATCGGGATGATGGCGTTCTTCCACGCGCGCGCCGTGGTTCGAAACAATCTCTTCGTCGACAACACCCATGCCTTCGTGGCCAACCACCTCCAGGACCATGCGCTGGTCCTGAACAACGCCTTCTTTCGAAATCAGCAGATGGCCGTGGCGAGCCAGGCCGCGTACCTGGATGTCGTGGGCAACATCATCGAGAGTTCCCAAGTGGGAGTCAGCCACGAATTCGTTCAGACTGGCCGAATCTCATGTAACGGGTTTGCCCTGAACGGAAACGACGGTGAGCGCGTTCCGATCGACCAGGGGGGCAACGTGTCCCTCGGACAGGCCTTCATCGCTCCGGACGAGGGAGACTTTCGACCAACCCCCGCGCTGATCTCCGCGGTGGGCCAGTGTCTGCCCGACGTCTCTGAACTCGTGGCGTCGTGGTCGCGCGCCGAGCCCGGCGCATTTGGTGGCGTCCTTGGCGCCTGGAGCACGGGGTCAGCCGGGCCTTCCCTTGCTTCTGGCGGCACGACTGGCTCGGGTGGCGAGGCTGGCTGGGGCGGTTCGCTCGGATCAGGTGGCACAGTCGGCTCGGGTGGAGATCCATTCGCGACTCGATGAGATGGCTCACGAGCGTCGTGGGCACCCGGACGGCCTCAGAAGCCAATTCATGGGCCGGATCCGGCTCGCTTCATGGGCTCGCCTGGACGTCGTCGATGTGGAGATACAACCACGCCCGCGATGTGGCTGAGCGCGGCCTCGGTCAGTTCTTCGCGCACGAGCCGGCGTTTTCGCTCGGGCATCGAGGGAGTGGCAGCGGACGAAGCAGATCCTTTGGGCATCGGTACCGTTGTCCATTCTATGAAATGCCTGTCCTTGCGTCCCCGCGCCGCTGCCTTCATTACAACGCTAGGTTCGTGTTGAACGCGTACGGCAGGAACTTGTCGAGCGATCTGCGCCACGTCCACCGCACGAGTACGGTGCGAAAGAACCAGGCCTCTTGCGGGTGGTCGATTTCGACCTTGATGACCGCAGCTCAACATGAGATGGCCTCGGTTGAGCTTCCTATATGCTCGAGAGGGAGGTTCTTCATGAACTGCGCCACCGTTCGCTTGCCGACGCTCGCCGCTGCCGTCGCGACTGCCGTCGCTGCTGGGGCCTGCCTCGGTGCTTGTCATTCCGGCAAGGGCGCTCCCTGCGCGACCAGTGACGCGAAGTCTACCCCGACCGCAACACCGTTCGCGGTC
>CAZIOH010000192.1:0-4701 GCA_964540815.1 uncultured Myxococcales bacterium | reverse complement strand
CCCGCCTCGCGCAGCGCGTTCTTGACCGCGCGGATCGCCGAGATCTGGCTGCCGAGGTGGAAGTGCAGGAGCTCGAAGCACGACAGCAGATCCCGCTCGTTCAGGAACTTGATGGCCTCGAGGACCTCGCGGGTCGACAGCCCGAACTTGGACCGGTCACCGCCCGAGGCCTCCCAGCGCCCCGAGCCGCGCGAGGCGAGCTTGACCCGAATCCCGATGCGGGGCCTCACCCCCAGCTTCTTGGCGGTGTCCTCGATGAGCTGCAGCTCCGAGAACTTCTCGACCACGATGAGCACGGTGCGACCGAGCTTCGAGCAGGTGAGGGCCGTCTCGATGTACTCCTCGTCCTTGTAGCCGTTGCAGATGATGAGCGCGCTCTCGTCCTCCAGCATCCCCATCACCGCCAGCAGCTCCGGCTTCGAGCCGGCCTCGAGCCCGTAGTGGTAGGGCTTGCCGAACTGGACGATCTCCTCGACCACGTAGCGGTGCTGGTTGACCTTGATGGGATAGACCCCCTTGAAGGTCCCGCGATAGCCGTACTCGCCGATGGCCCGGCGAAACGCCTCGTTGAGCTCGACGATCCGGCTCTTCAGCACGTCGGAGAAGCGGATCAGGAGGGGCAGGCCGATGCCCCGCCGGTTGACCTCGTCGACCAGCTCCTTGAGGTCGATGGAGCCGCCATCCACCCCGGCCGGGTGCGACTGGACGTTGCCCTGCTCGTTGATGGAAAAGTAGTTGTTGCCCCAGGACTTGACCCCGTAGAGCTCCGTCGAATCCGCGACCGTCCACTTCCTGGGAATCCCCGAGCTGCTCATGGTGCGTACGTTGGAGAAAAATCCCCGGCAGCGCTA
This sequence comes from uncultured Myxococcales bacterium, assembly GCA_964540815.1. Taxonomy (GTDB): domain Bacteria; phylum Myxococcota_A; class Polyangia; order Fen-1088; family Fen-1088; genus CAZIOH01. The sequence goes on along the minus strand of CAZIOH010000192.1, from coordinate 3,850 downwards.
GAGGAAATTCGCCCGCCGGCTCAGAATCTTCCGCCCCGCGGTGCCCCCCCCAGATGATCCCTTTCCCGTCCTCCCTGCTCCTGCTCCCGCTGGCGGCTGCTTTCGGTGTCGTCTATGTGACGGCCGGCGAGTTGGTGCGCGCGCCGGCCGCCCGGGCGGCCCTGCGGGCCACGCTGCTCGGGATCACCTGGACCCTGCCCCTCATGGTGCCCGGGCCGGGGCCGGCCAAGCTGGTCGTTGGATTGCTGGTGGGATTCTGGGGCATCCGGATGGTGGCGCTCGCCGAACGCCACCGGCGCCCGGGCCGGGGCCACGGCCACGGACCCGAGCGACGCACGCGCTCCGCGGTCCGGCTGTTTGCCGAGATGGTGACGCCCGACGACTTCTTCACGCCCACCGGGCCGCCCGGCGAGGCGGGAGCCGTCCGCCGAGGGGGGCCTCTGCGCACCGCCGCCCTCGGTCTCCTCTTGCTCGGCGGCTCCATCGGGCTCGTCTGGCTGGGCAGCCGCTGGCAGCTGTGGCGACGGGCGAGGCTGGCCGACGACCTCCTGGTCCTGGTCGAGGTGGCGATCGGGGCGGCCGGCGTCCACCGGGTCATCGTCGGGCTCGGCGAGGCCATCGCCGGGCATCCCATCGCCGGGCTGCAGAACCACCCCCTGCGCGCCACCTCGCTGTCCGAGTTCTGGTCCCGGCGCTGGAACCGATTGGTGCAGCGCAACCTCGAGCGGGCTTTTTTCCGTCCGGTCTTGCGTCCCGTCCTGCGTCCGGTCCTGCATCCCGTCTCGCGTCCGCTGCACCGCCGCCGGGGAGGGGGCGGGCGGGAAGCGGGGCGCGCGCGCCCCCCGCTCGGCGGCGTCCTGGCGGCCTTCGCCGCCTCCGGCGTCATGCACGTGGTGGCGGTCGCGGATCTCTTCGACCTCGGCGCCACCGCCCTGCCGTCGGCGGCGGTGCTGGCCTTCTTCCTGCTGCACGGCGCCCTCGTCTCGCTGGAGCGCACCCTCGGCCTCGGCCGGCCGCCGGGGACCCTCGCCGCCCGGCGCCTGGCCCGGGTCCGGACCCTCGCGCTCTTCGCCCTGCTGTCCCCGCTGCTGCTCGATCCCTTCGCCCGCGTGACGGGCGTGCACGGCCGGTCCTTGTCGGCCCTGGCCCATGGCGGACGAGCCCCTGAGGCCAGGCCCCCGTGATTCCGCCCCGGGTCTGCAATCGGGTCGGGCGCGGTGCATACTCGATCCCTGCCGACATGAGCTTCGCCGACCGCCATCCCGCTGGCGCGCCCCGCGCTCCCGCCCAGCAGACGCACTACGCCGTGCTGGGGGTGGACGAGACCGCGAGCCTGGTGGACATCCGGCGCGCCTATCGGCTCCTGGCCCTGCGCTTCCATCCCGACCGGGCGGGCCCCGACGGCCAAGCGACCTTCGTGCGCATCGCCCGCGCCTACGAGGTGCTGTCGAACATGGTCGCCCGCGCCGAGTACGACAGCGCGCTCCAGCGAGCGAGCCGCGCGGCCCTCGGCGCCGGCCCGGGCGGCCGCCGGGGAGGCGCGGCCGCTGGCGGTCGGGGCGCGACCGAGGTCGACATCGGCCCCGACGGCCGCCCCATCGTGCGGCAGCAGCGCATCCCGGACGCCCTCGGACGCCTGTCGGGCTCGCTCGAGGAGCTGGTGCGCCGGGGGATCGCGCGGATCGAGGAGGAGCCTCGATGTGCGCAGGAGGAACTGCAGGGTGCGGACGGTGGCCGGAGGGCCGCCGCCAGGACCGTGGTCTTTCACCTGACGCCCGAGGAGATCGAGACCGGCGGGACCGCGGTGGTGCGTATGGCGCTCGCCATCCGCTGTCCCACCTGTGGCGGCGTCTCGCGTCCGCACGGGGTCTGGTGTCGGAGATGCGAGTACCGCGGCGTGGTCGTGGAGCCCATGCCGGTCCTGGTCCCAATCCCCGCGCAGGTCCTGGCCGGCAGCGTGCACGTGGTCGCGAGCCCGCACCTCCCCGAAGGCGGGCCCCCGCTGCGCTTTCGGTTCGAGGCGGCGGCCGCCCGGTGAATCGCCAATCTGGTTTCCCCCCCGACCCGGGCGAGCCCGCCGGCGTGGCCGGCGTGGCCAGCGCGGCGGAGGGCCACATCCGCGACCTCCTCACGCTCGCCATCGGCCACGTCCTCGGCCGCCGGGCGCTGGTGGTCTCCGACGCGCGCTGCGGGCTCGCCCAGATCCTGACCGCCGCCTACCGCGCGTGTCTGCCGGAGGCGACCCACCTCGACTTCGACCGCGTGCCGGTGGAGGCGGTCATGGCGGCGTTCGCCGCGCTCGGCCCCGGGGATCTGGTGGTGCTGGTGCAATCCACCAGCTTTCGCCTCGAAGCCTTTCGCATCCGGGTCGAGCTCTTCAAGCGCGGGCTCGCGGTCATCGAGCATCCCCACCTCGCGCGCATGCAGCCCGAGGAGTACCCGCGCTACGTGGCCGCCCTGGCCTACGATCCGGGCTACTACCGCGTGGTCGGGCCCGCCCTCAAGGCCCGCATCGACCGGGCACGCCGCGCGGTCGTCGCCAGCGGCGAGGGCCAGACCCTGGTCTACGACGGCGCCTTCGAGCCCGCCAAGCTCAACATCGGCGACTACGCAGGGATGAAGAACGTCGGCGGTCAGTTCCCCATCGGCGAGGTCTTCACCGAGCCGCGAAGCCTGCTCTCGGCGAGCGGGCGGGTGTGCATCTTCGCCTTCGGTGACGCGAATTTTCACGTCAACCTCCCGCCGCGCCCGATCACCCTGGTGGTCGAGCAGGGCAAGGTCGTCCACGCCATCGACGCCACCCCCGCCTTCGACGACGTGCTGGCCCAGATCCGCGCCGACGAGGAGCCGTGGGTCCGCGAGCTCGGGTTCGGGATGAACCGCGCCTTCACGCGGGACGCCCGGGTCAGCGACGTCGGCACCTACGAGCGGATGTGCGGGATCCACCTCTCCCTCGGCGCCAAGCACGCCGTCTACGCCAAGCCCGAGCTCCCGCGCAAGCACGGCAAGTACCACGTGGACGTCTTCGCCGTCACCGAGAGCGTGCACCTCGACGACACCCAGATCTTTCGCGACGGCGCCTGGCTGCTGCCCTGACCGACGGTCCTTCGGATCAGATCCGTCGGGCGCGGAGCGCACAGACCGACGCCAGGGCGGTGAAGTCCCGATCCCGGTGCACGACCTCGATATCGTGTCGGATGGCGCAGGCGGCGATCAGACAATCGACCGATGAGCGCACGGTCAGTCCGGCTCGCCGGGCCGCGCGGTAGAGCATCGCCGCTTCCTCGAAGAGCGCGAGCCCGAGCAGCGGCTCGACCAGCGGAAGGGCCTCGAAGCTTTGCCGCGCCAGGCGATAGGCCCGCTCGTCCCGGAACCCTTGGAGCACCTCCTGGATGACGGGCAGACACGTCGCCACCTCGTCGAAGCTCACCACCGATTCGAGCACCAGCGGTCTCGACTTGCGAAAGACCTCCACCCAGACGGAGGTGTCGACGATGATCACCGGCGCCCGTGAGCGGCCTTGCGGCGCTGGACATCGCCTCGCATCTCGGCCAGGTCACCGCTCCAGAGGCCCGAGCCGGCCAGGGTCAGGATCTGCCGGGCCTGGTGCCGCCGGATGAGCTCGTCGAGCGCCCGGTTCACGGTGGCGGAGAAGGTCTTCTCGCCCGACAACCGCGTGGCCTCCTCGAGCAAACCATCCCGAAGCACAAGATTCGTGCGTTTCATGTGTACAGCGTGCCACCTGGAAGACGCACCGGCAAGTCGCACCACGTCCGGGAGAAAGCCAGGCCTGCACTCAGGTCCCGAGCCAGGAGCACGAGCAGCTAGTCCCCTGGACTAGTCCCCTGGA
>CAZIOH010000191.1:3601-4738 GCA_964540815.1 uncultured Myxococcales bacterium | reverse complement strand
GCAAGCACCCGCAGCAGGAGTTCCTGCAGGTCGACACCACCAACATCCTGTTCATCTGCGGCGGCGCCTTCGTCGGGCTGGAGGAGATCATCGAGCAGCGGGTGGGCCAGAAGCAGATCGGCTTCGGGGCCAAGATCAGCTCCAAGAAGGAGCGCCGGGTGTGGGACCTCCTGCGCGAGGTCCAGCCCGAGGACCTGCTCAAGTACGGGATGATCCCCGAGTTCGTCGGGCGGTTGCCGGTGATCGCGCCGCTCCACGAGCTCGACGAGCCGGCCTTGATCGACATCCTCACCAAGCCGAAGAACGCGCTGGTCAAGCAGTACCAGAAGCTCTTCGACATGGACGGGGTCAAGCTGCGGTTCACCAAGCCGGCCATGTCCGCCATCGCCGGCGAGGCCATCAAGCACCGGTCGGGCGCGCGCGGTCTGCGGGCGATCCTCGAGCAGGCCATGATGGACATCATGTTCGAGGTGCCGTCGGCCGGGACCACCATCCGGGAGGTCGTGATCAACGAGGAGACCATCCAGAAGGGGGCCCAGCCGTTGCTGATGTACCAGAAGGGGGCAACGGCCGAGAAGTCCGCCGGGTGAGTCAGCCATGCCTACGCCATTCCAGAGGTCACACCATGCGTAAACTGGTTTTTTGGATGCCGCTGCTGTTCGTGGGATCGATGATGTACTGGACGGTCGCGGTGGGCCTCGGTGGCCTGTCGCTCGGGGCCTTGCTGCCGGCGGTGGACATGGCCGAGCGGGACATCTACCAGCCGATCCGGGTCACCTTCGGCAGGGCCGATGACCTGTCCACGACCTCCGACTCGGTCGAGCCCGGCGTCGACGACGGGGATCCCTCGGTGGAGGGTGCCAACTCCGAGGCCATCCAGGTCGAGCCCGAGCCCGATCAGGGTGGGTCTGGCGGGCCCGTGGTGGCCATTCCGGCCGCGCCCCCGACCTCGGGTCCCGCGGGCGGCCCCGGCGAAACCGCGTTCTGATGGAGTAGGGGGGACCGCCCGGCGCCACGTGGGTGGAGCTGCTCGGCAGGCGACAACTGGCGCCTCTGCGTCCCCCCTTTGCCGTCGATGGAGAAGGGGGGACCGCCCGGCGCCACGTGGGTGGAGCTGCTCGGCAGGCGACAACTGGC
>CAZIOH010000191.1:0-3501 GCA_964540815.1 uncultured Myxococcales bacterium | reverse complement strand
GCCTCTGCGTCCCCCCTTTGCCCCCGCTGGTCAACTCGGCGAAGCCGCGTCGCCCAGCCGCGGAGCTCGCCCAGCCGCGGAGCTCGCCCAGCCGCGGGGCTTCTCCAGTCGCGGACCTTCTCAGGGGGCGCTGACTTGCGTTTTTGGCGGGATGGCGGGGGGATTGGTACGCTGGACGCGGGATCAGCGGGCGGTTCCCCGGGTGAGGTCGTGCCTGGCGCGTTGCCGAGCTCCATGCCCGCGTGTCCTTGGAGGTGAGCCAACATGTCCGATGGTCCCGAGATGCAATCCGCCAGACGCCAGGTCCCGCTGCTTCCCCTGCGGGACATCGTGGTGTTCCCGCACATGGTCGTGCCGCTCTTCGTGGGCCGCGAGAAATCCATCAGTGCGCTCGAGGACGCCATCGGGCAGAACGGTTACAAGGAGGTCCTGCTCAGCGCCCAGCGCAAGGCCAAGACCAACGAGCCCATCCCCGAGGACATCTTCTCGGTTGGGACCGTCGCCACGATCATTCAGCTCCTCAGGCTGCCCGACGGGACCGTGAAGGTCCTGGTCGAGGGCAAGCGGCGCGCCGCCATCCGCCGGTTCGTCCAGACCGAGGAGTTCTTCGTGGTCGAGATCGAGGATCTCCCCGATCCACCCGAGAAGTCGGTGGAGACCGACGCGATGATGCGCGAGGTGCACGCCACCTTCGACACCTTCGTGAAGCTCAGCAAGCGGGTCGCGCCCGAGGTCCTGATGTCGGTCCAGAGCATCGAGGATGCGGGCCAGCTGGCCGACACCATGGCCGGACAGATCCCCCTCAAGCTGGCCGACAAGCAGGCCATCCTGGAGATGCTCTCACCCGCCAAGCGCCTCGGCCGGCTGTACGAGCTGATGAAGGCGGAGATCGAGATCCTCCAGGTCGAGCGCAAGATCCGCACCCGGGTCAAGAAGCAGATGGAGAAGACCCAGAAGGAGTACTACCTCAACGAGCAGATGCAGGCGATCCAGAAGGAGCTGGGGGACAAGGACGAGTTCAAGAACGAGCTGGCCGAGCTCGAGGATCGGGCCAAGAAGCGGCGCCTGTCGGCCGAGGCCGAGACCAAGGTCAAGAAGGAGCTGAAGAAGCTGCGCATGATGGCGCCCATGTCGGCCGAGGCCGCGGTGGTGCGGAACTACGTGGACTGGGTGCTCGGGTTGCCCTGGGGCGAGAAGACCGACGACAACATCGAGCTGCCGGCGGCCGAGCGCATCCTCGACGAGGACCACTTCGGCCTGCGCAAGGTCAAGGAGCGCATCCTCGAGTATTTGGCGGTTCAGGCCCTGGTGAAGAAGCTCAAGGGGCCGATCCTGTGTCTGGTCGGGCCCCCGGGGGTCGGAAAGACCTCCCTGGCCCGCTCGATCGCCAAGGCCACGGGCCGCAACTTCGTGCGCCTGTCGCTCGGTGGGGTGCGGGACGAGGCCGAGATCCGCGGGCACCGGCGCACCTACATCGGCGCGCTCCCGGGGAAGATCATCCAGTCCCTCAAGAAGGCCGGCAGCCAGAACCCGGTCTTCCTGCTCGACGAGATCGACAAGATGTCCGCGGATTTTCGGGGCGATCCGTCCTCGGCCCTGCTCGAGGTCCTCGATCCCGAGCAGAACGCCACCTTCAGCGATCACTTCCTCGATCTCGACTACGATCTGTCCGACGTGATGTTCGTCTGCACCGCGAACTCGCTGCACGGGATCCCGCTGCCGCTGCAGGACCGCATGGAGATCATCCAGTTGCCCGGTTACACCGAGTTCGAGAAGATCGCCATCGCCGAGCGCTACCTCATCCCGAAGCAAAAGCGGGACAACGGCATCGAGAGCGTGACCCTCGAGATGGGGGAGGACACCATCCGCGACGTGATTCACTTCTATACCAAGGAGGCCGGGGTCCGGAACCTCGAGCGGGAGATCGCCACCATCTGTCGCAAGATCGCCCGCGACTGGGTGAGCAAGCGAGGCAAGTCCGTCGCCGCGGCGCCGCCTCCCGGTCCGGTGGCCAGCGGCGCGCTGGCCGGCAATTCGACCGTGCCGGCCGTGCCGGCCCCGAGCTCCGCGCCCGCCGAGGCGACCGCCTCGCCGGGCGTCGGCACGGCCCGGGCCGCGGAGACCTGGGTGCTGACGCCCAAGCGCCTCCCGCGCTATCTCGGGCCGCACCGCTTCCGCCACGGCCGCAGCGACGGCAACGACGAGATCGGGCTCGTCAATGGGCTGGCGGTGACCATGTACGGTGGCGACTTGCTCCAGACCGAGGTCTCCATCGTGGCCGGCAAGGGCAAGATGGTGCTCACCGGCAAGCTCGGGGACGTGATGCAGGAGTCGGCGCAGGCGGCGATCAGCTACGTCCGGGCCCGGGCGCCGTCGCTGGGGCTCGAGCGAGACTTCTACTCGCGGGCGGACATCCACGTGCACCTGCCCGAGGGCGCGATCCCCAAGGACGGACCTTCGGCCGGGATCACCATGTGCACCGGGCTGGTGTCGGCGTTGCTGCGGGTGCCGGTGCGCCGGAACGTCGCCATGACGGGCGAGATCACCCTGCGCGGTCGGGTGCTTCCCATCGGCGGCCTCAAGGAGAAGATCCTGGCGGCCCACCGGGCCGGCATCTCGGTGGTGGTGATGCCCAAGTCCAACGCCAAGGATCTGCGCGACATCCCCAAGAAGGTCCTGAAGTCATTGCGCGTGAGCCTGGTGGAGCACATGGACGAGGTGCTGCGCATCGCGCTGGTGCTGCCGAATCCCGAGGAGTTCCTGCGTGAGCCGTCGCAGCCCGTCGACTGGCGGGTGCAGGTCGATCGCCGCGCCGACCGCGATCGGCGCGAGGACTCGCGAATCCCGGTGGCGAGCGCGACGCCACCTCCGATCCCCGGCACGGGGACCGGCACCGACACGACCCTCCCGCTGCCCGCCTTGGTCCCCGCGCTCGACGAAACCCCCACCTCCGGCCCGGCGGGCCCCCGCCCATCGAACGAGTCGGAGCACTGACGGACGCGCCTACGGCGCTCGTGGGAAGGGGAGGACCGGAGCGCGGAAAGGGGCGGACCCCTCCCCGCGGACCCCTCCCGACGGACGACGAGAGGCGTGCCCGGATCTGCTTTGCTGGTGGGGTCTCCGGTTGGCGAAGCCAACCTCCGATTCACTGCGCGGAGCACGTGCTCTTGAGGGTGAGCCGATCCGGGAACTGAGGTCCAACCCTTCCTGTCCCCTCGCCCCCAATCTCATCCCCCCCCCCGCGAAGCGGGGGGAGGGTGAGGGGGGAGAGGGGCCCCACTTCATTCCGGGGGCGTCGCCGCGAAGTACCTACCTAGGTCACCTGTGGCTGATCAGGCGAGCGTAGCGCGGCTTTGCCGCGCGGAGCGAGAGGGGCGCGGGGACGTGCGAGCGGCAGCGAGCCGCGTCCCCGATGCATCCGACGGGCGCCGCTTCAGCGCGTGTGCGCGAGCCAGTGGCGGAGGCGGGCGCGGTAGCCGGGGCCCCAGCCGCGGTTGATGT
>CAZIOH010000190.1:0-4756 GCA_964540815.1 uncultured Myxococcales bacterium | reverse complement strand
CGAGCGCGGAACCCTCGACATCGTCTTCGCCAATGCCGGGGTGGGAAGCCAGCTTGCGCTCGGCAAGATCACCGCCGAGCACATTGACGAAACCTTCGACACCAATGTGAAGGGTACGATCTTCACGGTCCAGAAGGCGCTGCCGCTGATGGGCAAGGGCGGTTCGATCATCCTGACCGGATCGAGCGCCGGCACCACGGGCGCCCCGGCATTCACCGCCTACAGCGCGAGCAAGGCGGCAGTGCGCAACCTCGCGCGGACCTGGGCGGAGGACCTGAAGGGCACCGGCATCCGGGTAAACGTGCTGTCGCCTGGGGCGGCGGCGACCGATCTCGCGAAGGAAGCGCTGGGCGAGGAGGGCCTGAAGGCCTACGGCATGATGACTGCGCTCCAGCGCATGGCCGATCCGGCGGAGGTCGGGGCGGCGGCTGCCTTTCTCGCGTCGTCGGACAGCAGCTTCATGACCGCCAGCGAGGTCGCCGTCGACGGCGGCCTTGCGCAACTCTGACAAATCGAAGGAGAACAAATGAGTTATGCAATCATTGGCTTCGGCAAGATCGGACCGGTCCTGGCCAAGGCGTTTGCCCGAAGCAGCATCGAAGTATCCGTTGCAACCACTCGCGACCCGGAAACGGTTGACGGTGACGGTTGACGGTGAATGAGCGGTGGATCGCCGCTTCGCACGCCGCGCGCTCGTCGAATGCCTAACCGTAGCGGAGGTCCCGATGTACGACCAATCCAAATTATCCGAGTTGATCCGGTTCGCACGAGTCGATGCGGGCTCCGCCGTCATCGACGTTTATCCAGGCGACGGCGACTGGACCCGTCTCTTCTCCGACGTCGTGGGGCCCGAAGGACGGGTCTGTAGCTTTGTGCCGGCCGAAGTCGCCCACTTCAAGAACGATCCGGTCGGCCGCATGCGGACGCTCGCGAAGGAGCCGGGCCGAGAGAACGTCGAAGCCGTCTCGGCGGACCTCGTGGCGATGCCGGTAGTCACGCAACCAGCGGATGTCCTTTGGCTGCACCTCTTCTACCACGATCTCCACACCGCGCTGATCCAGGCCAGGGGCGCGACGGCAGCGGACTTCAATCGAGCCGTCTACGAGCGGCTGAAACCCGGGGGGTGCTACGTCATCGTAGACCACGCCGCCGCCGTCGGGGCGGGCACAAGTGACGCTCAGTCGCTGCATCGGATTGAGCCCGGATCCGTTCGCGAGGAGGTGGAGGCCGCCGGCTTCGTACTGGACGCGGAAAGCACCATGCTCGCGAACAAGGACGATCCGCACTCGGTCAAGGTGTTCGATCCCTCGATCAAGGGCGAGACCGATCGGTTCGCTTATCGGTTCGTGAAGCCCTGACGGGTTCCGGTGGCGACTGGTGCGAGCGGCGGCCCCGTGGTCGTTGCTCACCGGCCACCAGCGATTGGGTGACACCGACTCTGCAACGCGGCAACGGCCCGACCGGCGTGCTGACCACTGCCAAAGAGGAAGATATCTCGCACCTGAGACGGGAGGTGAAAGTCCTCCGAATGGAGCGAGAGACCAGGTGAGCCTCGGCGACCTTCTCGGCGAGGTCATGGTCGCGGCGCGCGTGGGCCGAACGTGGGCGCCCCACGGCCGCGTAGTAGCCGCTCTGCGAGACAGGCTCTACCTGCCCGTGATCCTCGACCTCTTATCCGGGCGGGTGGTGGGCTGGGCGACCAGCCGGAACGTGGACCGCCGCCTTGCCCTCGCCGCTCTGGATATGGCTCTCACCCATCGCCGCCCGACCGCGGGGTTGGTCCACCACTCGGATCGAGGCAGCACCTACGCCAGCGGCGACTACCGCACGGCCCTGAAGGCCCGAGGGATCCAATGCAGCTCGAGCCGGAAGGAGACTGCTGGGACAGTGAGACTCTATCCGTGTGCCACAGGCCGCCAGCCTGACCCCTGCGGATCGACCCCTCACGGGTGTCCCCGCGTTGATCCGTCGACTGGCGGCACTGTGGTGCGCGGTTGGATCCGCCCCCGCCCGTGACCTAATAGGAGCTTGCGCAACGGCGCCCATCACTGTCCTGTCCGCGGCGCGATCGGATCTGACCTCCTTCCCAACCAGCCCCGGAGGTACCGCGCGATGGACTCAACTCCCCTCACGTCTCTCATCACGGCCGGAGTCGACACGCACAAGAACACCCATACCGCGGCCGCGCTCGATGCCAGCGGCCGCTTGCTCGGCAACGAGACCTTCGTCGCATCCGCAGACGGCTAAGCAGCGCTCACGGCCTGGTTGCGCGGTTTGGGGCACTTCGGCCGCGTAGGCATCGAGGGAACTGGTTCCTACGGCTCCGGACTCGCATCGCATTTGCGCGAACAGGAAGAAGCGGCAGCGCGTGCCACGCTCGCCGGCGACGCCATGGGCGCGCCCAAGTCCCAAGATGGCTCGGTAGAGATGATGCGCCTTCTTCGCCTTCAGCGCCGCTCCGCAATTCGGGCCCGCACGCAGGCAGCCAATCAGCTCCATGCCGTGGTTTCGACGGCACCCGAGATACTTCGGGGAACTCTCCGCGATCTGACCCGGATGGGACACGTTTTCCGGACGGCGGGCGTGAGGTCCCGGCGCCTTGGTGTCCGGGCGGGTATCGGGGGCTCGGTCATGGATACCGCCCCCGCGGTGTGCTACGAATTCGATGTCACCACAACCGGCGCCCGCCGCCAGTGGTTCCGCATGACCGACCTCGCGAAGAATCCGGTTCCCAGCGTGAGGGACCACCTGGTCGTCACCTATCTGACGTTGGATGACCGGAGCCTCGCGGCCGGGCGCATCGGTCTGGCGCTGGTGTTGCTGTTCGACCTCGTCAGGCGCGTGCCGGGTATTGCCACGTGGTACTCGAACGATGGCCTGCTGCCCAATCACATGCTCCTGTGGCAACCCACCTACGACCATGCGTTGTCGCTGTTCTACGTGGCGTCGTATCGGTACGAGGTCGCGATCGGTTTTGGATTGTGCGCGGTGGCCTATCTGATGCTGCTGCTGGGATGGCGCACGAGGCTGGCGCAAATCCTGAGCCTGGTCGCGGTGCTGAGCCTGCACGCGCGGGTGTTGTTCCTGCAGAACGGCGGCGACGTGGTCCTGAGCGAGATCTGTCTGTGGACGTCTTTTCTGCCCACCGGGCGGCGGTGCTCGCTGGATGCGCTCCGCCGGGCTCGGGCTGGGGGCGCGGACGGGGCCGGAGCCTCCGTGGGCCCGTCCGATCACCGCGTGCAATCGATCGCGTGTCTGGCGATCTTGCTGCAGCTGGCGGCGATCTACTTCTTCAACTGGATTCAGAAGAGTGGCCAGACGTGGGCGGACGGCTCGGCGGTGCACTACGCGCTCCAGGCGGACGGGCAGGTCACTCGGCTCGGCGTCTGGCTGCGCCCGCACCTCACCCTCGAGGTCTCGCGCCTGTTGACGGAGAGCACGAAGCTGGTAGAGGCCATGGCCTGGGTGCTGATTCTCGTGCCGTTCGCGACGTCGGCGGCCCGCCTGAGCGTGATCGTGCTGCTGGTCGGATTGCACGCTGGGTTCTCGTTGTGCCTGAATCTCGGTATCTTCACGCCGGCCATGATTGCGTGCCTGCCCAACCTGATACCGGCGGCATTTTGGCGTCGAATCGAGGGCACGCGATTCGCGGGTGCACTCGCCGGTGCGGCCAGGGCGTTGGTGGCGCGGCTGTGGTCGCCCGTGGCGATGGCGGGCGGCGCGCTGCGCGACTTCCTCGGGTTGCCCCGGCAAGCTTGCGCCCTGGTGGCCGAAGGCGCCACGACCCCCGCCCGACGCGCCGGGCTCCTGGCGCGTGAAGGGCTGGTGCTGGCGTTGATCCTGGTTGCGGCCACCGAGCTTGGCTTCGAGAATCCCGCGATGCCCGCTCCGTTGCGCGTGACGCAGCAGCCGGCTTGGCTGACAGTGGTCGTAAATGGCCTGCAGTTGTTTCAAGGCTGGCGCATGTTCACGCCCGATCCGCCACCGGGCGATCGGACCGTGGTCGTCGACGCCGTGACCGCCGACGGCCGCCATGTCGATCCCATCAACGAAGTGGCCCGGGGCGTCCGCGCGGGGCGATTTTCGGAAGCGACGATCCCGGAGGGGCTGGGATACGACGTGTTTTTTGGCACTTACGTCGATCGCATCGCGGATTTTCCCCTCTACCAAGGGGCGCTCTCCGAATGGATCCTGCGCTATCCCGAACGCACGGGGCGCGCGGGGGATACTGTGAAAACGTTCACCGTTTCATTGGTCGAGAACGACAGCCCACCGCCCGGAAGCGTAGTTCCGACCAATCCCCGCGCGACAGTCTTCGTGAAGGTTCCCCCCGACCGGTGAGGCTCGGGTCGCGACACTCATTCGAGGATCAGCACGTCCCGCTTCGTGGCCCGCGTGTCCCCCGGGAACGAGCGACCGAACCGTCCGTGTAGCTCCCTGGCCTGCTAGGCGGGTGAAGCTATGCTGCCGACATCGACCGAGCCGGAGCAGTAGTAGACGTAATGGCCATTATCGGCCATTTCAAAAGGCCGCTTCCAACGCTTTCGGCGCCTCCTGGTCGGGTCCTCGAGAGGGAAGGCCTGGGTTAAATTCCCTATGCTCCGATGGCGATGACGTCGGCGTGGTGGACGACGCGGTCGATGAGGGCGACGGCGCAGGTGGCGTTGGGGAAGACGGAGGGCCAGTCGGTGAAGGCGAGGCTGGTGGTGAGGACGAGGCTTTTGGTCTCGTACCTGCGGCTGACGACCTGGAAGAG
>CAZIOH010000189.1:0-4926 GCA_964540815.1 uncultured Myxococcales bacterium | reverse complement strand
TGGGAGGGCCCGCTCGAGCGGCTGCTCCAGTCCCTGACCGGGCCGGTGGCCAAGGCGGTCGGCGTGTTCGCCATCATCGGGCTCGGGTTCGGCATCGCCTTTTCCGAGGGGGGCGGCGGCCTGCGCAAGGCCCTGTGGGTCGTCCTCGGCCTGGCGATCGCGTTCTCCGCCACGTCGTTCTTCCTCAGCTTCATGGGGTTCAGCGGCGGGCTTTCGGTCTGAGGGGACGCGCCCACCGTGAGCTCACCCGTCGGCTTCGAGATCCCCATCCACCGCTCGCTCACGCAGCCCATCATGTTCGCGGGCCTGCCGCGCACCTTTGGTTTGCTGCTCTGGACGACGGTGGCGGCCCTGGTGCTGGGTCTCCATCAGATCTGGGTCCTGCCGCTCGGCGTGGTGGCCCATGTGCTCTTCGCCGCGGTGGCCCGCCGCGAGCCCTTCTTCTTCGACGTGTTCCTGCGCGCGATTCACGCGCAGCGGCGCCTCGATCCGTAGGAGTCGACCATGTTCTCACTGCGCGAATACCGTCAGCCGACCTCGCGATTGCCTGACTACCTTCCCTGGGCGGCCATGGTCGCGCCCGGCGTCGTCCTTCAGAAGGACGCCATTCTGCAGAAGACGATTGCGTTCCGGGGGCCCGATCTCGCGAGCGCCAGCGACGCCGAGCTCGTCGGCGCTGTCGCCCGCCTCAACAATGCCCTCAAACGGCTCGGCTCGGGGTGGGCGCTCTTCGTCGAGGCGCAGCGATTCGCGTCCTCGACCTACCCGAGCTCGACGTGGCAGCACCCGGCCGCCTGGATCTTCGATCTCGAGCGGCGAAAGGCCTTCGAGGCCGCCGGCAGCCACTTCGAGTCGCGCTACTACCTGACCTTCACCTGGCAGCTGCCGGCCACGGGCGAGAAGCGCATCCAGGCGCTGTTCTTCGACGATCCGGAGGCGGGCGGCTCCGCCCATGACAACGACCGCGATCTCGCCCAGTTCACGAGGACCGTCGGCGAGCTGACGGACATCATGCGCGGCGTGTTCGCCGAGGTCGCCGAGCTCGACGACGCGCAGACGCTGACGTACCTGCACAGCTGCATCTCGACGAGCCGCCACCCGGTCGCCGTCCCGGCGGTGCCGATGTATCTCGACGCGCTCCTGCCGGACATGGCGCTCTCCGCCGGCGACGTGCCGATGCTGGGCCAGGACTTCCTGCCCACGTGCACCATCGTGGGCTTCCCGGCGACCTCCGTCCCGGGCGTGCTCGACGATCTGAACCACCTGCCGGTCGAGTATCGCTGGGTGACGAGGTACATCTGCCTCGATCGCGAGGCCGCCCGCGCGGAGATCGAGAAGTACCGCAAGCGCTGGTGGGCGAAGCGCAAGGGGCTCGGCACCATGCTGAAGGAGGAGGCGACCAAGCAGGAGAGCGCCCTCGTCGACAACGCCGCCGCCAACCAGGCCGCCGACGCGGACGCCGCGCTTCAGGAGCTCGGCGAGGATCTGGTGTCGTTCGGCTATCTGACGGCCACCGTGACGGTGTGGGATCGCGAGCTCGGCGCCGCCCGCCGCAAGCTCCAGAGCGTCAAGCAGGTCATCCAGTCCCGGGGCTTCGTGGTCCGCGACGAGACCCTGAACAGCCGGGAAGCCTGGCTCGGCAGCTTGCCGGGCCACGTCTACGCCAACGTCCGGCGCCCCTGCGTGAGCTCGCTGAACCTGGCGCACCTGATGCCGCTGTCCGCAATCTGGGCCGGCTCCGTCGAGAATGAGCACCTCGCGCGCGTCACCGGGGTGGGGCACCCGCACGTCGTCTGCAGCACCACCGGCTCGACCCCGTTCCGCCTGAACCTGAACGTCGGTGACGTCGGCCACACGCTGGTCGTCGGTCCGACCGGGGCCGGCAAGAGCACGTTGCTCGCGACCTTGATGCTCCAGTGGCTCCGGTACCCGGGCGCCCGCGTCGTCGTCTTCGACAAGGATCGCAGCGCGCGCGCCACCACTCTGGCGGTCGGGGGCGCCGTGTACGAGCCGGGCCACCCCGAGGCACCGGTGGCCTTCCAGCCGCTCGCGCGCATCGATCGGCGTGACGAGCGGCTCTGGGCATCGCAGTTCGTCATGAACCTGCTGGCGGCCCAGCACGTCGCCGAGTCCCCCGACACCCGGCGCGACGTCGACGAGGCGCTCGCCCTCACCGCCACGGCCCCCCGGGCCGAGCGCACCATCTCGAGCCTGGTCAACCACCTCGGGCGCCTGGATCTCAAGGAGGCCCTGCGCCCGTACACCGTCGGCGGCAACTACGGCCAGATCTTCGACGCCGAGCGCGACGATCTGCGCGGCGGCTCCTGGCAGATGTTCGAGATGGGGCACCTCATGGCGCTCGGTCAGGACGCCGTGGTTCCCGCCCTCGACTACCTGTTCCACCGGGTCGAGGGGCAACTCGACGGGCGGCCGACCCTCATGGTCCTCGACGAGGCGTGGCTCTTCCTGTCGCACCCGGTCTTCATGCGGCGCCTCCAGGGCTGGCTCAAGACCCTGCGCAAGAAGAACGTCTACGTCGTCTTCGCCACCCAGGAGGTCGCGGACGCGGCCGAGTCCCCCATCACGGCCACCATCGTATCGGCCTGCCACACCAAGATCTACCTGCCCGACGACGAGGCGCTCACGCCCCAGATGACCCGGGCCTACCGGGACTTCGGTCTTTCGGACACCGAGATCGGAATCCTCGCCCGCGCGCAGAAGAAGCGCGACTACTACTACCGCTCGGTCAACGGTCGACGGCTGTTCCGCCTCGATCTTGGCCCGGTGGGCCTGGCGCTGGCGGGGATGTCCTCGCCCGAGGACCAGAGGGCCCTCGACCGCATCGAGGCCGAGACGGCGGTGTCGGGGCAGGTCGCGGAGGAGATCCTGCGCCACCGCGGACTCGGCTGGGCAGCCGAGCTCGTCGCCGCGGCGCGGGAGAGCGGGCAGATGGGTCCCGAGGTTGGGAATCCGGGGCGGCCGGGGGAATTGCGATGAAGGCGCTGCCGATCCCCTGTGCCACGGTCCTTGCGCTGGGCGCGCTCGGCGGCGCCACCGCCCACGCCCAGTTCGCGGTCTTCGACGCCACGAACCTGATCCAGACCACGTCGACGGCCATCTCCACGGCCCAGACGTTGCAGAACATGATCCAGCAGGTGAGCCTCATGCGGCAGACGCTGGCCACCATCAACCCGACCTCGTTCACGGGTCTTCAGAGCCTCATCAGCCAGGGCCAGCTCACCTATTCGCTGCTGAACGGGGACGTGACGGCCCTCGGGTTTGCCCTCCAGGACGTGAACAGCCACTTCGACAAGCTCTTTCCCAAGGGTCGGACGAGCTGGCAGGGGGCCCGGTACGCCGACTACGACAGCTACTATGGCCAGTGGCACGAGGAGATCTCCGGCTCGGCCAAGCTGGCCGAGCGCGCCCAGGCGTCGTTGCTCCTCGTCGAAGGCAACAACCGCGCGATCTCCGACATCCTCGGCCAGTCGGCGGCGGCCAACGGCGAGGTCCGCCAGCTCCAGCTCGTCAACCAGCAGCTCGGGCTGATCCACGCCCGCCTCGGCGATCTCGTCCAGAACATCGCCACCCTGGGGCGGATCACCGCCAACATGGCCGCGTCCTCCTCGGGCGAGAAGCTCCTGCTCCGCGAGGCCAAGCTGCGGCGGCGCGACGGCTACACCAGCACCGGCGCCCCCGCCCGGACGCTGCCCCGGCTGCCGTAGCGCGAGCCCACCAGTCAACGAGCTCACATGGAGTTCAACACCCTCACCACCACGCTCACCAACTTCGTCGGCGTGTTCCAGGGCGGCTACGCCCGCCTGCAACCCATCGTCAACAGCCTGCTCGGCCTCCTGGCCGGGATCGACATCGTCCTCATCGGCTTCTGGTGGGCCCTCGGCGGCGGAGAGCGCCTCGTCGAGGTCATCAAGAAGGTCCTGTTCCTCGGCTTCTGGCTGTGGTTCACGACGTCCTTTCAGGCCAACGCCAAGGCGTTCGTCGAATCCCTGATCAACGCTGGCCTAACGGCGGGCGCCCAGGCCGGCAGCTACAACCTCCTCCTCGATCCATCCCGGATCGCGGGCTACGGCTTGACCGCAACCGAGCAGCTGGCCAAGGCCCTCGATGACGTGAGCCTCACGGATCTCGGGGATGCCTTCATCTTCGGCATCAGCTACCTGCTCATCATGGTGGCGTTCCTGGTGATGGCCATCCAGACGTTCCTGGCGGTCCTCGAGTACTACCTCATCACGGCAGTCGCCGGGATCCTCGTCCCTTGGGGTCTCCTTCCCCAGACCAAGTTCCTGGCGGAGAAGGCCATCGGGGCGGTGGTCAGCGCCGGCATCAAGCTCATGACCCTCGCGTTCATCATCGCCGTGACGAGCCCGGTCCTCGCGTCCATCCACTTCTCCGGGCCCGAGATCAAGCTCAACGAGCTCTGGAGCGTCCTCCTGACGACGGGGGCCATCGCCTTCCTGACCTGGCACGCCCCCAGCCTCACGGCGGGGCTCCTCGCCGGCTCCCCGTCGCTGAGCGCCTCCGGTGTGGCCCAGAACCTGTCGGCCGGCGCGATGATGGCGGCAAGCACCGTCGGTGGGATGGTCGCCGTCACCCGCGCCGCGGCAGGGGCGACCAGCTCCGCGGCCGGGCTCGTGTCGCGCGGCGGCGGTGGTGGCTCGCCGGGTGGCGGCGGCAGTGGTGGTGGCGGCGGTGGCGCCGGTGGCGGTGGCTTGGGGATGACTGGCTTGAGCAGAGCCGGCACCCACCGCGGCCACGCGGCAGCCCAGGATGGCGGTGGGTTCGTTCTCCCCTCGGCCCCTGCAGCCGCCGGCAACGGCGCACCCGCTCCCGCCTGGGCAGCCTCGGTCCGTGACGATCTCCGCGCGTCCCCGGCGTCCCCGGCAACAGGCGGCCGATAGCTCGCGA
>CAZIOH010000188.1:0-4977 GCA_964540815.1 uncultured Myxococcales bacterium | reverse complement strand
GGGCGTCCTCGACGTTCTTCTTGGCCAGCGCCCGGTCGGTCTTGTCGAGGAACACCGGCAGCACCTCGAACCCCGGCAGCTTGCCCAGCGTCTCGTCGAGCCCCTGCTTGCGCTCGATGGCGTTCTGCATGTCCATCCGCCCGACGAAGAGGGCGATCTTGCCCTTGGTGATGTTGGCGGCCTTGAGGGCGGCGATGGCCGCGGCGCCCGCCGATCGCCCGGCCTCGATGTTGTTGGTGCCCACGTAGACGTTGCGCTTGGACTTGGGCGCGTCGGAGTCGTGACAGACGAGCGGCATCTTGGCGGCCACCCGATCGAAGGTGCTGGTCATGGCGTCGGGGTTGATGGGGCTGATGGCCACCCCATCGAAGTTTTGCACCATGATGTCCTCGAGGAAGCGCTGCTGGTCGGAGATCTCGCCCTTGAGCGGGCGGAACATGTCCACCCGCACCCCGAAGTCCTTCTCGGCCTTGCGCAGGCCCTTCTCCGCGATGTTCCAGAAGTCCGACGAGTTGTTGGTCACGAAGGCGAAGCGGTAGGAGGCCGCCTTGTCACCCGAGGCCGAGGAGGAGGACGACGACGCTCCGGAGTCGGACTTCTTGCAGCCGGCCCCCGCCAGCAGCCCCGGGAGCAGGGAGACCCAGAGGACCGAGGCGCGCGAGACGCAAAAGACAGCCGGGGCAAACCGTGAGGTGCGAGGCGGGATCGACAGGCGCATGGGGGGCTCCTTGGAGGAGAACGCGGAGGGAAGGAATCGCGCGATTCTATTTGCCGAACCTGAAAACGAAAGCACCGCGAAAGCTCCCTGTCGTCGTCCCGGCTATTTCGTGCTGAACCGATGGATCATCACGTGGTCGTAGGTCTGCCCCGGCTCGAGGATCACCTGCTCGCGCCAGGCCTTCACGTTGATGGCGTTGGGAAACTTCTGCGTCTCGAGACAGAGCCCGGTGTGCTGCGCGTAGGCGTGTCCTTTCTTCCCCACGGTCTTGCCGTCGAGAAAATTCCCCGAATAGAACTGGACCCCGGGCTGGTTGGCCTCGAGGGTGAGGACCCGCCCCGAGGAAGGATCCTCGAGGGTGGCCACCTCACGCAGAGTGCTCGGCGGTCCGTTCACCACGAAGTTGTGGTCGTAGCCCACCGGATCGCCCCCCGCGGCCAGCAGATCCTTGCCGATGGGCTGGGCCACGGTGAAGTCGAACGGGGTTCCCTTCACCGGCCACACCTTGCCGGTGGGGACCATGGGATCGCCCGGGGTGTACGCCTCGGCGTGCAGGGTGAGCCGGTGGTCGGCGATCGGGCCCGAGCCCTCGCCCGCCAGGTTCCAGTAGGTGTGGTGAACCATGTTGACGAGCGTGGTCGCGTCGGTGGTGGCGCGCATCTCGATCCGCAGCTCGTTGGTGTTGGTGAGGGTGTACGTGCAGGTCGCGCTGACCGTCCCGGGATACCCTTCCTCCCCGTCCTTCGAGACGTAGGAGAGCAGCAGCGCCGGACCTTCGGGGGTCTCCTTCGGCTCGGCCGTCCAGACGACCTTGTCCCAGCCCTTCACCCCACCGTGCAGGTGGTGCGGCTTGTTGTTTGCCGCGAGCGTGTAGTCCCGGGCGCCGAGGTGAAACTTCGCGTCGCGGATCCGGTTCCCGACCCGGCCGACGGTGGCCCCGAAGTAGGGATTCCCCCGGACGTAGCCCTCGAGATCGTCGAACCCGAGCACGACGTCCGCGAGCTTCCCGGTCCGGTCCGGAACGAGGAGGCTGGTGAGGATGCCCCCGTAGGTCATCACCTTGGCGACGAGGCCGTTGGCGTTGGTGAGCGTGAAGAGCTCCACGGCCTTGCCATCGACCTGACCAAACGGCGCCTTGGCGATGGACGCGGCTCGAAGGGGTGCGGCGGAAGGCGGCGTGGGCATGGAATTGACCTGTTTGGAGGGGGAATTCGGGACGGACGGGACGGACGGAACCGCGGACGGTCCAGGAACCTGCTCGGTCGCGCACCCCACGGCCATGCCCGAGAGGAGCACGGCGAGCCAGCGAGCCGGTTGCATGGGTGCCTTTCTCATCTCCGTGGCGGCGTCCGCGCTCGACCCACGAAGGCGGTACGTCCATCGCGGATGATCGGGTCAGAATCGCGGTCAGAATCCCGGGGGGCAAGGTTCAAGCTACGAGGTGCGGGGTGTATGGGGCCAAATTACCAGCCCGGATCGGGAAGGTAAACAGGATTTCCTATCCTCCCGCTTTTTCGCCCCGCTTTTTCGCCCGCTTTTCGGCCGCCTTTCGGAGATCGCCCCGGCTCAGAAGGTCGCCTGACCCGGCGCGCGGGGAAACGGAATGACGTCCCGGATGTTCGCCATGCCGGTGGCGTAGATGATGGTCCGCTCGAGTCCGAGCCCGAAGCCGGCGTGCGGCACGGTGCCGTAGCGCCGCAGATCGCGGTACCAGCCGTACGCCTGGGGATCGAGGTGCTGCTCCTCGAGCCGCCGGTCGAGGACCTCGAGCCGCTCCTCGCGCTGCGACCCGCCAATGATCTCGCCGATCCCGGGCGCCAGCACGTCCATGGCCGCCACGGTGCGATCGTCGTCGTTGAGGCGCATGTAGAAGGCCTTGATGCCCTTCGGGTAGTTCATGACCACGACCGGGCGGCCCACTAGCTCCTCGGTGAGGTAGCGCTCGTGCTCGGATTGCAGGTCCATGCCCCAGGCCACGGGGAACTCGAACGACCGCCCGCCGGCCACCGCCTTTTCCAGGGCGGCGACGGCCTCGGTGTAGGTCATGCGCTCGAAGCTCGAACGCACGAAGCGCTCGAGGCGGGCGACGCAATCCTTGTCGATGCGCTCGGCGAAGAACCCGAGATCGTCCGCCCGCTCGGCCAGCAGCGTCGTGAAGATGGACTTGAGGAAGCGCTCGGCCAGATCGGCGTCGGCCGCCAGATCCGCGAAGGCGATCTCGGGCTCGACCATCCAGAACTCGGCCAGGTGGCGGCTGGTGTTGCTGTTCTCGGCGCGGAAGGTGGGGCCGAAGGTGTAGACCTTGGACATGGCCAGGCAGTACGCCTCGACGTTGAGCTGCCCGCTGACGGTGAGAAAGGCCTCGCGGCCGAAGAAGTCCCGGGAAAAGTCGGCGCGGCCAGCGGTGGTGGTGGGGACCTTGGCCGGGTTGGCGAGATCGAGGGTGCTGACGCGAAACATCTCGCCGGCGCCCTCGCAGTCGCTGGCGGTGATGATCGGCGTATGAATCCAGAAGAACCCTTCCTGGTGGAAGAAGCGGTGAATGGCCATGCTCAGACAGTGCCGGACGCGGGTGACCGCGCCGAGCGTGTTGGTGCGCGGGCGCAGGTGCGCGACCTCCCGCAGGTACTCGAGGGTGTGGCGCTTCTGCTGGATGGGATAGGTCTCGGGATCATCGACCCAGCCCACGACCTCGATGGCGCTGGCGGCGATCTCGATGGCCTGTCCTTTGCCTTGGCTCGCCACCACGGTGCCGGTCACGGACACCGCGCAGCCGGCGCCGAGCTTGAGGATCTCGGACGCGTAGTTGGGGAGGGCAGCCGCGGCGACCACCTGGATGGCGTCGAACGCGGAGCCGTCGTGCAGGTGCAGGAACGAGAGGCCAGCCTTCGAATCGCGGCGGGTGCGCACCCAGCCGCGGACGGTGACGGGGGAGCCCACCGGCACCCGCCCGGCAAGCACGCTGCCGATACTGGCGGCGGGGACGGGGGCAGGGGCGGTCGGGTTCGAGCTTGCCGCAGGGTCCGAGCTAGGCATGCGAGCGAGCCTATGCGGCGGGCGCGCGGCAAGCCAGCCGAAGTGGGTCGAGGACCGGTCCTCAGCGCGACGCGGCGCCGGCGGTGGCGCCCGCGCCCCGGGAGCCGCGAACCCTGAGCGTGACCAGACCGACGATCATGAGCGCGATGCACCCGTACTGGCCCGGGGTGAGCCCGAGGTAGCGGACGTCGACGGTCCGCAGGAAGTCCACCGCGAACCGGAAGGGCGCATAGAGGATCACGAACAGCGCCACGAAGAACCCCACGAAGCGCGGCCGGCGTCCGAGGAGGTAGAAGAGGCCGCCGATGAGCATGGTGTAGAGGGCCTCCTCGAGCCCGAGGTTGTGGCGGACCACCCCGTCCCGGTAGACCTGACCGAGGAAGAAGGTGGTGGGACGACCGGGGTGATCGAAGGCGATGAAGCACCCGAGGCGCCCGAAGATCCAGGCGAAGGGGAAGGCATAGGCGTACGCGTCGAGGTACTGCCAGGCCGTGCCGGGCTTGGCGTGGTGGCGGAAGAACCAGACGGCACCCACGGTGCCGCCGAGGAAGCCGCCGAACGACGAGAGCCCCTCCCAGACCCGGAAGATGCTGATGGGATCGGCGAGCGTCTGACCGGGGAAGTACACGAAGCGATCGACCAGGTGCGCCCCCAGGAACCCGCAGACCAGCACCCAGTTGACGAAGCGCGAGATGTCGGTGGACGTCAGGCCATAGATCGCTGCCCGACGGTGCAGGATCGATACGCCGAGCATCACGGCCAAGGCCACGAGCACGCCGAATCCGTGGATGGTGAGCGGCCCCAGGGACAGGGTCGGCTGCTGAAAGTATGGGATCACGTTGGGTGACTGCTTTCCGTTCGGGGGACAGGCGACGGGCGGGAGATCTCCCATGTCCGGCGCAAATCAGCAAATGGACGCGCCTGCGGCGCTCGCGGGGAGGGGAGGACGGACGCGCCTGCGGCGCTCGCGGGAAGGGGAGGACCCCTCCCCGCGGGCCCCTCCCGACGGACGACGAGAAGCGGGCCCGGATCTGCTTGGCGGGTGTCTTCTCCGGTTGGCAAAGCCAACCTCCGATCCACCGCATGAAGCACATGCTCGCGCGGGGGTGAGCCGATCCTGGAGCCGAGCCCCAACCCCTTCCTGTCCACTCGCCCCGCGGAGCGGGGAAAGGGCGAGGGAGAGGCGCCCACTTCATTCCGGAGGCGACACCACGAAGTACCTT
>CAZIOH010000187.1:0-5055 GCA_964540815.1 uncultured Myxococcales bacterium | reverse complement strand
CGTCCTCGTCGCCGTCCTCGTCCCCGCCGCGTCCCGGCGATCCAAGGACACCGGCGTGTTACTCTCGAACCGCGCGTGACCTCACCGTTCGGTCGACTCCAAGTTCCAGCTACGGCGCGAGCCTGCGTGCTGTCCGCGGTCCTGGGCGCCGGGCTGGCGGCCTGCGCCCCAACGCCTCGCGACCCCACCCAGGCCCCGGGGCTCCCGCTCGCCGGCAGCAGCGCCGGCACCAGCGACAGCGACCACCGCGTGCTGGCGCGCGTGGCCGGTCAACCCATCCTCGCCGGCGAGGTCAAGCGCGCGGCCCTCCTCGGCGGCTCCGATCTCCGCAGCGCCCTCGAGGACCGGATCCGCTTCGAGGTCCTGGCCCGCGCCGCCGAGGTGGCCGGGGTCGCCCTTGCCCCCGAGGATCGGGAAATCCTGCGTCAAGCGCAGGTCGAGCGCCTGGTGGCGGACCTGATCGAGCCGCGCCTCGCCGAGGGTGCCATCCCCGAATCGGAGGTGCGCGCATTCTACGACCGCGTCCACAAGCGGTTCGTCCACGGGCGGCTGGTCCAGGTCGCGGTGCTCTGCATCTTCACCGGAGCCCGGATGAAGCCGGAGCCACGGGCCCGGGCGGCACGCCACGCGGAGGCCTTGCGGGCTTACCTCGCCGCCCACCCCGGGCTCTCGGACCAGGAGTTCCTGGCCCTCGGCAGCGACCCGACGTGGCAGAGTGGGCCAGAAAAGAAGGTCTCCTTCAGCGCCACCACCGTCTGGCAGGACGAGGAGGAGCCCTTCCCGCCGGTGGTGGGCCACGCCGTCTCGCGGCTCGCGCACCGGGGCGACACCACCGACGTCGTCGGGGACGAGACGGGCTTCTACGTGGCCCGCTACCTCGCCGAGAGGCCCCCCGAGAACGTGAGCTTCGCGGCGGCGCGCCCTGTCCTGGCCGCCGAGATGTGGGAGCCCTGGCGTCGCCAGAAGTTCCTGACGCTCACCCTCGAGCTCGCGGGCGCGCATGCGGTCGAGGCCTTCCCCGACGGCTTCCACGCCATGGTGTCCACGGACGACCCGGCCGCCTCGCTGCACACCGATCCCGACACTCGCCGGGGCACGAACCGTTGAGCCCGTCGACCGGGCGGCACGTCCCGCCTCAGGCCTTGCGGAAGCGCGACGGATAGTTCTCGACGAAGGTCTTGTCCGGGTGCAACGAGCGGGCACGCACGATCAAGGTGTCCTCGGTCTCGACGATCTTGGGATCGGGGAGGCAACACTCGACCGGGCACACCGCCTGACACGCCTCGTGATCGTGGAAGCCCACGCATTCGGTGCACAGCTTGGGGTCGATGATGTAGATGTCCTCGCCCTCGCTGATGGCCTCGTTGGGGCACTCGGGCTCGCACGCACCACAGTTGATGCATTCGTCCGTGATGTAAGTCGCCATGGTCTCTGATCAGCTATTTAGCATTTTTGTCGGGCGCCCTGGCCGAAAAATGCAACCCCTCACGCTCACGCCGACATCGGGGAGGCCGCGGTCACTGGAGCTCGCGAGCTCTCGGTGAGCACGCTGGCCCGACTGACCTTGCCGCCCGACCCCGTCCGGAGGTTCACCGCCACGAGCTTGGACACCCCTGCCTCCTCCATGGTGATCCCGCACAGGCGGTCGGCGATCTCCATGGTGCGCCGGTTGTGGCTGATGATGATGAACTGCGACCGGTCGGTCATGGCCCGGACCATGTCGTTGAACCGGCCCACGTTGGCCTCGTCGAGGGGGGCGTCCACCTCGTCGAGCACGCAGAACGGCGAGGGCTTGACCAGGAAGATCGCGAACAGCAGCGACACGGCGGTCAGGGCCTTCTCGCCGCCCGAGAGCAGCTCGATGTTCTGCATGACCTTCTTGCCGGGCGGGTTGGCGACGATGTCCACCCCGGTCTCCAGCAGATCGCCGTCGTCGGTCAGCCGGAGGTGGGCCCGCCCCCCCCCGAACATCCGCGGATAGACCTCCCGGAACTTGGCGTCGATGGCATCGAAGGTCTCGCGGAAGCGCTTCTTCGAGGCGCGGTTGATCTTCTCGATGGCGGCTTCGAGCTGCCCGATCGCCGACTCGAGGTCGGCCCGCTGGGCCGACAGAAAATCGAAGCGCTTCTGGGACTCCTCGGACTCCTCGATGGCCGTGAGGTTGATCTCCCCCATGCGGTCGAGCAACCCCCGCAGCTCGACCATGCGGGCCTCCTCGGTCTCCCCGAGGGGGGGCCGCAGGTGGTAGTCGACCACGATGTCGCGCAGGTCGACGTCCCCGTAGCGGGCGACCACCTGCTCCTCGAGCGAGGCGCGCTTGATGGCGACCTCCTGGTGGCGCAGCTCGAGGCGCGCCGAGGTCTGGTTCATCCGCTGAACCTCGGCCCGGGCCGTGCGCAGCTCGGCCTCGCGCCGGGCGAGGATCGCGCTCCGCCCCTCGACGCCTCCCTGCCGCTCGGCGTGCCCGCGGGCCAGCTCTCGGGCCTCGGCCTCGGCCTGCCGGCCTTCCTCCCGGAGCTCGACCGAGCTTTCGCGCAGGCTCGCCGAGCGCTCGAGGCCCTCGCCGATGGATTGCTCGAGCCGCTGGATACGCGCCGCCGCCTGCGACTTCTCGGCCCCGAGTCGCTGGAGCGTGGCGCGGGCGTGGTTGCGGCGGTCCTGGGCCTGGGCCGCCTCCACCTTCAAGGCCGTGAGCTCCCCCACCAGGGCGTCGAGGCGATCGGCCAAGGACAGGCTCTCGGTCCGCAGCTCGGCCGTGCGCCGCTCGGCCGCGTCCACGATCTCCCAGTCGCCCTCCAGGGCGGCCCGGGCGTTCTCGAGGCGCAGCTCGGCCTCCTCGAGCGACCGGGTCAACCCGTCGTGGTCGCCCGCCAGCTGGCGTCGCCGCGCCTCCAGCCGCCGCTGCTCCTCGCGGGCCCGATCCAGATCCTTTTGCTGCGACAGTCCCGCCAGCTCGTCGGCCCGCAGGTCGGCCAGGAGCTCGGCGATCTGCCGCTCGAGCTCGACGACCTCGGCCTTGGCCGCGAGCTGCTGCTCGAGCGCCGCCTGCTGCTCGGCATCCAGCCTGGCGACCAGCTGCTCGAGCTCGCGGATCTCGCGCTTCTGCTCGAGGATGCCGACGGCCGCCTCGCGCGAGCCTCCGCTCACGGCGCCGCGCGGATCCACCACCTCGCCCTGCATGGTGACGAGGGTGGGTGGGGGCGGACCCTGCCCATCGGCGCCGAGCGTGGCCCAGACGGCCAGCGCGCGCGGCAGATCCTCGACCACCAGCACGTCGCCGAGCAGGTACTCCGCCACCCGGTCGTAGGCCTGGTCGTAGCCCATGAGCTCGAGGATCGGACCGCGGATCCCTTCGCCGCGCGGCCAGGCCGAGGGCGCCCGGGGCGGCGTGCTCGGCCCCCGCAAGGTGAGCGGGATGAAGCTCGACCGGCCCTGCTTGCGCTCCTTGAGGAAGGCGATCCCGTCCACGCTCACGGTGTGAGAGTCCACCACCACGTTGCCGAGCCGCTCGCCCAGCACCGACTCGACCGCCGTCTCGAGATCGGACGGTGGCTGCAGGATGTCGGCCACCAGCGCCCGGATCCCCGACACCTCCCCGCGTGCCTCCTGCTCGCGCCGCTCTTGCATGATGGCGCGAACGCCCTTCTGGAAGCTCTCGTATCGCTCCTGGATCTCGCCCAGCGAGGCGAGCCGCGAGCGCCGGCGGTGCAGCTGCTCGCGCAGCGCCTCGAGCGCGATCTCGCCGCGGGCGATCTCGCCCTTGCGGGCCGCGAGCCGCGCCTCGTTCTCCTGGCGCGCCGCCGACAGGGCCCGCCGACGCTCGGCGATGGCCTCGATGGCGGTGCGCAAGCCCTCGGCGTCGACGCCGAGCGTGCCGAGGCGCTCGTCGGCCGCGGTGGCCTCGGTGGCGATGGTCTCGATCCGCCGCGCGAGATCCTCGCGCCGCGCGGTGGCCGCGCCGCTCTCGGATTCGTTGCGGGCGATGCGCGCGCGCGCCGAGGCGAGCTCCCCCTGCGCCCCGTCGAGCTGCCGGCGCGCGTCGGCCAGGGCCGCCCGCAGCTCCTCGTGGATCTTCTCGGTCTCGCGGTACCGCGCCCCGCTGGTGGTCGCCGCCTCGTCGAGCTCGGCCAGCTGCCCCTCGAGCGCCTCGATGCCCGCGCTGCTCTCGGTCAGGCGCTGCGCCTGCTCCTCGATCTCGCGCTCTTCGCTGGCCGCGCGCGCCGCGAGCTGCCCGGCCTCGTCGTCCTGATGAAGGGCCCGCTGCATGGCGAGCTGGGCGCGGTTGGACAGCGCGAACAGGCTCTCCTTGGCGGTGGCGAGCTCCGCCAGCTCGTCGGCCAGGGCCAGCCGTTCGGCCGCGACCCCGGCCTCCTCGGCCTCGAGGGTGGCGGCCGCATCGGCCCGGCGCTCGGCCAGCGCGGCGATCTCCACCGCCAGCGACTTCTCCTCGGCCAGGTGGCCGAGGAACCGCTGGGCGCCCGACCACAGCTCGAGGTCGCGCAGCTCGGCCTTGTAACGCTTGTAGCGCTCGGCCTTGGCGGCCTGCAGGCGGAGCGAGCGCAGCCGCCCCTCGATCTCGCCGATGATGTCGGACACCCGGAGCAGGTGTTGCCGGGTGGATTCGATCCGGCGCTCGGCGGCCTTCTTCTTGACCTTGTACTTGGTGATGCCGGCCGCCTCGTCGATGAGGCCGCGCCGATCCTCGGGTCGCGAGGACACGATGAAGCCGATCCGCCCCTGCTCGATGATCGCGTAGGCCTTGGAGCCGACCCCGGTGCCGAGGAAGAACTCGACCACGTCGCGCAGGCGTGACGGCACGCCGTTGAGCAGGTACTCGCTCTCGCCGTCGCGGTGCAGCCGGCGGGTGACCACGATCTCCGACGGGCCCACCGCGCCCCAGGGAACCCCGCCGGGCGCGATGTCCCCCCGTAGGCTCCCGCCGTCGAAGGTCAGCGAGACCTCCGCCATCCCGGCCGGCCCGCGCGTCTCCGACCCGGCGAAGATCACGTCCTCCATGGCGCGGCCGCGCAGGTGCTTGGCGGACTGCTCGCCCAT
>CAZIOH010000186.1:0-5066 GCA_964540815.1 uncultured Myxococcales bacterium | reverse complement strand
GGCGATCTCACCGCCCAGCTCACCGGCAAGGCTTGATCATGGCGAGCAGAGTGAATGAGCGCGGACTGGAGAATTCCCAAGCTGGACAATCACGGGAGAATTCAATGAAAGCTCGACAGCGGTTGCGGGCAAGCCTCTTGATCGCTCTTCTGCCTGCGGGGTTCCTGACGGCATGCTCAGGCAAGGTCAGCCTCAACGGCGGAACCAGCTCTCCTCCCGCCGGAAGTGGCACGGCCACTGGCAGCACCACCGGCAGTGGCAACACGACCGGAGGTGGCACGGCCACTGGAGGCAACACCGCGACTGGCATGGGCTCGAGCCCGGGCGGGACGGGACCGGGGACCAGCGTGGCCGTCGACACAGGCGCGACGCCGACTCCCGAGAGCGCGGGTGTGCTCATCATGCGGCGGCTGAACCTGAGCGAATACGACAACATCCTCGCCGATCTGCTCGGGGACACCTCGACGCCGGCCGAGGATTCGGCCCACCCCTGGGGCAACGACCCCCCCAATGCCGACAGCGGATTCGAGTCGGCCACCAGCATCCCCGATCAACTGGTGCGCAACTTCAGCGCCGCGGCGGAGACCGTGGTCGAGACAGCCCTCACGGCAGGCAAGCTCAACATCCCCTGCACCAACCCCGCCGCCGCGGCCGAGGCCGCCTGCGTGACCCAGTTCATCAACACCTTCGGCCTCAAGGTCTTCCGACGACCGCTGGACGCGACCGAGGTGTCGGACGCGATGACGCTGTTCACGACGGTGCGGGCCCTCACCACCTTCAATGAGTCGGTGGCGGCGATCGCCAAGGGCATGCTCCAGACGGCGAGCTTCCTCTATCACTGGGAGATCGGCCCGACCAAGCCGGTCGCAGCCGCCGATGGCCTCATCCCCCTCACCCCGTGGCAGATCGCTTCCCGTCTGGCCTCGAACCTCTGGAACAGCAAGCCCGACGATACGCTCCTGCAGGCGGCCCAGGCTGGACAGCTGGCCACGCCAACCCAGGTCGCGGCGCAGGCCCAGCGGCTGATCGCGGACCCCAAGCACCTGCGGAGCCTCACCGAGTTCCACGGGCAGTGGCTCTTCAACGTCGGGACGCGCAACTTCGATTTGGGCGGCATCATCCCCCTCGGCACGGCGGCGGGCACCTTGACCCAGGCGGCGATCGACGGCCTCCCGAACGAGCTCTCGTCCTTCCTCGGGTCGGTCTACTCGACGGGAGACGGGACCATGAAGTCCCTCCTGACGGCACCTTGGGCGTTCGTGAACAAGGATCTCGCGGCCATCTATGGCGTGACCCCACCGGCCACCGCCTTCGGCAAGGTCATGCTCGACCCTTCGCAGCGCGGAGGCCTCTTCACGCAGACCGCGTTCCTGGCGTCGTTCTCGTATGGCCAGGAGGATCATCCGATCTACCGGGGCCTGTCGCTCTACACCAAGTTCCTGTGTGGAACCGTGACTCCCCCGAATTTCATGCCGCCTGGTGTCCCCATGACCAACATGAAGACCAGCCGGCAGACCTTCGACGCTCACGGGAACCAGATGTGCGCCCAGATGTGTCACGCGGTCTTCGATCCGCCGGGATTCGCGTTCGAGAACTACGATGGAGCCGGCAGGTTCCGGATGACCGACAACGGTTTTCCGGTGGACTCGACAGGAAGCTTCGCGACCCCGGGTGGGACGATGCTGACCTTCACGAACGCGCTCGACCTCATGGGCAAGCTCGCCGCCCTCCCGGAGACGGCCCTCTGCGCCGAGCGGCAGTGGACCCGCTACATGCTCGGACGGAAGGAGACACAGGCGGAGGTTGGCTCGTTGCAGCTCGCCTACCAGAAGGGTGCGGCCACCGCTGGCTTCTCGCTGCGGGACATGCTGACGGCGCTGGTGACCTCCAAGGCCTACATGTACCGGACTCTCTCTCCTGGCGAGACGCCGTAGATCCCCAGCTGGGCTGACGCATCGTTGGACATGACTCGCCTCGGCTGGGATACTCTCTGCGGGATGAGGTTGCAGGGTTGGGCGCCCGTGCTGGCGCTGGCGCTCTCGGGATGTGGGGCGACCCGGGGCGGCCCCGTGACCCCCACCGGTGGAAGCGCCTTGTCCGATCCGACGGTCGACGCAGATGTCGGCACCTCCGTGGGGGTGGACGGTGACGGAGGTGCCGAGGCAGGGGCGCCGTGCGACGACTGGCGCGAGGACGGCGTCATCGGACCCGGGGGGATGTTGCGAAGCAGCAGGTTTCGGCTGTGCGGCCCGGGGCTCACCTGCGAGATTCCCGATGGCCAGTGCGGCGGTCCTGGCTCGACGACACCCGGTGTCTGCGTCACGAGGCCGGCGGGCTGCATGGCTGAGGATGCTCCTGTCTGCGCCTGCAACGGCCGGACTTACGACAACGACTGCCATCGCCGCGCGGCGGGCGTCGCTCTCGCCTCGCAAGGGGCCTGTCCTGGAGTCGCGCTCGGCCAGGTCTGCGATGGCCCGGAGAGGGGGCCTTGCGCGGCTGGACTGTTCTGTGAGAAGGGGTGCCAGGCAGCGCAGAGTGCCGACTCCCTCGGCCTGGGCCTGTGCCAGAGCCAGTCGTCTGCCTGCGAGAAGGACTATCAGCCCGTCTGCGGCTGCGACGGGAAGACCTACGACAATGATTGCTTGCGGCGCGCGGCGGCCGTTGGAAAGCGGCAGGACGGGATCTGCGGCGTCGACTGCTCCGGCCTCAGCACGCAGGCCCGAGGTCTGGTCACCGACGCCGTCGCCTCGGTCGATCAGCAGTGCGTCGCCGACGCCGACTGCAAGGAGCTCAGCCTTTCCACCCCCTGCGTCGACTGGTGCTGGGGTCCGGTCGGCGGCGATCGGGTCAAGGCGGCCGTCGCCGCCACCTCGAACGCCGTCACTCGACTCTGCGACATGTTCGACGCGGCCGGATGCGTGCTCATCGCGTCGGGCTGTCCGCCTGAGGCGGGGTCCTACCTGTGTCAGCAGGGCAAGTGCGTCTGGCAGCAGTAGCCTCAGGACGAGCGGAGCACGGCGTGGCCTCGTGGCCGAAGGAGGTCGGCACAGGGCGGTCGCCAGTGAGAGCGTCCTTGGTCGCGGCGGTCGGCCTGCTCTGTGTTTCGACTCCCGCGTCGGCGGACGGTATCCGGCTGGACGTCTGCCCGATGGCAAGCGAGGGACAGAGCTGCAGCAACGCCATTCCAGGCAGTCGGCCCGATACTCCCGGGCCGGTCTCGATCCCGGGGACGCCGCCGCCCGCAACCGTCCCCGGGACGTGTGTACAGGGCAAGTGCGAGAGATATGGTCTCATCTCCGCAGGCGGCAATGGCGGAGGGGCTGGTGCGGGCGGCGCGAGCGGTGGGGGAGGTGCGAGCGGCGCGAGTGGCGCGGGCGGCACGACGTTCGGCTCGATCCTCTACGACTGCCTGCGGTGTATCGAGACAAATACTGGTAGCGGGGGCATTGGCGGTGGCGGCGGCGCTTCCCCCGCAGGTTCGGGCGGAGCCCCCCCGGGGGCAACCGGGGGGACAGCACAGGACGGAGCGTCGGGCGGAGGCGGCTGCAGCTGCAACTCGGCGCTCGGCGCCGAGCGATCCCTTGCCGGCCTCATGGTTGCGATCGGGCTCTTGGCGCTGGTCCGGCCGGGGCGGCGGCGGCGGCGGTGAACGCCCGCTCGATCTCCGGTCTGGTCGAGAGCGGCGTGGCTCCGGTCGACCGCCTGAGGCGCCTGTTGCTGGGGCTGCTCCTCGGGAGCCGCCCGATCGCGTTCGTGCTCACCCGGAAGGATCGTCGTCTCGCCGCGGTCACCACCCTCCACGCCGCTGTGGCCTTTGCCCTCGCGGTCTACTTTCCGGTGCTGCTGTTCGTGCTGGGACCGATCACCTTCGGAGCTCTCCACGTCGCGGCCGATGTCCGCCATCTGGTCATGAGGCGAAGGCTGGCCGCGTGGTGGAAGACGTCGGTCCTCGCGGGATGCGCGGCGCTCCTCGGGCTTCACGGGCTCGAGCATCTTGGTGTGCTGCAGCCTTCACCTCGGCTGGAGTCCATCATGGTCATGTCCTGGGCCACCGCGGGTGCCCTGGCAGGGGCCGCGCGCAGCGGGGCCTGGCTTCGCGCCGCTGCCGCGATCGGGCTGGTGGCGCTGTTCGGCGGCCTGTCCATCCACTGGCCGCACATCTGGCGAATCGCGTTTCTTCACGCCCACAATCTCGTCGCCCTGGCAGTCTGGCCGATCTTCTTTCGTTCTCGGCGCCGGGCCATGCTGGTGCCGCTGGCCCTCATCCTCGGAGGTGCCGGGCTGCTGGCGAGCGGCGCCCTCTGGCGGGTTTCGCTCGCTTCGGCCGGCGTCAGTCAATTCGGCCTGCATGTCTTCCAGGTCTCGGACTGGATCGCGCCCTTGCGACGCGCGGACTTCGCCGTCGGGCTGACCTCGGCCTTTGTCTTTCTTCAGGCGGTCCACTACGCAATCTGGCTCAACGTCATTCCCCAGGGAGAGGTCAGGGGGCAGGGGACGCTGACCTTCCGGATGAGCGTGCGCTCGCTGTTCGCCGACCTCGGAGCCGTCGGGGTCACCTTGACGTTGCTGACCGCGGTGGCCATTGCGGTCGGGGCCGGCATTGCGATCACCCGAACCTTGGCGGCCTACCTGTCGCTCGCGATGTTTCACGGCTACCTCGAGCTGGTCATGATCGCGTATCTCTGGGTCGCGCGGGGGACAGCCGATCTCCGGGGCGCGCGTCAGGTGTCGATCGCCGCATGAGTCTCGTCGCGATCTGGGCGCGATACTTCGCGCTCACCCTCGTGGTCGAGCTCGGAATCGCGGTCCCCGTCCTTGGAAGGCGCCAAGCCCTGGGCCGGCGCGCCGCCGCCGTGTCGTTCGCGCAGCTCATCAGTCACCCCGTGGTGTGGTTCATCCTGCCCGAGCTGGGCCTCGGTCGGATGTCGTATCTCCTCGTGGCCGAGGCCTGGGCGCTGGTGATCGAGCTCCTGTTCTATCGCTTCGCCTTCGCGGATCTCTCTTGGTCCCGCGCCCTCGCCGTGTCTGCCCTGGCCAATGGTGCCTCGCTGGCCGCGGGGACGGTC
>CAZIOH010000185.1:0-5078 GCA_964540815.1 uncultured Myxococcales bacterium | reverse complement strand
GGACGAGGACGAGGACGAGGACGAGGGCGGGCGAATGGACCCTGACGTCCGGTCCCGAAGCGTCTGTTCAGAGCGCCAGGTCGCGCTGACGGCGCACGTCAGCTCATGCGGTGGATCGGAGGTTGGCTTTGCCAACCGGAGACAGCACCGGCAAAGCAGATCCGGGCCCGAAGCTTGTCGTCCCCGGGAGGGGCCCGCGGGGAGGGGTCCTCCCCTTCCCGCGAGCGCCGAAGGCGCGTCCGTCCTCCCCCTCCCACGCTCCTTACATGTTCGGGAAGCCGCGCCAGACCCAGACCAGCGAGTCTCCCATGCTGGTCTGCTGGACGCGGGCGTCGCTGCAGTGCTTGGCGCCCATGCCCTCGAGCCACCGGTAGTGGTAACCCTTGGTCTTGAGCGCGGCCGACATGCGCTGCCCGGCGAGGAGCCAGTCCTTGGCGCCCGCCTCACCGGTGCCGGCTCCGTTGTCGTTCTCGTTGTCGTCGAACATGATCCGGATGGGCTTGACGGGTGAGTTGAGAACGAGCTGCATGTCGGAGTGGAGCTCCCATGCGCCGAGCGGGTACATCGGCGACGACTGCAGGTTGACGATCGACGCGTCATACCCGATGACCCGACGGAAGTAGTCCGGCCGGAACCAGGCCATGATGATGGCGGCGGAGCCGCCCGAGCTGCAGCCGACCGCCCCCCGGCCCTCCGGATCGGTGGTGATCTTGAAGTTGGGATAGGCGGCCTTGATGGCCGCGTTGGCCTCGACGGCCGGGAAGACCTCCTCGGCGACGTACCGAGCCCAGAGATCGGACATGGTGTCGAGCTCGATGCTGCGCTGGCCGTTGGCCACCGCGATCAGGACGAACGCCGGCACCCGCCGGGTGGGATCGGTCGACTGGCTGAGGTTGTCGAGCCCGGCCTGCACCCGGAGAAACTGGCTCCCGGCCCCGTCCATCACGACCATCACGGGCGCCGGCGTCCCATCCTTGTACTTCGCGGGGATGTAGACGGAGATCGCCCGCGACGGGGTGGCCGGATAGAGCTTGCTGCCGGTGTGGTTGAAGTTGAACCGCTTACCGGCCGGGCTCTTGCCCGCGGTCAGGTCTGGATCCGTTGGATATGTGGTGATCTGAAAGTCACCGTCCCCATCCGTTCCTGGATCGGTGAGGCCCGGCGTCGTGCCGCCGCCGTAGCTGGGCGCTCCCCCGGCCGCGCCCGGGGTCCCGCCGGCCGGCGGCCCCCCTCCGGGTGATCCGCCCACGGAGCCCGTGGGCGCCGCCCCGCCGGTCGATGTGACGACGGACCCGGACCCACCTGACGACGAGGAGCCCACCGCCGTGGTCGAGCCGCCCGAGCCGGAGGCAGGCGGGGTCATGGTGGCTCCTCCCGAGCCGCCCGAGATCACCGGCGCGCCGCCGGAGGCGGGGGTCGTGCTCGGGGCGCCCCCCGTGCCACTGCCACCGCTGCCGGTCGCCGTGGGCGTGCCGTTCGACTCGGCGTTCGAGCCACAGGCCCCACAGAGGAGAGCCACCAGGATCCAGCTTCGGCGCTTCAAACCAGTCATCGAACGCTCCTCATTCAGGTGCAAGGGTGCACGGTGCAACTGCGACATGCGAAGGGGGCCGCGTCGCGACCGCCTCCTTGGCCAATGTTGGGGGCTGACAGTTCAGGTCCAGACCAACCACCGGCGGCCAGCGACAGCCGAGGAGAGGACCAATGACTCCTGGCGGTGCGCGGCGGACGCTGGGTAGTCTCTTCCCACACCCGGTGACTGTTGCGCCTCGACCCTAACGCCTACCGCGCGCATCACAGGTGGCGACGCGCGGCGCGGGGGGGGGGCGCGATGGGGGGTGGGGAGCGCGAGGGTTCTTGCGACGCCCTTCCGAAACTGGCACCGGCTGGTATTGTCCCCGGCTCGGGCTAACGTCTCCCCCATGCGCCCCATCTTGTTCTCCGTGCGGGTGGGCGGGACGGTGGTGCCCTTTCCATCGTACGGCGCGCTCGTGGCGCTCGGCTTCGTGCTGGGGATCGGGCTCTTCGTGCGGAGCGGGAGGCGGCAGGGGTTCGACCCGGGGCGGCTTCAAGATCTGGCCTTCTCGAGCGTGGTGCTGGGACTCGTGGGGGCACGGATCGCGTTCGTGCTCCTCAACGTTCGGGCCTTTCTCGACGCCTGCTGGCCAGGCGCCGCCCGGGCGGTGGGGGCCGGGGCCGGAGATCGCTGGGTCCAGGGCGGCTGCTTTGGCCCGCTGCGTTTCTGGGACGGCGGGCTGGTCTTCTATGGAGGGGCGGTCGCGGTGGGGGGCGTCGTCTGGCTGACCTGCCGCCGCGAGGGGTGGGCCTTCCTGCGGCTCGGCGATCTCGCGGCCCCTTCGGTGGCGCTCGGACACGCGGTGGGCCGGATCGGCTGCTTGATGGCCGGGTGTTGCTACGGCAAGCCCTGCGCGGCGCCCTGGGCCGTGCGCTTCGGTCCGGGGAGCGTGGCCTTCGACGAGGGGCTCTCGCCCGGGCGCTTCCCGCCCACGTCGGCGTCCGCCTGGACCGCGCCGCTGCACCCGACCCAGCTCTACGAAGCCATCGGTGAGCTCGCCATCTTCGTCAGTCTCGTGCTGATCGAGCGCCGCAGGGCCGGGGCGGACGGCCGGGCAGCCGACCGCCCGGGCGGGCCGGCGAGCGCCCGGCCCACCACGGCGGACCCGAGCTCGCCCGGACCGGCGGCGTCGGCGCCCGGGTCTCTCCTCGGCGGCTACGTCCTCGCCTACGCCGCCCTGCGCTTCGGGGTGGAGATCTTTCGCGGGGACGTCGGCCGTGGGTATCTGTTTCGCTGCCCGACCCCGCGGCTCGCGGCGGCGCTGGGGCTCGGGCTCGCCGAGCCGCTGTTCCTGTCGACCTCCCAGGCGGTGAGCCTGCTGCTCGGCGCCGCCGTCGCCCTCGGATTTTGGCGCTCCCGACTCCGAAGACGAGCTTCGCACAAAATCAGGCGGTAAGTTCCAGCCGGTAACCTCAGACGGGACCTTCGAGAAAGCGAGATAGACCAAGAATGCCGACTTCGCCGACGACGTCATCTGGCCCGGCCCCGAGCCTGCCGCTGCGAGAATTCCTCCGCTGGTACGACGAGGCGGTGGCCCACGCCGAGAGCGAGCCCGAGAAGATGGCGCTGGCCACGGCCACCCGCGAGGGGCAGCCGAGCGTACGCTACGTGCTCTTCCGGGGACTGACCCGCGGTAACCAGGCCCTGCGGTTCTTCACCAACTACGAGAGCCGCAAGTCGCGCGAGCTCGAGGCCAACCCGCGGGCGGCTGCCGTGTTCTACTGGCCCATCGCCGGGCGACAGGTGCGCTTCGAGGGGAGCGTCGGCCGACTCGATGCCGCCGACTCGGATGCCTACTTCGCGGCCCGTCCACGGGGCCACCGACTGGCGGCGTGCGCTTCCCCGCAGAGCCGCCCCATCGCCTACCCCGCGCTGCTCGCCCGCTACGCCGCGCTCGAACACGAGTTCGCCGACGGCCGGGCGGTCCCCCGCCCGGCCACCTGGGGCGGCTTCTTCCTGTCGCCGGACCGGATCGAGCTGTGGCAACGTCAGGAGAACCGACTGCACCAGCGGACCCTGTGGACGCGTGACCAGACCCCGAGCCCCGCGGCCACGGCCGGGGACGATTCCGATTGGCGGAGCGAGCCGCTCGGGCCGTGACGGACCAGCCCGCGCCGCCAGCCACGGGGCTGGCGGATCTCCTCAAGGCACGGCGCAGCGACCTGATCGCCCGCTGGCTCTACGCGACCCGGCAGCAGAACACGGTGGATCCCCTTCCGGCGACCGAGGTGGTGGATCGAATACCGGTCTTCATCGACGAGCTGATCGGCGCGCTTCACCCGGACGCCCTCCCCTTGCCGTCGCTGGGGGAGACCGCCGTCGAGCACGGTGCTCAGCGCCTGAGCCTCGGCTTCAACGTCGGCGAGGTGGTCCGCGAGTATGGGATCTTGCACCGGGCGATCCTCGATCTCGCCCAGGAGTCCGCGGTCGCCATCACCGAGCGCGACCACCGCCTGATCTCGAAGTGGCTCAACTCCGGGATCGCGAGCGCCGTCTCGCAGTACGTGACCGAGCGAGACGCCGAGCTCCACCGCAGCGCCGCCGAGCACCTCGGCTTCATCGCCCACGAGATCCGCAATCCCCTGTCGTCGGCCCGCATCGCCTTCTCGATCCTGAGCCGAGGCGACCCCGGCCCACCCTCGCGGGCCCACGAGCTGCTCGGGCGCAACCTGCGCCGCGTGGCGGAGGTGGTGGACAACACCCTCAACCACTCGTCGCTGAAGATGGGGATCGTCCCGCGGATCGCCCCCATCGAGATCCTCCCCTTTCTTCAGGAGATCGACTTCGATGCCAGCGCCGAGGCCAGCGCCAAGGAGATCCGGGTGGCGATCGATGGGCCGCCCGACCTGGTGATCGACGGCGACGCGCGCCTGTTGCGCTCTGCCGTCTCCAATCTGCTCTACAACGCCATCAAGTTCAGTCACGACAGCAGCACGGTGTTCGTGCGCGCGTGGACCGCCCCCGGAGAGATCCTGATCGAGGTCGAGGATGCCTGCGGCGGCCTGCCTCCAGGTCTGGCCGAGGAGCTGTTCTTGCCGCTCGTCCAGCGCGGGACCAACCAGACCGGCTTTGGCCTGGGGCTCGCGATCGCGTTGCAGGCGGCCGAGGCACACAACGGCACCATCCGGGTGCGGGACCTGCCGGGCTCCGGGTGCGCCTTCACCCTGAGCTTGCCGGCCCGCACCGGCCGGCCATCGGGCCCGAAGTGACCACGCGGCCAGGACCTATGTAGAAGCTCCATCGAGAGGGCGTCGGCCAGGGCAGTGGTCCGGGTTTACGCCAGGGGCGACGCGTGCCTATAGTGCGTCTTCTTTTCGGTCGCTGGTCGGCGCCCCCACGGCCATTGGAGGAACCCATGGCGAGAGGTCACGAGGGTGGTGCGCTCCCTGGCGCGGGCGTCGACGCCGACGCCGACAAGGATGTCGCGCTGCTGCGCAGCATGGGCTACGCGCAGGAGCTGTCCCGGCGGATGAGTGGCTTCTCGAACTTCGCCATCTCGTTC
>CAZIOH010000184.1:0-5079 GCA_964540815.1 uncultured Myxococcales bacterium | reverse complement strand
CGGGTGCTGGCGGCCGAGGCGCGCGCGTGGAGAGGCGGTAGCGGCGGCGGCGGCGGCGGCGGCGGCGGCGGCGCCGCCGCCACCGCCGGCGAACCCGACACCCGCGCCACCGGTGCCGCGGCCATCGCGCGCGGTCGGGCGCTCTTCGCGGAGCGCGTGGTTGGCCGCATTGCGAACCTGCAGGTCCTGGGTGAACCGCCCGCGGCCTACGCCGCCGCTCGGCTGACCGGGCCGACGCTGGCGCCCATCGATGCGGCGCTGGCGTCGACGATCCCGGTGCGCTGCGCGGATTGCCACAGCGCCATGCCCGGCGGGCCGCGGGTCTCGCTCGATGCCGCCCCACCCCCGTTTGGTCGCTGCAGCCACTGCCACCGGAGCCACGCCCCCTTCGACGGCGCGGGCGCGGGTGGGCGCCCCGATGGAGACGAGCCGCGCCGGCCCCTGGCGGCGCTCGGGGTCCCGGCCTCGGCGGAGGGCGAGGTGAGCCGCTGCCGGGAATGCCACGCGCGGCACCGAGCCTTCGTGCCGGGGCCGGATTCCTCCCTGCCGTACTCGTCGGGCCTGGTCTTGCCCTTCGATGCCAACCTGAACGGGATGGCCCAGGACGACGAGGTCGCCGACCAGGCGGCGGGAGGCATCGGAACCGAGGCCCTCCTGGCGTTCGACGTTCCGCGCCCCGCGCGTCCGCCCGGGGGCTTTCAGGTCGCGCTCGCGCACCTCTCGGATGCGCGGCGCGCGGGCCGTGTCGCGACCACCCGGCTCGGGGCGGGCTGGGTGCGCGTGGCGCCCCTCGGGGCGATCGGCGCCACCGCGCCGTACCTGCACAACGGCTCGGTCCCGACCCTGGCCGCCCTGTTCGAGCCGGCCGCGCGGCGCCCCGTCGTCTTCGCGCGCGGCCACGCGGGCTTCGTGCTCGACACGCGCCTGCCGGGGAACCGCAACCTCGGCCACGAGTTCGGAACCGAGCTCTCTTCGGCCGAGAAGCGTGACCTCGTCGCGTTCCTCGAGTCGCTCTGATTGTATCGGGGACGTGGCTCGCTGCCGCTCGCACGTCCCCGCGCCCCCCTCGCTCCGCGCGGCACAGCCGCGCTACGCTCGCCCGAGCAGCCGGTGGTACCAGGAGTTCCAGGCACCATAGACCGTTGGCCTTCCCGCCAGGCTACTTTCTCCGCCTTGGTCAGGCTACTTGGCGTAGTCGGTCGCGCGGGTCTCGCGGATGACGGCCACCCGGACCTGCCCGGGGTACGACAGATCCGCCTCCACCCGACGGGCGATGTCCTTCGACAGCAGGCGCGCCTGATCGTCGCTGACCCGGGAGTTCTCCACGATCACCCGCACCTCCTTGCCCGACTGGATGGCGAAGGCCCGCTCCACCCCTGGGAAGCTGGTCGCGATCTTCTCGAGGTCGTGCAGGCGCTGCACGTAGGTCTCGAGCATCTCGCGCCGCGCACCCGGGCGCTGCCCGGACAGCACGTTGGCGGCATCCACCAGGTGCGCGAGCACGTCGGTCGGGGCCACGTCGCCGTGGTGGGCCTCGATGGCGTGCACGATGCGCGGCGACTCGCCGTGCTTCCGCGCGGTCTGCGCCCCGATGACGGCGTGAGGTCCCTCGGCCTCCTGATCGATGGCCTTGCCGATGTCGTGCAGCAGCCCGGCCCGGCGCGCGAGCTTGGCCGGCAACCCCAGCTCCGCCGCCATCGCGCCGGCCAGGATGCCGACCTCGATCGAGTGCTGCAACAGGTTCTGGGCGTTGCTGGAGCGGAACTTGAGGCGGCCGATGAGCCGGGTGAGCTCGGGGGGCACCCGCCCGATCCCGAGATCCATCACCGCCTGCTCGCCGGCGTCGCGGCACTGCTGCTCGATCTCCTGGGTGGCCTTCTCGACCGACTCCTCGATCCGAGACGGGTGAATGCGCCCATCCGCGATCAGGCGGGTCAGCGCCAGGCGGGCGATCTCGCGGCGCACCGGATTGAAGCAGGAGATCACCACCGCCTCCGGGGTGTCGTCGATGATCAGATCGATGCCGGTGGCGGCCTCGAGCGCGCGGATGTTGCGGCCCTCGCGGCCGATGATGCGGCCCTTCATGTCGTCCGAAGGCAGCGGCACCGTGGCGACCGTTCGCTCCGCCACGTACTCGCCTGCGTAGCGCTGGATGGCGGCGGCGATGATGTTCTTCGAGCGCAGCTCGGCCTCGGTCCGGGCATCGTCCTCGATGCGCTTCACGTCGGCGACGGCCGCCAGGCGCGCCTCGTCGCGGATCTCCGAGATCAAGGCCTCGCGGGCCTCCACCTGGGACAGGCCGGCGGTCTTCTCGAGCCGTGCCTTGGCCTCGGCCGCCAGGTTGCCGGCGGCGCGCGCCGAGGCCTCCGCCGCCGACTCCCGCTGGAGGATCTGCTTTTCCGTGCGCACCATCTCCTCGGCCTGGCGCTCGAGGTCCCGGCGGCGGCGATCCACCTCGCGCTCCTTCTCGCCGAGCTCGGCGGTCTGCTTCTCGAGCGCTTGCTGACGAGCCTTCTGCTCGGCGAGGACGTCGGCGCGGGCCTTCTGCGCCAGCTCCTTGGCGTCGAGGACCGCCTGACGCTTCATGGACTCGGCCTCGACCTTGACCGCCTCGAGCAGCCGTCGCTTCTCCTCCTCGGTCTGCACCAGGACCGGCGCACGCAGGGCGCGACCCACCAGGAAGGCCACCGCGAAGGTCGCCACGAGCAGCGGAATGACGATCGCAACGGACACGGGTCAGCTCCCCTCCGGGGTCGGCGATTCGAGGGGCGCAAGCGGGGCTGCTGCCGTCGGCCGCTCGCAGGTCATCGTTCGCAGCTCGGTCACGATGCGATCCACCGCGCGGTCCTCGGGGCCGGCGGGACAGTCGTCGACCACTTGAAAGTCGTAGGCGAAGGCAATCACCGCCTGCCCCGATCGCGCCGCCCGCTCCGGCGCGCTCCCGGACGCGATCTCCAGCCACTCGTCGTAGAAGCCGCCGCCGAAGCCCAGACGATGGCCGAATCGATCGAAGGCGAGACCGGGGACCAGCAAGAAGCCAATCTCCTCGGGGGGCACCGCCCGCGCCGTCGGCGGGGGCTCCCAGAGACCGAAGGCCCCGGACACCAGCGCGTCGCGCGGGGCGACGTGGAACTGGAGCCGCGGGCGACCCGCCCCGATGCGGGGGTAGGCCACGGTGGCGCCGCGAGCCCGGGCTTCGGCCAGGGCCGGCTCGGGATCGAGCTCGGCGCGGGTGGACACGAACCCGGCGACGACGTGGCCACGGGCGATCGCGGTCGCCAGCTCCGGGAGCGCTGCGAGACGCCGGGTGGCGAGCGCGCAGGCACGCGTGCGCTCGGCGACCCCGAGCCCCAACCGCCGCTCGGTCATCGCCTGTCGCAACCCGCGTTTTCTGTCTATCAGCGAAACTGAATCGGCCGGAACCATTTGCCCCCACCGCGCGCAAGGCGCCAGGTGCGGGATGCCACTGCTTCTGTTCGGCAACGTCAGGTAAATCGTGGGTCCAAGGAGGACTGTCCCTATGGAGACGTTCGCCAATGGCG
This sequence comes from uncultured Myxococcales bacterium, assembly GCA_964540815.1. GTDB lineage: Bacteria > Myxococcota_A > Polyangia > Fen-1088 > Fen-1088 > CAZIOH01. Next base: position 1,537 of record CAZIOH010000184.1, on the reverse strand, counting down.
AAGCGGTGTTCCCAAAAAACTGCCAAAACGAAACTTGCGCTTCATACTCGCCCCACCTTCGCCAGGTAGTCAAGCAACGCCCGAGCTTTCTCGCGAATCTGCTTGCGGAGGCTGGCCATCGCCTCGCGGGTCTGGAACAGCTCCTCGGCCAGTTGCAAGGCGGTCAAGATCGCCACGGACTGGGTGTCGGGACTGCGGGTGCTCTTCTGAACGTCGCGGAACTTCGCGTCGACGTGGGCAGCGAGCGCGCGGACGAACTTGTCTTCGTGGTCGGTCTTGAGCGTGTAACGCTGCCCGGCGACCTGGACCGTGACCGAACGCTTCACCTCGGCAACTGTATCACGTCGGCCCGCGCGCGCGGCCGAGCCGCCGGGGCGGAAGCAGGCGTCGAGCCGCACCGGCGGCGCACGTTTCGCCGTTCCCTTTTGAGTCAGGAAGCGCTATGACACCGCGACGTCGGGCCTATAGCTCAGCTGGTAGAGCAGGGGACTTTTAATCCTCTGGTCGCAGGTTCAATCCCTGCTGGGCCCACAAGGAGAGGGGGCGCGATCGGGACGCGCCCAGCGCTCACGAGAAGAGCTTCAGGGACTCGTGGCGTGAAGCAGGCGGTTCGCGAGGACCATGCTGAGCCTGATCCGGATCCCGATGCTGGCCCGGCGGAGAAACCGGAGCCTGGTCGGCCATCTGACCACGAGCCGGGTCCGCAGCCGGAGCGACGGCATTGTCGTTGTCGGGCCTGGAGCCATCGGGGAGATTCGCGCGGTCGACCTCCGCGATCGCGGCTGCCAGCGAGAGCCCGGCGTTGCGCAGGCCGAGCAGCAGGTCGAGCCGGCGATCCTCGAGCGCACGAGCCCGCAAGGCCCGCAACCGGGCGATCTCGGCGTCCGTCGCGGCGTTCGAGCGCGCGAAGAAGGACTGCAGGTCGAGCTGGCGCAGACGCTCTCGCTCCCGGCGGCGCTCCCTCGCCCGGAGCGCCACCGCCCGCGCGCGCCCGAGCTCGTCGCGACGGCGCGCGCTCCTCTGGACGATTCGACGCTCGCCCTCCGAGGGAACGAACCCCGCATCGCAGCGCGCGCACTCACAGTCGCGCCGGTGGGTCTCCCCGTCAGCCTCCAGGCGCTCGACCCGGCGCGAAACCAGGCGCGTCTGGCGCGAAGGTGACTTTCGGGCGGGTCGCTGGCTGTTGTTCATGGCGCACCGGGCTCACGGCGAGAGGAGGGCTGAAACTATGTTCAGTCTGTAACTATGCGCCGGCCCGTCGCGAAACGCAAGCCCGCGCGATCCCGCGAATCGGGGCGGCGCGAGTGACGCCCCCGTCGCCAATCCCCGCCGGAGCAAAAAGGATTGCTTGCACCCGCGCCCCCCTTTCTCTATGAATGCGACCTCGTTTCAGACCCCATCGTCTAGCCCGGCCTAGGACAGTGGCCCTTCAAGCCACGAACGAGGGTTCGAATCCCTCTGGGGTCGCAGTAACACACCGTAATTACATGCGAATTTTGGACGCGATGGCGGCTTTGCCACGCCGTTGCCACGGGGA
>CAZIOH010000183.1:0-5387 GCA_964540815.1 uncultured Myxococcales bacterium | reverse complement strand
CCGCCGCCCGCCGTTCCGCCGCCCGCCGTGCCGCCACCACCCGTGCCGGCCCCGCCCGTACCGGCTCCGCCCGTACCGCCACCGGCCGTGCCACCGCTTCCAATCGTGCCGCCACCGGCCGTGCCGCCACCGCCCTTGCCTCCGATGTTTCCACCGGCCCCGCCGCCACCGGCTCCGGCTTTACCGCCGGTTCCCCCGTCGGTCTTGCCTCCGGCACCGCCGGCGTCGCCGCCATCCGGATTGGAGGTACTCGACCCTCCACAGGCGATTGCGGTCGTTGCCAGTACGGCGAACAGGGACATGACGACATTCGAAGACAGTTTAACTTTGGGCACTCTCAACCTCCCCGGTATGGATTATCCGGCCGCGCCATTGTCAGTTTGCCGGACAGCGTTGTCAACGTTTTCGCCAAAGTATTTGGTGAGGATCCGCAACGATTTATGACCGTCCATACACGCTGGCCGGGAAAGGATATCGAGCGCACGAGGGTCGAAGATCCTGGTCGTTTTCGGGTCGGTTCGCGGTCGTTTTCAGCCACCTTGGTCGCCCCTTCGGCCACCCCACGTGGCCGGCATCGGCCAAGTGTCCTGGCCCATCCTCGGTACGCGGTTGGCGTTTGGTGATTGACGGGCCGGGATCGGCAATGGCAGTATTCGCGCTCTTTTTTGGCGACCCCGGACGCGGCGGTCGCCAGCGCGCTTTTGCGCTCCCGATTGCTCCCACCGCGAACCCCGACCGCCCCAACGAGACCAGCCCGTGCTCAAGGCTCTGACCATCTTCAGCGGAAACGCCAACCGAGAGTTGGCCCGTGGGATCTGCAACTTCGTCGAGACGCCGCTCGGACACGCGGAGGTGACGCGCTTCGCGGACGGCGAGGTCTACGTCGAGATCAAGGAGAACGTCCGCGGCGTGAACTGCTTCGTGGTCCAGCCGACCTGCGCACCCGTGAACGACAACCTGATGGAGCTGCTGGTGATGATCGACGCGCTCAAGCGCGCCTCCGCCGGGTCAATCATCGCCGTGATCCCGTACTTCGGCTACGCCCGCCAGGACCGCAAGAGCAAGCCCCGTACCCCGATCAGCGCACGTCTGGTGGCGGATCTGCTGACCGCCGCCGGAGTCAACCGGGTGCTGGCCATCGACCTGCACGCCGGACAGATCCAGGGTTTCTTCAACATCCCGGTCGATCATGTCTATGGAATGCCGGTGCTGATGGATCACCTGCGGACCCAGTTCAGCAGCGACGCGGTCATCGTGTCCCCCGACGCGGGGGGAGTCGAGCGCGCCCGCGCCTACTCCAAGCGCCTCGGGGCCAGCCTCGCCATCATCGACAAGCGTCGCCCGGCGCCCAACGTCAGCGAGGTGGTCAACATCATCGGCGACGTCCGCGGCCGCGACGCGATCATCATCGACGACATGGTGGACACGGCCGGGACCCTGTGCGCCGCGGCCCAGGCGGTGATGGACAAGGGAGCCCGCGCGGTGTTCGCCTGCGCCAGCCACGGGGTGCTGTCGAACCCCGCCCTGCAGCGCATCATCGCTTCCCCATTGCAGGAACTGCTGATTACCGATACCGTGCCCCCCCGCGAGGACGTTCGGGCGTGCTCGAAGATCAAGGTCTTGACCGTGGCCAAGTTGCTCGGTGAGGCCGTGAAGCGCATTCACCACGGGGACTCCATCAGCTCGCTGTTCATCTAGTCGTTGGTCGTTGGCACAAGAAAAAAGAAGAAGAAGGACGTCATCATGGATTTCGCAAAGGTCAGCCTCGAGCTCAGAAACACCAGCGGGAAGGGCGCGGCCCGCCGCGTTCGCGCCGGCGGAAAGATACCGGGCGTTCTGTACGGTCGTCACGCCGCCCCGGTCTCGGTCTCGTTCGATGGCCGGTTGCTGCTGAAGTCCCTCGACAAGGAGAAGCGCCGCAACACGGTCTTCGCGATCACCCTGGAGAACGCCGGGACCGCCGAGAACGTGACCGCCATGATCCGCGACGCCCAGATCGACCCCATCAGCCAGCGCCTGGTCCACGTGGACTTCCTGCGGGTGGATCTCGACCAGGAGGTGCACGTCACGGTGCCGCTCGTCCTCACCGGCAAGGCCGTGGGAGTGGTCAACGGTGGTCAGCTGCACCAGAGCATGCACGTGCTGTCGGTGGCGGCCAAGCCGGGCGCCATCCCCGCCAAGATCGAGGTGGACGTGACCAGCCTCGAGATCGGGACCGCGGTCCACGTGAACGATCTCAAGCTCGGTGAGGGCGTCCGCGCGCTCATCGACGCACGCGACGCCGTCGCCTCGGTGGTGGCGCCGAAGGCCGAGAAGGTCGAGGCCGCCGCGGTCGAGGGCGCCGCGGAGGCGGCAGCCCCCGCGGCCGCCGGGGACAAGGCCGCAGCCGCGGGTGGCGAGAAGGCCGCCGCGGGCGCGGCCGCCAAGCCCGGAGCGGCGGCAGCCGCCCCCAAGAAGGACGAGAAGAAGAAGTAGCCGCCGGATCTTCCGGGGGCGGCTTCTTCCGACGGGACATGCGAGACGTTCAGGCAAGCCGGTGTCCCGATGGGCAGATCGACGTCCATGTCCATGTCTCCTGCTGGCGCGCACGTCTGGATGCTGGTCGGGCTCGGGAACCCCGGGCCCGAGTACGCGCACACGCGCCACAACGTCGGCTTCGAGGTGGTCGATCGGCTGGCGGCTCGGCACTCGGCGGGTCCCGCCCGTGAGAAGTGGGGGGCCGAGGTGGCGGAGGCGCGGCTCGGATCGCAGCGCGTCCTCCTGTGCAAGCCGATGGAATTCATGAACGTCAGCGGGCAGGCGGTGGTGCGGCTGGCGCAGTTCTTCAAGGTGGCCCCCGAGCACGCGGTGGTGGTGCACGACGAGCTCGACCTGCCGCTCGGTCGGCTCAAGCTGGCGGGCGGCGGCGGGCACGGCGGCCACAACGGCGTTCGGTCGATCCTCGCCGAGTGGGGACAGGCGGACTTCGCGCGGGTGCGCATCGGGATCGGCCGCCCGGCCGGCTCGGCCAAGGTCGGTCCCGGCTACGTGCTCGGCGGCTTTGGCAGGGACGAGCGCGCGGTGGCGGACGGCATGTGCGAGCGCGCGGCCGACGCCGTCGAGGTCATCGTGACCGCGGGCCTCTTGACGGCAATGAATCGATTCAATGGCAAGGCGGGCGACGGCCCGGCGCGCACCGACCAGGCGCGCGCCGGCGAGCCCCACCCCGGCACCGTCAAGGCATCCAAGAAAGGAACCGGGCCCGAATAGGCGGGGCCGGCAGTCTCCTTGCCCGTGGGCCTCGTGCCGACGGGACTCATGTCCAGAGGGAGAAACGACACACATGGCACAGATGAGACTGGGTTCGAGCCGGGACATCCCCGGACGCAAGCGCGAGTACGAGACCATCTACATCCTGCGTCCCGACATCACCAACGAGGCGGTCGGGCTGGTCAACACCAAGATCCGCGGGGTGATCGAGGCCGGGGGCGGCAGCCTGCTCAAGGTCGAGAACTGGGGGAAGCGCAAGCTCGCCTACGAGGTTCAGAAGCAGATGAAGGGCATGTACCTGTTCTTCTCCTACCTCGGGACCGCCGGGCTGGTGGAAGAGGTCGAGCGCAACTTGCGCCTCACCGACTCGGTGATCCGCACCTACTCGGTCAAGATGGCCGAGAACGTCGATCCGGCCACCCGCACCTCGGACGTGACGGAGGAATCCTTCGCCAAGGCCGCGACCCCGCGCCCGGACGAGGAGGAGATCGCCACCGGCCAGGCCAACCTGCGCGCGGTGTTCGGAGACGACGACGAGGGTGCGTTCGACTTCGAAGAGGCGGTTTTTGGTAGCGACGACGACGGCCCGGTTTAGCGAGAGCGAGAGGAAGAGCCATCATGTCCATGGAGAGAGACGAGAGGATCGCGCGCAGCACCGGGACCGGCGGGAGCGCCACCGGAGTCGCCACCGGGGACGATCGCGGAGACAAGAAGCGCAGCGTGGGGCGCCGCAAGCCCTGTAAGTTCTGCGCCGACGAGAACCTGAAGATCGATTACAAGGATCAGGCCTTGCTCAAGTACTTCATCACCGATCGCGGCAAGCTGGTGCCCCGCCGCATCTCGGGAAACTGCGCCAAGCACCAGCGCGAGATCGCGGTGGCGGTGCAGCGCGCACGCATGATCGCGCTCATGCCCTTCGCGGTGACGGGAGAATAGCCATGCAGGTCATCTTGCGAGAAGACAGGGAGAACCTCGGCAAGTCCGGGGACGTCGTGACGGTCAAGCCCGGCTTCGGGCGCAACTACCTGTTGCCGAAGGGGCTGGCGCTGCTGGCCACGGCCCAGGACGTCGCCCGGGTGGCGCACGAGAAGCGGGTGATCGCGGCTCGGAACGCCAAGCTCATGAAGGACACCCAGGCGGCCGCCGATCGGCTCAACCAGGTGTCGGTCTCGATCCCGGTGACCGTGGGCGAGGAGGATCGCCTCTACGGCTCGGTGACGACCCGCGACATCGCCGAGGCCCTGCACGCCAAGGGCGTGGAGCTCGACGCCAAGAAGCTGGTCCTCGAGGAGCCTATCAAGTCGCTCGGCCTGTCCGAGGTGGTGGTGAAGCTCGGCCAGGGCGTGTCGGCCAAGATCAAGGTCTGGGTGGTCAAGAAGGAATAGTCGCGACCGATCCGTCCGAACACGGCAGCGTCCGCGCGGGCGCGTCCGGTCCCCAGGATCCTGGGGCCGCGACGCGCCTTTGCTTTTGCCGCCGTCACGATCGCGGCCTGTCCGGTCGCGCGAGGAAGTAGAATGGCGAGCGATGCTCGACGTCGTCTCCTCGCAGGCCACACCGGGGCGGGTCCCGCCCCACAACCTCGAGGCCGAGCGCTCGGTGCTGGGGGGCGTGTTCATCAAGCCGGCGGCCTTCGACGAGGTGGCGACCACCCTGCAGGTGGACGACTTCTTCCTGCCCGCCCACCGAGAGATCTTCGAGGCGATGCTGGCGATCGACAAGCGGCGGCAGCCGCTCGACGTGATCGCCGTGGCGGACGAGCTGCGCACCCGGGGGATGATCGCCCGCCTCGACGGCGGCGAGATGTACCTGCTGACCCTGTCCAACAGCGTGCCGACCGCCGAGAACGTCGGGCACTACGCGCGGCTGGTGAAGGAGAAGGCCACCTTGCGCCGGCTGATCGCCGCCTGCGCCGAGATCCAGTCGCGGGCCTACGGCGACTTCGGGGAGTTCGAGGCCTTCCTCGACGAGGCGGAGACCCAGGTGTTCAAGGTCGCCCAGCAGAACCGGCGCGAGAGCTACGCGGCGGTGGGCGAGCTGATGGAGGAGGTCCTGCACAACATCGAGGTGCGTGCGTCCGAAAGAAAGGCCGTGACCGGCGTACCGACGGGCTTCACCAAGCTGGACGAGATCACCGC
>CAZIOH010000182.1:0-5446 GCA_964540815.1 uncultured Myxococcales bacterium | reverse complement strand
TGGCGCCGAACTCGTCGGCGAAGTGGGCGATCGCCGTCACGGCGTCCGACTTCTTAGCGGCGTAGATCGCGGCTCGGAAGCGCATCGCGGCGGCTCACTTGAGCGGGCACGCGAGGCAGGGGTTGTAGGGTCCCACCGAGCACGTGCCACAAATGCAGATCGGATCCGTGCCGCACTGACTGTGGCACTCGTCGCAGGCGTTTCGCGACTTGCAGTCTGGGCCGCAGTAGAGCGGGCTCCCGTGTCCAGGGCTCCAGGAGCGCGAAGGTGGCTCGCAGTCCTCGCCTGGGTCTATCCTGCCGTTGCCGCAGGTCGGGATCTGGCAACGATCGCTACAAGGGTTGATCGAGCCAGCCCACGGAGGGTCACACTGCTCTCCCGGATCGATCCGGTAGTTTCCGCAGAGCGGGAGGATCTGGCAAGTCGCGCCACAGGTGTAGTTGTCCGGGGGGTCGCATTGCTCGCCCGCCCCGACGACCCCGTCACCGCAGCCAGGAAGCCGAAGGCAATTGACGGCGCAGGTGACGCCATCGGGGGGATCACACTGCTCCCCCGGGTCGATCCGGACGTTCCCGCACACGGCTTCGGACGACCCAGGATGGCGTTCTTTCTGGACCCGGCCCAGGACCCATAGATGATCCGGGCCGCTGCCGGTGATCTCTCCCGGCGAGCCGGTTCCACTGTCGATGGTCTGCTTGGACCACTTCGTCCCGTCGAAATGGGCCAGCTGGGGGTGATAGCCGAGGGTCGTCGAGGGCAGGGATGCCCAGACATCGTTCCGGCAACTTCCCCAGAGAACGCGTCCACCATTCATCGAGAACACCGTCGGGTCAACCAGCGACCAGTCCGTTCCGTCAAAATGGACGATCCCCCGGTCGCCGATGAGCCATACGTCCGATGCAGAGGTTCCCCAGAAGGAATAGTAGTCGGCCACGGGAATCGCGTTCGCCGGCCAGGCTTGCCACATTCGGCCGTCCCAGCGGAAGAGGGTCGGTGCCCCCGCGCGCACCCGACCAACCGCCCAGACGTCGTTGGTGGCCACCGGCCAGAGGCCATCTACCTCGATGCTTCCTATCGCTGGCGGCGGTAGGGTCCGGGCGGTCCAGGTCGAACCGTCCCAGTGTGCGATCTTGTGGGGGGAAACAAAGGCCTCAACCGCCCAAACGTCGGTCGGAGAAAGACCGATGAAGGTCACTCCAGAATACCAAGGGCCGTCAGGAAAGGTCACCGGCTGAAAGGCTACGCCGTCACCGTGCAATGGATAGGGGCCCCCGACCCAGATGTCATCCGGGCGGGAGGCCCAGATGGATGCGAGATACTGTCCGGTGTCGAGGACCATGGTCCAGGTCGAACCGTCGCCGTGAAGGATCTGGCCGCCTTGGGTGATCCACAGGTCGGTGGGTGAGAAGGCGAAGATGGAGTCGGCACTGAAGGATCCCCGCGTCCATACATCGTTCGGTGATGCGGGCGCACACCAGTCGCTTCCGCCCTGTGCCCCATCGCGAGTCAAGCCAGTCTCGACCGCTGCGTCGAGCACGGGTCCGTCCCCGGTGGGTCCGTCTACGGTGACCGCGTCGACCCCGGCGTCGACTTCGGTTGGCGATCCGCCGGAACCGCTGTGACCCGCGGTCGAGCCACCGACGTTGCCGCCGGTCCCGGGCGCTCCGCCCGACTCGGAGGCGCCTCCGCTGGCCGCTGCGTCGCCGGCCCCACTGGCGCCCCCCGTCCCTCCTCCGCCCTGCCCAGCCCCCGCTACCCCATCATCCTGGAAGTCGACGCCGATCGACGCACGTCCGTTGCGATGCATGACCAACACCACCTGCGCCACCACGCCCTTCTCCAGGACGGCCGCTACCGGATCGGCCACCCAGGAGGGATCCATCGAGGCGCCGCCCTCGCAGCCAGTCGAGAACGCCGCGCCCTCGAAGGTCGTCGGGCCGAGCGCCAGCCCTGCCATCTCCAAAGTCACGGCACTGCCGGCCGCGACGGGAAACCACTTCGAGACGCTGCGCGTACCCTCGGCCACCACGGAGAGACATCGAACGTCGGCGGGCACCTCGGACAGAAGGAAGTGGGCCACCCCGACGTCGTCCCGCGCGCCATCGACACCGCGCGGCCCGGAGCACGCCGGGACCGCGATTCCCGCGACGGCCACGGCGAAGACGACGACGACACCGGCAACAAACGCAGGGAAAGTCCGCTCAGGATACTGACGCCTCATTCGAGCCTCCTCTTGCACCGGACACCGGATGGGGGCCATGCCGACGGTCGGACCCGGCTACGGCGCCACCAAGGTCGGGGTTGGCGCCGCCGACGCGCTGGCGGAGCAGCCGTTGGGATCGAGCAAGAAGCCGCGCTGGCGACCCGAGCTCGTCACGGTGTCGCCGAAGATCTGGTGCGCTCGGTTGATGCCGAACGCCGTGGTACTGGGCACCCCGAGCGTTCCGAGGTCGTGCATGACACCCGCCTTCCAGTAAAACGCGTGCATCTCGCCGAGAGCCGTCTCGGCGGCGCCGACGATCTCCCCTTCGTCGCTGATGGCCCGATGAAACCCTCCCGAGCCACTCGAATCACCGCCGAAGGTCCCGAGATCGTGGATGCCGCCCTCGTCCCAAAGTACGGCGTGCTGCGGCCCGAAGGGCACGAGGTTGCTCTGGCCCACCACCTGGCCAGAGGCGTTGATCGCGGAGGGCGAGCTCCAGTCCCCTCCCAGCGTCCCGAGATCGCGCATGCTGCCAGCCGTCCACAGAAAGGCGTGCGTCTGCTGATCGTTCGCGATCGAGCTCACCCCCGCGACCTGGCCGGCGTCGTTGATCGCCACGGACGAGCCCCAGTTGCCGCCGAGGGTGCCGAGATCCTGCGTGGTTCCCGTGGTTTCCCAGCGTACGGGATGCGTTTCGCCGGACGCCGTGCTGCCCTCGCCAGCCACCTGTCCCCCGGCGTTGATGGCCGTGGCTGTGCTGTAGGTTCCACCGAGCGTGCCGAGATCGACGATGGCTTCTCCGAGGCGCCACGTGAATGCATGGTACTCCCCGCTCGCGGTGATGCTCTGACCGACCACCTGACCGGACTCGTTCATCGCCCTGGGCCAACTGACGTCGCCGCCCAGGTTCCCGACGTCGTAGAAGACACCTAGCCCGGAGTCCCAGAGAAAGCCGCCAGCCACCCCGGTACCCACCACCTGGCCCCGGTTGTTGATTCCCTGAACATCGACCGCACCGACTGTCCTCGATACGCCCCCTTGCCACAGAAATGCCGTCGTTCCCTCTGGGCTCGCGACATATCCGACAATCTGACCAAGGTCGTTCATGTCGATAGGGTCGACCTGATCCACGCCGCGGCTCTCGACGAGGTTGACGAAGCCCGTGGCACAGTCGTCGAAGTCAATCGAGATAGCGCTCCGCCCATTTCGCCGCATGGTCAGCACGACGTGGGACACGATCCCCTTGGCGATCACCGCGGGCGTCGGATCGCTGAGCCAGGTCTCCGTCGACGTCGTGCCATCGCAGGCCTCGGCGAAGGCGGTGCTGCTGAACTGAACTTCCCCCAACGGAAGGCCCCCCATTTCCAGCGACGGGCTGCCGCCGACCTGGAGGTCGAACCGCTTCATGACCTGACGCGATCCGGCGGCGATCACCTGCAGGCACCCCACGTCCGGCGGAACGCTTGTCAGGGTCAACACCGCCGCCCCCAGCTCGTCCCCTGGCGGCGCCATGCCATCGGCCGCGCACGAGGCGAGCCCGACCACCGCCCCCAGCAGAAACCACCGATTGGAGCAAGGTTCGCCGCCGAGGAGCCTCGAAACTCTCCGCAACCTGTCCATCGCGCCTCCTGAAATTCACGAGACCAACAGAATCAGGACACCCCCTGCACGAGCCGGGCCATTCGGTGAGATGAGGGAACCGCTGCTCCGTACCGATTCGACCTTCCCCGACCTGTCCCCCGCGGACCAAATTCGCGCAATTGTTGCGGCGACCCCAGCTCGCAACACCGGTCTTTGCACGCGCGCCCGCGCGGTAACCTCATTCGATGCGTGAGCTCGTCGAGGCCCTGTGCTCAGAAGAATGCGCCGGTCGCGCCCCCGGGAGGGCGGGGGGACGCGAAGGGCGACGAATCATCGCCGAGGCCCTCGCGACCCGCGGCCTCGTGGTCCACGAGCAGCCGGTGCCGGACTGCGGTGGCGCCAACTTGCTCGCAAAGATCCCCGCGGCCGGAGCGTCGGTCGGCACGACGGAGCGATGGGTGTTGCTCGGTGCGCACCACGACCATCTCGGGAGGCACGGCTCGGAGACGTTCTGGGGCGCGGATGACAACGCCGCAGCGGTGGCCATTCTCGTGGAAGCGGCCGGCGCGCTGGTCCGTGAGCCGCCCACACGTCGCGGCGTCCTCGTGGCCTTCTTTGACGGTGAGGAACCGCCGCACTTCCTGGCCGACGGGATGGGGTCCAACTGGTACGCCGCGCATCCGACCATTCCGCTGGATCGCATCGACGCCATGCTCTGCATGGACCTGGTCGGTCACGCCCTCGGTGGTCCGCACTTCCCTGAGGAGGTGCGCGGCACGGTCTTCGCCCTCGGCGCCGAGCGCAGCACCGGCACGGCCGCGCATCTGGACCAGGTGGCCGATGCCGAGCCCGGCATGTGGCTACGACGCCTCGACGCGGAGATGGTGCCACCCCTCAGCGACTACGCCGCCTTCTGGTCGGCAGGGGTCCCCTTTGTGTTCCTCACCTGCGGCCGCTGGCGGCACTATCACACCCCCGACGATACGCCCGAGAAGCTCGACTACCCGAAGATGGCGGCGCTCGCTCGCTGGATACAGCGCTGGACCCGCGATACCTGCGCCCGTTCCGAGCCGCGGATACGGTTCACCAACCAACGCGACGACGCGGCCAGCGTGCGCACTCTGATTGCACTCACCCGGGCGCTGGAACCGATCGCACCACGGGCAACCCTTGGCCGGCGTGTGGCCGAGTCGTTGCTCGCCAGGTGCGACGCGGGCGGGCGGTTGGCGACGGCCGACCTGCAGGACCTCCGCCTCCTGATGCACGAGCTGGAGTCGGATCTCGGCTGACGCACCGTTCTAGTCGGACTGGTGAGGGAGCGCCACGTGGGCAGCCGCCGCCCGTCGCAGGGATGGAGTGTGCCCACGAGATCTCTCTCTACTCTCTACTCTCTACTGGGCGCCAGATCGGGTCCATCAAATGTCCGGTTCTAGCCGAGGTGCTGTGCGCTAGTCGGACCGATGGCGAAGGAACTGGTCACGATGAGCCGCACGGAAATCGACCGCATGGGCGTGATTCGCAAGGTGCTCGAGGGACGGCTGTCCCAGGGGAAAGCCGGGGAGCTGTTGGGGTTGGGGGCGCGGCAGGTTCGCCGGTTGGCCACGGCGTACGAGCTGGAGGGACCGGCGGGATTGGCCTCGAAGAAGCGCGGGAGGCCGAGCA
>CAZIOH010000181.1:0-5724 GCA_964540815.1 uncultured Myxococcales bacterium | reverse complement strand
TCAGCATCCCCTCGACTGCAGCCCTCTTCTCCCCGACGTCGACGTGTGAGTAGTGCTCGGTCATGCGCTGGGTCACGTGGCCCGTGATCGCGCGGGCCACCTCTCCGCTGGCCATCCGCCGGATGAGATCGTTGGCGGTTCGCCGAAGGCCATGAAACGAGAACCGGCGGCCTACGTTGATTGCTCTGAGGCAATCGGCGAAGGCCTTTCCCATGCACGAGGTGTTGTGATGCGGTTTCCCCATCTTCGAGGGAAACATCCACCCGCTGCCAGCGCGACGGTGAGCCAATCCTCCGTTGTGCCGCGCACCAGACGACACCCGCCGTCCACGGTAGCACGCGCACCGAGGGCCACGAATGCGTCGAGGGCCTCTTTCGTGAACAGCCAAGTTCGTCGGGGTGGAGCGTCCCCCCGGCTTTAGCCAACCCCGGTAGAAAGCCATGCGGATGCCCCCTGGGCTGCGGTAGCCCAGGTAAATCTGCGCTTCCGCCGTCGTCAGGTACGGTGAGAGGAATCTCGCCGGATGAAACTGCGGTGTGTCAACTTCAATTGAAGTTCCTCGATTTGGAGGACAAGGCAGCGCCATGTGATCTCGGTAACGGATCTGACGCCAACGTCTTCGAGGCCTTTGTGGGAGCTCGCCGAAGGTGTCCGCGAGCCCCGGCTGGCTCCTCGCGCCCGTGCGGCAGCCTGGTCGATGAGGTGCGCCGTTCTTGCATTGCATCTCCTGAGGGTTATCGGCCATTCGCGATGAATTGTTGTCTGCGCGAATTCAGCGGTTCAGCGCCCAGGACCCAGACCTCGCCGGAAAGGCGAGTCGAGGCCGCGCTCGAGCTCCGCCGCGCCCGATGCTCCGAAGGCGTGGTCGGCGACGCCCCGGGAGTAGGCATCCCGGTCCCGTCCCTCGCTGGGTCGTGGACGGACGCTCGCTCCTGCTGCCGCGATCGATCGATCCCACTGTGGCCGGTCGGGTGCAGGCGGACTGCGGCCTGGACGTCTACCCGGAGATGGCCCGCGGCCGCGCGCGCTGCCGGTCACTTCAGTGAGGTGGCGGTCGTGCCCCTCGGCAACACAGTGTCTAGGATGGGGCAAGTCTTGCCCGTCTAGCAGGACGGAGGTGCGGACCGACTGCAAGGCCGACGGCAGCGCCGCGTCTTCCGCGACCCTCGGCGCGGGCACCATCAGCTGGCCGATGACGATCGCCTTGCCTCCTGCCCAAAAATGAGCGCGCCCGAACTGTTTGATGCGGAAGTTCGAGCTCGCTGACCGTTGTGATGCTGGGCGTCCTTCTTCTTCTTCTCAAAGACAGGAGTCCTCGATGTCTCAGCTCGCCTCAGGCCCGCCCCGGAAAATGCGCTGCTTCACGCGGGCCGTGAAGAACGCCCGCTATCTCCAGGATCACGCGCCCGAGATCTTCGCCAAGCAAGCGACCGGCCCCGGCATGGGCACCGGGCTACCGGTGGAGATCCTGCATCACCTGCACACCCTCAAGCCTGACTCGCCCGAGCTGAAGCGCTTCCCGGCCGTCGCGGAGTTCCTGAAAAGGCATCCCATGCCGGCGCTTCGGAAGTGGCCGAGCCGTGAGGGAAAGAAATGAGCGGGCCACTGTTCAGCGGCACGGTTCACTTCGTTCACCCGACGTTCGTCACGCCGGGTGGCACCTTCACGTTCGCTGCCGCCGACATGCAGGCGATGGTGACCTACGCGCAACACGCGATCGTCCCCATCCTGGAGATGGTCCAGCAAGAATACGGCCCGTCGACGGTCGAGATATCGTCCACCACTCTCGATTTCACGATGAACATGGCGGGGTCGACCTTTTCGGGCTCCGACGTGAAGGCCTGGGTGAATGCGATCTTGTCGGCGAACAGTCTCGACGCCGCCACGTCCATGATCGTCATCCCGTGCCCGACGGGAATCAGCGACGACTCGGGATTCGTCGTGGCCAATGGCGGCTACCACGACCTGGCAAACGGGCCGTTCGCGACGTTCGGCGTGTACGCGACGGGACTGACCCTGGCCGACCAGGTGGACCAGTACGCGATGGTGGTGAGTCACGAGATCGCCGAAGCCATCGTCGATCCCAAAGTCGATCACGTCAATCCCGAGGTGGGCGATCCCTGCTGTGAGAATTGCTATCACGCGAGCAATTTCTACCGGGCCTACTTCGACGCCTTCAACACCTACCTCGGGACGAATCAGACGTCGCCGCCGGGTGGATTCGCTTTCGCGTACTACGCCGCGGTGGTCGTCAAGCCGGCCGGAGGCGGGGATTGCCCGGCGCCGGACGAGGACTGCAACTACCTGCCCACGCCGCAGGCGTTCTACTTCGTCCTGGATAAGAACAACTACGGGCGCGACGAAGTGACCGATACGCCGACCTGGTCCCCGGCCTTCTACGTTTTTCTGGAGGGCTATTCGCCCAACAGCGTCGCGTCTTCGACACCCACCTTCTCGGGAACGTTCGACAGCACCCACATCCCGGGGCTCTCGATCACCCCGGCGGGCATTTCGTACGACCTCGGAAACACCGGGGACGATGCCAACGTGCCCCAGCGTATTCGCTTTGCGTATAGAGTGTCGTTCACGGCCGCCTCTCTGAGCGCGTTTCCCACGCCCGGGAATCAGCCCCTCCCATTCCAGCTGGGCGCCAGCATCAACGTCCAGGGCAACGCGCTTCCCTTTACGCCCAGGGCCGAGTTCTTCTTGCTGGCCGGCTCAGATCCATATTTCACCAACATCCGGAGCGGCGCGGAGTACTTTTACCTCAGCCAAGATCTCCGGGTCTTCACCGGCACGCCGGCCGTCACTTCGCAGCCGGTGGCCGGCCCGGGCGCTCCCACGCTGACCGACAGCGTCGGGGGTGCCTATCAGTACATTCAAGATCTGGTGGGCTATCTCAACCAGCAGTTCGGTTACCTGAACGCCAGCTTCACCCCGCCCGACACCAACGTCTCCGATCCGCTCGACACGCTGCTGCCGGACCAGGACGGGGCGCTGGATGGGGATTCGACGGTGACGCCGAAGTCCGGCTCGTCCAATAACTACAACTTTGCGATTGCGCGCGTTCGCCTCAAGGGCTCGTCTGGTTCCGCCGGGGCGGCCGCCAACGTTAAGGTGTTCTTTCGGCTGTTCACCACGCAGACCTTCGACACGGACTTCATCGACAACGCGGGGGCGGTGTCCTCGGCGGATCCCAACGTGACCTACCCGAGCACGGGCGGCAGCACACCCAGCAGCCCTCTGCCGGGCACGGACGGCGGCGGAACCATCAACGGTTGTTCACTGCCGTTCTTTGCGACCGCGAATTTCGGCGCGAGCCCCACCGATTACGCCGCTGGAGGGGTCAACAACCAGACGATCGAGATTCCGACGGGCGACTATACGTGGGCCTTCTTCGGCTGCTTCCTGAACGTTTACGATCCCGGCAACACGATCGGCGGGCAATCGGTGCAGTACTGGACAGCCGGGAGCGCGCACAACTGCCTGGTTGCTCAGCTTGCGTACGACGAGGCGCCGATCGTCAACAGCAACGGCGTGATCGAGAACCCCGAGAACTGCGACAAGCTGGCGCAGCGCAACCTGCAGGTCACGCCGTCGGGCAACCCCGGCTATCCACTCACGCACCGGGTACCGCAGACCCTGGACGTCCGGCCGAGCCAGAGCCCCCCGGTCGCGGACAAGAAGAGCCTGCTCAGCTATCCGGACGAGATCATGGTCGACTGGGGACGAACGCCGCTGGGGACGCTGGCCGATCTATTTTGGCCGGCCGTGAACGCGGCGGACGTGCTCGGGCTGGCAGCTGGCCTGTACGCGAGCCACGCCCTCGACGCCGTCGGGGCGAATACCCTGCGATGCCGCGTGGTCAGCAAGGTGACGTACATTCCGATCCCGGTGGGCACCGGCGGCAGCTTCGCCGGGCTCTTCACGTTGCAGCTTCCGGCGTCCGTCCGCGTGGGCAGCGAGTACCAGATCGTGGTGCGCCGACTGACGACGAAGAGAGTGCCGAAAACGCCCGTGCTGCAGAGAGACGCCGAGTCGGTCGGCAAGGAATTCATCTGGCGCTACGTGACGGGCACCTTCTCGATGAAGATTCCGGTCCAGAAGGAGAGCGCGATTCTGCCCGTCGACGAGAACCTGCTGGCTATCCTGAAGTGGCGCCTCGGCATCATCGAGCCCGCCAACCGGTGGCACCCGGTGCTGGTGCGCTACATCGAGGTCATTTCGCAGCGCATCCAGGGCATGGGCGGAGACCCCACGAAGATCCTGCCATCTCCTCATGGCTATCACCCAGGCCACCTGGGTCCCACACACGGAGGCGCGGAACGCTGCACGATCGGAAAGATCGCCGACCTGTTCTTCGATCGGTTCGGTGACTTCAAAGGCTTCACGCTAAGGACCGAGGATGGAAAGGAATACGCCTTCAGCGCGCTCGAGCACGAGATCGAACAGCTGATCTACCGAGGGTGGCGAGAGCGCTTCGTCATCAAGGTCTGCGAGGACGCCCGGGATCGGCGGGTCGTCTCGGTCACCCTCCTCCGGGCGCCACGGCCGCTCGGGCAGTAGGGTCCAAGGCCGCTTGTTTCTTGACTGGCGCAGCGGCCGTCCTTCAGCCTCTCGTAGGCTAAAGGCGCGCGCCGCTTCCACAGCTCCCCAAGATCGGTGTCGGTCGCCTCCCGCGATCCATCTCGAGGAATAGCGGGTTGCTCACCCTCGGTGGACACCTCAAAACCGGCCATGGATGGACACCTGAAAACCGGCACCAGGGGAGCGTCCGAGACTGGTGGTTTCTATCCCGCGGCTAGCTCGTGACGCAAATCGGGCTGGACCTTGGTGCGCCAGCTGCGCGGGCCGCACTTGAGGACGTGAGCGTGGTGCAGGAGCCGGTCGAGCAGCGTTGTGACCGCGGCGTTGTCGCCGAGGAGCTTGCCCCAGTCGTCCTCGGAGTTGGGGTCCCCGAGGCGTTTCCGCTCATCGGGTCCAGCATCACCTCACGGCGTTCGTCGGACTACTTCCCCAGTTTCGGGGTCAGTCCGTCGACGTGTATCTCGAAGTGTTCGTTCTTGCTGTAGGGCCCGACCACGGCTTCAACGAGCTCGCGCACCGCGCCGACCGACTTGCCTTCCCAGATGCAAACCCCGAGTCGATGATCCTCGGTGGCCGCGTGAATGGGCAGCTAGGTGGGAGGCGGCGTAGTCTGGGGCGATCACCGAATCAGGAAGACCTGCAGCGCGGCTCCGAGACGGCGTCAGTCCCCCCAGCCGACTTCATCGGTCGATTCCTTGGACCGATCTGGCGGGATCGCTGTGACCGGTCCGGGAGGCACACCGAGGCCCGCCGGGAAACACCGAACCGTCGGTTTCGCGTCGGTCAATTCTTTTTGACGTTAAGGAACGCTGCATACCTCTTACCTCAGGTCTGGCGTGTCCTCGGTGGACAAATGGTTCCCTCCCGAACCCAAGGAGCCAAGATCGATGAAACGCATCACAATGTCACTGATAGCGAGCCTGCTACTCCTGTCCGCGGCGCGCGCCAATGCTGTCCAGCCCTCGAGCGAACCTCCGCGGGGCGGTCCCACCGCTCGCGGTCCTGTCATCGGCGGCCCAGAACTGGCAGCCCCTGAGGCTGGCGGGCCAGCGGCGGGTGGACCGGTGGCCGGCGGGCCCAATGCGGGCGGTCCGAAGGCGGGTGGTCCGGCGGGCGGGCCGGTGGCCGGCGGACCGA
>CAZIOH010000180.1:0-5845 GCA_964540815.1 uncultured Myxococcales bacterium | reverse complement strand
CTCGGCGGCCTGCTGAATTTCTATCATCGGACCGCGGCCTGATCGGGGCTCGATCAGATTTTGGGACACGACGAGCGGCGGCGGATCCTGAAGGCTATTTGCCAGCGCTGGGGGCTGGCGAGACGACCCCGCCCCCGGTCCCGGTCGCCATCCCGATCCCGCCCATGGTCGCAGTTCCGATGACTCCGCCGGATCCGAGCCCGGACATGTTCTGACTTTGGACAACATAGCTGTAGGACCCGGCGCAGATTGCCTGGCCACCTGGCACGCAGGTCGCCGCACCAGACGAATCGCCGGAATCAGACCTGCACACGAGCGAGGTGCAGGCGAAATCGGACGTGCAGGCTGCGCCGGCCCTAGACTTGCCCGGGAGCGCGCACTCGCCGGTGTCACCTTGTTGCATCAGGTAACACACGCCGGGGGCGGCGCAGCGCTGGTCGAGACCACACGGCGCCCCGATGACGGGCGGGGGAGCGCAGTGGCCGATACCCGCTTGGTCAGTGGCCGAGCCCGAGCCGGCGCCGCCGAGGCAGGCCAGCGAGCCGGCGCAGGGCGGGACCGCGCTCGGGCTTATCTCCGAGCTCATGGCGCACGCGTCTCCCACTTGACCGGGTCTCTGGCAGACCCCGGTACCGTTCACCCCAGCCCCCACGCAGACAATGCTGGCATCCGTGGACAGGTCACAGGGCGGGGTACTCGTGTCTGCTGCCAAGAGGCAGGGCTCACCGACCTGCGGCAGCCGGTGGCAATGGCCACCCCCGCACCGCAGGGCCCGGGGGCTGTCGGCACAGGCGACGGGAAAGGTCGGATTTTGAAACGAGTCCATCCCGCTATCGCACGCATCACCCTCGGCGGCCGGCTTGGCGCACACGGAATCGGCGGCCCGGCAGTAGAGCTCGGCCGCGCAGTCCAGCGAGCTCGCGCAGGGTGTCCCGGGTTGTCCGTCGGGTTGGCAGTGGCCTCGCAAGGTCGACATGTTGTCGCCGAGCTGCGACGGCGCGCGCAGCCCGCCGGCGCTCAACGTCCCCGCCGCGTCCCCGCCGCTCGTGCAGCTCTGACCGGACGCACACTCGGTTGGCAGGAAACACTCCGATCCGGTTGGAAGCTGGCCAATGAATGGATTGGGGCAGCTCGCATAGCGAGCCCACAGCAAGAGGGGGCTGTTTAACGGGAGGTTGGCCATGCGATTGGGCACGGGATTGCAGGCGCCCTCGGTGAATGTCTGAACGCACGCTGCGGCCACGGTCGAATCGAACGACAGGTGGTTGGTTTCGATGCCGATGCGCGCCTCCGACAGCTCTTCGGCGATGGTTTGGGTCAACACCGTCCTGCAGTCCGACTCCGTGAGGTAACGGGCCGAGCTGTCGCCTTCGATCTCGGGCAGCGCGCAACAACGAAACTGCCAGCCACACATCGCCGCGGCCAGCTGAGAGACAAAGGTATCCATGACGATCGGGCTCCGCGTCTCGCCGGTGCTGCTCCCGGGACCACAGCCGCCTGCCCCCACGCCGGCGCAGACGACGGCGATGGCCAGGCGTCGAAGCCCACCTTTCCCAAGCCCAAGCTCACCCCCGCGCCCGCGACTGCGAGCGAGGACGTGCGCCCAAGCGTGGGCGGGGGTCTGGGCGCGCGCGTGGACGCAGCGCGGAGCCGTGGCGCGCGCGCGATTCACAGGGTCTGCAAGTACGTCACGAGGTCCGCGATCTCCGAAGCCGCGAGCCCGGAGGTCACTCCGTGCAAGTCGCCCCCACCACACGCCGGCGCAAAACGGTCGGCCAGCGTCTTCGCACAGCCGGTGTGCATGAATGGAGCGTGGTTGGCGAGCCCGACCAGGGAGGGCACCTGGAGGGCACCTCCCGTGCCGACGTCAGCGGTCTTGTTGTTTGTGAGGTGCGGGCCCGAATGGCAGGTCGCGCACGATGTTCCGCCGATGGAGCGGTTGAACACCGTCTGCCCGCGCTGAACGGCAGCCGCGTCGGCGGGCGCCGGGCGCTTGACCCGCGGCTGCGCGTCGAGCCACGACAGGATCGCGTTAGCCTGATCCGGCAACAGCGACGGGCCGGACATGCGCCCGGTGAACACGTCGGTCGAAAGCTCGGCGAAGTCCTTCTCGTCCCCGTCCCAGTGGAAGGGCTCGGTGCCGCGAAGCCCCACCTGCAGGGATTGCGTGCGGCGGCGGCCCGTGCACGTGAAGTTCCAGGCGCGCCCGTCGTCGCCGCCCTCGGGGTGGCACGACGCGCACGCCAGCCCGGCGCCGGCGTTGGCATGAAACAGCTGGTGACCCGTATCGGCACGGCTGTCCGAGGCGAGCGGGATCCCAGTGCCTCGGAAGTGGAGGGCAGCGGGCTCGCGGGACTGGGTCACGATGTCGCCGGTGGACCGGAAAGCCACAGCGATGAGCTGCCCGGTGGTGTTCACGTTCGAAACGCAAGACGCGGACCCTTGTCCCCAACAGGGCGTCGTTCCCGCATCGGGAAAGCACGACCCGCTCCCTGTGCCCGTGAGCGAGTCGACGTCTCCGACGTGTGGAGCGGCGACCATTCGCCCGAAGGGGGAGGCGATGTTGCCGTCGTTCCCCGCGGACACCATGGCGATCTGCTGCCCGTCGGCGGAGACCGCCATATCCACGGGCAGCGGCACATCGGCCAGCGCCGGTCCCGCTGAGATGGTCCCGTCCGGCTTCATGCGGCTGACGGCGCTGTGAACGATCCCGTCGCAGGTGCTCTGGGATGCGCCTCCGCCATAGCTCCCGCGGACGACGTGGCCGGCCCGTCCGCGCTGAATCCGATCGTCGACCCCACGCTGGTGCATCATCGCGGCTCCGCCCCCCGGCATGCCGACCATGCGCCACGCCACCGCCGGCATGAAGAGCTGACCCCCGCGGGCCTGCGGCGAGCGGAATCCCCCGAGCTCGGTGCGGGCGGTGACCACGCCCTGTGCGTCCACGGTCAGGATCTCGGCCGACCGAAAGCGGCTGACGAGCAGGTGGTCTCGATCGACGACCACGTCGCGCAGATCGTCGTCGAGCCAAACCCGGCGAACGGGCGCGCCGCCTGCGGCCGGGAGGCTGACGAGCTCACCGTCTGCGCAGGCGACGTGAATCAGGTCCGTCTTCGCCTCGTAGGCGAGGCCCCGCGGCGCCGCGCAGACCGCGCGGCGCTGCAGGATCACCCCGCTAGCCGCATCGAGGGTCACGACCGCGCCGCCGCCGCGCAGCGCGACCTCGACCCGCCCAGCTCCATCGAGGATCGCCCGGCCGGGCTCGTCGCCGGGCTGGAGCGGGATGGTGGCCGCCACCTGGGAGGCGCCGAGATCGACGATGTAGATACGATCGCGATCCGGATCGGCCGCCACGGCCGTCATGTCTCCGGGAAGGACGAGCAGCGTGCCGCCGCTGATCGCTGGTGGCGGAGTCGCAAGCGTGGTTGTGGGACCGAGCTGCAGAAGCGTAGGGGTCCCGACGGGTAGGCCTGGGATAGACGGAACGGGCCCCCCAGCCACCGGAACCTGACCGAAGCTGGCGGAGTCGTCGAAGCACGTGACACCCTCGATCGTTGAGGGGTCCGTCGCGCCCGTCGGTGCCGACGCTGTCGCGGTTCCCCCCGATTGCGTGCTGCTTCCGCTGGCGGCGGCCGGTGCGCTCGAGCTTGGCTGTCCACCCGCCGAGCTGCCCGGGCCCTGGCATCCAGCGACGAGTCCGAGACTTGCAAGGACCAACCCTGCACGAACCCCTGCGGCTTGCCAACCCTGTCGCGTCACTACGCACCTCCCTCTCAGTGGGGTAGAAATTGACGTCAGACGACGATAGTACATGCTCCTCCGGAGAGATCTGCATTCGCGTCGCCACGGACAGGATTGTCAGCATGAGCGGCCATGACCGAGCAAGACGTTACTGCACTGAGCTGCGCACGAAGCGGAGCACGAAGTGATGCATGAGGTTCCGAGCTCGCGCTCGCGCGGGTGGACGTCGTCATCGTCGAGCGCCGCGTCAGCCAGGACCTCGCGGGCGCGCGCGCCGGCGGTCTGCATTCCCGCACGATCGAGGTGCTCGATCAGCCCGGAGTCGCAGAGCGCATGTCGGGGGCTTCGGCGTCGGCACTAGAAACGCTGCTCAGGGGGCGGAGCCCGCACGACCACGGAGAGTCCAGCCGGGCCGCACCGATCCGGAAGCCACACGGGGTCGTCGATGGCGATCTCCGCCAGGCCCGACCCGTCATCCAAGCTGAACGAAACGCCATCAATCAGCCTGACGATGGATGCCGGGCCATGGCCGATCTTGGATTCGATCACGATCTCGTAGGCCAGACAGGGCGTTCCAGAAAAGATCGCATCAACCAGCGGGAGGCGGGCATGGACCACCCCTGTCAGGCGAACTCGTCCCTCCACGGCGTCGGAGATCCGCGCCGCAGGAGTGGTTCGAAGCTCGCGCGGCTGGAACATGCGCCGCCTCGCGAGCAACGTCTGACCCGCATATGCCGCTGACAGGAGACTCAAGGTCCATTTGATCCCCAAGATCGGTTCCATCGGGTGCAATCCAATCGTAGCAAGCGGCCAGTATCGGTGGCCACCACGGAGCGGGCGCCCTATCCGACCCTCACTGGGCCGACGGGACCAGCGTCCTGCAGGTCGGACCAGCGCATGCCGGGACGACCGAACCCCGGCTTCATTGCTGGGGGCCTGGGAACTCGTGAACGTGCTGGTTGACCGAGCCGATCAGCCGCACTGGGAGTACCGCCCGGACGACCCCAAGATCATGGGCCGTGAATTGCTCGTCAAGCCCGACCGGGTTCAATTCAACTTTGATCGACGGGCGAACTGCGTCGACCCGGGCTGGAGGTCACGGAAGGCCACGTGGGGATATTTGCTGGACTCTGGTTTTCCCCACCCCGGTGATTCGGCGACGACGGCCGCGGACTACGGCCTCAAGGTTTCTCGGAAGGCGACCGTCAACGTCTACTCGTTCTGTACCCCGCCACCGAGCAAAGTGGCAGCCGGCGAGGTTTGGTTCTGGCCTTCCAATGACGTGTGGGTTGTCCAGCAATCGCCAGACAGGTTGGTGATGCACCTGAATAGTCAGGTCATGCTCATCCTGGCGAGACGCCCGGCAGACGCGAGACCACGAGCATCCTTCTCCTGCGAGAAGGCTGGCACAGCGGCCGAAAAGACAATCTGCGGCAGCTTCACCCTGGCCGCTCTGGATCGGAGCATCGACTTGGCCTGGCGCCGCCTCACGGAAGGCGGCCGAGCCGACTCGGTGCTCCTGGAGGAGCAAGAGGCCTGGCTCCGAACACGCGACGCCTGCATGACCGACGAAGTCTGTCTGAAGCGCGAGATTGACCACAGGATCACCCGGCTGGCCAGGTACTAAGAAATTCGAAGCCGGTGGTGTTTGTGGCGATCCTCGCCTGTCAGTTTGACCCGGTTACGTCTGAAGCAATTCTACGAAGGGGTGGTGCCCAAGGTGGACACGCCCTGGGGCCGAGTTCACGCGTTTTGGGACTCGCGGAAGGCGAGCGCGCCCGTGACGCGGAGCAAGAGGCAGAAGACTGAAGTTGAGGCGCCAGTGCGCGAGGTGGGCGATCGCGTTGTCGTCGGGGCCGGGCCGTCCTCGCGCCGCGCGCGATCGCGACCTGGTCCGAGTAGAGAGCCCCTCGAGGTTCAGTTCCTTCACCGACGAAATTCTTCCGATCATCGTCGACGAGCGTGACGCGTAGCACGTCGAAAACGTTCGCCCATGTTCGCGGTGTCACCCACCTTGCGCATTCGAGTCATGGCAGCTCTGCGCCACCGGAACGTTGCGAGACCGAAACGCGTCGGAGATCTACCTGCGGTACTGGATCAGCCA
>CAZIOH010000179.1:0-5903 GCA_964540815.1 uncultured Myxococcales bacterium | reverse complement strand
CGCTGGGAGAGAGACATCTACGGCGGGCCATCGGCGAGTACCTCGCCCCCTACCATGGCGAACGGAACCACCAAGGGGCGGTCTCAAGCCACCAACGCAACGATTCGACGTGATTGGCGAGCGGAAGGAGCCGATTCATGCGACGTTGGGGAGATGGCCAGGGAACGCATTTGACCGGAGCGGAACACGGGGAGATTTGCCGTCGAATCGAGGCGGGCGAGACCTTTGTCAAGGTGGCGGCGGCCATCGGGTGCTCGACGAAGTCGATCCAGCGCCTGCTGGACGTAAGACCGAGGGCAACTCGAAAGACTCGGGTCCGTTCGGCCCGTCGGCTCTCCTTGGCTGAACGGGAAGAGCTTTCGAGGGGCCTCGTTCTCGGCCACTCCTTTCGACGAGTAGCGCAGACCCTCGGCCGAGCCACATCCACGGTCTCGCGGGAGGTGAACGCGAACGGCAGGCGCCTACCGAGTTGTCCGGGCCGAGGAGACTGCGGCACAAAGGAACCGTCGCCCGAGGGCAAGACGGCTCAGCCTGTGCCTGCCGCTTCGACGCGAGGTCGAGCGACGACTCCTGGAGCGCTGGTCGCCGCAGCAGATTGCAGCTCGGCTGTCCGTCGACTACCCATTGGATACCACCATGCGCGTGTCGCATGAGACCATCTATCAGTCGCTCTTTGTCCAGGCTCGGGGCAGCCTCCGAAAGGAATTGACCGCCTGTCTGCGGACTGGCCGAACCCGGCGCAGATCCAGAGGCCGCGCTGCTCCGAAAGGCCGAATGGCCGACATGGTGATGATCGCCGACCGACCGCCGGAGGCGTCCGATCGCGCCATCCCTGGAAACTGGGAAGGCGACCTCATCATCGGGAAGAACGGAAAGTCGTCCGTCGGCACGCTTGTGGAGCGGAACAGCCGGTTCTTGATGCCCTTGCGCTTGCCCCACGGACGAACCGCCGAGCACGTGCGCGCGGTCTTACTCGCGAGATCAAGAGGCTCCCAGCGGCTCTGCGACGAAGCCTCACGTGGGACCAAGGCAAGGAAATGGCAGGACACGTTCAGTTTTCCATTGACACCAACGTCAGCGTGTTCTTCTGCGA
This sequence comes from uncultured Myxococcales bacterium, assembly GCA_964540815.1. Classification (GTDB taxonomy): domain Bacteria; phylum Myxococcota_A; class Polyangia; order Fen-1088; family Fen-1088; genus CAZIOH01. The sequence goes on along the minus strand of CAZIOH010000179.1, from coordinate 4,810 downwards.
CCCGCACAGCCCATGGCAACGCGGGAGCAACGAGAACACGAACGGGTTGCTCCGCCAGTACCTCCCCAAGGGGCTCGACCTAGCCAGCCTCAGCAGCGCCGATCTTAGGGCCGTCGCTCGTGAGCTGAACGGTCGCCCTCGACAAAGCCTTGGATGGATGAAACCCTCTGAGGTCTTTGGTCGAGCTGTTGCGTCCACCGCTTGAGACCGCCAGGCCTGGGGAATGTACTGCTCATGGGAGCGCCGGAACCGGCGAATCAGAACGGCCGAGTGCGGCGCCGCGAGCGGCTCGGCGGCCTGCTGAATTTCTATCATCGGACTGCGGCCTGATCGGAGGGCTCGATCAGCTTTTGGGACAGGTGTTGCAGGCGGACAAGTAGAGGTCCTCGACGGCCCCTGCGGCGAGGGGGAAGACACTGTTTTGGCGTTGGCGATGACGTCGCCGCCGCGGCCGCCCTGACGCCCGCGCCAGTCGTCAGCAAACCAGGGAGCCTCAGAGGATGGGAAACGGCAGATCGGTGATCTTCAGGAGGCTGCGGCCCGCGCACGCCACGTATAACGCCGGATTCCCGCCCTCCGAAATCGAGTCGTAGTAGCAAGACGACGGGCGCCCGGGCAGCGCGGCGGTATGCAGGAGCCGAGTCCAGGTGATGCCGTCGAACGTCATGAACGCTCCGCCGACGCCGACCGCAAAGCGCACGGACGGAGCGCTCGGCTCGAATCGCATGTCGGTCAAGACGAGGTCGAAGCTGTCCAGGCCACCGAGAGGATCGGCCTGGCTGGAAATGGCGATCTGGTTGTTCCACGTGAGCTGCCTCTCGAGGTTCTCATCCACGGCCCACGTCGCCCCACCGTCGTCTGATCGCTTCACGTGATCGGTGTCCAGCACGTAAATGACGTTTGGCTGGTAAGGATGGACGAAGAAGCGAGTCGCCGAGGACACGCCCACGGACGTGGGTGGTATTGGCGGGGCGGGCACGAGCATCCTCCACGCCGCGGTGCCCGCCCTCCACGTCCAGAGCGTGCCGTCTCCGCCGACGTAGAAGACCGGGTTGACATGTCCGCCCGAGGCTTGCACGACGCCGATCTTCGCGCCAGGGAGCGGAGGCCCTTGCCGAAAGACGTTGGCGCCTTGCCCGGGCCCCGTTGCGGTGCTGGCCCACTCGTCGCGATGTTGAATATCAATGATGTTCTGCGTCCGCACCAGCAGTGGCTGTGTTGCGGAGGGAAGCAGAGCGGGATTGAAGAGAATGAAGATGTAGTCGCCTTGCGGGGGCGGAGTCTCTGCGAGCAGGCCGAGGATGATCGGCCGGAACCCAGGCGCGGCAAAACCACTGTTCCCGTTCCACGCCACGCCGGAGATGGTCGGATCTGTGACTATCGGTGGACCGACCACCGCCACACGGTCGTGCCCGGTGCTGCTCGCATCAGGAAGGCCGCCCGAGTGGTTTTCGTAAACGGCGACCGTTTGTCCGGAGCGGCTCGACTGTTGTAGATTCGCTGCCGTGTCCCAGAACGGCGTAAACACCATGATGCTGTTGGGACGCAGCGGATCCGCGAAGGCGTAGTCGTTGTCCCCGCCGCCGTACTGCTGGTACGACCAGTTCTGTCCCCCATTCATGGAGTAGAAGCCGTCGTTGTCACCCTGATTCAACGACAAGGCCACACCCTTGCCCGCGACGGCGACGCCGCCGACGAAGGACGCCAATGTTTGACACCCGGTCGCCGGAGTAAAGCTCTGTCCGCCGTCGGTGCTGCGATAGATCCCTCCGTCGCTCAAGACCCAGGCCGTTCCTCCGCCCGGCAGATACGTGCCGTTGTCAAAACGAGCGTGGAAATCAGGCGAAAGCAGGAATCCGTGCAAGTCCACATGGACCGGCCCGAGCGCGTGCCAGTCATCACCCGACTGTGGATCGAGCGGACCTACGTAGACCGCAGATTGTGAGAAGTTCTGGAAACGCTGCGCGCCATAGAACAACAAATCGCCCTGACCCTTTTGCGTGGCCACCAGGAAAATGTTGCCGGAGTCCTGCGTATCTGTTTTGGTCAGCGCGTCAGGCAGCGGGAGCGTGTCCCAGCTTGATGTGAGATCCCCGAGTGGGAAATGCGTGTAGTCGCCTCGGTTGATCGCATTGCCTCCGCTGCTGCCATCCTGGGCGACGAGCACTTCGAACGGGGTGCGGGGCGAGATGACCATGACCGTCGGCGTGCTGCCATTCGCGAGGGGATTGGCCAGTCCGCCGATGTTTTTCGGCAGCACACCCTTGTCTCGAATCCAGTTGTCGCCGCCGTCGAACGAGAGCGCCATCGTCGCGTCGCCTCCCGTCGTTTGCCCCAAGGCGTAGATCACCGCGGGACCAGAGTCGGCGGGGGACGTCTGCAGAACGGCGATGTGATTCGCGCTCACCGAGCTGCCGGGGCCCCAGGGAAACACCTGTTCAAAGGTCTGGCCGGCGTCGCGGCTGATCGCGACCGACGTTCCTCCGGCGGCATACACCAGATGATCGCTGCCCAGCGCCCATTGCAATTGTCCCAGGTTCTGGGTTGCGGCGAAGCGGAGCACCCGGGTCCACGTGGAACCGCCGTCGGTCGAGCGCCAGAGGCCGCGGCTGTTCTTCGCGCGGTCGGCGACGACCAAGGCGAGCACAATGGTTCCATACCCGAGATTTGGCAACACGAAAATCGAGGCTGGAAACCCACCGGCGCGATCGCCCAAGGCCGTCCACACGCCCGCGTCTCCGAAGCCGACGACATCCGCGCATCCGCTCTTCGCAAGGTCGGCGACGACTCTGGGATGCCGATCCACTTGCCATCCCCCCTCAACGCCTAGGTTTTGGAGGACAAAGTTCGCGTTGGCGAAGGTGCCATCTCCATTGCTGCGCGCGGTCCACACGCCGGCATCGCCGAAGCCGATGATGTCGGCCAGTCCGCTGGTCGTGAGCGGCGCAAGAAATCGCGGATGCTGGTCGACTCGCCAGCCTTGGTTGTAGTTGAAGCCCTCTAGAACGGGTTGGTTCGTCGGCTGCGTGAATGTTCCGTCGCCGTTGCTTCGAGCGGTCCACACTCCCGCGTCGCCAAAGCCGACGATGTCATCGAGCTTGCTGCTGGTGAGCGGCGCGAGGAATCGCGGGTGCTTGTCCACTCGCCAGCCTTGCTTGTAGCAAAACTTCGGGAGCACCGGATTTGGGTGCGGCTCTCGAAACGTGCCATCACCGTTGCCCAGCACGACAAACACCCCATCCTCGCCGAAGCCGACGATGTCAGCGAATCCGCTGTTGGTGAGGTTGGCCAGGAATCGCGGGTGTCTGTCCACGCGCCAGTCCTGGTGATAGGAAAAGTTCTTGAGTACCGGGTTGGGAAGGGGCTCGCGGAACGTGCCGTCGCCATTGCCCAGCGCGACCCACACGCCGTCCTCTCCAAAACCGACGATATCGGCAAATCCGCTGTTCGTCAGGTGCGCGAGAAATCGCGGATGACGGTCGACGCGCCAGTCCTGCGCGTAGCAATAGTTCGCGATGGCGATTTGCGGCGGCTGAAACGTGCCATCGCCGTTGCTGATCGCCGTCCACACGTACTCGTCGCCGAAGCCGATGATGTCGGCAAAGCCGTCGCCGTTGAGGTCGACGACGAACCGTGGGTGCCGATCGACCTGCCAGCCTCCCGCCTGGTACCCGAAGCCGGGGATCACGACCTTCGGATCCTGAAAACTGCCGTCGCCTTTGCCAAGCGCAGTCCACACGCCGCAATCGCCTAAGCCGATGATGTCGGCAAAGCCGCTTCCGGTGAGCGGGGCGAGAAATCGCGGATGTTTGTCGACGCGCCATCCGAGCGTCGTGGCAATGTCGAGGACGCACCACCCGCCAAGCGAGCCTGGCACATCGAACTGGGCAGGATCCGGCTGCGGCCAGGTCAGCTCCCCCCAATTGTTGCCGCCATCATCGGACTTCCACAGGTTCGCGTAGGAACCGGCGTACAGCGTTTGCGCGTCGGGCGTGCACGCAATGGCGAGCATGCGGCCCACCACGGAATGGCCGATGTCTGAAGCGTCAGTGTTCGATCTGGTCGGGCTGACATCAATGATCTGCGTCATAACTCCCCTCGAGTGATCGCCCAGGACGGCGACGGTTGAGTGATCGATGCGGAGTTGCGCCGCGCGACAAAGAAAGGTGATTGATGGGCGCTGCGGGCCCAAATTGGGCAGATACCCTGAACACCCTCTCGGATCACGAATCGGGGCAAAATCTTGTGCCCTCCTTGTGCCCCGACTCCGCACCGAAGGACGGCATCATGTGGGACGGCGCGGCAGCGAACGGAGCGACTTGTCCAAACGCTTTCGTGGGTTTGGTGGGTAAGTCCGCGAGTCGGGCTCCGCCTTTCACGCCCACCGTCGCCGGCTGCTGGCGGAGCTCGAAGAGGCCGAGCGGGCGGGCGGGCGCACCCACGGCGCGCCGGCTGGCCAACTGCGCGTCGAGCTGCCACTGAGGGTCGGGACGCAGCAGATCATTCCGGCTCTCCCCGCCTTCACCAAGACCTTCCCTGGCAGTCTTGCGCACACGCCTGACTCCGGCTTGCCTCTTACTCGATGCCATGTGAACCCACCTCCTCACCCGTCGTCTTTGTCTCCGCCGTCCCGCCCTGCTCGGCGCGGCGTCTCCACACTGCCTAACGGGGAGGTGCGGGAATATTCCATATGACGATTGCCGGACAGAGAGGGCGATCCGTCGCTGTGACGGCAGGTGTGGAAGCTCCCCGTGCTGCCCGCTAGATCGGTCCAGCTTTCTGGCCGGATTCAGCCAAAACGGCGGCAAAG
>CAZIOH010000178.1:0-5931 GCA_964540815.1 uncultured Myxococcales bacterium | reverse complement strand
TTCGGCAGCTCAACCTGAACGACGGCTGGCTGATCCCCGACAAGCTCGACGTCGTTTTCATGCGCAACGTCCTCATCTACTTCGACGTGGAGACGAAGAGGCGGATCCTCTCCCGTCTCCCCCGGGTCATGAAGCCCGACGGGGTGCTCTTCCTCGGCGCCGCGGAGACCACCCTGGGCATTGATCCCGGCTTCCAGCCCGTCGAGATCGGGAGATCGATCTGCTACCGGCTGCGGGACGCGCATACAACCGCCGCCACCTGACGGCCGCGGACCACCCGCGACGCGCTCCCGGGCGCGCCGACGACCTCGGGAGACCCGCGTTGTAGTAAGCTCCCCGCCGAAGGCATGGACGATTCGAGGGACCATCAGCACCAGCTCGACGACCGAAGCCGGGCCGAGGCGGCCCTCCGCGCCCAAGTATCTCCTGGATTGAATCGTTCTCCAGGATCGCCGCACGGATTCGCATTCGGCTGGAGCACTTCGGACAGACGAGGACATCCACGAGGAATACCCGCCTAAGGAGCTCCGCCCACGGGGTCCAGCGGCGACGGCGGGGGGCGTTCGCAGCCTCAGAATCTCGGTCTTCCGGGGGGAATCCGCGGCGACGGGCAGACAGAAGCGTGCCAGGAAGGATCGTGCTTCATCCCAAGCGACCTTCGACTTCGAGGCCGGGGGGCGCCTCGCAAGGCGTTCACACAGGCAGCGGGAATGGCCCCCCTGGCAGAGCGACCGTGGGTTCAGCTGGACGAACTTTGCGATTCCCGGCCCTGCCACGGCACGTGCCCGGATCTAAGGGTCTGCTCGTTCCGTGCAGAGATCGAGACGACATCTGAAGGATCCGAGCATGGCAAACCGCGCGTGATCGAAGCCCGATGAGCGGGAACTAGCGACCAAGCGGGCGGCAGCGGTTCTGAATCCGGAATCGCCGCGACGTTCGCGCACTGTGGCGGTTCGAAGGCTGGTCGGATGGCTGCATCGTCGCCGACGGTGGCGACATGTAGCGCTTGGGGGTGCGGGCGTGGAGCATCTCGTGGGGCGACCGCGCCTAGGTCCAACTGGTTGGATGCTCCCCGGCCGCCCAGTGCCTTTCGGGAACCGACGGGGTGGCGCGCCCAGAACCGGAGGGAGAACTATCGGAGCAGGCTAGAGGGGTGAGCCGGAGGGTGCGGTGAAACACGCTGGTTCCGCGTGATTCGGACCCGTCAAGGTAGATGTAATCATCGTTCCTGTCGGGGAAGATCGGCGACGTTTGTGGCGCCTGGTCCTGGGTAGCTGAACCAGATCCACGGCGCTTGGAAATCGCGTTCAGGATCGCGGTAGGGGCGCTCTCGACCCTGCGGCCGCCAAGCGCAGTGGGGCGTCCGGCCCCGGTAAGAGAGAGCGGTTGGCCTCGCTGCTCGACGCGAATAGGCAAGGGGACTAGGGGTGGGCCAATGACCTCGACTGGTATTTGCGGAGGCTGTCGATGGCCGGGCGAGGGACGCCGCGGCGGGGCGTCGCGCGACGCCGACGCTTGAAGAGCGCGCCGGTGGGCCGCCGATCCCGGGCCCGCCGAGTTTGCCGTAGACGCCCGGCGCGGCAAGGCCACCGTTGTCGATGCCTGGCGCTGGCTCTCCAGATCGCCGACTCGGATGCGACCACGACTACGGCAGTTCGCCGGGCGAAGGTGCCCGAGCGAGGAACGCCTTGGAAGTCACCATGGCGGTCAGCAAAGCGCGCAGCGAATACCCGTCGGTGGCGGAGGCGCTGCGATAGGCGACCTCCAGCGAGCCCTGCTCGGCGGCGCTCTCTGGTCTTCCCAGCATGTAGCGGAACCACTGGCGGTCGAGGCACCATCTGACCTCCGGGCTGGCCGCCAGCTGGCGCGACAGATCGATGGCGTTCGTGAAGGTGATGGAGACCTGGCCAGGCGTGACCATCGTCCCCGTCGAATCGACGGGAAGACCGGAGTCGGTGGTTCGAAACACGCCGAGGCCATCGTAGTTCTCGAACGCGAACCCCGGGGGGTTGACGTGGGCGTGGCAGCCCGTCGCGCACGACCCCGCTGTGCTGGAGGTCCAGCGTTGGCGCGTGGTCTGGGGCCCCGTCGGCACGACGGGCAGCGGCGGCACGGCGGAAGGGTCGGGAGGCACCGTGCCGCACAGAAGATTCTGGTAAACGACGATTCCGCGCGCGACCGGATTATCGTTCACGTTGTCGGCCGTCGAGGACAGGAAAGCCAGTTGTGTCAGCAGGCCCCCGCGCTCGACCGGATTGAGCGCGACCTTGGTGAACCCCTGTGCGGCGGGCACGGCAACGCCGTAAATTGGGGCGAGATTCGCGTCGACGAAAGCGTACGGCGCCGTGAGGAGCGTGTTCAGGGTCCCATCTCCCGACAAGTAAACGTCCGTGAGGAACCTGTTGAGTTCCTCGGGCAGCGACGCGGCCACCCCGGCTGTGAAACGCGGGCTTGATTTCGTGAGCGCCGGAAGATCCGCGAGCGAGCCAGTGCGAATCAACAGCTGCTCGTGAAAATGTTCGAGCGCTCGCGCCGCCCGCGGATCCGCGAGCATGCGGCTCGCTTGGGCGCCGACCTGCGCGGGCGTTGCAAGTCTCCCGCCTTGCGCGGCCGACAGCAGGTCATCGTCCGGGCCGCTCTCCCACAGTGTTGCCGCCAGGCGCGCGGCCACTTGCCAAGGAGTAAGGGGAACCAACCCGGTCGTCGGATCGACAGTGGGAGGCGTGGCGCCGATCTCCCAGTGATAAAGGAAACTGGGTGACTGCAGCATGCCCTTGGCGATCTCGGCCAGTGCTTCCTGGAAACCGAAGCCAAGCCCGCGGGCGGTCGTGAACAGAGCTTGAAGATCCGTGACCTCGTCGGTCTCCACCGGGCGCCGAAACGCCCGCAGACCGAACGCCGTGATGAACTGACCTGCGCAGGTGGTCTCGTCCGCGGGGGCGGGGGACTGACAGGTCGCTGGAAGGTTGCCGTTTGCGAACAGGTTGCCGTTCGCCAGCGCGGTCCCCACCACGGAGTCGGCGGTCGCAAGGTACTGCTCGATCTGCACATCGGCGACGACACTCGTCGGGGCCTCGAACGGTGGGTTCGAGGGTACGTCTGCTAGGAAGGTCGCGCCGGGATTGGTGGCGTCTGCCAAAAGGTCGCTCAAGATGTGGCTGTACTCGCGGTTGGTGAGCCGGCGCATGACCATCGGCCCGGCCGACTCAGGCGTTGGCGGGCCGCCGAGCGGCGGCACCAAAGAGCCGGCGATGCCGCCCGACACGCCACCGGCCCCGGATGTTCCGCCAGCTCCCGCGGCAAGGCCCCCGGCGTTCCCGCCGGTCGCGGTTGGCGCGGTCGGTCCCGCGGCCCCGCCGACCATCGCCGACGCTGCGGAGCCGCCCACGCCCCCGGGGCCGCTGGATGAGGACTGTCCGGGCAGCTTTCGCGAGGCGGAAGAGCAGTCCGCGAAGGTCATGGCGGAACCGACCATCGCCAAAGCCCAGACGGAGCGGCGTTCACGAGTTCCGAAGCTCAAGATGTTTCCTCCGTCGCGATTTCCTCGGCCCCGTCCATTACCCCTTCAGCGCGGCTAACTCGCCGCCGTATCTCGGCTCTCCAAAGGTGGCGACCGGAAATCCCATCCCGTCGCATAGTGACACCAGCAATTGGTTGTTGGGAATGCCGGTGAGCGCCAGGCTCCGCCCGGTCTTGAAGTAGCCCCCGCAGCTTCCCGCGAGAACGGTGGGGACCTGTGTGGTTTCGCCCAGGCCCGAACGCATGCTGCTCATCCCCACGACCACGCCGCTGTCGAGGGCCGACTTGCCACCGAGATCGACGATCCCCTTCATCTGCCCGATCATGTACGCGACCTGGGACTGGAACCAGGTGTCGACAATCACCTTGTCGGCCCCGTTTCGCTTCGCGATGGCGTGCCAGCCGTTGACGTCTCCCGTGTTGGCATCGGCGGGATTGGGCCCCCCGGCCGCGAAGCCGAGGTTCGTGAAGATGAGCTGGCCCCCAAGCTGATCGCCAATTTGCATGACCACGACCCGGGTGAGGTCCGATGCGAAGGCCATGGCCGCCAGATCCATCTGCAACTTCGCCAGCTGTGCGACGTTGCTCGAGTTCTTGGCGGGCAACGTCGGTGTCTGGAACTCGTCGGTCGGGATGCCGCAGATCGATCCGGGCGGCGTGGACGACGCTCCGCCCTCGCCCCCGGCGCCACCAGCTCCGGTCACGGGCGTGGGGGGGAGGCGAAGCTCGACCCTTCGAACGGCATCCAGGTGCTGGGCAATCCGCTGTTTGTCTTCTGTTCCCACCTTCTTCGAGAAACGACCGAGGTCTCCCTGCACGTAGTCGAGGATGCTCCTTCGCATAGCGGCACGCGCCGAGGTCCCGGCTCCTCCCGCTCCGCCCGCGCCGGATGCCGGCGTCGGAGCGAACAGACCGCCCTTGAAATACGTCGCAAAGACGTTGTTGGGATCGAGGTCGGGAAGGACCACCTGGCCCGCCGATTTCCAGGACAGGTGCCCCGTGCTCTGGACGAAAACCCCGAGGTTGAGACTGGCGAGCCCAGGATACCCACCGGCTTTCAGCTGGCCCCCAATGTACTGGTCCACCGACGGTCCTCCGGCGATGTCAGCCGCCGTCGATGACGAGAGGGTTTGGAAAAACGCTCCCGTTAACAGCCCGGGATAAGCGGCCTGACCGGTCCTCTCCCCCGCACCGGGCATGTCTCTGAGGAACGAGTAGTCGAGCCCGTCGAGCAGGAGGAGATCCTGCTGGTAGGGCGCCAGGCTGGCCATGAAGGGAGGCAGCGTCCAGGCCGAAGGCGTGTCGCCCGTGGTGGCCCAGGCTGACACGCTGCTCAACATTCCGTTCGGCCAAACGAGAATGAAAAGGCGCTTGATTCCAGTGCCCGCGCAGGCGGCGTCGATTGGATCGGATTCGAGCAACGGCAACAGCGCCGCGCCGGCACCCACCGCGCTAAGAAAGCGGCGACGCGAGTACTTCTGCTGATGCTTCATCATGTCGGAAAGCCCCTGAGTCGGGTTGCGGTCTGGCACAGCTTCCGCGTCAAGGGCGAGCTCTGCCAAGACGCCACTCCACGAACGGAAGGGACGCGCCGCGCCGACATTGACGTCACCTCTCAATTTAAGGCCCTCTATGCGCGGTCGTCTCTAACCATGATGGCGCCCGACGGCGATCGGCCTCATGGCCCGCGACGGCGAGCGCCTCGATCCATGCTCCAAGCCACGTTCCAAGCGACGTCGCCCGGGAGTCGAGCCCGGGCAAGGGACGAGGACTCCGTGGAAGCCCGGCGGTGGCGCCGCCACGAACGCGAGGCCACGGGCCTCCGCGACGTTCCTGCCGGCGTCCGCGCGCGCCAGCGCGTCGAGCGACCGGCGCACCTCGGACGGGCTGCGCTTGATACCGAGCTGCTGAAGGTGAAGGGCCCGTTGTTCCTTCGCCCGTGCAACCTCGTCCCCGAAGCCGTACACCGCCCGCGGCTCCGCAGAGTCGAGCCAGGCGGGCCCACGGAGCTTCACCTGATCCCCGAGCGCCGGCGCGATCTCGTCGACCTGCACGCGCAGTCGAGGGTGGGTGGTCTCGCGCGCCTTTAGCTGTGACACAAGATCGGTCGGCACCTGCCAGCGGCCATCCGGAAGCTCGGCAACCAGCTCATGGCGCGCGAGCCGCTGCAAGCGGCGCACATTGGCGTCGACGATCGCGTCCGGCGTCACGCTCACTCCGCCCGCGACCACGGACCTAGACTCGAGGGAGCGGAGGTGGTGCTGCGGGTCATAGATCCCGCCGCTCTCGACCGCGACCTTCTCGAGGACTGCGTCCATGGGCTTGGCCCAGGACTCCTTCTTGACCCCCGCCCGGACGATGGCCCCTTCCTTGAGGCGCTGGGCTGCCGCGGCGTCGAGGGGCACGTAGTGC
>CAZIOH010000177.1:0-6017 GCA_964540815.1 uncultured Myxococcales bacterium | reverse complement strand
TGGATCAAGGCCGAAACGCTCGCCGCGAGCAGGCGAGCAGGCGAGCAGGCGAGCACACACGCCATGAGTAGTTCGAACAACAAGCACAGCGTCGATCTTGTGGCCTCCGGCCAGGCTCCCCGACCCATCGGCATGGACGCCGACCAACTGCGTGCCTTCGCGGAGTTGTTGGCGCCGATCCTGGCGCAACAGCTTGCGCTTGTGGAGGCGATCGCTAGGATCTCTCCCGCTGACGTTTCTCGGCGCCGAGGGAAGGAGATGAGGAAATGGCGCAGAGAACAAAGGGACGACGTGTGCTCGGACCCTATCGAGTATCAGGAAGCAGATGGCGAATCGTCGTGGTCGAAGAATCAGGCAGCAGAACTGCTCGAAATTTCGAAACGGAAAAGGAAGCAGTCCAAGTCGTTCGGTCGCTGAACCGGGGAATCCGAAAGACCGAGGAAGTCACGCTCGCGGCGGTGAAACAGATGTACGAGATCTACTTGCGAGACGAGAAACAGAACAAGCAGCGGTCATACACGGCGACGCTGTGGCGTTTGGGGGTCTTCTTCCCCGACGACGAGCTGCCTTTGTCCGGTCTCAGCTCGCAGCTGTGCGGCGGGTACTACCAAGCCCTCCGTACCCGCGATACCAAATACGGGAAACCGCTGGCCGTCGACTCACACAGGAACATCCTCGCGGAAGCGAAGACCTTCTTGAACTGGGCCGTCGGGAAGGGGTACCTGCGCGGAAATCCGCTCGCGGGTGTCGTGGGGACCGGCAAGCGGCGTCACGGCAAGCCGCAACTGCGCATCGATGAAGCGCGGAAGTGGCAAGCCAAGGCGTTGCAACTCGCCTCAGAGGGCCAGGCGGGTGCAGTGGGCGCGCTGGTGACGTTGCTGATGGGTCTTCGGGCCGGGGAGGTGGTCAGCCGAATCGTCCGAGATCTGGATGACGATGGACGACTCTTGTGCATTCCGGATTCGAAGACCGCCGCTGGGAAGCGAACGCTCCAGGTACCGGAGGCTCTCCGAAGCTCCCTGCTTCGACTTGCCGAGGGAAGGAAGGCCGAGGAACCGCTGTTCGGGCACCACGATCGCAACTGGCCGAGGAAATGGGTGGCGAGGATCTGCAAGGCGGCGGGTGTGCCGCGAGTCACGGCGCATGGCATGCGCGGCCTTCATGGCACGCTGGCCGTTGAAACGGGACTGAGCGCGCACGCGGTGGCGGCGGCACTTGGGCATGAGTCGATCGCGACCACGCTGCAGAGCTACGCCACGGCAGGATCGGGGGCAGGGGCTCGCCAGCAGAAGGTGTTGGCGGTGCTCGCGAGGGCAGGCGGACTCGGGAGCAGCGCCGCCTGAATGGAAAACGTTTGCCCGGCAAACGTTTTCCAGACGCCCCGCGGCGAAAAAATCCTCAATAAAATCGTGGAGCTGAACGGGATCGAACCGTCGGCCTCCTGAGTGCGATTCAGGCGCTCTCCCAGCTGAGCTACAGCCCCGACCGCCCGCGGCGAGCGCCTCGGGCGCGCGTATTCTACGCAGAGGCCCCCCGCGCGCAACTGGTTCGGTGCGCTTCTTCCGAATTGTCGACGGGGCCATTTGGTAGGGTGCCGCCGGTGTCCTCGACCGATGCCCCGAAGCGCCTGCGCGCCGATGTGCTGCTCGTGGCCCAGGGCCTCGCCCCGTCGCGTGAGCGGGCGCGCGCCCTGATCCTCGCCGGCGAGGTGCTGGCGGGCGACCGTCCGGTGGACAAGGCGGGGGACCTGATCGCCGCCGACTCCCCCCTCCGCCTGCGCCACGCCCCCATGCCCTTCGTGTCCCGGGGGGGGCTGAAGCTGGCGCACGCCCTCGCGACTTTTGGGGTCGATGTCGCGGGTCGGGTCGCGATCGACGTCGGCGCCTCGACCGGCGGGTTCACCGACTGCCTGCTCCAGGCGGGCGCCGCCCGGGTCTACTGCGTCGACGTGGGCTACGGGCAGCTCGATGCGCGCATCGCCAACGACCCGCGCGTGGTGGTCCGCGATCGCACGAACATAAGGCACGCGACCGCCGAGCTGCTCCCCGAGGTGGCGGACCTGGCGGTCATCGACGTCTCCTTCATCTCGCTCAACCTCGTCTTGCCGGCCCTCACGGCCCTGGTCGCTCCCGGGGCGCCGGTGATTGCCCTCGTCAAGCCGCAGTTCGAGGTCGGCCGCGCGCGGATCGGCAAAGGGGGGATCGTTCGGGACGACGAGGCCCGTCGCGACGCCCTCGCCGGGGTGGCTGCCACCGCCAGGACCCTCGGCTACTCCGTGCTCGGTGAGACGACCTCACCCATCACCGGCGGCAAGGGTAACGTCGAGTTCCTCCTGCATCTGACCGGGCCACCACCGCGCGGCTGAGCCATCCCAAGTTTCCTGACGACTCGTATCCCGTCGGGTATCTTTCGGTCGTGCGCCTCCTCGTGACCGGTGCCGCCGGGTTCATCGGCTCTCATCTTTGTCAGCGCCTCCTCGCGCGTGGCGACGCGGTCACCGGCCTCGACAACTTCGATCCGTTCTATGACCGGGCCACCAAGCTCGGCAACCTCGACCACGTCCGCGCCTCCGGGCGCGCCGGCCCAGCTGGACCCACCGGCGGGTTCTCGTTCTTCGAAGGCGACATCCGCAACCCAGGTGATCTGACCCGCGCCTTCACCGCCGCCGCCCCCGATCTCGTGGTCCATCTGGCCGCCCTGGCCGGGGTCCGCCCCTCGATCAACGAGCCCGCGCGCTACTCCGACGTCAACCTCACGGGCACGCAGCGTCTCCTCGATGCCTGCGCCGCCCACTCCGTCCACCGCCTGGCCTTCGCGTCCTCCTCCTCCGTGTACGGGCTCGACAGCGCCGTGCCCTTCTCCGAAGCGGACACCTGCCTGCACCCCGTGTCGCCCTACGCCGCCACCAAGCGGGCCGGCGAGCTGCTCTGCTTCACCGCGCACCACCTGACCGGGCTCGGGGTGACCAACCTCCGCTTCTTCACCGTGTACGGTCCGCGCCAGCGTCCGGACCTGGCCATCCACAAGTTCACCCGGCTCATCGCCGCCGGTCAGCCTATCGAGCTCTTCGGCGACGGGACCACCTCGCGCGACTACACCTTCATCGACGACATCGTCGATGGCTGCGTCGCCGCCATCGACCAGCTCGCCTCCGATCTCGAGGGCCGCTTCCGCACCTACAACCTCGGCGGCTCGCAGACCACCACCCTGCGCGAGCTGGTGGACCTGGTCTCGCGCACCCTCGGGCGCGAGGCCCGCATCACCTGGTCGCCCGAACAGCCGGGGGACATGAAACGGACCCTCGCCAACCTCCAGCATCCGGGCCGCGAGCTCGGCTACCGGCCCCGCGTGCCGATCGACGAGGGGATCCGGCGCTTCGTCGAGTGGTTCCTCTCGACCAGCCCCTTCAGAGCTTGAAGACCCCGATGTAGGGCAGATTCCGGTACAGCTGGCCGGCGTCGAGCCCGTACCCCACGACGAACTCGTCCGGCACCTCGAACCCGAGGAAGTCCACCTTGACGTCGATCTTGCGACGCGACGGCTTGGACAGGAGCGCGCAGGTCGTGAGCCCCGCCGGAGTCCGTGCGTAGAGCAGGTCCTGCAGGTATTTCAACGTCAGTCCGGTGTCCACGATGTCCTCGATCAGCAGCACCTGCTTGCCCGAGATGCTCGTCCCGAGATCGCTCGTGATCTCCACGACCCCCGACGAGACGGTCGCGTCGCCATAGCTGCGCACCCCCAGGAAATCGCAGGTGATGGGCCGTCGCAAGGTGCGCACCAGATCGGCCATGAACACGAACGCGCCGCGCAAGATCCCCACCACCGTGAGCGGTCCCTCGGGCACGCGCGCCTCGATCTCCCGGCCGAGCTCGGCGACGCGACTGGCGATGGTGGGGGCGGAGATGAGCTCGAGGGGAGGGTGCATCCGCCGAAGGTGCACCGCCCACACGAATTCCGCAACTGGAACGGCCATCCGGTCTCATTTGGTCGGAGACGAGCTTCGGGTTTGGTCCCGACCCGCCGATTTTGCCAGGAACCACCGCCGCGAGCGGGTGTCGTAGCTCGAGGAGGAATCCAATTTCATGAACGACCTCGTCCCTCACGTCCGTGTCGAGAATCCTTGCTCCCCCCGGGGTCGAGCCCGACGAGAGGCGCCTGCCCGCCCCGGCCAGGCAGCCACCCATTCGCCGGCGCGCGCGGTCTGGCTGTTTCTTCGGCTGACCCTGACGCTGACATTGACGACTCTGGTGGCGGGGGCGGCCGGCTGCGCGCATCGGGGCGCGGGCGCTCCCGCCAACCCGTCCGCCGTTCCCGACGGCACACCGCCGGTCACCACCTACGAGATGGAGCCGATCAAGATCACCGCGGTCCCGGGCGCGGATGGCGGCGTCCACGTGGAAGCCTTCGACGCCGCCGAGCTCTTCGAGCAGGCCAGCAAGGCCCTCTCCGAGAAGCGGTTCGACGATGCCATCGTCGCCTACGATCGGCTCCTCACGGAGTTCCCGGACGATCGCTACTCCCGCGCCGGCATCTACAACGCGGGCCTCGCCCACCAGGGCAAGAAGGACTGGCAGGGGGCCCTGCGCCGCTTTCAGACCCTCGCCGAGCGGTACCCCGATTCGAGCGATGCCAAGGACGCGCTGTTTCAGGAAGGGGCAACCTACGCCGAGGTCCAGAACTGGCCAGCCTCCGTCCAGGTGTTCGCGCGCCTGCTCGACCGCCGGGATCTCACCGCCGACGACCGCCTCGAGGCGCTGGCGCGTCGCGGCTTCGCGCAGTTCCAGCTCCGAGACATCGACACCGCCGAGCGTACGTTCCAGTCGGCGGTCTCCTACTTCCATCAAATAGAGTCCGAGGAGCGCCTCGAGACGGACTTCTACCTCGCGCTCGCGCAGTACCACCTCGGCGAGGTCAACCACCAGCGTTTTCGGGCCGTCCCCCTCCGCCTTCCCGAGCGCCAGATGGAGACCGACCTCGACGAGAAGGCACGGCTGCTGCTTGCCTCACAGCGTCAATACATCGATACCATCAAGCTCGGGAACGCGGAGTGGGCGGCGGCCTCCGGCTTTCAGATCGGCTCCTTGTACGAGGAGCTCTACGATGCGTTCGTGCAGGCCCCCGTGCCGCCCGAGCTCCAGGCCTCCACCCCCAAGGCGCGCGAGAAGCTCGACATCTATAACGCAGAGCTTCGTAAGAAAATCCGGATTCTGCTCGAGAAATCGGTGCGTACCCACGAGGCGAACCTCCTCATGATGGAGCGCATGGGGGTGAAGAGCGAATGGCGCGACAAGTCAAGGCTGGCGTTTGCCAAGCTGCAGACGTTGCTGGAGCCGAGCGAATCCCCGGGCCGCGCGTCCACTTCCACGTCCACGTCCGGTCCGCTCCTCCCTGGTCGGGCCACCCCCGCACCCGCCTCCGCTTCGCCCGCTCTCGCTCCCGCTCCCGTTCCAGCGCCGCCGGTGTCCCGGCCCGCCCTCCCGGCCACCGCAGAGCCGGCGACACCCGGATCCGGGTCGGCGCCGCCGCTCCCCACACCGGGAGTGGGCGACGGCTCGAAGCGACCGCCGGATGGCCGCTCGGATCACCGCCCCGCCAGCGGACCTGCTCCCGTCCGTCAGATCCTCTGATACTGTCCCGCCCGAGACGGTCGGGCGCGCGGGTCGGGCACCGCGTCGGCGGACTGGAATGGATTCGCCTTGACATTGGCGCCCCATCGAAATATACGTTCGCGCTCTGTGCGCGCCGGGGGGTAGCTATGCCGATGCGTTCCTCTCCTCAAACTAACGAGAATCACTAGATATCAACCGAACCGAGTTTCAAAAGTTCATCGAAAAGCGGAGCCGAAACCACGAACACATCGGTGCTGGCGTAGCTCAATGGTAGAGCAGCTGATTTGTAATCAGCAGGTTGCGGGTTCGATTCCCATCGCCAGCTCCGGGCCGAAAATTCTGCGATTGGTCAAACGGAGGGGTTCCCGAGTGGCCAAAGGGAACAGACTGTAAATCTGTCGTCTCTGA
>CAZIOH010000176.1:0-6018 GCA_964540815.1 uncultured Myxococcales bacterium | reverse complement strand
GGCATCTCCCCCAGCGGCTGCAAACGGCCGAATTCGGCCGCGCCGTCGCCAGCCGCCGCTCCCTCGCCCCCGGTTCACGAGGATACGGATGCCGCCGTCGTTGGGGAGGTGGCGCCCAGCTCGAGTGCTCGCGTGACCTCCCTGCTAAAGCATGAGCTCGGGCAACGGTCCGCCGCTGGCCAAGCCGAACGTATCCTGCTGAATGCCGTGAGCCTGCAGGATTGACATGAAGACTCGCCCGGTCTGGACGGCGCTGCGCGGGCCGACCAAGGGTCGCGGGAAAGGCATCTGAGGGATGTAGTTGATGTGCCGCCCGTCGATCTTCAAGCCGCTCGCGGAGCCGCCCGCGAGCAGGACCGGCATGTCCCAGTGGTTCAGAGCCTGGCCGTCCGCCACGTTGCTGCTGAGATAGAACGTGGTCCGGTCCAGGACCGATCGGCCGTCGAGCTCCACGGCAGCATCCAGCCGGCTGAGCAGGTTCGCGGCTTGCTGGATCTCGTAGCTGTCGATCTGGGTCAGCTTGGCTTGATTCGCTCCGGTTGTCTCGGCCAGCGCTGTCGTATGGTGGGGAGTTGGGCTGCCGGTTAGGAACGCGTAGTCGTTCTCGGCGTCCCCCTTTCCAATCATGAACGTCAAGGAGCGCGTGAGGTCGCACTCGAACGCCAGCGCCATCAGGTCCACCAGGATTGGGAACGTCGCCTGGATGTAGCTCGATGGTGTGCCGCCGAACTGCAATACAGACGATTCAGGCGGCCGGGGAGGCGGGCTGCACGATAGGCTGACCGGGGGAGGCGAGGTGCTCTTTCCGATTCGCTCGAGCCGCGTCTCGAGATTTCGAACCAACGTCGTGTGCTCGTCCAGTCTCAGCCGGTCTGCGGCGCTCAGGCGGGTCGTGAGCGAGCGCGTCTGATCGAGCACATAGTCGAGCACGCTCTTCCGCAGCGCCTGGCGCTGCGCGAGATCCGCCGTGCCGGCGGCCTGGTAGAACAGCTTATCCCAGAGGATCCCAGGATCGGAGATGGTGGGCAAGGGGGCACCACCGGTCCACGATATGGTCCGGGTAAAGCTGCAATTCGACGTTCCACACACGCCATTCAGGTATTCAAGGGAGAGTTGCAGCGACGGAAATTTTGGCGTCCCGCAGGCGGGGGAATTGAGGACCGGCAACAGCGCCTGATCCAAGCTGGTTCGGCTCACGTCGGTCTCGTGCCCCTCCACTGGAAGCATGTTCAAGAAGCACCCGGTCCCGGTTGCGGGCTCGGTCGGGCTGGTGGGGGAGCCTGGCGGAGGGACGGCGATGTCCTGATGATCGAGGCCGGTCAAGATGACGAGCTTGTTCCGAACCGATGCCAGCGGCGAGAGAATGGGAGGCATGGTCCAGGCGTTCCCTGCCCCGCCGGACGTGGCCGGTGTCCACGCCGGCATGACCATCCCGTTCGGCGCGAACCACGCCATGAACCGCCGCGGCGGCGTGCAGATGGCGGCGCCGCTCCGCCGCGACCAGAAGGCCGAGGGCAAGAACGGAAGCGCCAGGGTCACTCCAGCCTTGCCGAGAAACATCCTGCGCGAGCTTCTCCTCTGCATGACCTCGGCCCCCTTTCATGGATTGACGGATGAATGATCGCTGTTTCATCGTTGTTCATGGCGTGACCGTGATCGCGCTGGCGCACGCCGGGATTGCTGCCAGGCCGGGTGCGGCCCCGGTCCCCGTGCCGGAGCCACCGGCACCGATTCCGCCCGCGCCTCCCGCTCCCGCGGCGCCCCCTGCCCCCTGTCCGCCCTGCCCTGACGCGGTGGCCGGGCAGGGCAAGGTCGCGATTGCCTGCAGGCACGCCACGTAGTCGGGCCCCGTGGCCGTCGCCAGCAGACACGGAATTCCGGACGCGAGATCGGTCGTGACCAGGTCCTCACAATCCTGGATGGCGGCGGCATCGTCGACCATTCCCCCGGCGCACACGAGACCTCTTTCGCACAGGCGGTCCACGAGGTCGTAACACGCGGACTGCGGATCGCTGAGGGGCACGGCATGGACGGCCGTCTCACAGGTCGCTGGCACCGTCAGCCCGCCTCCCGGATACAGGGAGGTGCAGGTTCCCGCCGCTGCGTCCGTCCCGCACGCCGAGAAGTCGACCCCGTCGGCGCGCGCGCAGCCAAATTCGACCTCGAGTTCGGGCTGACACGCGGTCGCGTTGGTGTCCGTCGAACACAGCGCGCCGCGCAGGCACAGCGAGGCGGTCATGTCATTGCAGGCCTGCACCTGAAGCGAAAAGGCTGGGGCGCCGCCCGCCCCCGCGCCGCCTTCGCCTCCCGCCCCGGCTGCCCCCACCGCGCCGCCAGCGCCCCCCACCGCCGCGGTGGAGGCGGTGGCGCCAGCAGCCGGCGCACCGCCTGGACCAGGTGCACCGCCTGAACCAGGTGCACCGCCCGTCGCGATGCTTCGGCCCCCGACTGCCCCGCTCGATCCGTCGGGTCCCGCGCCAACCTGCACGCCGACACGGCCGCAACCGAGAAGGGGCGCCGCCACCAACACGCACATGGACACCGCTACCTCGACCACGCGGAGGCTCGTGATCCGGGTCGCGGCGTGGCGCTCGACCTCGTTGACCTTGCTCATGACTCCTGATTGATGCTTCGAATGCAAACCTTACAAGCCGGCGGTGAGATCTCGTTCGCTCGCCCAACGGGTCAGGGTCACCTCCACGCCCAGGGTCAGCTGTCCCTCCCCAGTCGAAAGCGGACGCCGAACGTCAGGGTTAGCCGCGGTCAAATCTTGCTCGCGCGTGCGCACGGTCGCATGACCCGCGGCGATCACGCGGAGCCTTCCCCAGGCGGGACCCAGCACGCGCAGCCCGCCCCACACCTCGGGCGCCACGCTGCGGCCACCGGCGATCATCGCAAAGCCGGTGCCACGCGCCTCCACGAAAGCCACCCCCACCCCGCCCGCGGCGAGCAGGTTGAACCCGGCTTCCGCGCCGAAGAGTCGCAGCGTTCCGCCGAGCCGCAGATCGCCAGCACGCCAGTGTGCCGTCCCAGGGCCGAGGGCGATGCTGCGCTCGCTCGCGAGCGCAGCATCGATTGCGCCGGCGAGGCGAGACCCACCGCGGCCGAGACCCGCTTCGAGCCCAACGCTCGGGGCGACGGGATCGCTTTGAAATGGCGCGACCACCGAAGCCATGGCGGCGAGGTCGACGCGCCAGTCATTCGGGGCCTCGGCCCTGGCCCGAGAGGCCGCGTTCACGGCGTCGGCGGGGCCGCGCGCCGGCGTCTTCGCGAGCGCCGGGTACGGCAGCTCGACCTCCGATGGTCGCCGACCGGGGGACCACGCCAGCAACAGCGCCGCCGCAACGTCGGCACGGTCGTCGCACCGCGCGGGGACCGCGATCGCCCGCTCGCCAATCAGCGCACCGCCCTCCTTTCGCAACGACACCTCGAGCAGGTCATTGCGAAGCGCCACGTGGGCGATCCCGGGTGGGCCCGCGTCCGAGTGGGGCTGCGGGTCCATCGCGCCCAGCTCTTCGTAACGAGCCCGCACCGCCTCGGCGTTCGGGCAATCGCCCTCGGCCGTGATCAGCGGGGTCGAGGCGAGCAGGACGGGGCCGAGCGCCAACGCGGGCCATATCGGGATGCCCAGCAGCACCACAACACGGTGAAGGGGGCCGGCTGCGGCGTCAAGCACCTCGGACCGTCAGGGAGCACCTCGCCGGCCGTCCCACACAAGATCACGGGCCCGCGCGGTCGCGGAGCAGCGAGGCGTGCGGGCCGGCGGGAAACCGCCGCAGGTAAGCGCGTGCGTCTGCCCGGGCGCCGGCTTCGTCACCGGTGCGGGCACGACACGCGCTCCGACCGTAGAGAGCACGTTCGCCAACCGTCGCCGTGGAACCAGCGGCGAGGACCCGGTCGAAGTCTCCGAGCGCCGCCGCGCAGCTCCTCTCCGCGCTCAGCTCCGCGCGCACCAGCCGCAAGGCGACGCCACGCTCGTCGTCCCGCAAGGCCAACCGATCGAGTCCAGCCAGCGCAGCGCCGTGATCCCCCGAACGCAGCTCTCCCTCCGCGCGCACCGCCTCGACTTCATCGACGAGGACGCCGCCTGGAAAGCGACGCAGGTACTCGTCACACAGCGCAATCGCGGTCGAGGCCTGATCTTCGCGGCGCAGTGAGGCGACCGCGCGCGCGAAGAGCCGCACCTCCTCCGAGCGCGGCACCTCGACGTCGATGGCGTCGTCGTGGCGACCGGTGGGTGGGGGAGCGACGGCTGAAGCGGCGAAGGAAGGAGGCTCGATAGCCTGCTGCTCCGACCATCTGCCCCGAGGGTCGCGCGGGCGCCCCGATGCACGCGCGGTTGCAGTTGCAGTCGCAGCACCCATGGGTGCCGCGAGCCGCCGACCCGCGGTCGTGCTTGCCGGAGAAGGGACGAGCGCTCCCGGCGGCTCGAGTGAATCGGACGGCTCCTGCAGAGGCGCCGCCGCCGGGCTCGCAGCCGGGCCCGGACGAATCGGGCGTGCGACCTCGTTCCTTCGGTGGGTCGCTGGAACGCGCGCCTCGGACCTGGGGCGCGGGGGGCGCGGCCAGGAGAGCGCCGACACCACCTGCCGCCAGGACCAGCCCCGGTGAGCCGCGATGGTCGCGCCGGTCGCGAAGAGCCCACCTCCGAAGACCAGGGCCGCCGCCACCGCGACCGCGGGAGCCAGTCGCGCGCGTCCGCGCACGGCCCTTGCCGCCAATGAATCCCGAAGCCGGCGCTCCACCCGGGAGACCGCGAATCCATCGAGGGCAGGCGGGGGCGGCGTCGTGCTCAGCAAACGCGAGAGATCGCCGTAGGCACCGGCGCCGGCGCCGGTTTCGCGGTTGGCGGCCAGTCGGACAGGAGGAGCAGTCGGCGGTTTCGGCGGCGTCTTCATGGGGTGCCCCCGTGCGCCGCCGGTCCGCCCTCTGCCGTCACCTGTTCCTGATGATGCGCCAGCGCCGCGGCCATTTTTCTTCGCGCCCGGTGCACCCGAACGTAGACGCTCTCGACCGAGCAGCCCACGGCCGCGGCAATCTCCTCACAGCTCAGCCCCTCGAGCTCGAACATCACGATCGCGATCCGGTACTTGTCCCCGAGTCCATCGAGCAATCGTTGCAGGACCACGCCCGTCTCGTTTTGCTCCGCCAACGTCAGATCCTCCGTCGACTCGGATGCGGCCGACGCCCGCGCTCTCGTCTCGTCGCTCCACCAGGGAAACGCGCGCCGAATGTGGGCGCGCCAGGTGTCGCGACGCCGACGAGACTTGGTGACGTTCGCCGTGACACCGAAGAGCCAGGTCCCGAACGCAGCCCGCCGGGGATCGAAATCCTGACGCTTCCGGAGGGCGACCAAAAACACGTCGTGAACGACATCCTCGACGTCGGCGGGTGCTGTCCCGAACCGCCGGACCCACCGTGTGACATCGGCGACGTACCGGCGGTAGAGCGCGCCAGGATCTGCGTCCGGCGCGCGCACGAAGGCGAGGTCGTCGGGCGCTTCCCTGACAACCGTTCGTCCCGGCAAGCGCTTGAGCTTCGGGCCCATTCGAGTGCTTATTGTCCCGGCCACGTCATTCCTTACACCCGTGGCGTCGGAAATGACGCCATGACCCACAGCGGGCGCCTCGTGCGCCCGGATGGTTGTTCGCAGGGGCGACGATTGAGGCTGGGCGAGATCGACCGGCCCGCGCAAGTCATTTCGTGGGGTGGGGCGGTCGGCCGGGGGGGGGTGAGCATAGGAATCTTAACCCAGGGTTTCCCCTATCGAGGCTCCGGACGGGACGGCCGAAATCGTCCGTTTGATGTCAAGGCTAAGTAGAAATGTCCGCTCTGGGAGGGGGCCGGGGGGCGGTCCGGACTCCGTTCTCGGGGTGCAAAATCCCAAGGGGAATGGGGTCGACGTGAAGGCGTCAGGGCTGGACGAACTGGGTTTGCTTCTGTAGCCGGGAGAGACCCGCTGGCCCCCCCGTCACACTGGGGGCTGCATGCGTAGGCGGTCGCGCTCTTGACGGCGTT
>CAZIOH010000175.1:0-6251 GCA_964540815.1 uncultured Myxococcales bacterium | reverse complement strand
GTGGCCCAGGTCCACGCGCGCATCGAGGAGCTGAAGGAGTCGAACCCGATGCTCGGTCACCGCGGCTGCCGCCTGGGAATCTCCTACCCGGAGATCACCGAGATGCAGGCCCGCGCGATCCTCGAGGCGGCGGTGGAGGTCGCCAAGGAGGGGCAGGCGGTGTACCCCGAGATCATGATCCCGCTCGTCGGCGTCAAGAAGGAGCTCGAGCTGCAGGCGGCGGTGGTGCGCAAGGTCGCCGCCGCGGTCTTCGCCGAGAAGGGCAAGAAGATCGCCTACACCATCGGCACCATGATCGAGGTCCCACGGGCGGCGATGACCGCCGCCGAGATCGCCGAGGCCGCCGAGTTCTTCTCCTTCGGCACCAACGATCTCACGCAGACCACCTTCGGGCTGTCGCGCGACGACGTGCCGAAGGTCCTGGCCGCCTACCTGGCGCACGACATCTACCCGGTCGATCCGTTCGTCAGCATCGATCGCAACGGCGTCGGCGCGCTCATGAAGCTGGCGGTGGCCGGGGGACGCGCGACCAAGCCGGGCCTCAAGATGGGCATCTGCGGCGAGCACGGCGGCGATCCGCAGTCGGTGGAGTTCTGTCACCAGATCGGCCTCGACTACGTCTCGTGCTCTCCGTACCGACTCCCGATCGCCCGGTTGGCGGCCGCGCAGGCCGCGCTGAAGGCATCCTGACCGCCGCGGCGGCAGTCCAAGGCAAGATGGAGCATCGCCTGTCGGACCCCCGAAGGCCTCGACCGCCCGTCCGCGCGGCGAGGTCCTTCGGCCCGGCCCGTGCGGCGCGCGCGGGGGCAGGGGCGATGGCCGCCAGCAGCCAATCGGGGGCGGGGGCCCGGACCACCGCCAGGCTGACGAGGCTGACCGGGCTGGCCGGCCTCGTGGCCCAGGTCCTGCTGTCGCTCTTCCTCCTGGCGCCTGGGTGCAGCCTGCATCAGACCGGGGTCGAGCCGCCCGACAACCGCATCTTCTTTCCGGGGGGGGCGATCGTCGCGCCCTCGGGCGGCTGGCTCTACGTGGTCAACTCCAACTCCGATCTGCGCTACAACAGCGGGACCATCGTGGCGGTGAGCCTGCCGGCGGCCGCGGCCGACCTGGCCACCGGGCGGACCAACCCCGGCGCGTGGCAGAGCTGCCCGCTCGACCCGCAGGCCACCAAGCCGGCGAACCACGCCCAGTGCTGCTGGGAGGTCCTCGATCCCACGATCCTCGACTGTGACGAGCGGGCCTACGTGCGAACCGACGTATCGGTGCGGATCGGAAGCTTCGCGGGGCAGCCGGTGTTTCAACATTTCGATCCGACCTCGCTGCTCGGGGGCGCCGGTATCGGCCAGCGCATGTTCGTGCCCGTGCGCGGGAATGGCTCGGTCACGATGCTGGATCTGTCGACCGTGACGCCGGCGGCGCCGCGGCTCTTTTGCACCGGCAACCGGACCGCGCCCAACTCGATGGAGGGGTACACCCAGACGCCGTTCGCCATATGCGAGGCCGCCTGGACCATCACCCGGGCCCAAGATCCGGCCGTAGTGCCCAACCCCCCGGGCATCCCGGACAACGAGGTGTTGCGTCTGCCCGACGAGGCGTATGCCCTGGCGGTGAACGATGCGGGAGAGACGCCCCTGCTCTACGTCGGGAGCCTCAGCAACGGCAGCGTGTCCCTGGTGACCCTCGGCAAAGGCGAACCCAACTACCCCGAGCTCCTCGGTCCGGTCAATCCGACCATCCTCCCGCAGGATGGCAACGGGTCCCGCGGCGTCACCTCGCTCCGGGTTCGCTCTCCGGGGAGCTGCGGCTCGCCGGTCTACGCCACCTCTCGCTATCGGAACGTCGCGAGCTCGTTCGTGGTGGCCGGCATCAGTGACACCGACTGCGGGACCACCCCCGACATGATGCCCATGGACAGCCGGACCCTGGCCCTGATCGGCCGCGGCGACGCGCTCGGCACCGGGGTTCCGGGAACCGAGACCCGCGGCATCGAGTTCGTGTCGGGCAGCGAGATCGGGACCCGGGATTCGTCGAGCCCGAGAGGGAACGACGCGATCTTTCTCCTGCAGCGCAGCCCCCCGGTCCTGGCGGCCCTCGACGCCTCGACCAACCTGCCGTACGCGACGGTGGAGGTGTGCCAGGGCGCGGTGGCGCTCGCCCAGCAGAAGACGGTCGAGACCGGCACCCCCTTCGGGCTCGATGGCCCCAGCCTGTTCGTGACCTGCTTCGACTCGGGCGAGGTCTACGTGATCGACGCCGCGGCTCCCCGGGTGAAGGCGATCATCCCGGTGGGGCGGGGCCCGGTCTCGGTGGCCTTCGACGAGACCGATGCCACGCGCGGATACGTCCTCGGCTTCGGCGCCAACAACATCTCGGTGGTGGACCTCGATCCCGCGAGCGCCACCCACTACCGCGTGATCCAGCGGATCGGATTCCCGAGCCCGACGCCGCGGGAGCTCGACCCCCTATGAACGACATTCGATCGACCACCTGCTGGGGAATCCTCCTCGGGGGAATCCTCCTCGGAGCCTGCGGGCAGCAGACCGTGGTGTTGCCGTCGCGGGATTTCGACCGCCCCACGGACATGACCTTCGGATGCCTCGGGGTGTTCAAGGGGGAGGCGGGGGCGCTGACGCTCTCCGGGCAGCCGATGGACAGGTGCCACCCGCCGGGAGCGCAGGATCCCCGCCCCGGGACCTTCGATTCGACCGGCGTCCAGTACCGGACATATGGCTATGTCACGAACTCCGGGCGCGGCGATCTGTCGCTCATCGACATGAGCTTCTGCCGCTCCGACGACTCTCGGTGCTTTCCGGCGGGCGCCGACCTGGTGGATCTCGACAGCGAGACGGCGGGATACACCGCGGCCCCGGTCGGGGAGCTGCCGGAGGTGGTGGCCGCGAGCCAGGACGGCTGCCGGGTGCTGACCGCCAACCGCGGCTCCTGCGATCTGACCCTGGTCGATCCGTCGCGCGTGCTGGCCAAGATCTGGAGCTCGACCACCCCCGCGCCCACCACGCAGGCGGAGGGCTTGATCGCGGTGACCCCGCACACGGCGAGCGGGAAGGTGCTCGACCTCGCGCCGGGTGAGATTGCGTTCGTACCGCAACAGACCGCCACGCTCGGCGGCAACAGCCTGCTTTGCACCGACGCGGGCACGCTGGCGGCCCCGGTCGGGGCGCCCGCGGCCACGCCGGACGCGCGGGCGTCCTGGCGAGCGGTGGTGACGTTCCCATCGTGCGACCTGATCGCGCTCGTCGATCTGCCGAGCGGGGACATCCTCGATTCGTATCAAGTCGCCCGCGACGGCGCCAATCCCGCTTCCAGCTTCGCCTATCTGCACAGCGGCACGGAGCCGGTGTGTGCGCGGACCGATTGTGGGGCGCGCGCCACGCCTGCCTGCTCCGACACCGTCAACGGGGTGGGGGGCGCGGGCGGGCTCGGCGGGCAATCGGGCGCCGGCAGCGGGAGCGGCGGCGGGGGCGGAGGCATGGTGGTCCCGGTGGGTGGCGCGGGTGGAGCGGGTGGTGCCGCGTTGGCCGGGGCGGGCGGCGATGCCGGAGGCCCGGGCGCGCTCGGCGGGGACACCGGCGCCGGTGGAGAGGGCGGAGGAGGCGGCGGCGCGGTCGGTGCGTCTCCCTCGGCGGGCCTCGGTGGAGCCGCCGGGACGGCCGCGGCCGCGGCCCTGGCGATCGCGCGGCTCCAGCTCGATCCCGGGGCCTGCCCGGGTCTGCGAGTGGGACCGCTCGCGATGCGCCCCGAGGGCCACCGGATCTATTTCGGCGCCGCCAATCTGCCGTCGGTCGGCGCCCTCGACATCGTGGGCGGAGCCGCGCTGGCCGAGCCGGCCACCGGCAAGAACACGCCGCTCAACGCCGGAGCGGAGGGGGCGCTGCGACTCCGACTCTCGGTCGATCCGTACGACTACGTGAACGGCTACAACCCCGCCACCTCGGACCCGACCGCTGCGCAGTACGGCCACTTCGTCTCGGCGGTCCACCCGGAGATCCCGTTCCAGTTCCTCTACGTCGTCGCGCGTGACACGACCTTGCGGGTGGTGGACGTCAGCGTTCCGCAGCCGACCGAGTGCGATCTATCGATCGATCCCACCGATCCCCGGGCCGCGGCGCTCGCGACCAGGCACGCGACGCCCCCGTCCACGGTGACCGAGACCGTGCCACCTCCAGTCGCCTGCTACCCGTATCAAGCGCCGAATGGACCGAGATCGCTGCCGTACTGGGCGGGGATCGAGCCCCACATCGCCTCGGGGCCCGGCCTGCACTTCCCGAGTCCTCCCGTGGACGTCGCCGTGGCGAACCTCCTGACCTCCGAGTTCCAGGATCTGGCGTCGGCCACCCCCCTCACCGCGTCCGTGAACGAGACCGTGCTGAACGGGGCCTACGCCTTCGTGCTCACCGCCTCGGGCCCGGTCTACGTCCTCAACATCGATCCGGTCCTGCGCCGCATCGCCGAGTACGTGCGCCCGGACCAGGCCGGGGCGGCCCGCGTGCTCGGGCGGGTCACCGAATCACCGCGACCCCTCACCAACAGCCTGCGCGATACCGGCATCATCACCTACGCGACCAGCCTCGGTACGTTCGCCGGTCCGCCGCGCCTCGACGCCACCCCCCTGCAGGCCTCGCAAGGCCCCCGCCTGCGCGAGTTCAAGCCCGCGAGCTCCAGCGTCAACACCACCGACTCGGACATCAACGCCCGGGCGGTTCCCCTGGTGCAGACCAACGACGTGCTCGAAGACTCGACCGAGATCTTGTCGACCTACGTCTACTTTCCGAACCGCTTCCTCGTCAGGCCCCAGACCTGGGCCATCACCTGGGAAGGAACCGTCTCGGGTTTTCGCTACTCGGGCATCCTCGACCCGAGCGCCGGCCCGACCTCCATTGGCTTGCACGATGACGGGCAACCGTTCTGCGGCGCCGGCGTCAAGCCCGGGGACGTGGTCACGCTGGCCGGCTGCAATCAGGACTCGGATTGCCCGACGCGCGTCTGCGTGCACAGCGTGAACACGCCGACCTCCATCGACGGTCGCAACATCGACGGGCTGTGCCTGGCTCCCGAGGTCGCGACCGCGCGGCGCGATGGGGTCTGCCGGGGCCTGCTCTCGAGCTTCCGGCGGTACGAGGTCGCGCAGGTCAGCGACGCCTCGAACCTGGTCTTGCGTCCGAAGCTGGCCGAGTTCCCACGCCCCACGCACCGCGACGCCACGGGCGCCCTCGTGGCCTGCGACACGGACTCCGACTGTCGCCCGGTCGGGGAATCGCGGCTCGAGACCTGTCAGCCGACGGAGCCGACCCCGGGGTTGCCGGTCCGGCGCTGCGTGATCGACTGCAGCATGGGGGGCGATCTCAAGTGCGCGCCCGGGACCCACTGCCACACCTACGCGACCGGGAGCTACTGCGCCGACGGGGCGGACATCGATGCCACCGTCCAGCAGGCTTGCCTGGATCAGCTCACGACCTATGGCGTTTCGGCCGGCAACACCTTCGTCGTGACGGGGACCGTCACCGGACGCCCGGACCTGCTGAAACCTTCGCTGAAGGCCGAGGAGATGATCAACAACGGGTGCCCCGCCGGCACGACGGACGAAGCGGACCTGCGGTTCTCGCGCATTCCCATGACCGTGCCGGTCTGCCAGGATCCGGTGAGCATGCCGGCGGGCGGCTGGACCGACCTCGATCTGGCGCGGGCGAGTCCCCCGACCCCGAACCCGTGTGTCGTCAACACCCCCAGCAAGGACGGCCTCAGCACCCAGGCCGACGTGTGGTTTCAGAATCAGGAGCTGCGGTTCGTCTTCACCAGCTTCGAGCTGGCCTTCCCGCCGACGCTGCAGATCTCGTTCGATGTCCACGGTGGGATCGCGCCCATGCAGGTGGTCACGTTGATCGACGCCACCCCGACCTTGCCATCGCGGATCATCACCGGTCCGGTGTCGGCGCTGGAGCAGATCGGACCTGCCGGCATGGAAAATGGGCCCGCCATGGTGGTCGACCCCAACAATCCGGGGGCGATGCTGAGCCTTCCTGCGTCCAAGCTTCCCTACCTCTACGTGGTGGATCAGCGCCAGTACGCGGCCGGCCGGCTGATCGGGCGAGGACAGGTCTTGCGTCTGCATCCGCGGGTGGCCAGTATCACCCCGGGGTTCGAGGGCGTGAGCCTCAGCAACCACTACTTCCCGATCCAGTAGGGACGCGCCTTCGGCGCTCGCGGGAAGGGGAGGACCGGACGCGCCTTCGGCG
>CAZIOH010000174.1:0-6259 GCA_964540815.1 uncultured Myxococcales bacterium | reverse complement strand
CGGCGTCGGCCGTGCCCTGGAACCACTTGTCGCCCTCCTCGGTCTGCTCGGCGGCCAGGATCGAGACGAACGAGTCCGAGAAGATGTCGAACTTGTAGGTGCGGCTGATGTGCTGGTTGAGGCTCTCGGAGTTGAACTGGGTCAGCACGAACATGCGGCGGATGTTCGAGTTGATGCAGTTCGAGATGGGGATGTCGATCAGCCGGTACTTCCCGGCGATCGGCACCGCGGGCTTTGACCGCTTGAACGTGAGCGGGAAGAGCCGAGTGCCCCGCCCGCCGCCCAGGATCATGGCAATCAGGTCTTCGTCCATCGCGCCCCCAGTCTAACCATGACCGGGCGACGCGAAACCTACCCGTCCGCGGTCAGAAGTCGAATTTTCCGAAGGAGCCCAGGTCCTTGAAGGCCTGCACCAGCCGGGCCGTCATGCCCTTTTCGCCGAGGTGTAACCAACCCCGCGGGTCGATGTACTTCTTGTTGGGCTTCTCCGGCCCCTCGGGGTTGCCGAGCTGCGATTGCAGGTACGCGCCCTTGTCGTCCATGAACTTCTTGATCGGCTGGGTGAAGGCCCACTGCGTGTCGGTGTCGATGTTCATCTTGACCACGCCGTACGAGACCGCCTCCTTGATCTCCTCGGGGGTGGAGCCCGAGCCGCCGTGGAACACGAAGCTCACTGGCTCGTCCTTGCCGGTCTTGCGCTGGGTGCGGACGGCGTTCTGCGAGTCGCGCAGGATGGTGGGCTTGAGCTTGACGTTGCCGGGGGCGTAGACCCCGTGGGTGTTCCCGAACGAGGCGGCCACCGTGAAGCTGCCCACCGGATCGAGCACGTCGAACGCCCGCAGAACATCGGCCGGGCTGGTGTACAGCTTGTCGTGGGCCACCCCCGAGTTGTCGACCCCGTCCTCCTCGCCGCCGGTGACGCCGAGCTCGATCTCGAGGGTCATCTTCATCTTGGCGATGCGGCTCAGGTACTTGCGACAAATCTCGAGGTTGTGCTCGAGCGGCTCCTCGGACAGATCGAGCATGTGCGAGCTGAAGAGCGGCTCGCCGTTCTTGGCGAAGTACTCCTCGCCGGCCGCGATCACCCCATCCACCCAGGGCAGGAGCTTGGCGGCACAGTGGTCGGTGTGCAAGATGACCGGGACCCCGTAGACCTTGGCCATGGTGCGGACGTGCAGCGCGCCGGAGACGGCGCCCCAGATCGAGGCCTTGTGGTCGGAGTTGTCGAGGGCCTTGCCCCCGTAGAACTGCGAGCCGGTATGCGAGAGCTGGACCACCACGGGCGCCTTGGCCTCGCGGGCCGCCTGCAGCGCCGCGTTGGCGGTGTGCGAACCGATGACGTTCACGGCGGGCAGCGCGCAGTCGACCTTCTTGCAATGGTCGAACAGCTCCAGCAAGGCGTCGCCGGTGATGACTCCGGGTTTCATTTTCAGCGTTCCCAAGGTTGCCATGGCCATGTTCCGTCCTCGTGTGTGCAGCGCCGGTCCGGATGTTCGGGGCGAAAACCACGGACCCAGGCGATTGATGTTGCCTGGAGTCTAGCCCAAATGGGTGGCCGGGAGGCGGGCCTGGCGCGCCGGTCCGGGGGGGAGGTTTCTGGATGGTCGAGATCGTGAAAACACCCCGGCCCTATCCCCCGACGAGGACGAGGACGAGGACCAGGATGAGGACGGGGCCGGGCACGAACGTGCAGAAACCGCTGGCTCACCTGGCCGAGGCCATGACCGTGACCTCGTTCTTGTTGTGCTGCAGGTGCTTGATGCGGTGCCGCGAGCAGCCGAGGCGTTCGAGGGTCGCCCGCACCTCGCCGAGCATCCCGTAGCCGGCGCCGCCCTTGAACTTGATGGTCACCACCAGGTGGTGGCACCAGCGCTCCGTGAGCCAGCGCTCGATGAGCGCCAGCGAGCGGTGCGGCTCGCAGACGACATCGCACAGGAGCCAGTCGGCCCGGACGCGGGCGCGGGACCGGCGCACCTCGACGGGCTGGTCGCGGTCGGGGTCACGGTCGAGGTCCGTTCCGTCGAAGGTGAAGGCATTGCCCTCGAGCATGCGCAGGCGGGGATGGCGGCTGAGCGGTGGCTCGAGCGGCGCGCGGTCCACCGCGACGACCCGGGCGCCCCGCTCGAGCGCGACGAAGGTCCAGCCTCCCGGCGCCGCCCCGAGATCGACGCACAGATCCTGGGGGCCTGGCGCCCGGCCCATCCAGGCGAAGGCCTCCTCGAGCTTGCGGTACGCGCGCGACGGCGGCGCCCGGTTCTCTGGGATCCACACCGCGCCGCCCGGCCAGGGCGCCAGATCGGTGCCGCCCCCCGGGAGCGGTCGGGGCGCCGCCACGGACAGCCAGATCCGTTCCCGCTCGACCATCAGGATCTGGATCACGACCCCCACCCGGGACCATTGCAGGGCGGCCTGCTCGGGCGGCAGGAAACGCCGCCAGGCGCGCCGCCGCCTCGTCGCGAACCGCGCCGCGACTTCGCGGCCGAGCAACGCCGCCCGGCTGCCGAGCGTCGGCTCCGCCCCGGGCGGAAGGACCAGGTGCAACGTGAGCAGCGTGGGCGACGTGGAATCGCCCGCGGCCTCCGGATCGCCTGCCGTCGCCAGGGCGAGGGCCTGATCCAGCGCGCCCACCGCACCGGAGTAGACCGCCTCCGCCAGCCGCGCGACCGACGGCGCCTCGAGCGGGATGGCGGCCGGCAAGTGCTGTCGCGAGAACACCGGATCCCGCGGCTCCGTCTCGGTCTCCGCGACCTCCAACAGCACCACCCCGGGGCAGGCCACCACCCCGCGGTCCTCGCCCGCGCCAGGCGCGCCGAGCTCGGCGCGGAGGGCCCCCTCGAACCCGGGCGTCGTCAGGTAGACGGTGCTCAGGGGTTCTCGCGCCGCTCGCTCCGGCGCTCGGTGCGCGGGAGCTTGGCGATCCCGTACAGCAGTTGCCCGCGGCGTCCACCGAAGAAGAAGATCAGCACGAGCGAGCCGGCGATGCCCACCGCGGCCGCGACCACCGGGCCCCCGACGATGGCCGAGTGGAGCCGTGCCGTGATCTGATCGGGCGACAGGTCGGCCGAGCTCGGACCCACGTTCTCCACGATCGAGCGGGCCAGCAGCGCCGAGCCGCGCGCCGCGTAGTCGCGGGTCAGCGCCAGGTAGAGGGGCAACACCGCCAGCTGGTACCCGATGCCGAGGATCCCGACCCCGAGGGTGAGGGCGCGTCCCCGGCGATCGCGCGCGAACACCGCCGCGGTGGCGTAGAGCGTGAACAAGGCCAGTGCGATCTCGCAGCTCGCTTCGACCCGCAGGCTCCCGCGGTGGGGCGTCACGGCCGCCAGGCGCGCCGCCGTCAGCTGCCGGTTGAGGTCCACGTCCGCCTCGGAGTCGAGCGTCTCGGAGCCGCCGACCATCAGGATCATGGTCGGGTCGCGCAGCTTGAGCAGCCCCGCCACCAGCGAGTATCCACCGGCCAGCAGCATCAGGCACGTGAGGACCACGAGCCAGGTCGGACGGTGCTGGGGTGGGTGGGGAGGGGGAGCTTGATTCGCTGCCATGGTCTGGTCTCGGCGCCGTGATCCGGGGGGCCGCCTCCTCAGGAAGGTCGCCGCGGGAACATCGGCTCGCGGCTGCAAGGCTCGTAGGGGGGAGGCTCCTTGCTGTCCTCGTAGCGGAGGATGCTGCGGTTGACGGTCAGTCGGCCCGCGGCCTTCTCCTCGCGGCACTGGGTCTGCACCCAGTCCGTGAAGACCTCGTTCCACTTGATGAGCTCGGCCTCGCTCCGCAGCTCGTCCTTCTTCTTGTCGAGCTCGGACCAGTCGGGCTCTTTGCGCTCCTTCAGCCGGACGACCACGTAGCTGCCGGCGATCTCGAAGGGCCCGGCCAGCGGCGCCTCGGGCTTGAGCTCGAAGGCGGCCTTGGCCAGCGCCGGTGAGTCGCCGACCTGTTCCACGATCGAGCCGCGCCGGCTGAACAGCCCGGTCTCCTCGGCCCGCACCTCGCCCGGCGCCAGCGCGACGGGCGACGCCGTACCCCCGGTCTTGTCCCCGGTCCTGTCTCCGGGCCTGGCCGCCGCCGCGCCGTGCGTGGCCTTGGCCGCGGCGGCCTCCTTCGGCTTGGCGCCGGCGGCTCCGGCGTCGGCGGGGAACAGCTCCTTGAAGGGCTTGCTCGCGCCTTCCGGCGCCCGGGCGATCGCCAGGGCCGCCTCGGCCTTCTGCCGGGCGAGCTCCACCGCCCGGTCCTGCTTGATGCGCTCCTCGGCCAGCTCCTCCTTGACGTCGTCGTAGCCGAGCGTGCCGTGGCGGCTCGAGCCCGCCTGCAGGATCACGTGCCCCCGCGAGGTCTTGAAGGGGCCGACCACCTGCCCCGGCTTGGCGGCGAAGAGCTTGGTCTCGTCCGCCTCGGCGAGGCCCAGGCTCCCCTTGCGCCGCCACCCGAGATCTCCGCCCTTGGCGGCGGTGTCCTCGTCCTCCGACACCTCGCGCGCCACCTTGGCGAAGGGCTCGCCCTTTCCGAGGCGCGCCACCAGCGCCTCCGCGCGGGTGCGCGCCGCCGTCTGCTCGGCCTCGGTGGGCTCGCCGTCGCCGGCTGCGTTGGCCACCTTGACCAGGATCTCACGGGCCCGCACCTCGCCCGGGATGTCGGTGTAGAGGCCCTTGCGCTGCGCGAAGGTCTCCTGCAGCCTGGTGGCGTTGGCCGGCACCGCCATGTACGCCGCGAGCTCGGCCGGGGTGGGCTCGATCTGGGCCTCGTACTTGCGTGAAGGGAAGCGCAGGTACTCGAGGTTCACCTGGCGGTTCTTGCTCTCGAAGTCGGCCCGCAGCTCCTCCGGCGAGACCGTCACGGTGGCGCGCAGGAAGTCGCGCATGCGCGCCGCCAAGAGCTCGCGCTCCTGCTGCTTGACGAAGGCCTCCGGGCTGAGGCCGAGCTCGAACTGCGAGAAGTTCTTGAAGAGATCGTAGTTGAAGACCCCATCCTTCTGGATGCGCGAGACGGTGTGCGGCAGGCCGAGCCCCACGATCCGCCCGTCGAGCAGCAGCTTGTGGACATCGTCCTCGTCGACCGCGAAGCCGAGCCGCTGGGCCTCCTCGGCCAGCAACTCGCGCTCGAGCAGGCGATCCATCACCGTCTCCTTGAAGCGGCGCAGCTTCAACATCTGGGGTGGCTGGCTGGCCCCGCCCATCAGCATGAAGGCGTAGCGGAAGGCGCTGGAAGGGACGTCGTTGCCGGCCACGGTGGCGGCCGACTCGTCGCCGTTCGGCCCACCATCACAGCCGCCGCCACCCGAGCGCGAGTGGGGTCCGAAGTTGATGATGAACACCGTGATGATGATGCCGAACAACACATAGACGAGCAGCGACTGCGCCGACTTGCGCATCTGCGCTGACTTCCGCATCTGCTCGAGCATGACTTTCAGCCTCCGAAGTGACGAACGGGGTGGGACCGGGTGAACAGGGCAACAGAGAAAGACCGGGTGAGAGGGCGCGGAATCTACCACCGCCCTGAAGATCCGCGAAGGGCGACCTGCGCGCGACCTCCGTTCACCTCGCCGCGACCGGACACGAACCCGCCCCCGCGCTCGAACCCGCCACCGACGGTCCATCGCCGCGGAGCCCGACGACCTCGACGCGCTCGGCCCCGATCTTCGTTGGTTTCTTCTTCGATGAACAGCCGGGCGATGTGATAGAAGAAGCGACCTTCGAGGCCCCGCGTCCGGGGCTCTTCCTCCTCTGTCGCCGCCTCCGCCTCCGCGCACACCCCTTCATGCTTCTGGACTGGGTCTACGGACTATTCTCGAACGACCTCGCCATCGACCTCGGGACGGCGAATACGCTGACCTTTGTCCGGGGCAAGGGCATCGTGTCCAACGAGCCGTCGGTGGTGGCGGTCCAGCGCTCCGGCAACGGCACCAAGCGGGTCCTGGCGGTGGGCAAGGAAGCCAAGGAGATGCTCGGTCGGACCCCCGGCAACATCGTCGCGGTGCGACCCATGAAGGACGGGGTGATCGCCGACTTCGAGGTCACCGAGGCCATGCTGCGCTACTTCATCACCCGGGTGCACAACCGCCGCACCCTGGTGAAGCCCCGCATCATCATCGGCGTTCCCTCCGGGATCACCGAGGTCGAGAAGCGCGCCGTGCGCGACTCGGCGCTGGCGGCAGGCGCGCGCGAGGTCTACCTGATCGAGGAGCCCATGGCGGCCGCGATCGGCGCGGGCCTCCCGGTCACCGAGCCGTCGGGGAACATGATCGTCGACATCGGCGGCGGCACCACCG
>CAZIOH010000173.1:0-6455 GCA_964540815.1 uncultured Myxococcales bacterium | reverse complement strand
ACATTCCGGTGCGGTTCTCGGCCCGGCTTCGCCATCGGGCCGGCTTGTCGGCCGCTGCCCGCTCTCGAGTGAACGGCATTGCCTTAGGGCCCTTGGACGGGGGCTCGCGTCCTGCACCGGTTGTGCTCGATACTCGGAGGCCATGGACCTGGTGCTCCTCCCGCGAGATGGCGACACCGTTGCGCCGCCGAGGCTTCGCCCCGGCTTCGTTGCTCCTCCTCGCACGACCACGGGGCATTGGTCGTGGTCGCGCCCCGCGGGGACTTCGCCTCGACGGCGGATCATGGCCGCCATGTCGTGGGAGGAGCACGCAGGCTGGCGGCAGATCACCATCCTGGTCGGTTGTTGGGTCTGCTGTTCGACGGCACTGGCTCGGCCGGGGGCGCCGCCGGTCATCGTTCGCGGGGCCACCGCTTGCCCCACGCCAAGGGAGATCGGCGCCGCGCTCGTCGGGTTGCTCCCGCGCGACCCGAGCCAGGCCGCTCCGGACGTGTTGCAGGTGATGGGCGGCGAGGAGACCAGCGTCGACGGCGGCGGCAGCGGCGAGACCAGTGGCGGTGGCGGCGGGAGCAGCGGCGCTGGCGGAGCGCGCGGGGGAGCTGGCGCCATCCGCCTGGTGCTGACCAACGCCGCCGGCGCGCCGATCGCGAGGCGGTCCCTGTTGGCGGGGGCCGCGAGCTGCGCCGAGCGGGCTCGGACCGTCGCCGTCGTGGTCGCGGCCTGGGAAGCTCGTATGCGGGCGGGCGCGCACCCGAGGATGCCGGCCCCTTCGTCGTCGGCTGCCCTGCCAGCGGTGGCGAGCGCGGCAGCCGCGCCAGCCGCGGCGTCGAAGGGCGAGACGCCCGGGGGCGGATCGAAGGTTCCCGCGGGTGCCGCTGCGCTGCTGGCTCAGGCGGCGATCGCGGGGGGGACGCCCGGGGTCGCTCCCGTGCCGCCCGCCGAGCCGGTGATGCTGTCGCCGAGGCCGGACCCGCCCCTGCCCGCGCCTCGAGATGGAGCAGGACGCCGCGCGGACGTTGCGTCGGCCTCGCGCCGAGCCGGCGCCGAGGGCCCCTGGTCCTCGTCGGTCTTCGAGGTCGAAACCGGTGCGGCATTCCTGGGCTCCGTGACGGGCGGATCGGCGGCGCCGGGGGCGCTGGCGGAGATCGCCTTGTCGCGCGGTGCTTCCTCCTGGTTTTCTCTCGGGATCGGGGCGCTGGCGGTTGGCGCTCACACCGTGGCGCTGACCGACACCGACGCGGGGGGGCGGGGGGCGTGGCGCCGCGTGGGGGGCGTGATCGACCTGCGCTCCCGCTCGACGCGCTGGCGAGCCTTCGAGCTCGATCTCCGCGCCGGCCTGCCGCTGACCGCGCTCGCTATCCGGGGGCAATCGCTGCCCATCACCTCGGGCGCGACGCTGTTCGATCTCGGGATGCTGGCCGGCGTGCGGGTGCGAACCCGTCTCGGGCAGGTGGCGCCCTTTCTCGAGCTCGCAGGGGTCGTGTGGCCACGCACCCACACCATGTACGTGGGGACGAGCACGTCCTCGACGGACCTTCCGGCGGTAGAGGGGTGGTTCAGCGCCGGGCTCTCGCTCATCGCCGAGCGCTCGCGCGATCGGTGAAACCTATTGCTCCACGCCGACATGGGATGAGACAGAAGCCAAGTCCGATGCCCAAAGCCTCTCGCGCCTCGCCCATGGTGGTAAAGGTCGTCGCCGATGATCCCGATGTCGCGGCGCTGTACCGCATCCATGGGCGGACGGTGATGCGATGGGCCGCGAGGCTCGGCGGGCCGGGGATCGACCTCGACGATGTGGTGCAGGACGTCTTTCTCGTCGCGAGCCGGAGGCTCACCGGGTCTTCGTTCGCGGACGAGGATGGCGATGGGGGGCGGCGCGCTGGCGAGGACGCGAGCCCCGGCGACGGTCGCGCCCGGGTCACCACCTGGCTCTTTCGAACCACGGAAAGGATCGTTCGTTCCGCGCGGCGCAAGCAGCGTATGCGGCGCTGGTTGTCGCTGTCCACCGACGACGGTGCCTCGGGTATCGCCACCTCACGCCTGGGGCCGGGCGAAGATCTCGAACGCCAGCGGGAGGTGCGCGACGTCTATCGCGTGCTCGACCGCATGCCGGAGCGTGAGCGGAGGGTGCTGATTCTGTTCGAGCTCGAGGCCCTGAGCACCAAAGAGATTGCCGCGTTGAACGGTATCAAGGTGGGAACCGTGCGGGTCTGGTTGTTTCGAGCGCGCGCCCGATTCCTCGACGAGCATCGACGCCTGTTCAAGGCCGAGGCAGGGAACGAATGAAATCCAGATCATCAGCTGACCCGGCGAGCGGCCGGAATCCGCCCTCCGATCCCGCCCGATGGAGCGATGGCGGCGGCGCGCCGGCTGGAAGCCCGCTCGGAGGCCCCGGCGGCGATCGCGACCGGGACACGCTCGAGGACGACCCAGACCGCCGCCCGGCGGCGACCGTCGGCCGCCTCTTTCAGCACGCCCGGCAAGCCACCGAGCCCTCGCCAGAGGCCGTGGCGCGGGTCGGCCGCCTGCTCGGGCGCAAGACCCGTGCTCCCGGTGCGCGCGGGTCGATAGCCTGGCGATTGGTGGTGGCGGTCGCGCTGCTCATGGTCTTCGCTGGCGCGGTGGGCGCGGCGCTCTACCACTGGGGACGCTCTGCGGTGCGCGCGACCGAAGGCCCGGCCCGCGCCGGCGACGGGGCCGGCAGGATCCCCGGCGATGCCGGGAGAAAGCGGGTGCGCCGGGGTGTAGCCGCCGGGACGGAGATGCCCGCGCTGGCGACAGATGCGCCGGTCCCGAAGCTGTCGCCGGCCGCGATCCCGGAAGAGTCGGCGCCGGCGGCGGTCGGTGCCCCGCTTCCGTCCCCCGCACCGCAGGGGCCAGCGGGCGAGGACCGCCAACCAGGCGGTGCCCAGGCTGCCGTCGCCAGCGCGCACGCGCGGAACGAGGCCAGCATGCTCGGCGAGGCATTTCGCCAGCTCCGCTCTGGCGGGGATGCCCGCGCCGCCCTGCGCTGGCTCGATGCGTACGACCGACGCTTCCCAGGTGGGCAGCTGCGGGGCGAGGCGCGGGTCGCGCGCGCCGAGGCGTTGATCGCGCTCGACCGGCGGGCCGAGGCGCTCCCCGTGCTCGAGGGCCTCCGCGACGACGACGGCGGCGGCCTGACCCGCTACGTTCGTCTCACCCGCGCCGAGCTGCTCTCCGAAGCGGGCCGATGCCAGAGCGCGCGGCACGACCTCGACGTCGTCATCGCCACCGGGGCGGGCGACGCGGTGGGTGGTCGTGCGCTCTATTTTCGGGCGGCGTGCCAGCTTCGCGCGGGAGCGCTCGGCCCGGCCCGCGAGGATCTCGAGCGCTACCTTTCCCTTCATCCAGGCGGGGACCTCTCTGCTGCCGCGCGTCGCGCCATCGAAGCTCTCCCGTAACGTTCAGGCGGGAGGCGGCATGAGAGAGCGAGGAGATCATCGACATGAATAGGACGAAGACGAACCTTGCTTGCGCCCGTGCTCTGTTCTTCGGTGTTCTTGCCATCGGAGGCTGCGCAACCCGAACCAAGGTCGGAGAGCGGCCGGACGCGGGATCGACCGGCGGAGCGTCCGGAACCGACGCCGGCGGCGTCGTCGTCGGCAGCGGCGGCAGGATCGGGGGAGGAGGTGCCAACCCCGGCAGCGGCGGGCTCGGCGCAGGAACGGGCGGGGGGGGCAGTGGAAACCCCGGCGGCGGCGGGCTCGGGGTGGGAACAGGCGGAGGGGGAGGAACTGGCCTCGGAGGCCGAAGCTGCGGCCATGGCGTCACCACGGGCCAAGGAATCCCCACGCCCGTCTTCATGGAGCTCCGCACGTTCTTGGCCGGTCAACACCCCCGATCGGTCAAGCTCGGCGACCTGAATGGCGACGGCTGGGGCGACATGGTCGTCGTGGATGAGCTCGGGGTCAACGTCCTCTTCAACGACACGAACTCGAACTTCCCCAAGGTGGTGAGCTATCCCCTCGCGACGGGCAACATCGCGCTCGTCGACATCGACGGCGACGGAGATCTCGATCTAGCGGATCTGACGGAGTACAGCCTGACCACCGCGCTCAACGACGGGAAGGGGGCCTTCGTCGCGCCGGTGACCTACGCCGTCGGTGGGACGTCGTTCTTCTTTGCGGACGTCAACGCAGATGGCCAGGCGGACGTCGTGGTCGACGGAACCAGTGTCCTGCTCGGCACGGGGAATCGTACCTTCACGACCGCAGCGTTGAACCACACCTTCGCCATCGTCGATTCGAGTTCGAGGGCGAGCCTCGCGCCCGACACCGCGCTCGTCGGCGATTTCGACGGCGACGGCCTCGCGGATCTCATCACGGCCCCGGGGGCGGGAGAGCCCCCCTCGGGGCTGAGCGCGTCGTTCGGCACGAGCACCGGCCCATTCGCGCCCGCGGTGCTGATTGCTCCGGTGGTCAATGGGCCGCTCATGACGCGGGATCTGAACGGCGATTGTAGAAACGACGTCGTTGGATACAACGGCGCCGCGGTGAGCATCTTGGTCAACCTCGGAGGCGGTCGATTCGCCGTCGGCGTGGACTACGTCTTCGATGCTCCACCGTTCTCCGGAGGCAGTGTCCTGGCGATGGGTGACCTCAACGGCGACGGCAGCCCCGATCTGGCCGTCTCGACGTCCGATACGTCGTCGCAAGACCTGCACGGAGGTCTCGGCCTCCTGTTGAACGACGGGCGAGCCGGCTTTCCGACCTCCGTGAACTTACCCACCGGGCCCAACGTCAATTCCATCGCCATCGCAGACGTCAACGGAGACGGAAGATTGGATATCGCCGCCGCCTACGAGAGCGGCGTCGATCTCTTGCTCAACGTCACGCCCCCCGGGGCAGCAGCGGGCACGCCGGACGCGGGGATCGTCCCCGGTCCTGACGCCGCCCCTCTGGACTGAGTCGGCGCCGGGGACGACCATGATGCGCCGATGGTGCGTCCGAAGGAGGGTTCATTGCGCCTGGTGGCCAGCGCGGCTCGTCGACGATCCAGGCACGGTCAGGGCGCCCTCGGATGCGATCGACATGGCGGGCGGTCCGCGGAAGATGCGTCGCACACCGAGCCACCAGCTCACGAGCAGCAGCGCCACGGCCGCGAGCGTGACGGTGAGGGCCTTGTCGTTCGGCGGTTGCACCCCGATCCAGATCACGAGCGCGACGCCCACCACCGAGACCACCGCCACGCATTTGTAGACGGTGGCGCCCACGTCGAAGGGGCCCATCCGCGTCCAGGTCTTGCCGAAGGCCAGGAACCCCGCGAGCGTCGGCATGACGTACGAGATGTAGAGGAAGATCACGCAAGCGGTGGTCAGCGTCGAGTACGCGGGGGTGTACAGCGTGGATCCGACGGCCAGCGCGGCGGTGGTCCAGATCGCCGCGATCGGGGTCCTGTACCTCGGCGACACCTTCCTGA
The DNA here is from genome assembly GCA_964540815.1 of uncultured Myxococcales bacterium. Taxonomy (GTDB): domain Bacteria; phylum Myxococcota_A; class Polyangia; order Fen-1088; family Fen-1088; genus CAZIOH01. The sequence continues at coordinate 1,016 of CAZIOH010000173.1, read as the reverse complement.
GCGCGCGCGAGACCGGTAGACCGCCGTCGCGCGCGAAGGCGTACATCATCCTCGAGGTCGACGTCACGCAGGCCAGCCCGCACAGGTAGTTGGCCACGACGATCCCCACCCAGAGCACCTTGCCGGCGGCGCCCGGCACCACGCGCTCCATCAACCATGGGAACACGTTGGCGCCCTGCTTGGCGGCCTCGGCGACGTCGGGCAGGGCGACGACGAAGGCGGTGACCATCACCCACCCGAACAGGCCCGATAGAAGGACCGAGCGGAGGATCCCACGCGGCACGTTCTCGGCCGCTCGCACCGTCTCCTCCGAGGTGTGCGCCGAGGCGTCGAACCCGGTGATCGTGTAGATCGGCCACATCAATCCCAGCATCGTCATGGTGAAGAGGCCCCGGCTCTCGGGCCACACCCCGCCGCCGGCGGCGCCACCATAGTCGACGAAGCGAAATAGACGCCCGACCTCGAAGCCGTGCGCTCCGACCAGCATGGCTGCGGTCAGGAGCAGCGCCACGGCGAAGATGAGGTAGCCGCTGAAGTCCGTCAGCAGCGTCGTCAGGCGAATGCCGAAGTGGTTGAACACCGCCTGAGAGGCGGTGATGACAGCGACTCCGATGATCTGGTGCGCGGCCGTCAGGTGCGCCGGATCGATGCCGATCATCGGCCCGATGAAGCTGGTGAACAGGCCGTAGGCACCGACGTTGACCGCCGCGGTCACGAAGATCAGCCCGCCGAGGTTGAACCACGCCGTGGCCCAGCCCCACCCCTTCCCGCCGAGGATCGAGCTCCAGTGATAGAGGCCCCCGGCGGTCGGGAAGGCGGAGGCCACCTGCGCCATGCAGAGCGCGACCAGCAGGGCGAACCCCACCCCCAGCGGCCACACGATCCCGGCGGCGGCGCCCCCGACCGCGCTGACCCCGAGCTGGAGCGAGGTGATCCCGCCCGCGAGGATGCAGATGATCGAGAACGAGATGGCGAAGTTCGAGAAGCCACTCATCCGCCGGGACAGCTCCTGCGCG
>CAZIOH010000172.1:0-6514 GCA_964540815.1 uncultured Myxococcales bacterium | reverse complement strand
ATAGTAATATTGTGGGAGTTCGACTCTCCCCGACCGCACTGATTTCAAGTACTTACGCCGATTTGGTACCTTCGTTCCGCTGCGGAACTCTGGATTCTGGTGAGTCCCCCGCCGCGCCGCTCGGGCTTCTTCGCCACCAAGGGCGGGCCTTTCTCCTGGCCGCGCACTCATTTGCGCGACCGGGCGTGACGACGAAGTAGGGTCTCCCGGCGAACTGCGGAACTCTTCATTCTGGTGTCCTTCTGATACCTCCAGCCTCTTGGGACCTTTCTGGCCGGGGCTGATTGCGTGAAGCCGCCCGCCTGACCACGCGCTCGCGATGGCCCGTGGGGGAGCGCGGTCGTCACGGTCTCGTCTGATCAAGCGCCTCAAAGTCTCGGCACCGTTCACCGCCCGCGAGTTCCTTGGAAAATCCTGGCACCGATCTGCAGTCCCCCCTTTGGATCATTGCCGAGGCGATTCCGCACAGAACCGATCCCGCCCCCGTCCCGAGCAGGTACCAGCCCTGGCGGCGACCATCTTGTTCTCGAATCTTCCAAAGACCCTCATGTTCACGTCCTTCGGGTCCGACCGGTACAAGCGGCCGGCCGGACTAGCGGCCTCGACGAGTCAAAGCTCAAGTCGGCACGACCAACACCGAGTGTTTCCTCCGAGTGTTGGGTCCACTTAGGACGTTCTGGGTCTGGATCTGAACAATGCTCGGGCCAACAGCTCCCGCAAGTGCGAGTATCGCCGGAAGTCGAGATCGTGCGTGAGCACGGAGTAGCCCCACGACCTCGCCTCCAAGCCTCTCCGGGGCCCCGCAAGTCCAAGTGGTCCTGCAGAACACGAGCGGACCGAAAGAAGGGGTTCTCATCCTTGATTCGTACGTGCTTGGATCTGCATCGGGGGACCTCCAGGGGCTCTGAGCTTAGACAACCCATAGATGCCTTGTTGGTCCCCCCATTTGTCTAACTAAACTTGCGATTTCTTGGCGTTTTCTGTCGCCTGAGGGATCTGCGACAAATTCCTATCTGAGGTAGTAGTAGTAGATAGCATATCCAACTATCCCCCCGATTTCGGGATGCTTTACGAGTGGGTATCGCTTGGAAAAATCGGCAACCATTCTATCGAAGTCGAAGTGTTCCAAGGCACTCCGCTCGGGAGTTCCACGGTAGTAGGTCGAGTTTTGGAATTTAGAGATTTCCCCGCGGAGCTCGTTGCGCAGGGACCTGAGGTCTTTAATGCGCGTCTGATCGTACGCACCCAACCTTCTTCGGCTTAGCATTCGCTTCACCTTTTTCTCGACCACATTCTCGTCGTCTCCTGGGGCCTCCTCGGTCAGTACCTGAAAAACTGATACGTCGTACGAATGAGCGGCGCTTTCACTACGCATGGTCATGGTCAGTACCCTGCTAACGGAACCGGCACGATTCCAAATTTCTTCAGTATCGATTGTTCTGCTTTGTAGAAATCGCTGGGCACCGGTCTGCCATCTCGACCGATATCGTAGATGGTTGCGCCACTCTTGATTTTTGAAATCAGCCATCGTTCGTTCCGGGCAACAGCTGCGTCAAGCTCTGCCGGTGTCATCAGTCTTCCGCGCGGGAAATTCTTGCCCCATGCCTGGTACCAGCGAGCCTCAACCCCTTGACTTTGCAAGTCTCGTACAGCTGTCTTTATTCTCTCCATCCCTTCTCCCAAAACGATCGCTTCACCTGGACCGCACCGACTCAATCCAAGCGGATCAATCCATATCCCTGGGTCGGACGCATATCCATAAAGTTCGACACCTCCGACCAATCCAATCGGGTCACTATTGACATATTGTCCGGAGTCCGGTGAGTAGTACCTGAAGCGGTTGTAGTAGAGGCCGGTCTCGGGGTCCTCGTATTGGCCGGGCCAGCGGAAGGGGCAGGCTTGCTTGTCGCCGGCGATATCGCGGAGGTTGCCGTAGATGTCGATCGAGGCGGACCAGACCTCGGTGCCGGCCGCGTCGTACATCGTGGTGGGGGTGCCGAGGTGGTCCGTGATGATGGCGTAGCGGGCGTTGCCGACGAGCTTGCCCATCGGAGCGAAGGTCTCGGGATCGAAGAGCCAGGTGATGGGAGCTTCGCGGGTGCCGCGGTCGAGAGATGGGGGGAGCAGGGTTAATGCGACCGGGGGGCCTTGCGGCGGGCGGGCGGCCAGCGCGGCTTGTCGACGCCTGGCAGCGACCTCGTCGAGCTTTCTTTCGTCAGAGGGAGACAGGTCTGATGCCGGCTCGGCAGCGGCGCCGCCGGATTCCACCCACTCGTGGAGCGGGACGTGGCCATCCCAGATCCATCGGGTCACGCTTACGCCGAAGGTCTTCGAGAGACGCCGGCCGAGGGCGTCGTAGGCGAAGCGGACGGTCTCGCCGTCGGGGCGCTCGACCGCGGACAGCATGCCCGCCCCGTTCCAGGCGTAGGTCCAGGTGCCTACGACCACTCCCCCAGCGTCGCTCTCCACCTTGCTGACCAGGTTGCCCTCGGCGTCGTAGTCGTACCGGGTCGTGCTGCCGTCGGGCTTTCGCGCCTCCAGCAATTGCCCGGCCGGGCCGTATTTCCGGTCGCCACGGGCGGCTGTGCGAAACAGATTGCCGACCGCGTCGGGCATGCGCAGATCGACACGGCCATCGACGTAGGTCGCGGCCGCCAGGTTTCCGAGGCGGTCGTGCTCGTAGCGGATGGGGCCGCGGGTGGCGTCGATGACCATCTTGAGGCGGTCGTCGACGTCCCAGGTGTACTGGACCGCCTTCCGGAATGTGCCGGCTGACCAGACCTCCTGCTTCACGGGACGTCCGACGTTGTCTCGGTCCCAGCGGCTCTGGACGCCGCCGGGCAGGGTGCGCTCGATCTCGAGGCCGAGAGCGTCCCGGCGGACCGTTGCTTCCCAGATCGCTTCCCCCGGCCGGGACTTCGGCCGGCTTGGTCCGGTGCCCTCGTCCGCCGGGGTGGTGGCACGCACGCCGATCATCTGACCGACGGCGTTCCTCTGGATGCGCTGGTCGAGGCCCTTGGAGGACCGAATCCGTGCCCGCATACCGAGGGCGTCGTAGTCCGAAGCGACCCAGTCGTCGCCCACGGCTTCACGCACCACGCGACCGAGAATGTCGCGCTCGAAGGAGACGGTCCCCCCATCGTTCTTCGCCTCGACGAGCTCGCCATCGGCGCGGTAGGCGTAGCCCTCGGCGCTGCCGTCGCTGTGCTTGACGGCCACGACCCGACCTCCGGCGTCGTAGGCGTATTCCGTCTCCAGTCCCGCGGGCCGGAAGACCTTGGTGACCCGGCCGGCCTTGTCGCGCACGTACTGGCGGCGAATTCCGTCGAAGCTGCGCTCCACCTGGACCTGTCCTGTGGCTCCGAGCTCGAAGGCATAGACGCTGCCGTGCTCGTTGGTGATCGCGCGGAGCTGCTCCTCGGTGTCGTACGAGAACCCAACGGTGGTGCCGGCCTCGGTGCGCGACGCGAGCCGCCCCATGCCCCGGTATGTGAACCGCACGTCGTGCAGCTTGTCGCGGGCGTGAACCACGTTTCCTTCCGGATCGTATTCGAGCTCGCGCAGGTTACCGTCGGGCTCTGAGACCCGAACCACGCGCCCGAGCGGATCGTATTCCCGCGTCTGGAGGTTCCCCTTCGCGTCGATGACCGCCACGCAGCGGCCGAGGCGATCGTACTGCCAGCGGGTCTGGGCCCCGTCAGGGGTTCGCAGGGAAGCTACGTTTCCGTGAGCGTCATAGCCGAGCTTCGTCTGCTGACCAGCCGGATCCGTCAGTCCAACCAGGCGTCGCGGTCGCCGGGGGTCGTCGCCCGACCCATCCGCCTGGCCCAACCAGCGCCGCCCACTCCCGTCCCGGCCAGCCTCCTCGGCGCTCCACTGAAACTGCACCCGCCTTTGCAGAGGATCCACCCGCCCGATCAGGTGGCCGCGCTCGTCGTGCCCCCACCGCCACTCCCCCTTCATGGCATCAACGGCGCGCACCGGCTGGTCATGGCCGTCGTAGGCGATCTCGACCACGGCCCCGTCGGGGCCCGTCACCTTCGTCGTGTTCCCCCGGGCGTCGTACTCCCACCTGGTCTCGCCGCCGACGGCGTCGGTTTCTTTCACCTTGCGCAGGGTGCGCTCGTCGTATTCCGTCGCCACCGACCCGCCGAGAGCGTCCGTGACCTTCACGACGCAACCGACCACGTTCAGCTTGTAGGTCGTGGTCTGACCGAGGCTGTTCGTGACGTATGTGACCTTGCCCATCTTGTCGTAGTCGATGACGTGGTCGTAGATGCCGCCGTCGCCCCAGGTCCGGACGCAGTAGGCGTCCTCGCCGAATCCGTCGTAGGCGAAGTAGAACGCGAGACCGTTGCGGTTGGTCTCCTCGACCATCAGGTGGCCCTTGTACTTGAACCGCCACGCGTGACCCAGTGGATCGGTCACCTGCACGAGATCCCCGTGCGTATCGTAGGCGTACCGGGTGTGGGGCAGCCAGCCCTCCGCAGTGGGGTGCGGAAGCTTCATGCCAATCAGGCGATCTTCGCGATCGTGCTCGAACCCGACCTGCCGCCCGCCGACATCTCGCGCCCATTGCAGGCACCCCCGGCGATCGTAGTCGAGCTCGATGGCGTTCCCTCCGCGATCGCGGATGCGCGTCAGGCGCGACCAGAATCGGCGGGCGCCGCTGGCCCCCTCCACCGGGGCGAACTCGTGCGTGAGACCGCTCGCGGTGGTGATTTCGTAGCGGCGCTGGCCGAGCACCTTCAGGGTGAGCCGATTGATCGGCTCGAAGATCACCTGCCCGACGGGCGCCACGTGGTCGGGGAAGTCGAAGGTGTCGAGCTCGATCTCCCGGCCCTCGGCGCCGAGGTAGACCAGCTTGCCGCGCTCGAGCCACACCGCCTGATCCAGGCTGTGCGACCACCCGTGGCCGAGAGGTCCCTGGCGGTTCGCGCAGCCAGACGAATAGATCCGCTTGAACGTCAGGGGCATCGCCCCCGGGAGCTCGAAGTCCACGTGGTCGGTCATCATCCGCCCCGTCGCCACGTCCACCGGGTGACCGGTCAGGGTGCAGACCGCCCAGCTGAGCAGACTGCGCAGACGCCCGGGACTCAACCGGCTGAGCAGATCGTGCAGGTACCCGGCGATCCACTTCGACTTCAGCAGCGCGCCGAGAGCATCGGAGATCGACAGCGCGGGCGGACCGCCGATCATGACCGGCGGCCCCTTGGGAATGGCCAGGACCGTGGACGACGGGAGCCGCACCGGCTCGCCGCAGCTCATCGCCTTGTCCCCCATGCGCACGGCGCTGGTCCCCATCAGGGTCACGGTGGGCGATCCAAAGACGCAGACGGCATCGCCTTCGGGCGCGACCGGCGAGCCAGGCAGGGGAGCCGGCCCCTTGAACGAGGGCTTCGGAAGCTTCGGCATGGGCGCCCACGACACCCCGGGCGGCATGAGGATGTGCGGCACCCCCAGCGAATTCTTGGCGTTCGTGCCCACCGTCGTTGCCGGCATCGAGTTGATGAGGACAGGGCCCTTTGGTGGAGTCCCCGACAGCAGGGCAGCCGCCAGGCCCATGGCCTGGCTCGTGAGCAACCCCCCAGGATCCCACACCATCCCCACGAAGGGATTCGGGATGGGGACCGGCGTCGGCGACATCGGGACGATCTCGAAGTGGATGTCGAGCCCGAGGACCATGTCCATGAAGGTGCTGGCCAGCATCAGGCCGCCCCACCCCGCGCGACTCCGCTAGCCGCGCTCCCGCCAGCCGCACCCACCGTGCCCTGCTCGATGGCGATGCTGCGGCGATCGAGCTCATCGGCCTGCGCCCGGAGCCCGCGCTTGCGGCAGACGGCTGCCAGCGCCCGGGCCACCTCGGCCGCACTCGTCGCCTTCGCCACCGCCGGATCCAGCTCGCCAGCCACCGTCAGAGCGCGCTTCCAGCACTCGACCACTGACCCATCCAGCTTTGCGTCGAGGGCCAGCTGCCCCGCCATCCGCCAGCACTCGATCGCCAGGGGCGGGACCTTGGCCACCTCGGCCAGATCTCCCGCCGCGGCGTAGTGCTTCGCGGCCTGGGCGGCCCGCCCCTCGCCCATCGCCATCATTCCGAGCGCGAGCTCACTCGATGCCTCCGCGTCAGCGAGGCCGTGGCTCCGTGCGATCTCACCCGACCTCGCATAGATTTCGCGGGCGCGATCCGGAAGCGACGCCGCGATCAGATACCCCCCGAGGACATGCAGGTTGATGACCTGCTCCCGCGGCATGTGCATCTCTCCGCACAGTGCCGCCGCGCGCGCCTGCAGCGTCAGAGCATCGGTAGTCTTGCCCTGGCGCATGGCCAGGGCGCCCCCCAGGACCAGACGCTTCATGGCCTCGCCCCCGCCGTTCACGAAGCCAGGCGCGAGCCCCGCCGCGACCAGATCCCGGTCAGATACGGGCCGCGATTGCCCGATCCGCGCCGGCGGCTCGACATCGGGCATGGCCCCGGGCGCTCGCCAGGGCCGGGGCTTGGAGATGCCCGGGG
>CAZIOH010000171.1:0-6726 GCA_964540815.1 uncultured Myxococcales bacterium | reverse complement strand
ACCCAGGCCGCCAAGGAGGCCGGCAACATGGTGGATCTCGACTCCAACCCGACCAAGCTGCTCGAGGTGGTGGAGGTCGGCAAGCAGCTGCTCATGACCCGCGGGGCGCTGACCACCTTCTCCATCGCCAACGACGTCGCCAAGTACTTCGCGATCCTGCCGGCGCTGTTCATGGGCGCCTACCCGGAGATCGCGCCGCTCAACGTGATGGGTTTGACCTCCCCATCGAGCGCGATCCTGAGCGCGGTCATCTTCAATGCGCTCATCATCGTGCTGCTCATCCCGCTCGCCCTGCGGGGGGTGCGTTACCGCCCGCTGGGGGCGGCCGCCCTCTTCCGTCGCTCCATGATGATCTACGGCGTGGGCGGCGTCATCGCGCCGTTCGTCGGCATCAAGCTCATCGATCTCGTGTTGACCGCGTTTCACCTGGTGTGAGGACTCCCATGGCAACTTCATCTCTGGCCGCTGCTCCCGTCGCTCCCGAACTCGTCGATCCGCGCGCGCGCTCCATTCCTCCGGTGGCTTCCCGGGTGGTCCCCGAGCCCGCGCGCCGGATCCTGGTTGTGGCTCTGCGGACCACCCTCGTGACCCTCTTGCTCACGGGCCTGCTCTATCCCATGGCCATGACCGGGCTCGCCCAGGGCATCTTTCCCCGGGCGGCCTCCGGCAGCCTGGTGACCAACGCCGAGGGCAAGGTCGTCGGGTCGAGGTGGATAGGCCAGGCCTTCGCCGGCGCGGGCTACTTCCAGCCGCGCCCCTCGGCGGCGGGCAACGGCTTCGACGCCACGTCGTCGGGCGGGTCGAACCTCGGTCCGACCTCCGCCAAGTTGCGCGATCGGGTGAAGGCGGATGTGGCCCGACTGCGCCACGACAATCCGGACGCGACCGGTCCGGTTCCCGCCGAGCTGGTGACGGCCTCGGCGAGCGGGCTCGATCCGGATCTGTCGCCGGCGGCGGCCAGCTGGCAGCTCGAGCGCGTGGCCAAGGCCCGTGGCCTCGAGGCCGAGCGGGTCCGCAACGTGCTCGCCGAGCAGATCGAGGGGCGGGACCTGGGATTCCTCGGGGAGCCCCACGTCAACGTCCTGCTCCTCAACTTGGCGCTCGATCGCCGGTTCGGAGCTCCGCACGCCACCAAGTAGCCCGAGGTGATCGGGCGGGTCCGCTTGCGCACACCGCCCGATCACCAGCGCCCGACGCCCGATCGAACCCTCGACTCGCACCCTGGACATCACGCACGGAGGTCCACCATGCCCCGCCTCTCCGTTCTGCTGGTCGACAACGAAAAGAACATCCGCCAGAGCTTGCGCCTTTGCCTCGAAGCCATGAACGTCGACGTCAGCGAAGCCGGCTCCGCGCAGGCGGCGCTGGAGGCCTCGGGACGGACCATCTTCGATGTGGTGTTCCTGGATCTGCGGCTCGGGGGGGATGACGGGATGGAGCTCATCCCGCGGATCCTCGCCGACCACCCCAACGTCGTCATCATCATCATCACCGCGTATGCCACCATCGAGACCGCCGTCGAGGCCATCCGGCGCGGTGCCTGGGAATACTTGCCGAAGCCGTTCTCGCCCGCCCAGATCCGCCACCTCCTCGACAAGGTGGAGGCGCGGCGATCGGCCTCGGTGCGCCTCAACGATCTCGAGGACCGCCTCTCGATGGAGGCCCCCGAGGTGGATCTGGTCTCGAGCGCGCCGGCGATGCGTCTCACCCTCGACATCGTCGGGCGAGCCGCCACCAGCGAGGTGTCGGTCTTGTTCCGGGGCGAGAGTGGGAGCGGCAAAGGGGTGTTCGCGCGCGCCATGCACCTCTCCAGCCAGCGACGCTCTCGGCCGTTCGTCACGGTCAACTGCCCGACGCTGACCGAGGAGCTGCTGGCGAGCGAGCTGTTCGGTCACGCCAAGGGGGCCTTCACGGGCGCCGTCCGCGATCAGCCCGGGCGGGTGGAGGTCGCGGAAGGGGGAACGTTGTTCCTCGACGAGATCGGGGACCTGCCGCCGGGGTTGCAAGCCAAGCTGCTGCGCTTCCTGCAGGAGAAGCGCTTCGAGCGGGTGGGCGAGAGCCACACCCGCAAGGCCAACGTCCGGGTCCTGGCGGCCACCAACCGCGATCTCGAGGTGGACGTGGCGGCCGGCCGCTTCCGGGAGGATCTGCTGTTCCGCCTGAACGTCGTCGAGGTCAACGTGCCGGCCTTGCGGGACCGAGCCGAGGACATCTTGCCCCTGGCCCGCCGCTTCCTGGCCTTCTTCGCCCGGGCGGTCGGCCGAGCCGCGCCCTCGTTCTCGCCGGCGGCGGAGCGGGTCCTCATGACCTACGGCTGGCCCGGCAACGTGCGCGAGCTGCGCAACGCCATCGAGCGCGCCGCCATCCTGTGGCCCTCGCCGATCATCGAGCCGGCGGCGTTCCCGGAGCGCATCGTCGGCCCCAGGGAGCGGGGCCCCTACGTCGGCGGGCGGTTCTCCCTCGACGAGCTCGAGCGGGCCCACATCCAGGCGATCCTGTCACAGGCCAGCACCATGGAGGACGCGGCGAACATCCTCGGCATCGATGGCTCGACGCTGTGGCGCAAGCGCAAGCGCTGGGGGGCGTACGATCGGGGCGACGAGCTTGGCGCGCGCAACCCGGACGTCGCCGCCACCGCGGGCTGAGGGCCCGCCTGAAGACGGCTGCGAAGGGAGGGTGCGAAGGGAGGGGCCCGACCTGCTCGGGCCTCTCCTGACCGTCAGCTGGCGTAGACCCGGTAGTCGATGTTCGGGAAGATGTTGTCCTGGGCCTCGATACCGGACAGGAACCCCTCCTCCACCCCGCCGTTCTTCAAGCCGTCGTAGAGGCGGTTGAACCGGATGATGTGCTCGTTGAAGCGGCGGGTGGCGTAGGGGACCGTGGTCCCCGTCGACATGATGAAGGACCAGTCGCTCGACTGCGCCAGCATGAGCTCCCGCGCCGCCTGATTGAGCGCCCGCAAGGTCAGGCCCTCGGGGGCGCTCGAGTGGCGGCGCGCGAGCTCCACCATGCGCTCGCCCGCACTGTGGATGTGCCGGTAGGTCCAGGCGTTGCTCTCGTTGAGCCACTGCTGGTTGTACCCCTTGAGGCCCCACGACGAGGCGCACGGGGTCGCCACCTGGTTGGTCGGGTGCCGGTCGAGGTATTCGCCCGGGGTGATCGAGGCGATGGTGCTCTGATCGTAGTGCAGCTGGCGGAACAGGTCGCCGAGGAAGATCGGGCCCTCGTACCACCAGTGCCCGTAGAGCTCGGCGTCGTAGGGGCTCACGATGAGCGGCGGGCGGTCCATGCCACCCGCCAGCCGCTGGGCCTGCTTCTCCATGTTGCCGCGGAAGTTCGAGGCGTGCAGCCCCGCCTTCCCGCGCGCCGCCTCGGGATCGTAGACCCACTTGTCGTGCAGCTTGTCGTGGGTGATCGCGTAGTACTTGAACCCGGTGTACATCCGGTGTCCCTCGGGATGCACGTGCGGACCGATGTAGTCCATCGGCAAGTCGAAGCCGATGTCCCGGTAGAAGTCTCGGTACTGCGGATCGCCGGGGTAGCCAGACTTGGCGCTCCACACCTGCTCCGAGGACTCGGTGTCGCGCCCGAAGGCCGCCACCCCGGTCGGGCAATAGAGCGGAGCGTACACCCCGAAGGCCGGCCGCCGATCGGCGAACAGGATGGCGTGGGTGTCCACCAGGAAGTAGCGCACCGCCGCCTCCCGCAGGAGCTCGTCGATCCCCGGCACGTAGCCGCACTCGCCGAGCCACATCCCGAGCGAGCGCCGGCCGAAGTGTCGCTCATACAGCTCGGCCGCGGTGTGGACCTGAGCGCGGATGGCGGCCCAGTTGCGGTCGAGCAGCGGAAAGAACGCGTGGGTGGCGGTCGAGGTGATCACCTCGAGTCGACCGGCGTCTTGCAAGCGGCGGAACGCCTGGACCAGGTTCCCGTCGTGGCTGCGCCAGGTGTGGCGCAGGCTCTGGAAGCGATCCCCGTACATCTGGGCCAGCCGCTGATACTGCGGCTCCGACTTGGTCCGCTCGATCTCCTTGCCGGCCAGCTCGATCAGGTCGTCGAGGTAGGCGGCGTAGCGCTGCTTCAGCAGATCGTCGGTCAGCATCGTGATGAGCGGCGCGGACAGCGAGATGGTGCAGCGGTACGGCACGCCATCGGTGAACAGCCCCTCGAAGACCTGAATGAGGGGCAAGTAGGTCCCGGTGATGGCCTCGTAGAGCCATTCCTCTTCCATCACCGTCGGATCCTCGGGATGTCGGACGAACGGGAGATGGGCGTGGAGAATCAGCGAGAAATAACCGGTTGGCATGGCCCGTCACCCGTTGCGTGAAGACTGTGAGGGAGAAGACGACGAAGAAGAGGACGAAGAAGGAGCGGAGGAGGCCGAGGCAGACCCCGGAGGCGTGGGATAGACCCCAGGTACCGGGAGAGGGGGCCCGGCCGGAGCCCCGAGCCGGCCCTCCGAGCCGGCTCCGCCCGCCATGAAGCGCCCCTCCGAGCCGAGACCGAGGCCGAGCCGGAACTCGGAGCTTCCTGCCAGTCGCAGCTCCGAGCTGCCGGAGAACCGACGTTCGCTCGCACCCATGAACATGTACTCGCTGGCCGCGGCGAACAGGAGCTCGCTCGAGCCACCGAGGCGCCGTTCACTCGCACCGAGAAAGTAGACCTCGGAGCCGCCCATCATCCGGAGCGCGCTGCCGCCGGCGTAGGCCAGCTCGCTCGCCCCCCGGAGCAAGCGCTCGGAGGCGCCGCTCCCCGTGAAGGCACCTGGGCGCGCACCCGCCTCGACGATCATGAACTCCCGCACCTCACGCTCCGAGACCGTCTGCCAGGCGCGGAAGACCTCCCAGCGCGACAGGATGGTGCGCGAGTGGTGGGCGCCGAGACCGCGGATGATCACCTGCCAGGGTCCGTAGACCACGTGGGTCTTCTCGCCGACCTTGAAGACGCGCGTCTTGCCGACGAAGGACTCGCGGACCGGCAGGGGGACCTCGACCGGATAGGTCAGCGGGCCCGATTCCCAGGAGGTGATCATGGTGGGGCTCTCCCAGGAGATGCGCCGGTGGAAGGCGATGGTCCCGGCGTTCTCCACCTCCTCCCACTCCACGCGGTGCTCGGGGGACCCGAGGGCGAACCGTCCGACGTCCTGCCATTCGATGGGCCGCGGAAGCCAGTTGATCATGGGCTCGAGGCCCACGGGCTGATGCCCGCCGCTGGAGACGGTCGAGCCCGTCGACTTCATCTGGGAGCGGGCGTTGGCCCGTTCGACGTGGCCGGTCGACACCCGCACCGTCATCCACTCCGGCTCCGACCAGGCCACCGCCTCGCGGCGGGGGAACTCGATGCGTCCGGAGCGGGCGATCTTGACGAAGGTGCCCTGTCGCGAGAGGAGCCCGATCTCCGCGATGAGCTCGGAGGTCGGGCGGCCGATGTCGAAGAACCACTGGCGGGCGTTGCGATCGAGCCCCTGGTCGATGACGCTGTGGGCGTTCGAGCCGTCGAAGATGCGGCCGGTGGTGTCGTAGAGGCGCAGGTTCAGCCAGGCGTCGCTCCCGTGCTCGCCCGCCTGATCCAGCTGACGACGGACCCTGGCGATCGACTCCTCGATGACCTCCCAGTACACGTAGAGGCGTTCCGGATCCACCGGCATCGCCGTGACGCGATCCCGCGCGTATCCCCAGGGGATCTCGCGCGGCGACTCGACGGGCTGGGGGCTGGCGGCTTCCGGGTGGTGGTTTGGCTCGAAGCGCCGCGTGACCGGGAGGGCACGACCAGGGACGCGCTCACCTGGCTCGACAGCCGGCGGCACGGACCCGGCGTGGGCGTAGAAGTAGACCTGAGCGCCGGCTGCGGGCGGAGCTGTTGTCCTGGACGGAGGGGCGCCGTTCCCATCCGAGCCGTGGCCGATGACCTGCGCCAGGGCGGGTGAGGGAGGCAGCCCCGGGCCGTCGCCTCCTGTCGATGCCGGCCGACTGGTCGAGCCGGCGCCGGCGGCCGCCCCGGCGGCACCGCCGTTCGGAGACGGCACGGATGGGTAAGACGGATACGCGGAGGAGCCTGGGGTGACGGAGGGGGGGAGCGCTCCATTCTCGTCCGCGCCCGTCTCCCTTTCGTGCCGCGACGGCTTGGAGTCCGCGTCGGTCTTGGTCGAGTCTCGAGAGTCCTGCAAACTTGGCACGTTCTGGCCTTTCTCGCGGGTGCCGCTACCTTCACCACCATTCAAAGACAACTCAACTTCGGCCCAGATGCGCGTCGCCAGAGCTTCCTTGTTCAGGCGAGAATACCCTGACACGGCGAGCCGCTTGGCCAAATCGTGCAGCTGTTTCTGGGTGAGTCGGCGCAGGAACTCGGCGTCGATCCGGGGGGGCAAACCCTCGGCCGACGTTCCAGAAATTGCTGCAATTTCGGCCAGCAATTCCGAGTGGTTGAGCTGCTTTGCCAGCATCACGTCCCCCTACGTTATCCATTCCCAGGAAAACCGTATGTAAATTCTTCATTTCCGACTGCGACACATGGGGAAGCCACCCACCCCAAATCGCAGCGCGACTCTATTGTGCATTCCGAACCGGCCCTGCAACTGCTCCAATTGCGCAAAACCAATCTCTCTTGCGATGGGCGACGAGATTTCGTACCGTACGGCCTTCGTTTCGTCCCCGGGCGTTTAACTCAGCGGAAGAGTGCCACCTTCACACGGTGGAAGTCGAAGGTTCAATCCCTTCAACGCCCACA
>CAZIOH010000170.1:0-6977 GCA_964540815.1 uncultured Myxococcales bacterium | reverse complement strand
TTCAGGTCGAGTCCACCTCCGTCGAGACCACCCAGGTCGCACCGACGATCCTCGCTCTCCTGGGGCTCAACCCGAAGGCGCTGACGGCCGTCCAGATTGAGGGCACGCAGGTCCTTCCGGGCCTCCGAGGACCGCACGCTCGACGCTGACAGTGCGCCGGATGCACGCCGGTTAACTGGCAGCACTGAGCAGGAGGCCGGGGCGAATCGCCCCGAGCCCCGCGCGATAGGCTTCTTGCATGCGCTTCGCATGGTCCCGGAGGACGACACGTCTACCCAGCCGTCTGGCTCCGTATCGGCAATCGCGGCGTGGAAGATCGAGGCGTGCGTGCCCTCTTGTGGAACTGGGGGCCGGGCACGAGCTGCAGCCCCGGGTCGATGGAAAAGCGGTCGGGAGCCGACAGCCAGGTCGCATCGTCTCGAAGGCTGCGCTCTCCCCCTGTGCCAGGGTAGTTGACGCCCGGAGCGACGCGAGGTCGTAGGCGGATCCCGACGAGCATCTCGTGGCGCCCTTCTGGGTCATACCCTGGAGCTCGGTCAGCGTGATGGCATCGTTGATCGGGCGACGGGCGCGCCGCAACGAAGAGACCAGGCACTGAGCGACCTCTCTGGAACCGGTCGAGCACGCGCGCTCCGGTCGGTCGTGAGCTCGATGCGGGAGGACACGGCGCTCGATCTGGCGGGCGCGCTCCGCAACCTGGTCGCGGGCATCCGCGCCCCCGCGTTCACCTCGACGTGGGGAGCAGCCTTCAGGTCGAGGCGGTGCTAGTCCACACGATCTTCCGTTGCGTCCAGGAGGCGCCCACCAACGCGATCCGCCACGCGGGCGCCGAGAACATCCATCTGACGATCGAGACCCGAGGCGAGACGGTCACGGTCACGGCGCGGGACGATGGGCGCGGCGCGGCCGAGGTCCGGGCCGGGCATGGACTCTCGGGGTTGCGTGAGAGAATCGAAGGGATGGGAGGCAAGGTCGAGATCGAGGCGCGGCCTGGATCGCCGAGGTGGCCGGCGGACGCCCTGGGGGCGC
This sequence comes from uncultured Myxococcales bacterium, assembly GCA_964540815.1. Classification (GTDB taxonomy): domain Bacteria; phylum Myxococcota_A; class Polyangia; order Fen-1088; family Fen-1088; genus CAZIOH01. The sequence goes on along the minus strand of CAZIOH010000170.1, from coordinate 5,948 downwards.
CTCGGCGCTTGGCTACCTCGGTCGTGATCGAAGGGATCAAGCTCGGCGCGCGCGGCTTTCTGCTCAAGGATGTCTCGCTGGAACAGCTGACCGAGGCGATTCGAATCGTCGCCGGGGGAGGCACTTCAACCCCGCCGTCACCGAGCGGGTGGTCCGCGGACTGGCACGTCTCGCCACCCGCATCCCCGCTTCGGCCATGCCCGTGCCGCTGACCAGGCGCGAGCTCGACGTACTCGGCTTGATCGCCAGTGGACGAAGCAACAAGGAGATCGCCGACGCCCTCGGCACCGCGGAGGCGACGGTGAAGAATCAGGCGTCGAGCATCTTCGGCAAGCTCGGCGTCCGAGATCGGACCCGTGCGGTACTGCGAGCGACCGAGCTCGGCGTGCTCTGAATGCGCCGCCGCCCACCTCGGTGATCCCGACGACACCCCTTCATCCTCCGGCGCCTCAATCTCGGGAGGATGCGAACCATGTGCCCATCGAGCGAGCGGAACATCCGAGCAAACTCGGTGCCATCCCAATTTCCCCGGGGGGACGGTTGACGGAACCGGCGTACTGGGACAAACCTCACCGTCATTCTTCTTGTCCCCACTCCCAAGGCAAGCACTCTGCAACCACTCCAAGGCTGTCCGCCAGGGCGAGCTGCGCGACTGCGGCGCCTTCTGTGCGCCACCAAGACGCAGGTCAACCCCAACTGCGCCGTCTCTTTCAGTCTGCCCGTTCCCCGACCAGAGCCGAGTCTCGGCTGGTAATCCGTACAGGGCGACCCGGGAATTGTCGAGCATGAAGCATCGCCCCCGCTCCCTCAGGTCTCTTGGTGTTGTCACTTCTTGTCTGGCCGCAGCGGTCGTAACAGGCTGCGCGAGCTCTGATTCTGGTGATGGAAAAGGCGGGAGCGGCGGCACCTCCGCCATCGGCGAGGGTGGGGCGACCGGATTGGGCGACACCGGTGGAACCACCGCCAGCGGCGGGATGATGGGCAGGGGCGGGACCACCGGCAGCGGGGGGATGACGGGCGACGGTGGGATCATCGGCATCGCGGGCACCACCGGCACCGCGGGCACCGGCGGAAACGGGACCGCCGGCACCGCTGGTCGGGCGGGGACCGCGGGAAGCGCCGGGACCACCGGCATCGCCGGAGCCACCGGTGGCGTCGGCGGGACGAGCGGAAGCGGGACCGCCGGCACCACTGGTCGGGCGGGCGCCACGGGAAGCGCCGGGATGACTGGCATCGCGGGGACCGGCGGCACCGGTACGGGCGGTGCCGCGGCTTGCATGCCGGGCGCGATGCCCACCGGCGGCAAGACGGTCAACGATTCGGGCACCGCCGACGGCGCCTACACCTACACCTTCTATACGAACGGACAAGGCTCGGCATTCATGATCATCTACGGCGTCAACGCCGAGTTCAGCGCCACCTGGAACGATCCGGGGGATTTCCTGGCCCGGGTCGGCCTGGGATTCAATTCGACCCAGACACCCACCCAGCTCGGAACTCTCACAGCGAGCTTCGCGGAGACCAAGACCGGAACCGGCGGCGGCTACAACTACATTGGAGTCTATGGGTGGTCGGAAAGCCCGCTCCGCGAGTACTACATCGTCGATGATTGGTTCGGTAATGGACCGCCCAACCCCGGTGGGACCAAGGTCGGCCAGATCACCGTTGACGGCGGGACGTACGACGTCTACATGCACACGCAGACCAACCAGCCGTCCATCACGGGCCAAAACGCAACCTTCGTGCAGTTCTTCAGTGTCCGCACGTCACCTCGCTCCTGCGGAACCATCTCCATCTCCGAGCATTTCTCCCAGTGGGCCCGCATGGGTCTGCAGCTCGGGAACCTGGAGGAGGCCAGGATCGTCGTGGAGGTCGGGGGCGGCAGCGGCAGTGGAAGCATCACATTCTCGACGGCGACCGTCACGAAGAGCTGAAAACCCGCGGCCGGGGTCGGTCCATTCGTCGATGAGCGATTCGACCGGGAGCTCGACGAGGATTTGCGCCCTCGCGTGCTATTGTACCCGCGATACATGCGGCGACTTGTCGGGGGGATCGCGATCGCCATGGTGCTCAATCTCCAGGGGTGCGCGGTGGTGTTGTCACATGGATACTCGGACGTCGTGCCCAACAATGAGCCAACCCTCTCCGAATCCGATTGGACATGGGGAGTGCTCCGTCTCACGGAGCCCATGGTTGAAGACCTCGTCATCGACCTCACGCGCGGCATGGAGGCTCGTTGCCGCCCACGGTCGAAGCTCGAGAACGTTCAAACGAAGTTGATGCTCCGGGAATACGTCCTGTTCCAGATCTACAGCATCCGGCTGACAGCGCAATGTTCGGCGCCCGTCCCCGACCAGGGCAAGGCGCTACCGGCGCCGACGGGGTGAATGTCGGCCGCGCGGGGCGATGCTATTCCCAGCGTCGAGAATTTCAGCGATGAGTTTCCGGACAGCACGGGGTCGGGGGCGCATACTGATCACGGGCGCCATCGCCGGGTTCATGCCCGGCACCTACCGGGCCGTCTACAATGGCACCAAGGTCCTCCTCGACTCGTTTGCCTATGCGCTGCGCGCGGAGTTAGAGCAGACGGGCTCCAGCCTCACCTGCCTGTGCCCGGAGTCACCGAGACGGAGTTCTTTGAGCGGGCCGACATGCTCGACAGCAAGGTGGGCGCCGGCAAGAAGCAGCCGGCCGACGAGGTCGCGAAGCTCGGCTTCTTCCTCTCCCGCCCGCGGGTTCGCTTGGAGCTGACAAGTCCGCTGCTCCCGCGGGCGGTCGACCTTGCCGCTCAGCTCCCGGCGAAGGCAGCGTTCAGCGCGGCGATGTCGAGCTTCTTCATGCCCATCACCGCCTGAAAGGCGCGATCGCTCGCCCGGGTGTCGCGGCTCGCCAGCCACGCGGAGATGCTCTTCGGTACGACCTGCCACGAAAGCCCGAAGGCATCCTTCAGCCAGCCACAAACACCCAGCCGGCCGCCCGCGGACAGTCGCTCCCAGTAGCGGTCCACCTCGGCCTGGTCCTCGCACATCACCTGGAAGGAGAGGCCCTCGTTGAAGGTCGTGCCGCGCGCCTCATGACTGTCCATGGCCACGAAGTCCTGGCCTGCCAGGACGAAGCGTCCGTGAACGACCTTCCCATCGGGACCGCGATCCGCTCCGTAGCGCTCGATGTGAACCACGCGGCTTTCGGGAAAGACGGCCGCATAGGCCCTCATCGCCTCCTCGGCGCGCCCGTGCTGTGCGTCCGCGAACATGAGGCACGGCACGATGCCGGGGCCAGCCGCGGCGGGCTTGCTGGTCATCACTTGCCACGAAACGCCGAAGCGATCCTCAACCCAGGCATAGCGCTCGCTCCACGGGTAGGTGCCAGGCGGCATCAGATACCCCCCGCCCTCCCCGAGCGTGGCGCAGAGCTGATCCGTTCGCTCGCTCGTGTCGGTGTGGACGAAGAAAGAGATGCTCGGGTTGATGACGAAATGAGGCCCGCCGTTGAGCGCGGTGAAACGCCGGCCGAGCACCTCGAAATCGACCGCGAGCACACTGCCGCGCGGCTTGCCGCTCGGGTTGTCGAGGGACTCCGGATAGTGCGACGTGGCCAGCACGCGCCCGTCGCCGAAGGTGCGCGTGTAGAACCGCGCGGCCTCCTCGGCCTGGTCATCAAACCAGAGACACGGAACGATCGCCGGGCTCACGGCGTCGCCTCCCGCCTCGGCTGCAACAAGCTGTTGCGGTTGCGTTCGGTGTCGAGAAACGACACGTAGCTCCCGACGCCAGGGATCTCCATTGGCTCGCCCAGCACCTCGCCCCCGGCGTCACGTACGGCCCGCATCGACCCTTCGAGGTTCTCGACGCCAATCACAATCGACGGATACTGCGCGGGGAAGTCCGGCTTCTTCTGGTAGAGCCCGCCGTTGACCACCCCGCGCGGGGCGTCGGGTCGAGCGTCCTCAGTCGCGGTGGTCACGACGACGTAGTTGCCCATCTCCGCACCAAGCTGTTCGGTCCGCCACCCGAAGGCAGCGCGATAGAAGGCGGAGGCGCGTTCGGCATTTTCATACGGAAGCTCGAAGTGGACGACGGGGTTCATGGGCTTCTCCTCCTGCTCGATGTCATGGTTCGGGGCTTGACGAGAGGTCTCGGCTTGGGTCTCCCGCGCGCTGGCCGCGATGGGGATCCCTTGGTGAACAGCAACTCGACGTAGCGCTCCAGGTGCTCGATCGATTCGATGGCAATCTGGGCGTTGCCTTGTGCCTTGGCCAGGATGAACGCCCCCTGCAGCACACACTGGGTATGCGCCGCGAGGCTCTCCGGCGTGAAATCGCTCGCCACGCCACATTCCTTCATAGCGACGACAAAGTCCTCGACCAGGGTGCCGGCGTGTCCAAAGATGCTGGCGGCGCAGGCCGCCCGGATCGTCGGGTGTGAGGCGTACGTCTCCTGGACGAGCATCCCCGCCATGCAGCTGAACTCGGGGAGGTCGCCACGGATCAGTGATTTTCGAAGGGCGAGATAGGCCCGCACGCGCCCAAGCGCATCGGGCGCCTCATGATACGGCGCCGCCCGGAAGAGGGCTCCCGTCGTGCGCGACCAGTGCTCCACCGCCGCCACGCCGAGGGCGTCCTTGCTCTCGAAGTGATGGAAAAATGCCCCCTTCGTCACCCCGGCGCGGCCGCACAGAGCGTCGACCGTGGTCGCCGCAAACCCCTGCTCGCGGATCAGCGACAGCGAGGCGTCGAGGAGCTTCTCTTTCGCGCCAAGCCCAGCCACGAAAGCCGACATACCAACCGGTCGGTACGGTGTCAAGCACGCGCGTCCCTTCGAGACCAAAGCGGGTGATGTCATCCCGTCGTGTCCCGAAACTGGGACAGGACGGCACGATGGACGTCCGCGCCGAGTACCTCGCGATCGAGCCGCCCCGGCGCATCGTGTACGCGCAGCAGTTCGTCGACGAGCGCGGGCACCCGGCGCCGGCGCCCGGCGCCGAGCTCTGGCCGCCGGCGCTGCGGACTACGGTGTTGCTCACGGAGGAGACGCCCGACCGCACGCGCGTGACCGTGACGACCGAGCCACACGGCGAACCGACCACCGCGGAGGTCGAGGCGTTCGTGCACGAGCGCTCGGGCAACGCTCGGCTCGACCGGCTCGTTCGACGCACTCGAGCCTCTGCTCGACGGACAACCCCGCGTGAGGGTCGAACCTGTCCCTCCTGGTGGGCTCCTCAGAGCGTGAGCAGATGCTTGACGCGGGCGATGGTCTTGTCACCGAGGCCGCGGACCCGGATCAGGTCGGGCAGAGAGGAAAAGGGTCTCGCCTTGACGATCTCCTTGGCGATCTTGAGGCTGAGGCCCTTCACACCGGCCAGTTCCTCGAGGCTTCCGGTCTGGATGGAGATCAGTCTCGGGCCAGCCGGAGGCGCGAGCCCGGGCTTCGGCTTGCCCGTGACCGCCGCGGCCGCGGCGGCGGGGGCCCCGGGGAGGGCCGCGCCGGGCACCAGCCGCAGTCGGTCGATGGGTCGAGCGGGCGTCGGCTGCTCCACGGCCGCCGGGACCGGTGAACCCGCGGCCGAGGAAGCGGGGAGCTCCTTGGTCCCAGCTTCGTAGATGCAGGCGAAGTCCCGCCGATCGCGCGCGACGTAACCATGCGCAACGGTCCACTCGCCAAGGATCAACGACAACCCGAACCGACCCTCTGGCGGCTCGGTGAAGGCGACCCTACGCTCGATCGCGGTGCTCTGGGACTGGCCGGCGATGGGCGCCAGCTCGGACCATGCCAGCCGCACGCCCTCACGCGCGGTCGGAAGTCCCGCCTCCGGAAAGGCCCACAGCTCGAGCGCCAGCGTACCGCTGAGGTTGGTGCTGGCGCGAGGGTTCGAGATCCCCTCCGCCTCGAGCACCACCTCGGCGCCCTGCACGGCGTAGCCAACCCTTCCAACGAAGTGGGGCGCGCTGA
>CAZIOH010000169.1:0-6978 GCA_964540815.1 uncultured Myxococcales bacterium | reverse complement strand
GATCTGCTTTGCTGGTGCCGTCTCCGGTTGGCAAAGCCAACCTCCGATCCACCGCTTGGAGCACCTCCTCGCGGAGGATGAGCCGATCCGGGAACCGAGCCCCACACCCGTTCCTATCCCGTCGCCCCGCGCCAGCGGGGTGAGGGAGAGGGGCCCCACTTCTCTTTGGGGCGGAGCGGCGGGGGACTTTCAGGGGGCGGGGCGGGGGGGGCGGCGATGGGGGGGGAGCAGCGGTTGGGGTGGAGACAGCTCCTCGTTCACCTCGGCGTGCAGGCGCGCGACCAGGCCCTCGAACACCACGTCCAGCGCGCGGCGTGATCGGTACTTTCCGAACAGGCGCGCGCCGGCCATGGTTCCGTGCCCCCCGGCGGCCCCCAGTTCTCCGACGATCGATCGCATGATGGCGCCCGCCCGGCGTCGCGGCGGCTCGCTCCGCAAGGACAGGTACGCCGACCCGCCGTAGACCCCGGCGCAGAACACCGACTTCGCGGATTCGAACGACAGGAGCAGGTCGGCGATCTCGGCCACCAGATCGGGATAGTCGAGCTTCCCCAGGTTGACCGCCACGATGGTCCGGTAGACCTCCGCCGAGCGCAGGGCCCGGTCGAGCGCCGCGAAGTGCGCACGCGGCACCTTGGGGTGGGTGATCCGGTAGAGGAGGGCGTGGTCCACCAGCGGGACCAGGGTCAGATAGGCGCTGCGCTCCTGGTCCGATGACTCGCGTCCGAGGTCGCGGGTCTCGGTGCGGAGCGCGAAGAAGAACGCCGTGGCGAGCCCCGTGTCCACCGCGATGCCGCGCGCCTGCAGGTACTGCAAGATGATGGTCGAGGTCGCCCCCAGGTCCGGCCGCACGTCGCACCAGGGCGCCCGGCGGCTGTCGTTGCGGGGGGGATGGTGGTCGATCACCACGTCGACCCGGTGCCCGGGCGGCAGCGAGTTGTTGCCCGTCTCGGGCTGGGTATCGACGAGGGCGATGAGATCGAACCGGCTGGGATCGAGCTTCTCGGTGAAGACCAGCTTGATCCCGAGCACGTCGACGAGGGCCCGGTTCTGCGCCCGCCCGACGATTCCACCGTGGGCGATGGTCACCGGGATCTCGAGCTCGTGCTCGAAGAGGCGCGCCAGGCCGAGCGCCGCCGCGAGCGAATCGGGATCGGGGTTGTCGTGGGTGTAGATGAGCGCGGCCTTGCGCCCGCGGAGCGGGCGCAGGTACCGCTCGACCGGAAACCGCGGCCGCTTCCGGGCCCGGGTTGGCGCTCGCGCCGGGGCCGTCATCTCGACGTCGGCCCCGGCCGGGACGCGCCAGGTCGGATGGACAGATTGTCGAAGTGCACCTCGGACTCCCAGTCGTTGAAGGCCAGGTATTCGTGCCCGGGGCCGGTCAGCGGGTCCGGGTCCGTCCACGACAGGAACGCGGCGCCGTCGATGCGCCAGTCGATTCGCCCGCCCTGCCGCTGGATCAGATAGTGGTACTTCCGACCCGGCTCGACCGGCCGGTCGCTCCGGGCGGCCTTCCGGCCGTCGTCGTGCTCGTTGTTGCGGCAGATGACCGACAGCGAGTTGTGCCATCCGCCAAAGATCAGCACGTACCCGGTGGACACGTAGCCGCCCCGGTCCGGGTCGAACGAGGCACCGTCGCCCGCCAGCTCGAGCTTGATGTCGCCCGCCGCGCTGCGCGATTCGACGTCGACCTCGACGGTGACATCGGCCGGGAGGCGCTTGCGAAGCCACAACGGGTGGTTGTACCCGCGCTCGGCCACCAGCGTGCCGTCGCGCACGGCATAGTTCCCGCCGGTGTCGCGCCACCAGGGACCCGGCACGGATGTCGATCCCGGCGCGTCGAACCCATCGAAGAAGGGCACGGCCAAGGGTGCGGCGAGCGGCGTATCCTCGGTCCTGCGGCAGCCCCCGGCGGTCGCAGCCACGGCGGTCGCCGTCATGACCACGGCGAGCCCGAGCCCGAGCCGCGCGGCCGCGCCTACCCCTGGCATCGACGTCGAGAGACTCGGGGGGGCCGCGCCTCCGCCAAGGTGGGAGCGCGAGCGACGGGCAAGGCGCGGACCCTCGGCATGGAGGCTCGGACCGATGGGGTCCGCCGAGGTGAGCACAGACATTTCGGGCGGCAAAATACCGTCTGGGGTGCTGCGCGGCAAGCGGCCGCGTCGAGGAGTCTCACGGGACGCCGGTCCGCCGCGTGGTTGGCCCGGGGCGTAGAGGCCCCGCCGCCGCCGGCCTGCGTCCTGGTTGTTGTATGCTGCCGGCGTAAGACGGTGCCCCCACCGGCGCCAGTAGGATCTGCCGGGTCGCTCGATCGGAGCCGCTCCGAGGTTCCTTTGCCCTCCTTTCCACCCTCCCCCAGGCCCCCAGGAAACCTCCATGAATCAACATGCCCGGCTCCTCCGACTCTCTTCGCTCGCGCGCTCGCTCGCGCTCTCGGTGGTGGCGGCGAGCCTGGTCGGGGCGTGTGGTGGCGGAACGAACGAGCCCGCGGCGACATCCTCGGGTGGCTCCTCCGGCGCCGTGTCTGGCACCGGAGGCGCGACGTCCGGGAGCGGAGGCAGCCTTTCGGGGAGTAGTGGTGGGGCCCCCGTGCTGACGGGCTCCGGTGGGGCGACCGCCACGTCGACTGGTGGCGCACTGGCGAGCGGCACGGGCGGCACGAACGAGATGCCCGGGACCGGCGGCGGGACCGGATCGTCCGCCTCCGGCTCGGGCGGGAGTCCCCCCGGCGGCGGCGCGGCTGGCATGCCTGGCGCCACCGGCACGGGTGGGCGGGGTGTAGGTGGAAGCGGCACCGGCACCGGCGGCGCGACCCCAGCCTCGGGAAGCGGTGGCGCCGGCGGCGGGGGAGCCCCGGTGACCGTGCCCCCGGGGTGCACGATCACCTCGCCCGTCAGCTACACGAAGGACGTCCAGCCGTTCCTCATCACCTCCTGCGGAGGCGGCAACGGGTGTCACATCATCGACGCGACCTCCACCAAGGCGAGCGGTGGGTATGACCACGGGTACGACTGGATCACCGCCGGGGCCCACGCGTCCTCCTGCCCGAACAAGCCCACGCCCGCGCGCTTCCAGGTCGTCCTCGACGTCATCAACCAGGCCAACCCGACGAGTTGCTCCAAGTCGCGGATCATGCCGCCGGCCGGATCGGGAAAGACGGCGCTGACCGCCTGCCAGATTGCCACCCTGGCCTCGTGGTTGAACGAGCCGCTCGTCACCCAGATGCACCGCGCGGACGATTCGTCCCCCACCACGCCGTATCCGATGCCCCCGTACAACTGACGATCGCCCAGCAGCGCCAGCGCCCTCGGTCGGGGTGGCCCGTTTTTAGGGTCGCGGCGCGTGCTCGAAGAAGAGGCCCCAGCGGATGCCCCGATCGCTGACCCGGATGGTGGCGACGCCAGCGGCCCGCGCGATCTCGTCGAGCAGCAGCGCGCCCGCGTAGATCACGTCCGCGCGCCTGGGATCGAGACCGACCATCTTCTCGCGGGCGAGCTGGTCGGCGGCCGCGAGCCGGGCAATCTGGCCGTCGAGCGCCTCGCGGGACAGCCAGGATCCATGGACCCGCGCGGGATCGTAGGTGGAGAGGCCGAGCGCCATGGCGCACAGGGAGGTGACCGTCCCGGCGACGCCGAAGAGGCGCACCGGCTCCGCCTCCGGGCCCCCCGCGGCTCCGTCTTCCAGCTCGTCGAGCAGATGCGCGCCCGCCAACCGGTCACGGATCTCGGCGCGAATGGCCGAGGATTCTTCCGGGGTGGGCGGGTCATGGCGCACGTGCCGCTCGGTCAGCCGCACCGAGCCGAGCGGGAGGCTGGTGCGCGCGACCGGCACACCGCCCAGCACCACCACCAGCTCCGTCGACCCGCCGCCGATGTCGACGATCACCGAACGTCCATGGTGGAGCTCCTCCGGGAAGGATTCCACCACGGCCCGAAAGGTCAGATCCGCCTCGCGGGTGCCGTCGATGACCTCGATCGGGCGCCCGAGCAGCGCTTCGGCGGGGACCAGAAACTCGGCGGCATTCGGCGCCCGCCGCAGGGCCTCCGTCCCCACGGCGAAGACCTGCGCCCGGTGCCGCGCAATCACCCCGGCGTAGCGCCCGAGCGCCTCGAGGGTCGCTGCGATCCCCGGCGCGCCGAGCCGTCCATCCCCGCCAATCCCGCGCCCGAGCCGGGTGATCTCGGCGGCATTCTCCAGCACCTCCGGCTCCGCGCCGGGCGTGGCCCCGGGCCGCGCGACGAGCAGCAACGTCGTGTTGGTTCCCACGTCGATGGTCGCGATGGCCGTCGTCGAGTCCACCGGGCGCACCTACCGTGTTCGCGGGACGGGGCCCCAGCTCGGCGAGGAGGCCCCGCCGCGGCTGATCTGGACCTCGTGCCGGGTCTCCGGATTCACGATGAAGAGGCCTCCGCGGCTCGAGGCATAGACCATCAACCGACCGTCGGGGGACCAGTCGGGATCGAGGTTCGAGCCCTTGTTCTGGGTGAGGCGGGTGACCTGCTGGGTCCGCAGGTCGATGAAGAACACGTCGAAGACCCCGCGCTCGTCGCGGCCGGTGAACGCGATGAGCGGCTTCTTCGGGTCCGGGTTCCAGCGCGGGGTCTGGTTGTACCTGCCCTGGAAGGTGAGCCGCCGGGCCGCGCCCCCGGAGCTCGGCATGAGGAAGATCTGCGGCGATCCCTGCCGGTTCGAGACGAACGCGAGCTGGCTGCCGTCGGGTGAGAAGCTCGGCGAGCTGTCGATGGCCGGGTTGGTGGTCAGGCGCGCCCGGATCGAACCATCGGCGGGGCTGATCCGGTAGAGCTCGGCGTTCCCCTGGTACGACAGGGTCAGCACCATCGCCCCGTCGCGGCTCCAGGCCGCGCCGGTGTTCATCCCGGGCTGCCGCGACACCCGTCGCGCGCGTCCGCCGGCGGCCGACACGATCCAGAGGTCGGGGTTGCCGCGCAGGTAGGACGTGAAGGCGATCTCGGCCCCCGAGGGAGAGAACGACGGCAGGAGACAGTCGGACTGCATGTTGGTGACCGCGGCCATGCGTCCGCCGTCCATGTCGACCACCGCGATCTCGTGGCTGCCCCGCCCGGTCTGCGCGAAGGCGATGCGCGATCCGAAGACCCCGCGCTGCCCGGTGAAGGCGTTGACGATGTCGTTGGCGAAGGCGTGGATGGCGTCGCGCAGCTCGCTTGCGTGGTAGGTCTGCGACAGCATGGCGGCATCCCCGCGTGCGAGCGCGTAGAGGCGTCCCTCGACCGCGGCGCCCGGGCCCACCTTCATCTTGACCACCCCCTGTGCGCCCACCTGCGACCACAGCGCGCTCGAGAACCCGAGGCCCTCCGTCTGCAGCGCCTGCGGGAAGGATGCGGGATCGAGCAGCTGGAAGAGCCCCGAGATGTCCAGATCGTGGGACAGGGTCTCGCCGGCGAGCCGGGCGGCGTCGGCCTCGCCCTCGGGGCGAGCCACCCCGAGCTTGAGGAGCTCGACGCTGGCGCCGGTCAGTCGAATGGCGGGCAGGTCCTCGTCGGCGGCGACGGGGGCGTCGGCCGCGTGGGCCACGCCGCCCACGGGCCAGGGTCCGAGCCCGAGGCCCAGCCACGCGCATGCGAGCGAGACGGAGAGCCAGAGCCAGAGCGAGAGCGGGCAGGCCGAGGAGACCGAGAATCGGCGGATCATTCGCACTCGACCCTAATACCATGAACGTTCGCGGGCGGAGGCGGCACCTTGCGGGTGAGGAGCGCGGCCTGGACGCAGGCGTCGTCCACGAAGCTGTTCCCGGAGGACTTCGACAGCTTCACGTCGGACAGGACGCCGTCCCGTCCGATGTGAAACTGGATCTCGGGGCGCTTGGCGATCTGCTCGGGCGCGATGCCGGCCGGCAAGGAGTAGTTCTGGTGCAGGTAGCTGTTGACCTCCGCGAAGTACGGATCCCCCACCGCCTGGCTGGCGGTTCCGATCCGCGAGCCGCTCTCCGAGCCCACCTCGTCCTCCTCGGGCTCCTCGGGCGTGGCCAGCGCCTGCAGCTTGCGCGCGCGATCGAGGGCCCGCTTGAGGTCCTTGGAGATCTTGGGGTCCTCCGGGCGGGGGGCCTCCTTGGGCGCCGCCTGCGCGTTCGGGTCCTCGGTGACCTTCACGACCTCGGGGGGCGCCTTGGGGCGCGGGGGCTGGGTGATCCGCGGCAGCCAGAACTTGTCGCGCGGCTTGCCGAGCTTCACGAGCTCGGCCGACACGAAGTCCCGCTCCACGATCAGCGGTGGGGCCGGCCGCGCGCTCGCCAGGCCCACCGCGGCCAGCACCCCGCCGTGCAGCGCCAGGGTCACCAGCAGCCCGACCAAGTTTCCGCGGCGGCCGAAGCGGAATTCGTCCTGTGCCAAGCCGCGCCTCTATTCCAGTGGGTCGGTGACCATGCCCAGCTTGTCGACGCCCGCCTGCTTCACCGCCGCCATCACCTGCACCACGTCCCCGTACAGGAGGGCCCGGTCGGCGTGCAGGTAGAGCTCCTTGTCCGCGTTCAGCTTGGCGTTGTTGCGGAGGGTCTTCTCGACGTCGTCCCAGGCAATCTGCAGCTTGCCGAGGAACACCCGCTTGTCCTTGGTGACGGTCAGGATCAGCTTGCCCTCGTCGTCGGGGATGGTCTGGGCCTTGGCCTGTGGCAGGTTCACGTCGACCCCGGTCTGGAGCATGGGCGCGGTGACCATGAAGATGATCAGCAACACCAGCATGACGTCCACCAGCGGCGTGACGTTGATCTCGGTGATCGCGCCGCTGCCGCCGAGCCCGCCGCCCTGTCCGCCACCGCCCATCGCCACTAGAAAAACCTCCGGCGGATGATGTTGAGAAAGTCGCTCGAGAAGGTCTCCATCTCGGAGCTGATGACCCGGATGCGCCGCGAGAAGTAGTTGTAGGCCATGACGGCCGGGATGGCGGCCATGAGGCCGATGGCGGTGGCCACCAGCGCCTCGGCGATGCCGGGGGCGACGGTGG
>CAZIOH010000168.1:0-7170 GCA_964540815.1 uncultured Myxococcales bacterium | reverse complement strand
CGATCAACGGGCTGAACTCGATCAACGGGCTGAACTCGATCAACGGGCTGAACTCCATCAACGGGCTGAACTCGATCAACGGACTGAACTCGATCAACGGGCTGAACTCGATCAACGGCATGCTGAGCACCGCGGACGGGAGGAACACCTTCTCCTACCTCGTCAAGTGCGCCCTGCCAGTCGGACACACCGTCTCCGCCGTGATCGGAGGCACGTCGTACAGCTTCCCAGGGCAGCTGGGCTTCGCGCCCGAGTGGGAGACCAGCATGTGTGGAGACAGCTGCCAGCAGTACCTCAGCGCCTGTGTGCTCGCACACGTGAACACATCGGGACAGCACGTGGCGCTCTGGCTCGACAGTGACAACCCGGCGGTCGGCTGGGGCCGGAGCACCGACTACCCGTATCAGGAGGGGTCCTTCTTCGGGAACATCTTCACGAGTCCCCCCAAGGCCTACTACTGCAACGGCAAGGACTTCGACGTCGGCCTGGTCCCCGGGCGCCTGGGCGCCACCTCCGGCTCCATCTATCAGAACCCTTACGCCTCCGGCAGCTCGTACTGCGCCGACTACTGCAAGGCGGCGCCGGCGCCGAGCACCGGCGACGGGTTCACGTCGTGCAACGGGATGCGCGTGGTCACCGTGTGGCGCAACTTCGACCCCAGCGTCGAGTACACCGTGTACAACCGCAAGAGCGGCAAGGTCATGAGCATCGCCGGGGGCAGCAAGGTCAGCAACGCCCGGGTCACCCAGGCCGCCTACGACGCCAACAACAGCAGCATGCGCTGGCGGATCGTCCAGATCTCACCCAATAACTACAAGTTCACCAACGTCAAGAGCGGCATGGTCATGGACATGATGGCCGGCAGCACCGCCGACGGCACCGACCTCATCCAGTATCCGGACAACGGCGGAGTCAACCAGCTGTGGACCTTCACCCCGACCGGTGACGGATACTACAAGTTCAGCCCGAGCATCAACGCGAAGGCGTCGCTCGACGTGCACGGCGACGCCAGCATGGAAGGTGCGAAGGTCGAGGAGTACGCCTGGGTGGGCTCGACCAACCAGCAGTGGAGCATCAAGCCGCACAAGGACAACCTCGGGCCGAACTGACCGCGGTTCGGCACGAAGAGAGGGTGTTCACGCGAGGGGGCTTCGAGCTGGTCTCGAAGGCCCCCTCGCTTGCGTCCCGGGCCCGCCCCCGATACCGGGTGGTCGGGCTACAGCGCGGTGGTCCAAGTGTCGATGGTGAGGGGGGCAGCCGCGGTGTCGTCGATGATCACTCCTGAATCTCGTGAAAGCTCGAGCGCGTTGACCCGCGCATCCATGCTCGGTCGGTACACGGTCCTCGGGATGATCGGGAAGGGCGCGATGGGCGAGGTCTACGCGGCCTACGATCCGCAGCTCGACCGCAAGATCGCCATCAAGCTCGTGCGGCTCGGTCGCGATCAGGGCAGCGCACGCGAAGGCCGGGTCCGCCTGATGCGCGAGGCCCAGGCCATCGCCAAGCTGTCCCACCCCAACGTGGTGACGGTCTACGACGTCGGGGCCTTTCACGACGACGTCTTCATCGCCATGCAGTTCGTGGACGGCAGCACGCTCGGGTACTGGATGCACGCCGAGCCCCGCACCTGGCCGGAGATCCTCAGCGTCTACGCGGACGCCGGCCGGGGCCTGGTGGCGGCCCACGAGAAGGGCTTGATCCACCGAGATTTCAAGCCCGAGAACGTCATGATCAGCCCGGACGGCGGGGTCCGGGTTATGGACTTCGGGCTGGCGCGAGGCGTGTTCGAGCGCGACGACGAGCGGCCCGCACCGGGAGAGCACGAGCGGGTGGCGAACACCGCCGACGCCTCGGCCAGCTCTAGCTCGGACGTCGAGTCCACCCGGGCCATGGCCCTCGGGCCGGCCCCGCCCGCGGGCAGCTTCGGCAACTCGAGCGAGACGCTGAACATCCGCATCACCCAGACCGGCGCCATGCTGGGGACGCCCGCCTACATGTCGCCGGAGCAGTTCCGGGGCTCGCAGATCGACGAGCGGAGCGATCAGTTCAGCTTCTGCGTGGCGCTGCACGAGGCCCTCTACGGGGAGCGTCCCTTCGCCGGGCGCACCATCTCCGACATCATGGAGAGCGTGGCCAAGGGAGAGGTGCGACCGCCGCCCCCGGACACCAAGGTTCCAAGCTGGGTGCGCAAGATCGTGCTGCGGGGCCTGCAGCGGGAGCCGACCGACCGATGGCCGTCGATGAAGGAGCTCCTCGCGGTGCTCGACAAGAGCCGGATGGGGACGCCGCGGCGGCGCTTCGCGGCCAGCGCCGCCGCGAAGCTGGCTGGAATCTGGGAGGCCCCGCGCCGCGGAAGGTCGGCCGACACCGGCATCAAGGCCGAGATCCGGGCGGCCTTCATGGCCACCGGCAAGAAGTACGCGGAGGCAGCCTTCGAGAAGGTGAGCGCGATCCTCGACCGCTACGCGAGGACCTGGTGCGACATGTACACCGACGCCTGCGAGGCCACCCACGTGCGCGGAGAGCAGTCGGTGGAGATCTTCGATCTGCGCATGGCCAGCCTGGAGGAGGGCCTCGACAGCCTGCGGGCCCTCTCCCAGGTGTTCCGTGAAGCCAATGCCGAGGTGGTCGAGAACGCCGTGAGCGCGGCCAGCGCGCTCGGGAACCTCGAGCGCTGCGCCGACATCAAGCTGCTGCGCGCGGTGGTCAAGCCCCCCGACGATCCGACGGTCCGTGCCACCGTCGATGGCTTGCGGACCCGCCTGGCGGAGGTCCGGGTCCAGTGCAGCGTCGGTCGTCTCAGCGAGGGCCTGAAGTTGATGGGTCCCCTCGAGGAGGAGGTGCGTCGGACCGGCTATGGCCCCCTGCTGGCGGAGACGCTGTTCGAGCTCGGGAACCTGCACGGCGAGCGGCGTGACGCCACGGTGGCCGCGGCGGCCTTCGAGGAGGCGGTGTGGACCGCCGAGCTCTCGCGCCACGACGAGGTGGCCGCCAAGGCCGCGGCGCAGCTGGTGTACATGGTCGGGGACGCGCTGCTCCGCTTCGACGCGGGCGAGATCTGGGCGCGCCACGCCGAGACCCTGTTGCGCCGGATGGGCGGCCAAGAGTACCTGTGGGGCTGGCTCTACAACAACCGTGGCGCCATGCGCGAGCGGCAAGGGCGCCTGAACGACGCGGTGGAGGACGCGCGACGCGCGGTGGTCGCCAAGGAGAAGGTGCACGGGCCCGACAGCGCCGAGGTCGGGATGTCGCTCGGCAACGTGGCCATCAACCTCGAGCAGCTGGGGGACGTGGAGGCGGCGGTTCAGACCATGGAGCGCGCGCTCCGGATCCTCGAGACCTGCCTCGGTCCGGAGCATCCGCGGACCGCGGTCCTCCTGTCCAACTACGGCGAGATCCTGAACCGCCTCGGTCGCTTCGAGGAGGCCGCCCGCATGTGCGCCCGCGCCATCGCCATCTTCGAGGGCGAGAGCGCCCCGGATGGGGTGATGCTCTCGTATCCCTTGACCGCCCTCGGCCTCGCGTACCTCGGCGCGGGGCAGGCCGCCCGGGCCTTGCCAGTCCTCGAGCGGGCGGCCGAGATCCGGGACGAGAAGGAGAACAAGTCGACCTGCCTCGGTGAGGTGCACTTCGCGCTGGCCTGTGCGCTGGCCGAGACCGGCACCGAGGTGCCCCGCGCCCGGGCACTCACCCTGCGCGCGCGGGAGGAGTACACCCGCGAGTCCCCCAACCCGGTGACGAAGTGGGCGCTCGCGCAGATCGACTTCTGGCTCGAGGTCAACGGAGGACCGAAGGTCGACTGAGGGCCGCCGGGCCCGGTGCAGGTGCAGCGCCGAGGCGCTCCGGAGGTCAGAACCGGATGCGTAGCGCGAGCGGCAGCACCTCGAAGGTCGCCGGCAGGTGACCAGGCGTCTCGCCGTCGAGCTCGACCGGGATCAGCTGATCGGGCTCGACCGGGCGGGCCGCCAGGCGGTGAATCGCCCGGCTGCGCACGTCGTCGAGCGTCAGGTGGGTGCCGGCGAAGAGCCGGTGCAGATTCCCGACCACCTCGAGCTTGCCGAGATCGCCCACCAGGACCAGCGAGAGCTCGCCGCTGTCGAGGCGGGCCTCCGGGCAAATCTTCATTCCGCCGCCGAAGTACCGGCCCTTGCCCACCGCGGCCAGCATGAGGGTGCGCCGCACGGCGGGCTCGCCGTCGATCTCCAGCAGGACCTCGTTGTTCTCGTAGGACACGAGGGCCTTGAGGGTGGCCCCGAGGAAGGCCGCCTTGGCCCCGAGGGCCTTCGAAGCGTGATTGGCGCGCTCGGCGACGTTGCTCGAGAAGCCGAAGGAGGCCACGTTGACAAAGATGCGGGACTCGAGGGCGCCGCCGGGGATCGTGTACGTCACCCGCCCGACGTCGACCAGGCGGGCCGGGGCGGCGCGGATGCGGGCCGCGGCCTTGGCCACGTCGTGGGGCAGATCGAGGGTCCGGCGAAAGTCTCCACCGGTTCCGCGGGGGATGATCCCGAGCTCGCAGGTCGGCGCCGCGCTACCCGGTCCCGAACCGGGGCCGCCCGCCGTCTCGTCGGCGGCGGCCAGGAGGCCCGCGGCCACCTCGGAGATGGTGCCGTCGCCGCCGAACGCCACCACCAGCCCGCGACCAGCCCTGCCGGCGTCGCGGGCGAGCTCGCGCGCATGTCCGCGGGCCTCGGTGAAGCGCACGTCGACCTCACCGAGGCCGGTCGTGACCGCGCCGACGAACCGCGCCCAGCGGCGCTCGCTCACCCCTCCCCCGGCCTTGGGGTTGACGATCACGAGGGCGGGCTGCATCGGGCTTCCGGCCAGCGAGGTCGACATGGCGTGCGCGTTTCATAACAGATCGACCGGGCCCCGCGAAGTCCCGCGGCGCAGGATCAAGCACGCTCAAGGGGGCGTTCCCGCGCACGTGCACGGCCACGAAACGGCCACGACCACGGGTCCGGCCACGGGATTTGACAGGCCTGTACTAAGCTGCGCGCGCAATGCTCTTCGGCGTCGTCATGGGACTCCTGGCCAGCGCCAGCTGGGCGGCGGCGAACGTGTTCGTTCAGCGCTCGGCGCGGCGGGTCGGCCCGCTGCGGGCCCTGGTCTGGGCGCAGCTCGCGGGGATGACGGGGGCGGCGCCGCTCGCGTGGTTGCTCGACACGCGCGTGCGGGCTCCCGACCGGGGGACGGTCCTCTGGGCTGCCGTGGCCGGGCTGGCCGCCGTGGTGGCCTACCCGTGTCTGTTCTACGCGACCCTGCGCGGGCGCCTGTCGGTGGTGGTGCCGATCATGTCGGCGTGGTCGGTGGTGGCGGCGGGGATCTCGCTCGGGCTGCTCGGCGAGACGCTCCGCCCCGCGCACGGTGCGGGGGCCGCGCTCGTGATGCTCGGGGTGCTGGTGGTCTCGAGGTTCTCACAGGACGCCGCCGCGGCGCCGCCGGCCAGCCCCGCCGCGCCCGCGCTCCCGGCAACCGGCGGGCGAGGGCCCGTCGGCGGACTGTGGGCGGCGCTCGGGGGTGCCCTCGGCTTCGGCGTGCTCATCCCGGCGATCGGTCGGCTGGCGCCCACCACCGGGAGCCTCGGCGCCATCCCGCTCGTCTTCCTGCTGGATCTGCTGCTCGGGGTCCCCCTCGCGCGGTGGCGGGGCATCGAGCTCTCCGCCCCGCGAGGTCGCGCCTGGCTACCGGTGCTCGGGGCCGGCCTGTTCGAGACCCTGGGCTTCGCCTGGATCTCGCTCGGGATGGCGCACGCGCCGGTGGCGGTGGTGGCGCCTCTCGCCGGGCTGGCCTCGGCGTTCACGGTGCTCTTCGCGTGGCTGGTGCAGGGCGAGCGTCCCGGCCTCGGGGTCCTGCTCGGGGCCGGCCTGGCCTGCGCCGGGGTGATCACGCTCGCCCTGTGAGCCTCCGACCGAGCCCCCGAGGGCGCATCCGCCGGCGCGGGGCTCGACCGCTGAGCGGGCCGCCTTTGACGCGGCGGTGGACCGTCGGTAGAAGTCCGGCGTGTCACCCGAGGCCGCCAGCGTCCGCCAGTCCCTGCCCGAGCTGGCGGCGGTGCTCTTCGATCTGGATGGCACGCTGGTGGACTCCGAGCGCGCCAACGTGGAGTCGGTGGTGCTGGCCTGTCGGCACCTCGGCGCCGAGCTGGACGAGGAGGAGCGGCGCTTCGTCATCGGTCACTCGTGGAACGAGATTCACGCCCGTCTCACCGCCCGGCATCACCTGCACCTCTCCATGCCCGCGCTCATCGCGGCGGCGGTCGACCAGAAGCGGGCGCTCCTGGCGCTGACCGGTCACCGCGCCCTGCCGGCCGCCGTCGAGACCGTCCGGCGCCTGGCGGCGGCGGGCGTCCCGCTGGCCATCGCCTCGGGCGCGAGCCGCGTCGAGGTGCAGGACGCCATCGCCGGCATCGGCGTGGCGGAGCTGTTCCCGGTCGCGCTCGGCGCCGAGGATTACCCGCGCGGGAAGCCCGAGCCGGATCCCTATCTCATGGCCATGGATCGGCTCGGGGTGCGCGCACGGGCCCGCCAGTGCGTGGTCATCGAGGACGCCACGCCCGGGATCCTGGCTGGCAAGGCTGCCGGGGCGCGGGTGATCGGCGTGCGGGTGGGTAACTTCGTGGGCTACGATCTGTCGCCGGCCGACGTGGTGGTCGACACCCTGGCCGACGTCACCGACGCGCTGCTGGCCGCCCTGGTGCGAGACTGACGCCTGCGCGCGTGCGCGCGTGCGCGCGTGCGACCCTTCGGGGCCGCCGGGGCCGCGTGCGCTCCCTGCGTGGCGGCACGGCATGGGCGCTGCGCACCGCGTGCTAAAGTTTCAGGGTCACCGTGTTCGAAGAGCTGCCCCCCGACGTCACCATCTACGAGGTCGGCCCGCGCGACGGGCTCCAGAACGAATCGCGCCTGATTCCCACCGACGACAAGGTGGCCTTCATCGACGCCCTGTCGGTCACCGGCCTGCGGGCCATCGAGATCACGAGCTTCGTGAACCCCAAGTGGATCCCCCAGCTGGCCGACGCCGCCGAGGTCGCCCGACGCATCATCCGCCACCCCGGGGTGATCTATTCGGCCCTGGTGCCGAACCGGCAGGGCCTCGGGTCGGCGATGGCGGCGGGGATGAAGGAGGTCGCCGTGTTCATGTCGGCCTCCGAGACCCACAACCGCAAGA
>CAZIOH010000167.1:0-7229 GCA_964540815.1 uncultured Myxococcales bacterium | reverse complement strand
GCGATGCGCCCGAGGACGATCTGTTCCAGCTGTTCCCCGAGCTTGTCGCTGACGGACATGGCGCTTTCGATTCCTCCGTGTCTTCCCGGATGCGCTCAGGCCGCCAGCGCCCGCGCGTCCTCGAGCGTCCCGTGGCAGTGCAGGTCCTTCGTCTCTTGGAAATTTCGCAGCACCGCGGCGACGTCGTTCGAGGCGACCAGGTGAACGGCGACGCCAATCGTTCGGCACACCTCCACGAGCTGCGCCACGAACAGCGCCGTCCCCGCCCCCTGCATCACCGGCAGCAGCGTGGCGTCGACGATCGCCTCGTCGAAGCAGGCCTGCCCGAGCTGCTCGACCGCGTCCTTGATGGCCGCGCCGAGGCGGGTGTAGTGGCGCTCGATGCGGTCGTTCTTGCCGTGGTAGGCCGACATCCGGATCAAGTTCTCCTCGCGGACGATGAGGTCTTGCGTGCCCGCGAAGTGCTGGTCGATCACCTCGTCGAGCTCCTCCGGCGCGAACGGCTTCGTGAGGACGCCATCCAGGCCCAGATCGCGCATCTCCTTTCCCAGGTTGTTGGCGCTGCGGAGCGCCAACCCCAGGAAGCGGGCCTCCGGCTGCAGCAGGCGGAGCTGCTTCGCCAGCGACGCGACGTTGGTCTCTGGGATCTCCGCGTCGATCAGGATGAGCTTGTACGCGCGCACGCGCGCCAGCGCCAGACCCTCCACGACGTTCAGGCAGCCATCGACCGCGATGGTGCTCGGGATCATGGTGCGCAGCTTCTTGTGAACGTTTTCTATGTCGTCGATGACCAAGATGTCCACCTTGCCGCGCGCCGAGACCGAAGCCCCTTGCGCGGGCAGAGGCGCAGGCGCGCCATGGGCCGGCGCCTCTGCGGCCGCGTGGGGCGCCTTGGCGGCGGCGGCGAAGTCGGCGGGCAACCTCAACGCCTTCAGCAGCTTGGCGCGCAGCTCGTCGGCCTTGAATGGCTTCAGGATGTAGTCGCCGATACCCAGCTTCATCAGGGCCGTCACGATCGAGGTCTTCGACTCCGACGTCAGCATCACCACGGGTGTGCGGTTGTTCGCCTCCCGCATCTTCATCAACATCCCAGGCCCGTCCAGGTTTGGCATCGTCACGTCGAGCAGGACCAGATCGAAGGTGCCGGCCTGCAGCTTCTTTAAGCCCTCGTTGCCATCCTCGGCCTCCTCGACCTCGAACCCCAGCTCGAGGACCTGCTTGGAGACGATCATGCGGATGGCGCGGCTGTCATCGACGGTGAGAATTCTTGGCATGCGATGTTTCCCTCACCAAGGGAGATCGGCGGCCCGCCTCGCCGCTGCATCAGGGATCGGAGGAGAAGCCCCCGGAAATTCCCTCAGTCGCGTTGGTCGAGCGGCGGCAACTCGACGGTGAAGACGCTGCCGACCCCCACCTGGCTCTTCACCGCGATGGTGGCGCCGTGGGCATCGAGAATGCGCTTCACGATGGCGAGGCCCAGGCCCACGCCCGCCCCGCGCTGCCTCGACTCCGCCTGTCGGTAGAGATCGAAGACGTAAGGGATGTCCGCGTGGGGGATGCCGGAGCCTGTGTCCCTCACCTCGACGCGAACACGGTGGCGGCCGTGGCTCTCGACCAGGCGCGCCTCGATGGCGACGTGCCCACCTTGCGAGGTGAACTTGAGCGCGTTGCCGAGGAGGTTCGCGAATGCCCGCTCGAGCCGAGCCGGGTCGCCGCCGATCGCCAACGGCCCGGCGATGTGCGCTTCGAAGGAGATCCCGCGCCGCTCGGCCTCGAGACCTGCCACCGTGGCGCAGCGCCGAAGAAGCTCCGCAAGATCCAGCCGCTCCTTGCGCAGGGGCGCCTCGCCCTGCTCCGAACGATAGACCTCCAGCATCTCGGAGATGAGCGCGAGCGTGCTCTTCAAACCCTCGAGCGAGAGGTCGACGAGCTCCCTCAGGTCGGTGTCGGGGTTGCTGGCCAGCTTGTCTTCCAGCATCGACAACGTGAGCTGTACCGTGCCGAGGGGCGACCGCAGATCGTGCACCAGCATGGCCGCGAAGGTCGCCTTCAGGCGATCC
The DNA here is from genome assembly GCA_964540815.1 of uncultured Myxococcales bacterium. GTDB lineage: Bacteria > Myxococcota_A > Polyangia > Fen-1088 > Fen-1088 > CAZIOH01. The sequence goes on along the minus strand of CAZIOH010000167.1, from coordinate 5,169 downwards.
AGCTCGATGAGGCGCGTGTTCGCCTCGCGCATATCCCGCTGCAAACGGCCCATCTTGACCTGGGTGGACACGCGGGCGAGCACCTCGTCCGGCTGAAAGGGCTTGCTGACATAGTCGATCCCCCCCATCGCGAGCGCGCGAACCTTCTCTGCCGTCTCCGCCACCCGGCTCACGAAGATGACCGGAATCCCGGCGGTCTCCGGCGCCGCTTTCAGCCGGCGGCAGATCTCGATTCCGTCGATGTCGGACATCAAGACGTCCAGCAGCACCACGTCGGGGCGCAGCGCGGTGATGCGCGCGACGGCCTCCGTGCTGTGCGTCGTCGACTCGACATCGTACCCGCCGCGCCGGACCACCTCGGAGATCGTCGCCAGGCTGACCGGGTCATCGTCCACGATGAAGACGTGCTCTCGCCGGATCTGATCCTTCGCCGCGGGCTGCGCGCGGCGGTCCGTTTCGCGAACGGTTTCCGCGGCGGCATCACGATCGGAGGCGCAGCGGTTCAGCCCCCCGTTCCCGGCCTGGTGCAGCCGCTCGACGGCCCGAGAGATCAGGCCGGCCGGCTCGCCGTCCGCCGTGGGCCGTTCGGTGGTCGCGCCAATGCACACCGTGACCGTCTGACTTCCCGAGGTGCGGGCGTGCGGGATGTCGAGGGCGAAGACAGCCGCGCGCATTCGCTCCGCGGTCGCGCGGGCTCCCGCCTCGTCCGTGTCGGGCAGGACCACCAGGCACTGGTCGCCGAGGAACCTGACCACCACGTCCGCCGGCCTGCGCGCCCCAGTGTCGAGCGCGAGCGCGACCCGGCGCAGGCAGGCCTGCGCCGCCTGCGGACCGTACGTCTCGGCAAACGCCTCGAAGTCGTCAATCTCGACGGCGAGCAGCGACAGCGGCGCCTCGGCTCGGGCGGCGCGGCGCCACTCGATGTCGAGGACCTCGCGGAGGCGCCGCTGGTTGCCGAGCCCGGTCAGCCCATCCCGCAGCGACTCGAGCTCGAGCCGATCGCGATGCCGCTTGAGGTCGAGGTGGTTGCGCACGCGCGCCAACAGGATCGCGGGCGTGATGGGCTTGGTCACATAGTCAATCGCCCCCGCGAGCAGGCCGCGGGCCTCCTGGCCCTCGTCCGTGAGCGAGCTGATGAAGATGATGGGGATGTCCCGGGTATGTTGGTCCCGCTTGAGCTCGGTGCACACCTCGTAGCCGTCGATGCCGGGCATCAGCACGTCTAGCAGGATGAGGTCCGGCGATTCCTCGGTGGCGCGCGCGAGCGCCTCAGGTCCGTTCGACGCGAACACCACCTCCGCGCTTTCTTTCAAGACCTGACCAACGACGGTGACGCTCACCGGATCGTCATCCACCACCAGCACCACCGGCAGACTCACTGGTGCACCGCCTCTTCCTCGACCAGGCCGGCACGGGTGGTCGCGTGACGCAGGAGGTCCACCGCGGGACCGTACTCCAGCGCGGCCACCCTAACCTCGATCTCCCCGAGCGCCTCCTGCAGGGCCGCCGGCAAGGGGACCTGTTTGAGCCTCGCGAGCGCGTCCTGGGCCCGCAAGTTCTTCTTCTCGAGCAGGGTCTCCAGATCGGCGGTCAGACTCCGCAAGTCGGCGACCGTGCCCGAGGGCCCCAGCGGCGTCGGCGCCTGCGTGCCATCCGGCTGCGCCAAACGACCGAGCACGGCGGTCGACAACGCCTCTAGCCGAGCGGCGAGCAGCCGCAGCGCCGCCTGACACGCGGCGACCCCCTCGGCCTTGTGGATCGCCTCCTCGACGGCGCGGGCCGCTGCCGCCACCTCGTCGGCGCCCAGATTGGCCGCCGCCCCCCGCAGCGTGTGGGCGCGGCGCTCCGCCTCGTCGCGGGCCCCCATGGCCAGCTCGCGCGCGATTCGCTCGGAGGCGTCGCGCTGATCGCGCGTCAGGTCGAGCAGGAGCCGCACGTACAGCTTTCGGTTGCCACCCAGTCGATTGAGGGCGGTGGCCACGTCGACTCCCGGCACCCCCGGCAACGTGTCCGCGAGGTTCGCGACGCTGGGTGCCTCGCCTGGAGCCGCGGGAGGCGCGACAGCATGGCGCGGCAAAGCCCCGGCGGGAGGCCGGTCCAGCGCGCGCCCCAGCACCGCGAACAGCTCATCCGGATCCACGGGCTTCGACACGTGCGCGTCCATCCCCGCGTCGCGACATCGGGCGCGCTCCTCTTCGAACGCGTGCGCCGTCATCGCGATGATGGGCAAGCCAGCATGGCGAGGGTCCTTACGGATGGTGCGCGCGGCCTCGTACCCATCCATCTCTGGCATCTGCAGGTCCATCAGCACGGCGTCCAGCTGGACGCCATCCGCGCCGATCGCGGCCAGGGCCTCGACGCCGTTGTTGGCCAGCGAGACCATGGCCCCGGCCGCCTCCAGCAGCTCCCGGGCGACCTGCCGGTTGATGGCGTTGTCTTCCACCACCAGCACCCGGGCCCCTCGAAACGCGGGCGAGGCGGCGGCCGGCCGAGGCGGGCGTGACAACCTGTGCCGCGCGGGCTCGCGCCCGAACGCGTCGGATATCGCGTCCAGAAGGCTCGAGCGCGTGACAGGCTTGACGATGAGCTCGTTCACCCCGAGCGCCTGGGCCTGCTTCTCTACCTCCTCGCGGCCATAGGCGGTCACCATGATGATGGTGGGGGGCTTGCCGAGGGGCGGCGCCGCGCGCAGGCGACGGATCACCTCCAGTCCGTCGAGGCCCGGCATGCGCCAATCGAGCAGCAAGAGATCGAATGGGCTCCCGTCACGCTCGGCGTCCCGCAACATCGCGAGGCCCTCCGTCCCGGACGCGGCGCCTACCACGTCGAAGGACAGCTCACGCAGATAACGCGCCAACACGGCGCGCGACGTTTCGTGATCATCGACCAGCAACACCCGCCGTCCCCGGACGTCAAAGGCGGGCGCGAGAGCCGCCGTTGCCGCGGCGGTCTCGTCACCGATGCCGAGCGCGAGCTCGAACGTGAACGTACTTCCGGCACCCGGCGCGCTGTCCACCTCCAGACGCCCTCCCATCAACTCCACGAGTTGGCGGCTGATGACGAGGCCGAGCCCGGTCCCCCCGAAGCGCCGCGTGGGGGATTCGTCCGCCTGTGTGAACGGTTGAAACAGTCGGCCGAGCTGCTCGGAAGATAGGCCGATCCCGGTGTCCCTCACAGCGAACCGCACTCGCACGCCGTCGGCGATCCGCTCGACCAGCCGGACGTCGACGACGACCTCGCCTTCGTTCGTGAACTTGATGGCGTTGCCGGTCAGGTTCGTCAGCACCTGGCCGAGCCTGAGCGGATCCCCCGACAGCGCGCTCGGAAGGTTCTGGTCGAGCGACAGCAACAGCTCCAGCCCCTTCTCCTGCGCCTTCAGGGCCAGGAGGTTCGTCACGCCTTCCAGGACCTCGTCGAGGTGGAAGTGGCGCGACTCGATGGACATCCGGCCGGCCTCGATCTTCGAGAAATCGAGGACGCTGTTGATGACGTCCATCAACATGCCGGCGGCGGCGTGAATCTTGTCGACATAGTCTCGGTGCGGCGCCGACAAACGTTCCCGCGCCAACAAGTGCGAGAGCCCGACGATGGCGTTCAACGGTGTCCGGATCTCGTGGCTCATGTTGGCCAGGAACCGCGACTTCACCGCGGAGGCCTCGATCGCCGCCTCCCTGGCGCGGATCAGCTCCGCCTGACGTTGATAGTGGGCGGTCATGTCCCTGACGATGCCTTCGAGGCCGAACGGACGCCCCTGGTCGTCCAGCACCAGCCGAATGTTCGCCTCGATCTGAAACACCTCGCCGTTGGCGCGTCGAAGCAGGCAAGGCTGCGCCTGAACAGTCCCTTTCCGCTTCAGCGTCTCGATGATCCGAGCCCGTTCCTGCGGATCCGCGAAGACGTCCACGGCCATGTTCTTGCCCACGACCTCCGCCGAGGACCGATAGCCGAGCATGGCCACCGCGGCCGGATTGACCAGCAGGATGGTGCCGTCCATCACCGAGGCGATGTAACCCTCTTGCATGGCCTCGAAGATGTTCCTGAACTTTTCCTCGCTGGTCGCGATCGTGCTCTCGGTCTGGCGGCGCACCACGCCGCGCGCGATGGCGAACACCCCGCCCATGAGGAGCAGCACGCCGCCGAAGGCCAGCCAGGGATCGCGCCGGGCGGGGGCGTCCACCTCCGCAAGCGCCATCTTGGCGACCACCATCGTGTTCGTTCTGTCGGGCTTTCGCACGGCGGCCAGCACCGGAACCCCGTCGACGTCGTTCGCCACCACCCAGCCGTCGCCGGCCGCCACGGCCATGGCCTCCACCACGGGGAGCGACAGCTTGAACCGCCGCCGCTCGATTGCGCCCCCGCCGTCACGTGCGCGACCGCTCACCACCAGCGCGGAGCCGTCGCCGGGACCGGGGAGGATCACGCTGAGGGCGGCCGAGAGACTGTCAGTGGGCCACTTCGCGAGCAACGGCCATAGCGTCCGCACGGGGTCGACCCGCAGCACCACCGCCCCCAAAGTCGACCCGGCGCTGGCGCCGAACGGCACGATCACGCCTATGCCAACGACCAGCTGGTCGGCATCATCCCACCGCGGCCTGTTGCGCATCGCCCCGCGGGAGACGAGCGCGCTGCGAACCCTGGCGGCCATGCGCGGGCTCTTCAGACTCGGGTCGTCGTCCGTGGCCAGCCGAAGCTCTCCCCTGTCGTCGAACAGGGAGACGTCTCGGTAACCGTAGCTGCGCTTCAAGGACTCCAGCCGATCGAGAGCCTCCACGAGGGCCCCCGGCCCAAGGGGCCAACCTCGCTCCCGTCGGGTATCGGCCCTCGCGAGGACGCTGGCGAAGGCCGCGATGTTGGAGGCCACCTCGACGTCGCCCTCTCGCTCGGCGCCCCACGCCTCGATCTCGCCCGCCTTCAAGGCCGCGATGGCGGACAGATTCGCAATCGCGTTTCGTCTCAGCTGGCGCGTCTCGACGCGTGATACAACCAAGGCGACCGTCAATGCTACGGCGACCGCGACGGCGCTCAGCACGAGGCGGCGCGCCCAATGCGGCAATCCCGAGCCCATGCTAGCCAACCTCACACGCGGCCACCGGATTCGATTCTAGCTTCTGGCAGCCCGTAGACAAAATCTTCACTTCAGCCGCGCCTCGGCCGCGCCTCAGCCGCGCC
>CAZIOH010000166.1:0-7236 GCA_964540815.1 uncultured Myxococcales bacterium | reverse complement strand
GCCAGGAACTTGGCGAAACCCTTCTTGGTCAGCACCTTGGTGATCGCCGCCGTCAACGTGGTCTTACCGTGATCGACGTGCCCGATCGTCCCGATGTTCAAGTGCGGCTTATTTCGTACGAATTTCTCTTTGGCCATCTCTAGGCTCCTCGCATTCGCTCAACGATGGATTCCGTGACTTGACTCGGTACCGGCGCGTATCGCGCGAACTGCATGGTGTACGTCGCCCGTCCCTGAGTCATGGAACGAACGTCGGTGGAATAGCCGAACATGGTGGCCAGGGGAACCTCCGCGGTGACCGCCTGAGCGGAGCCCCGCGGCTCCATTCCCGAGACGCGTCCGCGGCGCGCCGAGAGGTTCCCCATCACCTCCCCCGTGAACTGATCGGGCGTGATGACCTCCACCGCCATGACGGGTTCTAACAGAATCGGCCCCGCATCGCGAGCGGCGGCCTGAGTTCCGAGCGAGCCGGCGATCTGGAAGGCCATCTCGGTGGAGTCCACCTCGTGGAAGCTGCCCCCGGTCAGGGTCACGGCGGCGTCGATGACCGGATACCCGGCGACGATCCCCCGAGCCAGGGCCTCGCGGGCGCCGCGCTCGACCGAGGGCACGAACTCCCGGGGCACCACCCCGCCCACCGTTGCGTCCTCGAAGATCACGCCCTGACCGGCCTGGGCCGGGCCCACCTGGATCACCACGTGTCCGTACTGGCCGCGCCCCGCCGTCTGGCGAATGAACTTCCCCTCCGCGCTGGCCAGCCGCGTGACCGTCTCGCGGTAGGCGACCTGCGGTCGTCCGACGCTGGCCTCGATCTTGAACTCGCGGATCAAGCGATCGACGATGATCTCGAGGTGGAGCTCGCCCATCCCCGAGATCAGGGTCTGCCCGGTCTCCTGGTCCACCCGCACCGAGAACGAGGGATCCTCCACCGCCAGGCGGTTCAGGGCCAGGCCCAAGCGCTCCTGGTTGGCCTGGGTGGAAGGCTCGATGGCGATGGAGATGACCGGCGCGGGAAAGTCCATCACCTCGAGGAGGATCGGCGCCTTCTCGTCGCACAGGGTGTCGCCGGTGGTGGTCACCCGCATGCCGACCGCGGCGGCGATGTTGCCGCAGGAGACCTCCTTGATGTCCTCGCGCTTGTTGGCGTGGATCTGCAGGAGCCGCCCGATCTTCTCCCGCTTGCCCTTGGTGGCGTTGAACACCGTGGCGCCGGATTCGAGGTGCCCGGAGTAAACCCGGAAGTAGGTCAATTGACCCATGAAGGGGTCATTCATGATCTTGAAGGCCAGCGCGCTGAAGGGCTCGTCGTCGCCGGCCGGACGCACGGCCCGGCCGCCATGCAGGTCGCTGCCGGCCACCGGCGGAATGTCGAGCGGGGAAGGCAGGTAGTCGACCACCGCATCGAGGAGGGGCTGGATTCCCTTGTTCTTGAAGGCGGCACCCACCAGGACCGGGACGGCTCGCCCCGCGACGGTGGCCCGGCGCAGGGCCGCCTGCAGGACCTCCTCCGAGGGCTCCTGCTCCTCGAGGTACATGGCCATCACCACGTCGTCGACCTCCCCCAGCGCCTCGATCATCGCCGCCCGTGCGGACCTGGCCCGCTCGAGAAGCTCGCCGGGAACGTCGCCAACCGTGAAGGTCGCTCCCAGGGTGTCGTCGCTCCAGACGATCTGCCGCATGCGGATCAGGTCGATCACGCCGTTGAAGTCGGCCTCGAGCCCGCTCGGCATCTGGATCACCACGGGGTGGCCCTTGAGCCGCCCGGCGATCTGCTCGACGCAGGCGTCCGGGTTGGCCCCCACGCGATCGCACTTGTTGATGAAGGCGATGCGCGGGACCCCATAGCGGTCGGCCTGCCGCCACACCGTCTCGGACTGCGGCTCGACCCCGCTCACCGCATCGAACAGCGCCACCGCCCCGTCGAGCACCCGCAGGCTCCGCTCCACCTCGATGGTGAAGTCCACGTGCCCGGGGGTGTCGATGATGTTGATGCGGAAGTCGCGCCAGAAGCAGGTGGTCGCCGCGGCGGTGATGGTGATCCCGCGCTCCTGCTCCTGCTCCATCCAGTCCATGGTGGCGGTGCCCTCGTGGACCTCACCCAGGCGGTGCGACACGCCGGTGTAATAGAGGATGCGCTCGGTGGCCGTGGTTTTCCCCGCATCGATGTGCGCCATGATCCCGATGTTCCGGATCCGACCTATGGGGAGTGAGCGAGCCACGACTTCCGAGGTTTCCTTTCCAACGCGCGAGCGGATCGAGCCTTGGGGCGTGGGCAAGGGACTGGATGGTGATCCATCCCGCACACCCGGGGCCAGACCGCAGGGTCCGTTGTCGATGGTGCGAGCCCGGAGGTCGTCGAGGAGGTGGCGGCGAGCTGGAAGGATGCTCCGAGAGAGCTCTCGGACCACCCCTTCAGGTCAGCGCCGGTTCCCTGATGTCCGGGCTCTATGTTGGGTACGAGGAATGCGACTGAGAATTAAGAGATGAGTGAACCCCGAGGGGTTCGCAAAAAGGCTGGCCAATATACGCGAGTTTCCGTCGCGCGCAACCGGTTCCTCTGGCGCGTGACTACCAGCGGTAGTGGGCGAACGCCTTGTTGGCGTCGGCCATCTTGTGGGTGTCCTCGCGCTTCTTGACCGAGTTGCCCTTGTTGGAGGCGGCGTCGAGGAGCTCGTTGGCCAGCTTCTCCTGCATGGTGCGGCCGTCGGAGCGGTCGCGGGCCGCGGAGATCAGCCAGCGCATCCCGAGCGCGGTGGCCCGGTCCGGACGCACGTCCACCGGCACCTGGTAGGTGGCACCACCTACCCGGCGGGACTTCACCTCGACCCGCGGCTGAACGTTGCTGAGGGCGCGATCCCACACCTTGACGGGATCGTCCTTGGCCTTCTCGGCGACGATGTCGAAGGCCCGGTAGACGATCCGCTCGGCGATGGACTTCTTGCCGTCGTTCATCACGGTGTTCACGAACTTGGTCACCCGCCGACGCGTATCGACCGGCTGATCCGTGAACTTCGGATCCGGAAGGGGCTTGCGCTTGGGGACTTCACCTTTGCGTGGCATCGACCTGAATTCCTCGTGCTTGGTGGTGGCGGCGGTGACGTGTCGCTGGGAGGCGTCGCTGGGACATTTCTTGGGGCGGGCGTCGCAAGGGTGCTCGGGCCGTTACTTGGGCCGCTTGGCGCCGTACTTGGAGCGGCCCTGACGGCGATTGGTCACCCCGGAGGTATCGAGAGTCCCCCGGATGATGTGGTAGCGGACGCCCGGGAGATCCTTCACGCGCCCCCCACGGATCAGGACCACCGAGTGCTCCTGGAGGTTGTGCCCCTCGCCGGGGATGTAGGTGGTCACCTCCATCCCGTTGGTGAGCCGCACGCGGGCCACCTTGCGCAGCGCGGAGTTGGGCTTCTTGGGGGTCGTGGTGTACACGCGAACGCACACCCCGCGGCGCTGTGGACAGGCCTTGAGGGCGGGGGAGTTGGTCTTGTACTGGGCCTTGGCGCGCCCGAATTTCACGAGTTGATTGATGGTGGGCATTCTGGCTTGGACCTCGACGATTCCACGGGGGCCCCAGCAGGATCGGCGCCCCCGCCGCTGTCACGGGAGGGCCTGAAACGCAGGGAGCCGGCATTATAGGGATCGCGAAATGGAAGTCAACGCATGATTCCGGTCAATCAACGCGGCCGAAACCCGTGGCCGTGACCGCGATCGACCCCCTGAGCGTGGCCGTGAACGTGAACGCCACCGTGGGCGCGTGGTCGATGGGGACCATTTCGAACAAGCTCACCGGGGGCGACCACCACCACGATCACGATCACGGCCGCGATCACGGGTCTTGAACGGCCCGCCCTTTATGGCGTTCGACCGGTGATGCTCTCGGAGACGGTCACCACCGGCGCGAGCAAGGTCCGCACGATGGCGCGGGTGAGGTCGCTCTTGGCGATCAAGGCCGCCGCGGCTGGACCGGCCTGGTAGTAGACGTCGGCCGCCGTGGCGAACAGATCGCTGCGGCGGCGGAGATCGTCCCGCACCTGACGCATGGCCTGGATGCCGGGCGCGAGCGCCGACCCATAGGCGGCGGTCGCGACGAAGCACCCCGACAGCTGCGTGAAGTTGATGCGGGTGGTCTTGAGGGTGGCGACCGCGAAGGGCCCGGAGACGTTGCACTTGTCCACCGCGCGGATGGCCACCCAGTACTCCTTCGACGGCTGCATCCCTCCGAAGTTCACGTCCACGACCGAACCCGGAGTCACGGTCGCCGGGACCACCAGCATGGACTCCTCGGTGTTGGCGGCCTTGGCGGGCTGGGCCCGGGTGAAGCTGGTCATGTCGCCCTCGGTGATCGGGCTGTCCGAGAACCGCACCTCGTACTTGTCGATCCCGCGTGGTGCGGTCGGCACCACGAAGCGAAGATCTCCCCACTGGTGCGAGTGCTTCTCGTCGGTCGAGTGCTCGGCCACCACGCCGGTCGGGACCCCGGGCACCTCGGCGGTCTGGCAGATGTCCGAGTCGCGAACCCCCACCGAGACCCGATAGTCGCTCGGCGAGACCAGCATGAGCCGGTCGGCGCCATGCCCGGTGGCCATCAGGGGATCGTCGACGATCTGCCCGTCCATCTGATGAACCGCTCCGCCGTTGTCGCCGAACCCGCTCACGTCGCCGTAACCGACCGGAGTCGAGGTCTTGTAGGTGGCCGAGACCCCGAGCGTGAAGGGAATCGAGTACAGCACCGAGGGCTGACCGCGGTACGGGTAGCCCGATTCGATGGCCCACGAGTCCCAGCGGCCGTCGGGCTGGGTGGGCGTGGGGTAAGAGACATCATTGAAGGCCTGGTCGTAGTCTCCCTCGACGTTGACCTCGAGGAAGGCGACGTAGTCACCGATCTGCCAGTCGCTGGGAATGGTGAAGAGCACCGACTGCTGCATGGCCCCCGGGGGAGTGGCCATCGTGACGGTGTCGATGTCCGGCATGACCATGCGCGTTTGCGAGTCGAAGGTGCGGGTGTCCGGGTAGTCCACGCACCCGTTACAGGGCTGCAGATCGCGCCGGGGCGGGTAGAGGGAGGTCAGGCTGAGCGCGCGCATCTGCCCCTGGTGGTTGAGCTCGACCGGCTCGGCGTACCCGTTGGCGAGATCATCGGTGTTCACGAAGCGTCCCTTGTCGCTGTTGAACTGGGTCGCGCAGCTGACGGCGTCGAGCGCGTCCTTGCGGGTGGTCGCCGAGTTGAACGACAGGCAGAAGTAATTGTCAGGCGTGGAGTCGTCCGAGGTGCGCGAGGCGAACCCCTCGGAGTCGCGGTTCTGGAAGATCACCCGAGGGAACTGCAGCGCCCCGGGAGCGGCCGCCCGCCGGTGGGCCCAGATCGGGAGCACGCCCTCGCGTCGGCCATAGGGCCAGCGGAAACCGCTGTTCATCTGCGAGGCCCCTGGACGATTTCCAATTCCCCGGAACGTCACCGACTGGGTCACTCCGACGGTTCGCAGGAAGGTCCCGTCCGGCGACTCGATCCAGATGGCCATCTGCGCGCGCGCGGTCGGGGTGAAGCGAAACTCGAGGGCTCGATTGACGGCATCTGCGCGCGCAGCGAACGGTAGGGCGGCGACACCCGCGAACGCCAGGGCTGCTGTCACGAACCAACCAGAGCGCATGGAGTGAGAGTATAGCCCCTGCATGGCGAAAGTTCCTTTCACCGGTGGCGAAAGTCCCCTGTCGACACCTGCCTTCCAAGGACGATTCTCGGGACCGGATGGGAGATGCTACTGTTCCCATCCGTGCGGCTCGGTATCGACGTCGGTGGCACCAAGATCGAGGGCGTGTGCCTCGACACGGAAGGGCACGACCGGGCGCGTGAGCGAATCGTCACGCCGCGTGGCGCCTACGCCGAGGTCCTCGAGGCCATCGCGCACCTGGTCGAGGAGCTGGAGCGGAGCGCGGGCGGGCGGGCCGAACGGATCGGGGTGGGCACGCCGGGCTTCCTGGCCCCGTGCGACGGGGCGATCCGGAACTCCAACCTGCAGCCGCTGAACGGGCGAGCGCTGGATCGGGATCTCGCGTCGCGTCTCGGTCGGCCGGTGCGGGTGGCCAACGACGCGAACTGCTTCGTGCTCTCGGAGACCCTGGATGGCGCGGCCACGCGCGAGCGCCCGCCCTCGTCGAGCGATCAGCCCGACGTGGTCTTCGGAGCGACGCTGGGGACCGGGGTGGGGGGCGGCTTCGTCATCTCGAGCCGGGTCTGGCCGGGCGCCAACGGCAGCGCGGGTGAGTGGAGTCACCTGTCCCTGCCGTACCTGCGCCCGGAGGACGGGCTCGGGTCGGGTTGTTACTGCGGACGTCCGGTCTGCATCGAGTCGTTCCTCTGCGGCCGGGGCCTGGAGTGGGAGCACCAGCGGACGCAGGGAGAGACCATCTCTTCCAAGGAGATCGCCCGGAGGGCGGCAGAGGGGGATCCCGCGGCGATGGTCACCTTCGCCTCCTTCGAAGACCGTCTCGCGCGAGCCCTCGCCCTGGTGGTCGATCTGGTCGACCCGCGGGCCATCGTGCTCGGGGGTGGGATCGCCAACAACCCCCGGCTGTTCGAGAACGTCCCGGCCCTGATGGAGCGGTACACGGTGGCCCGGGGACTCGCCACCCGCCTGGTGGCCGCGCGTCACGGCGACGCCAGCGGCGTACGGGGCGCTGCCCGCCTCTGGGACTGACCGCATCCACCTCGCCCCCGACCTCCCGACCTTCCTTCGGATCGTGTGGCGGGCAAACCAGGACAACTGGGGAAACCGGGGAAACGAGAAAAAGCCGGATCCCCATCTCGGGGATCCGGCTTGACCAAAATACTTCCGGCGGCGACCTACTCTCCCACAGAGCTTCCCCTGCAGTACCATCGGCCCTGGAGGTCTTAACTTCCGAGTTCGAGATGGGATCGGGTGTGACCCCTCCGGTGTGACCGCCGAAACCTTTTATGAACGGTCTCGACAACGCGCGCCCTGGCTGGGGCGGTGCTGTGCTTTGAGTGCCGCGATGCAAGCGGCTCGTTCAATGAACCTCGATCTCAACCCCATAGACGGAGTCTCGCACCTCATGCCTTCCGGCATGAAGAAAATAATGGCGGCCAAGCCGCACGACCGATTAGTACCGGTTAGCTCCACGCCTCACAGCGTTTCCACACCCGGCCTATCAACCTCGTCGTCTACGAGGGGTCTTCAGGAGCCTTGCGGCTCGGGATTCATAATCTGGAGGTCAGCTTCCC
>CAZIOH010000165.1:0-7326 GCA_964540815.1 uncultured Myxococcales bacterium | reverse complement strand
CGCCGAGTCCCGCGAGGAGATAGAGCTGGTGTTGCGCCTGGCCGAGGAGCACCGCATCCCGGTGACCCCCCGGGGCGCGGGGACCGGGATGACCGGCGGCGCGCTGCCGGTGCGCGGGGGCCTGGTCCTGTCGACCGAGCGCATGCGGGCCATCAAGCACATCGATGTGGATGACCGGATCGCGGTGGTCGAGCCCGGGGTCATCACCGGCGATCTCCAGGCCGCCGTCGAGGCCCAGGGGATGTTCTACCCGCCGGATCCCGCCAGCCTCTCCATGTGCTCGATGGGCGGCAACATCGCCGAGAACGCGGGCGGCCCGCGCGCCTTCCGCTACGGCGTCACCCGCGACTGGGCGCTCGGGCTGGTGGTCAGCTTGATGGGGGGAGAGACCCTGCGCCTCGGTCGCAAGACCCCCAAGGGCGTCACCGGCTACGACCTGGTGGCCATGTTCGTGGGCAGCGAGGGGACCTTCGGTGTGACCAGCGAGATCACCGTTCGCCTGGTGGGCAAGCCCCAGGCGGTGGCGGCGCTGATCGCGGTGCTGCCGGACGCTGCCACCGCGGGGCGTGCGGTGAGCGGTATCATTCGCCGCGGCTACCGGCCGCGCGCGCTCGAGCTCATGGACAAGGCCTCCCTCGATCACGTGCGTCCCGAGGCGCCCTTCAGCTTCCCGGCGGACGCCGGCGCGATCTTGTTGCTCGAGCTCGACGGCGAGCCCGACACCCTCGAGACCGAGATCCTGCGGTGCGGGGCGCTGTGCGAGGACTTCGGCGCGACCGAGGTGATCGTGGCGCGCGACGAGGGCGACCGGGCGCGCCTGTGGCAGACCCGCCGCGCCTGCTCCAAGGCCTTGAAGCGCGCGCACCGGTTCAAGCAGTCGGAGGACATCGTGGTCCCCACCGGATCCATCGCCGAGATCCTGCGCCGGATCGACGCGATCGGCGCCCGGCACCGGCTGCAGATGGCGACCTTCGGGCATGCCGGGGACGGGAACCTGCACGTGAACGTGCTCTCAGACGAGGATGCGCGCGAGCCGGAGGTGGCCGCGCGCATCGACGCGGCGCTCGGCGACATCTTCCGCGCCACGCTGGATCTCGGCGGCACGCTGTCGGGGGAGCATGGCATCGGGATCTCGAAGGCGCGGTACATGGCGTGGGAGCAATCGGCGGAGGTCATCGACTGGCAAAAGCGCCTGAAGCGCCTGTGGGATCCCAGGGAGCTGCTCAACCCTGGGAAGATCTTCGGTCCTTGAGGGTGTGATCCCGGTGGCACGACTTTGATACCGGCGTGATGCACGATACACACGGAACTATCGTCGTCTCGTTGCCCGTGGGGCAGCGGTGGCGGGCTACAAGGCTGTCTCCTCATCGTCCTTCAAGGAGACAAGAAACATGGTCGTCAAGAGAGTTGCGCCATTCGCCTTTGCCGTCGCCGCCGCATGCACCAACGCCGCTGGCCTCCCCACCGCCGACCCCGGTAGCCACCCCGCCACCACGGCCGCCATCGCCGAGCCCCTGATCGGGAGCGGTCCTTTCGGGCTGCACCCGGTTCCAGCCCCCAACCCCAAGACCCCGGGCGTCCCGGCACCGAACGTCCTGCCGCCCGAGCTCGTCGACGCGCTGGTGGCCCAAGGCTCGATCGCGGTTGAGAACCCGGCCACCGTCAACCTCGGCGATGGGACGACCGCCACGGTGACGCACTATGGGTACGACGGCAATGGCCCCTTGCTCCCGGCGCCTGGCGATCTGCCGAGCGCCTCCCACCTGGTCGAGGCGTCGAAGACCGAGCCGGACAAGAACACCTACCTGGTTCTCTACGGGCAGACCGGCGCCGATCCGGCCTACGACTACGGCACCCACTTCCTGTTCCAGGGTCATGAGACCGGCACCGCCGGCTACATCACGCGCGTCAACCTCGACGCCGACGGCCCCCATCGGGTGACCATCCTCGCCTCCAAGGACGCGGCGGGCGAACCGCTGTCGGTGATCGACGGCTCGACCTGGGATCCCTTCGCGCAGCGCCTGATCTTCACCTCGGAGAGCACGGCCGCGGCGGAGTACCAGGCCACGCTCGGCTACCCGTCGCTGGTCGAGGACATCTCGGGATCGATCGGCCGGGGTGGCTACGAGGGCGTGCAGAACGACTCGGTCGGCAACCTGTGGATCGTCGAGGACGTGGGCGGCAAGTCCGCCACCGCCACCCCACACGCCAAGGGGCCGAACAGCTTCGTCTATCGCTTCGTCCCCAAGCGCAGCGACGATCTGACGCGCGGCAAGCTGCAGGTCCTGCAGGTGATCTCCCTGCGGACCGGGACGCCCATCGCGTTCCACGACGCGGCCACCGACACGCTGTCGCCGGACATGGCGGATCTGCACGCCTACGGCAAGAGCTTCGATACCAAGTGGGTCACCATCCACGACACCGACGTGGACGGGAGCACGCCGTACGATGCGAACGCGCTGGCCAAGGCCAAGCTCGGAACGCCGTTCAAGCGGCCCGAGAACGCGCAGTTCCGTCCGGGCTCGGGGTTCAAGGAGTACTACTTCGACGAGACCGGCGACACCAACGCGCTCACCGAGGCGGGGGCGGCGTATGGCGGCTTCGGCAGCGTCATGAAGCTCACCCAGGCGAGCCCGGGGGCAAACGTCGGCAAGCTCTCGCTCTTCTACCTCGGCGACGTGAAGCACAGTGGCTTCGACAACTGCGGGTTCCTCTCCAAGAACCAGATCGTGTTCGTGGAGGACGCCGGCGACACGCTGCACACCCAGCGCAACGCCCTCGACTCGGGCTGGGCGCTCGATGTCACGCTCGACTACTCGAACGCCGCGAACCAGCCCAAGCTGTTCCTGGCGGAGGGGCGGGACTCGTCGGCCACGCTCGATTCGGGCTTCTCGGGGATGGCCGGCTTCCAGAACGAGGGAGACAACGAGATCACGGGGTTCCACGTGTCGAACGGTGATCCTTCGGTGGCGGGGTTGCTCGGGGCGGGCATCCCGAAGCCCTTCAAGGGGGGCGCGTGGCGGGTGTTCTGGACCCAGCAGCACGGGGACAACTTCACCTGGGAGATCCTGCCGAGCCCGACCGCGCAGCCGTTGCTGGACGAGTAGGCGGGCGCGACCCGCAATCGAACCACCCTGGCAGCCGCCGGCCGATTCCGAGCCGGCGGCTTGCCGCGTTTCGAGGCTCTGTCGTTGCGGCGGCGCCCGTAACCGCCCAAAGTAGGCGCGTGTCCCGCCAGTCGAACGAGAAGGAAGCCGCCCCTCCCTTGCCGCCCCGTGGGGCAACTCCAGGGTCGAGTCCGGGGGTAAGCCCGAGACCAACCGCGAAGGCGATCCCGGGTGCACGAAGGCGGCGGCGGATGGTGCCATTCATCATCGCAGTCTCGGCGGCCCTGCAGGTACCGCTGATCCTGGCGGCAGGGGCCCTGGTCGGTCACCCTGGCCTGGTGGCGGGTTTCGCCCTCGTGCTGACGGGTGGATTCGTGTTCAGCCTGATGGGTCCACGGGGGATATGGGGGGATCCGGGGCGCGCATCCCTCTATCTGGTCTTGTGGCCCTTCTTCGTCTGGTGGACCCTGGCCATCTTCGCGGCTCTCCTGACGCCGGTGGCGCTGCTCGCCTGGGCCGTGCTGCCCGTGTCGACCCCGGCCGTGCTGGCGAGCGGCCTCGGGCTCGCGGCGGTCGGCGCGGCGGCGGGGCTGGCGCAGCGACCCCGGGTGCGACAGCACGTCGTGCAGATCGAGGGACTGCCGGTCGCCTTCGATGGCTATCGGGTGGCCCACATCTCGGACCTGCACTGCGGCCCCTTCGCCAGCGGCACGCGGGTGGCCGGGTGGGTCGCGACGGTCAACGGGCTCGGCGCCGATCTGGTGGCGGTCACGGGGGACTTGATCGCGAGCGGCGCGGCGTTCGTGCCGGTGGTCGCCGGGGCCCTCGGAAAGTTGCGGGCGCCGGACGGCGTGTTCGCCTGCATGGGCAATCACGACTACTTCACCGACGGGGAAGCGCTGGTGCGGGCGCTCGAGGGAGCGGGCCTCACGGTGCTTCGCAACCGGGGCGTGAACGTGCGGAGGAAGGAGGGCGCGCTGCACGTGGCCGGGGTAGATGACACGTGGACGCGGAAAGCGGATGTGCGGCAGGCCCTTGCGGGGCGACCGGTGGCCACGCCGGTGGTGCTCCTCGCGCACGATCCGGATCTGTTTCCGGAGGCGGCCGAGCGCGGCGTCGACCTGACCTTGTCCGGGCACACCCACGGGGGCCAGCTCGGGCTGCCGCTGTTCGCCCGACGGGTGAACCTGGCGCGGGTGACGACGCGGTTCACGAGCGGGTACTACCGGCTCGGGATGTCGACCCTGTACGTGAACCGTGGCCTCGGTACCACCGGGCCGCCGGTCCGGGTGGGGGTTCCTGCGGAGATCGTGGTGTTCACGCTGCGGGTGGCGGAGGCGGGGGCGGGGCGCAGAGCGAGACGCGCGGGGCGCGGATGAGGTGGACGGAAGGGAGATCTCAGTGCACGGTGACGCCGTCCTCGGCCTTGAGGCGGTCGATCTTGGTCACGCACTGAGCCCGGATGCTCTGCCGCATCTGCGGATTGTCGTCCTCGACCGACTCCTTGAAGATGGCCTGGTACATCGCGCAATCGAGGGGCGGGGGAGGCGCATCGGCGGAGGCGGAAGCGGAGGAGGACGGGGACGGGGACGGGGACGCGGAGCCGGCAGCGGGAGACGCTGAAGACGGTGTCGATCCGGAGCCCGACGTGGCGGTGGGCTGGCGACAGACATAGTCGCGCAGGCGCTCACAGGGGTTGCGGCGGCTGTCGAGCATGATCATGACCAGCCAGACGAGCCCTGCCAGCGCCGCTCCGAGCCCGATGGCCTTGAGCGCGCGAAAGCGCTTCTGATACTGGTGCACATCGATGTCCTCCGCCTCGCGGCGGATGCGATCCAGCTCTTCGGGGGTCTCGTCCATGGGGGGCCGCGAGGCGATGATATAACGGCGGCGCATGCCCCGCCCGCGTTCCGTGGTCGCCGCCGTCGTGACCAAAGCCAACCGCAAGCCCGCTCGCGGCAAGTGGCCGCCCGATCCCAGACGGGTGAGGTCGATCCTGGAGGGGCTCGAGGATCTCTATCCCGAGGTCGACTGCGAGCTGGATCGGGGGTCGCCGTTCCAGCTGCTGTGCGCGACGATCCTGTCGGCACAGTGCACCGACGAGCGGGTCAACCGGGTCACGCCGGCGCTCTTCGCGCGCTTCCCGGACGCCGGGGCCATGTCGCACGCCGAGCTGCCCGAGCTCGAGGAGATCGTTCGCTCGACGGGCTTCTTCCGGCAGAAGGCCAAGAACCTGAAGGCCACGGCCACGGCGCTGGTGGAGGAGCACGGCGGCGAGCTGCCGAGGACGCTGGCCGAGCTCACGCGGCTGCCCGGGGTGGCCCGCAAGACGGCGAGCGTGGTGCTGGGAACGGAGTTCGGCCTGGCGGAGGGCGTGGTGGTGGACACACACGTGCAGCGGCTGGCGCTGCGGCTCGGGCTGACGCGCGCGACGGACGTGAAGAAGATCGAGGTGGACCTGATGCAGGTGATCCCGCGCGATAGGTGGATCCGGTTCTCGCACCAGCTCATCTGGCACGGGCGACGGGTGTGCTTCGCGCGGAAGCCGGACTGCGACCGCTGCGGGCTGGCGCCGTTTTGTCCGAGCGCCGGGAAAGAGGGCCAGGTCGGGGCAGGAGCGGCAAGGCGGCGTGAGCCGGGCGCCGGGTGAGCGGGGGCCGGTGGTGAGCGGGGCTCAGGCGCGATCGCCGAAATACACCTCGTCGTAGGGGCACGTCGGATCCTGATCGGTGGGTTGGGGATAGTCGACCAGGTGGCCTTCGTAGTTGCGGAGGGTCCACTTGTCGGCGGCGCGGCGAACGACGTAGTCGGGGCCGATGCTGACCTTGCCCATGCCATTCGGCGTGTCGATGACCAGGTGGGGAATCGCCAGGCCCGAGATCCAGCCGCGTAGGTTCTGCATGATCTCGATGCCGGTCTCGACGGAGGTGCGCAGGTGCGAGGTCCCGGCGGCGACGTCGCCCTGGAAGAGGTAGTAGGGGCGGACGCGGATCTTGAGGAGCTCGGTGAAGAGGCGGCGCATGACCCGGGTGGAGGAGTTCACGCCGCGGAGGAGGACCGTCTGGTTGCCAAGCGGAATCCCGGCGTCGGCCAGGCGCTCGCAGGCGGTGCGCGCAGCAGGGGTCAGCTCCTTGGGGTGGTTGAAGTGGGTGTTGATGAAGAGCGGGTGATAGCGACGGAGCATGGTGCAGAGGGCATCGTCGATGCGCATGGGCAGGACCACCGGGACGCGGGTGCCGATGCGAATGATCTCGACGTGGGAAATGGCGCGGACGGCTGCGATGATCTCTTCGAGGCGGTCGGTCGAGAGCGTGAGCGGGTCGCCGCCCGAGATGAGCACGTCGCGGATGGCGGGGGTGCGGCGGATGTAGTCGATGGCGCCGGCCAGGGCGGCGCGCGAGATCGGGGATTCCTCCTGGCCGACCAGGCGGCGGCGGTTGCAGTGGCGGCAGTAGATGGCGCAGCGATCGATGGCGAGCAGCAGACAGCGGTCCGGGTAGCGGTGAAAGATGCCGGTGGCGGGCGAATGGGCGTCCTCACCGAGTGGGTCGACGAGATCGCCTTCTTCGTGGAGCAGCTCACGGGTTCGCGGAATCACCTGCATGCGGACCGGGCAGTGTGGGTGCGCGCGATCGATGAGCGAGAAGTAGTAGGGCGTGATCCCGACGCGAAAGAGCCCGGGCGCGGCGTCGAGCGCAGCGTCCTCGTCGGGCGTGAGAGGAAGGAGGGCAGCGATCTCCTGCTTGGAGGAGAGGCGGTGGCGAAGCTGCCAGCGCCAGTCGCCGAGCTCGGCCGGGGTGGCGTGCGCGGGGTCCGCAGGCGCCTCCGCGTGCGGGTCCCGGCTCGACGAGAGCGGCGGCGAGGCCAGTGAATCCGAGACGGCGGGGTGCGGGGCCGGGACCGCGAGCGCAAGGCGCGCGTTCAGGACCGGGAGGGCAATCGGCATGGGCCGAAGAATGGACGCCCCCCGCCCATTCGGCCAGCCCTCCCCGCAGCCGGCACCAGCTGAAGCCCGAGCGATGTCGCCGAGGGCGAGCGCGGGGCTGGTCGCTCCCATTGCGTCTTGGGTTTCCCCACCGGCCGTGTTACAAGCTTCGGTCTCCGGGCCAACCCGGACGAAAAACTGAAGATCGCGGTCGTGGCGGAACTGGTAGACGCGCCAGATTCAGGTTCTGGTGATAGTAATATTGTGGGAGTTCGACTCTCCCCGACCGCACTG
>CAZIOH010000164.1:0-7348 GCA_964540815.1 uncultured Myxococcales bacterium | reverse complement strand
TGGGTTTCTCCGCGGCGCGAAGTTCCTCATTCACGACCGGGATCCGTTGTTCACGAAGGCATTCGTTGCGATCTTGCGCACGTGCGGCGTTGCCAGCGTGGAGACGCCGGCGAAGAGTCCCAACTGCAATCCGCACGCGGAGCGGTTCGTGAAGACGATCAGGGACGAGTGCTTGAATCACTTCGTCTTCTTCGGGGAGCGTCATCTGCGTCATGTGATCTCGGAATTCGTGGAGCACTACTTGGGGGAACGCTTTCACCAGGGCATCGATGGTCAACTCGTCAAGACCCGGGCTGGGTTCGCGAACGACAATGGAACAGCCGGCCCGATCGTTTGCCGCTCGAGACTCGGCACCCTCTTGAACTACTACCACCGCGAGGCAGCGTGAACGGCCGCGATGGTTTTCGGGACACTACGCGATCCTGCGCCGGAGACCGTGTCAAGGCGGACTTCCTGATCGAGACCGTCGTCAAGACGCACCCCGCGGCCCCCGAAAAGGGGCAAGGCAAGCTCAGGAAATCGCCGGCCTCGACCCCGAAGGCGCGATCTCCATCGAATGGGCGATTCTTGCGATCTCCCGAGCAATATCCTCGGGCGAAAGAACGAAGTCGATACACCCGCTCGCAATGGCACTCTCGGGCATGTCCGGCTGTGTAGCCGTGTCGAGCTTCTGCGCGATGGTAATCCCCCCCACTTCCCTGATGCCGCATAGCGCTGCGGCCCCATCGCCGTCATAGCCAGAGACAATGACGGCGATGAGGGTGCCGTCCCAGTGCTCCGTCAAGGAACGAAGGAAGACCGTGATCACGTCGGGCCATCCCCTGGGCTTCGATATCGGCTTCAATCGAAACTCTCCGTCAAGCACGTGCAGGTCGCGCTGTTCCGGGATGATGAACACGTGGTTGGGCTCGATGATCAATCGCTCCGTGATGAGCTCGACTGGCATCTCCGTGTGGCGCGGGAGAATTTCGTGGAGGCGGGTAGCTACCGTTCTCAGGTGATTGACGATGACCACGGCAACACCCAGATCGGCCGGCAGGTGCCTCAGGAGCCGGATATAGGCGTCGAGGCCACCGGCCGATCCGCCCACGCAAACGATGGGAAACTCCGTCCCAGGACCCCTGGCCTTCGTCGTCGCGGGGAGCATCGATCACCAGACTGCCCGTTCTTGGCGGTCTTTTCAAGCTGCTCAACCGCGCGCTTTTGTCGAGAGTTCCGGCGATGGGTTTCCGGACAGCACGGGCGTCACATTGATATTGTTCCGACGGCGCTGCACTAGTCGCGCTCCCGCCAGCCGAGCCGCCCGTGCCCTGTTCGATGGCGATGCTGCGGCGATCGAGCTCATCGGCCTGCGCCCGGAGCCCGCGCTTGCGGCAGACGGCTGCCAGCGCCCGGGCCACCTCGGCCGCACTCGTCGCCTTCGCCACCGCCGGATCCAGCTCGCCAGCCACCGTCAGAGCGCGCTTCCAGCACTCGACCACTGACCCATCCAGCTTTGCGTCGAGGGCCAGCTGCCCCGCCATCCGCCAGCACTCGATCGCCAGGGGCGGGACCTTGGCCACCTCGGCCAGATCTCCCGCCGGAGGTCCCCGAAAGGGATCTCGCCCCGCCATAACCGTTCGTCGGGGGGATGGATGCCCTCGATTGCCTTGGTCTCATGAGGTGAGCCTCCAAGCTCGTTCGATCCACCCAGAATTAAGAACGAGCCCCGAGCTTTGCAAGCCCCCGACGGCCGCCCGCTGCGGCCCAGCTCTATTCGTTGTTCCGGCGCGCGGCCGTGTCGCTCGCCCGGGTCAAGATTGACGGGGCGAGGACCGTCTCGCTCTCGAAGCCCGCTCGAGGCCACCGATCAGCTTGCACCTCTGGTGTGCAGAACGGCCGGGACCTCGGCTGGACCTCTACGCGCCGCCCGCGCTATTCGTAGAAGGCCACGTCGTCGATCCACACGTCGAAGACGGGGGAGCCGGGGGGAATCGCGACGTCGAAGGTCATGAGCGCGGTCGTGTCGAGCTCCGGGCGGGCCAGGCCGAAGCTGCGCTGCTGCAGCTGCCCGAAGTCGATGCTGAACCGCTGCCAGGTGGTCGTCAGGGTGAACGATTCGCCGAAGGTGTCGTAGCAGGCGTTTGGCCCGAGCGTGGGTGTGACGGTACAGACGCCCCCATCGGGCCGCGACCACTTGTCGCCGAACCCGGCGCGGATGGTGCCGATCGAGGTGTCACCGATGCGACCCCAGAACGTGAAGCCCTTGAAGCGGCTGGCGTCGTAGGGTAGCTCCATGCTGACCCCGGCATCGCCTGCCCCGTACCGGAGCGCGAACCCGAGTCCGGCGCCCCAATCGGTGAAGCCGCTGCCCGTGACGCGCATCGCCCGCAGACTGGTGCCGCAGCGACGCCCGGGGATCGTCTCCATGGTGGGAACGACTCCCTGGTCGGGGTTCAACGTGCCGGCGGTGGTGTCGTGGTAGGTGTACCAGTAACCGATGCGCCCATCGCGGCCGAGGATCCTGGCGTCGCCGTCCTCCATGTCGTCGAGGTAGTCGAGGACGCCGGGGGCGGGATCGGTGCACCCGATCGCGGGCGACGCCGCGACCCCGATTCCGGCGCCGCCGCCGCCAGCGCCTCCTGCGTTGGCGGCGCTGCTCGGCGCGCCGGCATCCCCGAGGCTCGCCCCCGACGACGAACAGCCGGCCAGTGCCCCGGCCATCACCATGGCGATGGACATGGACATGGACATGCACATGGACATGGGCCCGGCCATGGCGGCGGTGACGCTCGGGGCGACGGTCCTTGCCACTCCTGGGACGGCGGCGGGCCCCTTGATTCGGTTCGGGCTCGACGAACGCGGAACGATACGACGAGACATCATCCACCTCGCTGCTTGGGTTGGGTTTGTTGTGCTGGGAGATGCGGTGAAAATCACGGTCCGCCCCGCGCCCCTCAGAGCAGGCCCGTCAGCGGGCCGGTGCACCATTCGTCCTTGCCGAACTTGGCGACGGGCACGTCCATCGCCTGCAGCAGCGAGACGAGCAGGTTGTTGTGGGGCAGATCGCCGGTGTACGAGAGGAACCGGCCCGTGCGCAGGGCGCCACCGGCCTGGCCCGCCAGCACGTACGGCGCGAGCTGACGGCTGTGGGTGTTGCCCTTGCCGAGCTCGTTACACCAGAGGACCAAGGTGGCATCGAGCAAACGGGTGCCGTCCGTCTCCCCGGCGGTGGCCAGCTTGCCGAGCAGGTAGGCCAGCTGGGCCGCGTACCAGGTGTTGATCCGGACCAGCTTGTCCTGCGAGGTCGCATCGTCGTCGGGCTTGTGAGACAGATCGTGGTGCGCATCGGTGATGGTGGGCGCGAGCCAGGTGAAGCGCACCATCGACACCGAGCGGGACCACTGCAGCGACGCGACCCGCGTCAGATCGCACGCCAGCGCCACCGCCAGCAGATCCATCTGCAGCTTCCCGATGGCTGGAAAGTTGCTGTTGTCCGTGAGGCTCGCCGGCAACCCCGGCGCGCCCGGATCGAGGCAGGACGGACTGGGCATCGCCTGTGCGTCGAGGCGCATCTCGATGTCGCGCAGCGCGGTCGCGTGCTGGTCGAGGCGCGCCCGGTCCGCCGCGCCCAACCGCGCGGACACCGCCTGGAACTGCGCCCGCACGGCATCGAGGATGCTCCGCTTGCGCGCCCGCAGCGCCACGAGCTCGGCCGGGCTCGCGCCGTTGGTCGCGAACAGCCGCTGGTAGGCGAGCCCCGGGCTCTCCTCGGGGGTGAGCGGCTGATTGGCGGCGCCGTAGACCATGCGCCCCCAGTCGTCCCCGGCGCCCACCTCGACCCCGAGCTCGAGCGAAGGCAGGCTGGTGCCCCCGCCGAGGCTCGCGGCGATCGCCTGGTCGACCGAGGGCCCGTTGGCCCAGCCCGCGCTGCCGGCGTTTGCGCCTCCCTGGAAGGGGCCGGGGTTGAGGCTCTGCCCGGTCAACATCCCACCAATGCCGTTCTGGTGTCCGTCGCCACCCCCGCCCTGCTGGTAGAGGCCCGACACCACGACCAGGTCGTTCTGATATGGCGCGAGCGGCGCCAGGATGGGGGACAGGGTGAAGCTGGTCTCGGTGCCGGTGGGCACCCAGCTCGGATAGATCGTGCCGTTCGGGGTGAACATGGTGACGAAGCGTTTGGGGATGGCCCCGCCCGCCTGCGCGCGCCGCGGGTGCATCGCCTCGAGCAGCGGCAGGGCCATGGCCACGCCGGCGCCGCGCAGGACCGTGCGCCGGGACAGGTTCAAGCTTCGATCGAGAAGGACGCTCATGGCAGATCTCCCGCGCGGCGGTAACGAAAGGCCTCGGTCTGGGTGAGGGCGACCAGCAGCTCGCGCACGTTCCCCTTCGAGGCCGCGAACGCCGTCGCCAGGTCGTGGAGGGTGCACGCGTCGGCGGCGGTCTCGCCCCGGCCGTAGCCGAAGCGGAACCACTGCGTGGCGTAACACACCTCGACCTCCGTGCTGGCGGCCAGCTTGGCGCCGAGCGCGACCGCGCCGTCGAAGGCACCGTCGACGTCGGTCCCGGTCAGGGCCCCACTGCCGTCGACGGGCTGACCTCCCTCCATGTCGCGCCAGCGCCCGATGCCGTCGTAGTGTTCGAACCCGAACCCGATGGGATCGAGGAGCGCGTGGCAGGCGCCGCACATCGGATCGGCCGTGTGCTGATCGAAGCGCTGCCGGGTGGTCGAGCGCGGGTCGAGGTCCGGGGCACGAATGACCACGTTTTGCGGCGGCAGCGGCGGCGTCGTGCACAGCATCCGCTCGCGTACGAAGCGCCCCCGGTGGACCGGATCGCTCTGGTTGGCCTTGCCGTAGAGCGCCAGGAAGCCCCCCTCGGTGAGGAAGCCCGCGCGCCGGGTGGGGTCCGGCCGGATCAGAT
Organism: uncultured Myxococcales bacterium; assembly: GCA_964540815.1. Lineage (GTDB taxonomy): Bacteria > Myxococcota_A > Polyangia > Fen-1088 > Fen-1088 > CAZIOH01. The sequence goes on along the minus strand of CAZIOH010000164.1, from coordinate 2,446 downwards.
CGAACCCGCCCGCGGCTGGTGGCGCCGCCCCGTAGAACGCCGCCAGCGTCGCATCCCCGAAGGTGTAAGGCGCCGTCAACAGCGCGGCCAGCGTCCCCTCCCGGTTCCAGACCACCTCGTCGACGAAGCGGGCGCTCTCTTGCACGAACAGGCCGGCGAGGGCGGGCGTGTAAGCCGGATAGAGGATGGCGTCCTTGTCGATCCCGCCGAGCCGGTCCATGCCCATCCACTGCGCGTGGAACGTGGCGACGATGGCGTGCGCGCGCGGGTCGGCGAGCATGCGCCGCGACTCCCGCTCGAGGTCGGCCGGGGTGGAAAGCCGTCCCCCGTCCGCTGCCGCACGCAGCGTCGGGTCCGGCATCCCCCCCCACACCAGGTACGACAGCCGGGTCGCGAGCTCGTTCGGCGCCAGCGCCACCGCGTTCGGCAGATCCGCCGCCGGACCGGCGCCGACCTCGACTCGATAGAGGAACTGGGGGCTCGCCAGCAACACCGCGGTGACGCGCGCGATCCCCTCCCCGAAGCCCACGGCGGCGGTGCCTTCGGTGAACACCGCCGCGAGCGCCGTCTGCTCGTCGGCGGTGAGGGGGCGGCGCCACGCCAGGCGGCCGAAGTCCGCGATGAACTGGTTGGCGCACCCAGTGTCGGGGGCGCTCGCGGCACACGGCGCGAACGCGGCGAGGTTCGCCGCCACCGCGTCGCCGGCCTTCTCCGCCAGGTCCTCGTAGGCATCGACGAGCAGGTCGCTCGTGCTGATCACGTCGGCGTTGTTGTCGAAGCCGAGCGCCCGCTCGCCCGGGGGCAGGCGCGATCCGTCGATCACCCCGGGTCCGAGCAGCTCGGCGACCGTCTCCGCGTATTCGGTCCGGGTGAGACGCCGCAAGGGCGACGGTCCGGGATCGTGGGTGACGCAGAGAGGCCCCACCGAAACCGTCGTTGGTGGGGACGAGTTCCCACGCGTCCCGGAACAACCAAGGGCGAGCCCCGTCGCCAAAGAGACGACGCGCAGGATCTTCGTGCACCGAGCGGCTCCTCTCACGATGACCTCCTCCAAGTCTTTGCGCGCGACCCCCGAGCCTCCGGTCCGGTGGATCCCCGGAGCCTCGCGCGCGGTCTCGGCCAAGTCGTACGTCCCGATGAAGAAGAGTGTCGACGGCCAACGGACGGCGCACCTTTCGCCAACGAGCAGCTCGGCCAAGGTCGTCACCTCTGCGACTTGCCGCGCTTGCCGCCTTGACAGGCAAGTATTTACTTGCCTATATATGGCAACCGAATGCGCGACGCGGACCTGCTCTTCAAGGCACTGGCCGACCCGGGACGGCGGGAGCTCATGGACCGTCTGCACGCCCACGACGGGCAGACGCTGACCGAGCTCTGCCAGCATCTGGAGATGAGCCGGCAGGGGGTGACCCAGCACCTCGCGGTGCTCGAGGCGGCCAACCTGGTGGCGGTGCAGCGGCGGGGCCGGGAAAAGCTGCACTTCCTCAATCCGGTGCCCCTGCAGGAGATCTACGACCGCTGGATCCGCAAGTTCGAGCGACCCCGCCTCAAGGCGCTGCGCGACTTGAAGCGCCGCCTCGAGGCCGAGGCCGAGGCCGAGGATTGACCGACCTTGCCCTTTCGCGCGCCGGTCGAAATTGGCCATTGGTCATTTCCAAGATGCACATCGCACATCCCACGCCCCACATCCCACATCGCAGACGACACCGAGGAGGACGCCATGAATCCAGCAAGCCGAAGCCAATTTGTCTATGTGACCTTCATCCGTACGACGCCCACGAAGCTCTGGGAAGCGCTGACCGCACCGCAGTTCATCCGCCAGTATTGGTTCGACATGAACATCGAGTGCGCCTGGGAGAAGGGCTCGCCCTGGAGGATGGTCGCCCCGGACGGAACTTTCACCGACACCGGCCGCATCCTCGAGATTGATCCACCGCGACGGATGGTCATCCACTGGGAGCACACCTGGAAGCCCGAGCTCAAGGCGGAAGGCCCGAGCCGCTGCACCCTCGAGCTCGAGCCGGTGAACGGCGCCGTCAAGCTCACCATCACCCACGAGATCGACCGGCCAGAGTCCAAGCTCATCACGGCCGTTTCGGACGGCTGGCCACAGATCCTCTCCAACCTGAAGTCGCTGCTCGAAACGGGGCAGATCGCCGTCACCTCCCGGCCCGAAAAGCCGCGCCCCTCCCCGAGGGTGGGCTGACTCAGAGCCCACGGCACCGGACTCCCATGCCGCAAGGACGCCGTCATCGAGGCGGTCCATGCGAAGCAGGAGTGACCCGCGTGCCGTAGTAGGCTCGTCGCATGGATCCGGCGCCTTGGAGGGGGCCGAAATGATGACCCGCCTGGCGCCCGCCCGCAGGTGGGCTTCGGTCTTCTCCCGGGTCAGGAAGACTCCGGTCGACTCGATGACCACGTCGGCGCCCACCTCGTGCCAGGCCGA
>CAZIOH010000163.1:0-7351 GCA_964540815.1 uncultured Myxococcales bacterium | reverse complement strand
GCCGCCGAGCAGACCGAGGAGGGCGACAAGTGGTTCCAGGGCACGGCCGACGCCGTCCGCCAGAGCCTGCGGCACATGCGGCGCCACCAGGCCCGCGACATCCTGATCCTGTCGGGCGACCAGCTCTACAAGATGGACTACCGGTCGATGCTGGAGACCCACCGGCGGAGCTCGGCGGCCTGCACGGTGGGGGTGATCCCGGTGGCGGCCCATCAGGCCTCGCAGTTTGGTATTCTGAAGATGGACGCCCGGGGGCGCATCGTGCACTTCGAGGAGAAGCCGCCCGCCGACCGCCTGCCCCACCTGGTCTCGGAGATCCCCGGGGTGGGGCCGGGGTTCCTGGCCTCGATGGGCATCTACATCTTCGAGCGCAAGACCATGGACAGGGAGCTGACCCAGTCCGAACGCAGCGACTTCGGCCGGCACATCATCCCGGACGCGGTCCCCAAGCTGCACGTTCAGGCCCACGTCCATCAGGGCTACTGGGAGGACGTCGGGACCATTCGTTCGTACTTCCAGGCCAACCTGGCCCTCACCGATCCCATCCCGCCGTTCGACTTCTACCAGGCCGGCGCCCCGGTCTACTCCCACCCGCGCTTCCTGCCGGCCTCCAAGGTCTCGAACTGCACCGTGCACAACGCCCTCATCTCCGAGGGCTGCATCATCCTCGGCGCCGAGATCGATCGCTCGGTGATCGGGATCCGTGCCCGCATCGGCAGCGGGGCCAAGCTGCACAACACCCTGGTGCTCGGCGCGGACGCCTACGAGACCCTGGAGCAGCTCGACGAGTCCCACCGGATGGGCGTGCCGCCGATGGGGATCGGCTCGGACACCATCATCCGCAACGCCATCGTCGACAAGAACGCGCGCATCGGCCGCGGCGTCAAGATCCTCAACGCGGACGGGGTGCAGGAGCGCGACGGCGAGGGCTTCTTCATCCGCGAGGGCATCGTCTGCGTGACCAAGAACGGCGTGATCCGCGACGGCACGGTGATCTGACGAGACACGCGGCCGTCGACGCAACGTCAACGTCAACGTCAACGTCAACGGAACGTCAGCGTGGACGAGGACGTGAGCGATCCCGTGATCGTTGACGTGCACTTGAACGGGAACGCCCCCGTGGCGTTCGGGTGCACGTGCACGGCCACGATCACGGGGCTGATCACGATCACGGCCACGGCGACGGCCACGGCCGCGGGGTTTTGACGGGGTTTGACGGCCCGCCTAGGTGCGGGTGGTCGCGGCGAGGGCGATGGCCGGCGGGCCCTCGAGGGCCTCCGGGTCGACGGCGGGGGCGAAGCCGAGGCGGGTCTCGAGCCGCGCGAACCTCTCGCGGCTCGGGGCGGCGTGCGCCAGGTGCGCCACCAGCTCCTCGGCCTTGGCCCGCTCCGGGGTGCCGGGAGCGAGGGCCGAGCCCGCGGCCTCGAACAGCTCGAGCGCGAGGTCGATGGTCCCCTCGGTCACCCGCGCGGGCGCGCCGGCCAGCACCCGCATGAACAGCCGTTGATAGGCGCGCCGGCAGCTCACGTCCTCGGGCGCGTCCCCGGTGCCCACCACCCCGCGACCGAGGTCGAGCGCCACCCGCGCCGCCATCTCGGGCTCGCCTTCGGACTCGATCTGGGGCAAGAGCAGCGGCAGGAGCACGTTGCGGCTCTCCACGCCGAGCGCACCCAGCTGCACCTCCTGCCCGTCCACCTGGCAGGAGAACCCGCGGGCGGGATCCCACAGCGCGCGGAAGGGAAGCTCGCGGGTGATCCCGGTGCGCTGATGGACCACGCGCGCCTGCCCCGACACCACGACGCTGCCCGAGCCATCCCCGGGCCCGACCGCTCCGTCGGTGGCGGTTCCGGTGCCGGTGATCTCCACCCTGTGGCCCAGGGGATCGAGGCGGGCCTCCACCGGCGGGCGCGCGAGCAGGGTGAAGGCCACCTGGGCCAGCGCGTGCGCGTGGGTGATGCGGTCCTTCGCGGCCCGGCGGAAGAGATCCGCGCCCGTGATCCCCGAGGGCAGATTGCTCTTCGCCCCCGCCAGGATGTCCGAGATCTCGTCCATGGGAACGGTGGCGCCGGCCGCGGTCATCAGATCGGCCGCATACGCCCCGAGCCGCAAGACCAGCCCGGCTTCGAGCCCGGCGATGTCGTCGAAGTACCAGCCGCAGCTCGCGTACATCATGAGGATCGCGCGCTGCACCTCCAGCAGCAGGAGGGCCCGTCTCCGCCCCTCGTCCCCGGAGGCGGTGAGCTGCGGGGTTGCGAAGTGGTCGACCAGCTCCAGCCGTGCGGCGATGGGCGCGTCGACCACGTCGCCATAGGCGTTCCGGGCCCCCCACGGATCGACCAGCAGGTGCGCGCCCTGATCCTCGAAGAGATCGGCGGCCACCTCGTTCAGCCGATCGGTGGCCAGGCGCAGAGGGCCCCGCCACTTCTGGTTCCAACCGTGCTCGGGCCCCGCCATGCTGCAGCCGCAGTCGCGCCACCAGCGACCCACACCGTGCGCGCAGCTCCAGGCGGTCCCGCGCCCATCCGGGCCCTCGGCGAGGGCCATCTCCCATTCCGCCGGGTGCGCGCGCAGGTGGGCCCCGAGGTTGGTCAGGCCAATGCCGTGCTTCTCGGCCTCGACGAAGGCCATGAAGGCGAGGCTCAGGTCCGCGAACTTCTTGTGATGACCGAACAGCTCGCCGTCGGAGGCGCAGAGCACGAGCGGAGGATGGCCAGCGTGGGTCCGCCGCCCCGACGCGCTCACCGCCGCCACGAAGGCGGCGGCGTCCCGGGTCGCGTCGCTGAAGGCCACCGCCCGCGAGAGCGGTCCGTCGAAGACCGCCACGCTGAGATAGCGCCCCGACCCGTCCCGGTGGTACCAGCGGTAGGCGCGGCCGGTGTCCACCGTGTCCCGGTCGACCGGATCCCACTCCTTCTTGGGGGCGCGGACCGCGGCCACCTGCTCGGGCGCGAGGATGGTGTAGGCGACCCCGGCATCGATCAGGGTCTCCAGGCTGTCGGCGTTTGCCGCGGTCTCCGGCAACCACAGGCCCTCGGCGGGGCGTCCGAAGCGGCGACGAAAATCCGCCAGCCCCCACAGCACCTGGGTCTGCCGGTCGACCGGGTTGGCGAGCGGCAAGATGGGATGGGCGTAGGCCTGCGCCATCCCGCCGCCCGCCCCCAGGCGTGCCTGCTGGTCGGCGTCCGCGGCGGCCAGGCGGCCGTGGGTCTCGGGATCGTGGCGCTCCATCCAGCGCACCAGCGTGGGGCCGAAGTTGAACGACATGCGCTGGTAGTTGTTGACGATCGACGAGATGCGCCCGGCCCGGTCGTGGATGCGCGCGAAGGCGTTGGCCCGGTAACACTCGGAGTGGATCCGCTGGTTCCAGTCGTGAAAGGGAGAAGCGGACGGCTCGCGCTCGAGCTCGTCCGACCAGGGATTTTCCCGGGGGGGCTGATAGAAGTGCCCGTGAACCACCAGCGCGATCGGCAAGGTCATGGCGTCATGACGTATATCGCAGGCGGCGCCGAGCCGGCAGGCCCGAAACGCCCCCCGCGCCCGCCCCAGCCCGGGGATACCAAAGTTCCACCATCCGGAAACAACTCGGAGACGCTTCGCCCACGTCCCGCGGGGGCGGCCCCTCCCCCACCCTCCCGGCCATCCCCGGCACTAGTCCCCTGGAACAGTGAAGGGTTGGAAAAGTCGCTGAGGCATCTTCGTTCCTGGCAAGGCGCGACGAGGGCGAATACTCGATGTATTCAACCGAGGAGCAACGCAGCCAGGGACGAAGAGGACCGGCGACTTTTTCGAGAATTCACTGTTCCAGGGGACCAGGGCCTCGTCCTCAGAAGTTCCGCGAGCGGGTGAGCAAGGTGTCCTTGGCCTTTTGCACCACGGTCACCCCCCCTTCGCTGACGGTGAACCGCAGGGCGTCGCGCGCCAGATCGTGCCCGATGTGGTCCCCGTCCGCGATGCGGACGTTCTTGTCCACGATGGTCCGGTAGACCCGGGCGTTGCGACCCACGTAGACGTTGTCGAACAGCAACGAATCGCGCACCTCGGCCCCGGCGTCCACGAAGACGTTGCGTCCGAGGACGGAGTCCTTGACGAAGCCACCGGCCACGATGCAGCCGGCCGAGAGGATCGACTGCAAGGCCACCCCGCGGCGGTGGTCGTCGTCGAAGACCAGCTTGGCCGGGGGATCGGGGAACTGGGCGGTGAGGATCGGCCAGTCCCAGTTGTAGAGGTTGAGGCTCGGCACCACGTTCTTGAGATCCATGTTGGCCTCGAAGTACGCGTCGAGGGTGCCCACGTCACGCCAGTACGCGTTCTCCACCTCGTCCGAGACCCCGCGGATCCGGTTGAGGCCGAAGTTGTAGGCGAACACCCGTCCCGTCTTGAGCATGGCCGGGAGGATGTCCCGTCCGAAGTCGTGGGCCGATTCCTTGGCCGAATCGCTGGCCAGCTCCTCGAGCAAGGCGCCCGGATGAAAGATGTAATTGCCCATGGATCCCAGGCAATGCTCGGGATCCCCGGGGATGGTCACCGGGTCGCGCTCGGGCTTCTCCTGGAAGCCCACCACCCGGCCATCCGCGTCGATCTGGACGATCCCGAACTGGTGGGCCTCGCGCACCGGGATGGGCAGGCAGGCGATGGTGGCCACCGCGTTCTTGGCGTGGTGGTGGTCGATCATCTGGCGGATGTTCATCTTGTAGATGTGGTCCGCCCCGAAGACCAGCACGGCATCCGCCCGAAACTCCTCGATGAGGTGGAGGTTCTGGAAGACCGAGTCGGCGGTCCCCCGGTACCACTGCTCGCCCATGCGCATCTGCGCCGGGACCACCGTGACGAACTGGTCGTACCCGATGCGGGCCGCCCAGGTCCGTTGCACGTGCTCGGCCAGGGACTGCGACTTGTACTGGGTGAGCACGTAGACCGCGCGAATCCCGGAGTTCGCCATGTTGGACAGCACGAAGTCGATGATCCGGTAGCGCCCCCCGAAGGGCACCGCGGGCTTCGCCCGGTCGAGCGTCAGCGGGTAAAGACGCGACCCTTTACCTCCTGCCATGATCAAAGCCAAGTAGCGTCGGTTGCCGTCCATAGGTTCTGGCGACGCAGTATATCCGACGGGGACCAGCCCCGAAGAAACGATCCGTCTGGCGCCAAGATAGGCTCGAGCGGCGGGGCGCGGGCGACGCCGCCGACGACGATGTCCCCGTCGGAAAACGCGCCCCCTGCTTTGCCGGCCGGCGCGGTCGGCGATATCGTGCTCGCATGAACCACGGTGAGAAGTTCCGAGATCATCTGACGGCCCTTTCGCGCAACCTCTGGTGGTCCTGGAACCCCCACCTCATCAAGCTCTTCCGGGACATCGAGCCCGAGACCTTCCGCGCGTCCAACCACAACCCGGTCCTGATGCTGGCGGGGATGTCCAGGGAGCGGGTCGAGGAGCTGTCGAAGGACGCCTCCCTGCGGGCCCGGGTCGACGCCTCGTACCGCGATCTCACGAACTACCTGGATGAGCCCAACACCTGGGCCTCGATCCACGCGGCGACCCTGCGGGTGCGCCCGGTGGCGTACTTCTCGGCCGAGTTTGGTATTCACGAATCGCTCCCGATCTACAGCGGCGGGCTCGGGGTGCTGGCCGGCGATCACCTGAAGAGCGCCTCCGATCTGGGGCTGCCGCTGGTGGCGGTGGGGCTCTTCTACCGGGAGTCCTACTTCCGGCAGCGGCTCGATCGGGACGGGCGCCAGCAGGCCGAATACGTCCGCTCGCCGCCCGAGGCGCTGCCGGCCGAACCGGCCCGCACCCCGAGCGGCAAGCCCATCGTGATCGAGGTGCCGTTCTCTGCCACGGAGACCCTGCTGGCCGGGGTCTGGGAGATCCGGGTCGGGCGCAACCGCCTCTTGCTCCTCGACACCGACGTCGACGGCAACACCGACGAGAACCGGCGGCTGGCGGCCCGGCTCTACTTCGGCGATCAGCGGGTCCGCATCCGCCAGGAGCTCCTGCTCGGGGTGGGGGGCATCCGCGCCCTCCACGCGGCGGGGGTCTCCTGGGGGGGGCTGCACCTCAACGAGGGCCACAGCGCCTTCGCCACCCTCGAGTACACCCGCCTGCGCATGGAGGAGACCGGGGCCGACTTCCTGTCGGCGGCGCAGGAGGTGGCGCAGAGCACGGTCTTCACCACCCACACGCCGGTCGACGCTGGGCACGACCGCTTCCCGCCCGAGCTGGCCGACAGCCACCTCGAGCCGCTGCGGCGCTCGCTCGGCCTCTCCCATCAGGACTTCCTCGGCCTCGGGCGAATCCGCCCCGACGACGCCCGCGAGGCGCTGTGCATGACCGTGCTGGCGTTCAAGATGTCGCGCTACGCGAACGGCGTGTCGGCCCTGCACGGGCGGGTGACCCGCAAGTCCTGGCAGGTGCTGTGGCCGAACCACCGCGAGGAGGATGTGCCGGTCGGGCACATCACGAACGGGGTCCACGTGCGGACCTGGCTGGCCTCGGGGATGCAGCGCCTGTACGACAAGCACCTCGGCACCGACTGGCAGACCCGCATGTCCGATCCGCAATCCTGGGCGCGCATCGAGGGCGTCCACGATCGGGAGCTGTGGGAGACCCACCGGGTGCTCAAGGCGGACCTGGTGCACTTCGTGCGCCGCAAGGTGGCGGAGCAGCGCAGGGCCAACGGGCTCTCCGAGGCGGCGGTGCAGGAGGCGAGCACCCTGCTCGATCCCGACGCGCTGACCATCGGGTTCGCCCGGCGCTTCGCGACCTACAAGCGGGCGGATCTGGTCTTCCGCGACATCGAGCGCATCAAGCGGCTCCTGACCAACCCGAACCGCCCGGTGCAGTTCATCTTCTCGGGCAAGGCCCACCCCGCGGACCGCCCGGGGCAGGAGGTGCTGCGGCACGTGAACGAGGTGGCCAACATCCCCGAGCTGCACAGCAAGATCGCCTTCATCGAGAACTACGACATCAACGTGGGGCGACACCTGGTCCAGGGGGTCGACGTGTGGCTCAACAATCCGCGCCGTCCGCAAGAGGCCAGCGGGACCAGCGGTCAGAAGGTGCTGCTCAACGGGGGGCTCAACTTCTCGGTCCTCGATGGGTGGTGGGCCGAGGCCTTCGACGGCCTGAACGGCTTCGCGATCGGCGATGGCGTGACCCACGTCGACGTGGAGGAGCAAGATCGGCGCGATTCGCTCAGCCTCTACAACGTGCTCGAGAACGAGATCGTGCCGATCTACTACGATCGCGACGAGCACGACGTGCCCCGGGGTTGGGTGGCGCGCATGAAGCGCACCATTCGGACCCTCGGCTGGCGCTTCAACACCGACCGCATGGTGATCGACTACACCCGCGAGT
>CAZIOH010000162.1:0-7358 GCA_964540815.1 uncultured Myxococcales bacterium | reverse complement strand
CCAGCCCCAGCCCCGCTCGCCCCTGCCCGTACCCAAAGGAGCTTGCCGAATGCGTCAAGGTGTCCAGCGTCTTCCGCGCGTCTGCCTCGAAGCCTGGCTCGTCTTCGCGATCGGCGCCGGGTGCGGCGGCGGTGGCGGCGCGGGCATAGCGGGAACCTCGCCGACGGGCAGCACCGCGGGGACGAGCACCATCGGCACGGCCGCCGCGGGGGGTGCGGGCGCCGACACGTCCGGCGCCGCCGCCGGTGCCGGCGGCCAGGCAGCGCCTCCTGGTTCCTCGGATGGGACCTCGACCGTCACGGCCTCCACCCTCCCCGACGCCTGCTTCGACCTCGCCTCCGGGATCGCCATCCACGAGGTCGCCGTGTATCAGACGGTCAAGATCACCATGGCCACCGACGGAACCGAGGTCGCCGCCGGCACCCGCAACGCCGACGTGGTCACCGGACGGGACGCCGTCTTCCGGATCCAGGTGGCCGTGGCGACCGGCTGGGCCCCGCGGGCCCTGTCCGCGCGGGTGTGGATCCGCCAGACCCCCGCGGCGGCGCCCACCCTCTACTTCGCCAAGGCCACCATCAGCGCCTCCTCGGTGGAGGCGGACCTCAAGAGCACCTTCCAGGTCACGGTGCCGGCCAGCGAGATCGCCCTCGAGACCGCCTACGCGGTCGAGATCGCCGAGTGCTCGGCCAGCGCCCCGGTCGGCGACGCCGTGAGCCCACGCTTCCCGGCGGGCACGGACTTCGCGGCGGTGGGCGCCCGCGTGACCGGCGGCCTCAAGATCCAGATCATCCCCATGCAGGCCAACGGCCGCCTGCCCGACACCTCCGACGCCGGCCTCGCCAGCTACCGGGCCATCATGCTCGCGATGTACCCGATCGACACGCTCGACCTGACCGTCGGGAATCCCCTGACCCTCACCCAGTATCCCATCGACTGGGTCGGGGCCCTCGATCAGCTGCGCGCCAGGCGGGCCGCCGACAATCCAGCGGCCGAGGTGTACTACTTCGGCCTGGTCAAGCCCGAGGACACCCTGGCCAAGTTCTGCGGCAACAGCTGCACCATGGGCATCGGCTACGTGACCGGGACCCAGCGTGGGGCGGCCCAGGGTCGGGTGGCGATGGGCGCCGGCTTCGGCGACAACCTGTCGGCCCAGGTGATGCCCCACGAGGTCGGTCACAACCACGGCCGCAACCACGCGCCCTGTGTGTCCGCGGGCGGGATGATCACCGGGATCGATCCGAACTTTCCCGATCCGAAGGGCCTGGACGGCGTCTACGGGTGGGACCCGCGGACGCTCTCCCTCATGGCCCCGACCCGCACGGACATCATGGGGTACTGCAACAGCAAGTGGATCAGCGGGTACACCTACCAGGGGCTCGTCGACCACGTGGCCACGGTGAACGCCGCCCTCTCGGTCTACAGCGTCGGCGCGACCGCGGTGTCGACCAGCGCCCTCGTGTCCTCCATGGGCCGCCACCACGTGCTGCTGCTCGACGCGAACGGACCGCGCTGGGGCATTCGCCACCCGGTCCCGATGGAGCCGATCGGCGTGCCAGAGGCCGCCGACGTCCTCGACGGCGCCGGCAACCTCCTCGAGCGCATCCAGGTCTACCGCACCGCCATCTCCGATCTGGCCGCCTCGTCGATCGAGGTGCCCGAGCCCCACCCGGGCTGGGTCAGCCTCCGGGTGGCGGGGCAGGCCCCGATCGCCTTCCAGAAGTAGAGAAGAGAGAGGGTCAACGGCCTGTGGTGCCTGCCCCCCGCTTCACCTCCCGCGGTTCAGGCGAGCGCCGCGCGGGGACGCGCGAGCGGCAGCGAGCCACGTCCCCGACTCAATAAGGTCCCCGATTCAATACGAGTAGCGGCGGATCGACACGTTCATCACCAGCCCGAGCGCCGCCATGATCGTGAGCACGCTCGAGCCACCGTAGCTGATGAGCGGCAACGTCACGCCGACCACCGGCAGCACGCCGATCACCATCCCGACGTTGATGGCCACGTGCCAGAAGAGGAGCGCGGCGACCCCCACGCACAGCGTGGCCCCGAAGCGATCCCGGGCGCCGCTGGCGATCTTGAGGGTCCAGAAGATGAGGACGGCGTAGGCGCAGAGGACCAGCATGCCGCCGAGGAACCCCCACTCCTCGGCCCACACGGCGAAGGGAAAGTCGGTCCACAGCGCGGGCAATCTGCGAATACGGATCTGGGTGCCCTGCAAGAACCCCTTGCCAGCGAAGCGCCCGGAGCCGATGGCGTTCAGCGCCTGGCGGGACTGCCAGGCCTCCGCCGAGTCGGGGTTGAGCAAGGCCTCCACCCGCTTGCGCTGGTACTCGTGCAGGCCATAGCGCCAGATCGGTGAGGCCGAGATGATGGCGAGCCCCATGATCCCGGCCAGGGTCTTGAGGCGCAGCCGGGCGGTCAGCATGACGGTGATGAAGATGAGGAAGATGAGGAAGGCCGTCCCGAGGTCGGGCTGCCGGGCGATCAGCAGCACCGGCACGCTGACGATGGCCACCGGGATGGCCAGGTGGCGCAGCGTGCGCCCCTCGAGCGCGGGCGAATCGTTGAGGTACTTGGAGAGCGCGAGGATGGTCAGCACCTGGACCATCTCCGAGGGCTGCAGGTGGACCGGCCCGAGATCGAACCAGCGGCGCGCGCCCCCCACCACCTTGCCGAAGAGCAGCACCGCCATGAGCATGGCCACCCCGGCGCCGTAGAGGATGTAGCCGAGGCGGCCGATGGTCCGGTAGTCGAGCGCCGCCACGCCGAGGAAGACCGCCAACCCCACCGCCAGCAGCGACACCTGCTTCGAGAAGAGGTGCGGCCCGCGATCCTGCACGGCGCTCCACAGGTTGACGAGACCGATGGCGACCAGGGTCAAGGTGGCCAGCATGAGCGTCCAGTCGAAGCGAAAGCGCAGCTTGCGCCACGCGATGGTCGGAAGCGCCACCGCTACGGACCCCAGCCAGAATGGTGGCCGCCAGGGGCCACCGAGGCTCTCCGAACTTCCAGGGACATGGCCTAAGGGATCTCCTCGGCCATCGAGGAGGCGCGCGGGGCCGCCGGTTGAGCCGGGACATCCGAGGGCTGCGCGGCTTCGGGCTCTGGCGGCGCAGCCGCGGATGGCTGCGAACCCGACGGGTTGGCAGGCGCAGGCGCCGGCACGGGCGCCGACGCGGGCTCGGGCTCGGGCGCCTGCACGGCGGCCCCACCCGCTCGATCGAGCCCGGGGCCGGGCACGGGCACGGGCACGGGCACGAAGGGAGGCTCGCGCGCCTCGGCCTCGGCCCCGGCCAGCGCTTCGGCCCCCGCCGCCCGCCTTCGCAGCAGGCCAACCCGCGGCGCGAGCTTGTCGGCCGGCGCGACCGTCTCGAAGTAGGTGTGGGCGATCTCCATGGCGATGGGCGCCGCGATCTCGCCGCCGTGGCCGCCGTGCTCGACCAGGACCGCGAAGGCGATGCGCGGATTCCCGGCGGGGGCGAACCCCACGAACCAGGCGTGGTCGTTCGAGTCGTAGCTGGACGCGGATTCGCCCCGCCGGCTGAAGTGCCGCACCTGCGCCGTCCCGGTCTTGCCCGCCACCTCGATGCCGTCGTCGATGCGGGCCTTGTTGGCGGTGCCCTTGGGCTCGTTCACCACCCCCACCAGCGCCTGCCGCACGATCGCCAGGTTCTCGGGCGAGATGGCCAGATCCCGTCGCACCCGCGGGGCGAACTCCTCCAGCACCTGGCCGGTGGGAGACTCGATGCGCTCGACGATCTGGGGCAGCCACAGCTTGCCCCCGTTGGCGACCGCCGCGTACATGGTGGCCATCTGCAGCAGGGTCACCCGGGTCGAGCCCTGCCCGATGACCGCGTTCAGCGCGTCGCCGACCTGGAACCCCTCGGCCGTGGGATCCTCGCGCTTCTGGGCGCGGTACCAGTCCTCGGTGGGGATGAACCCCGACTCCTCCCCGTTGAGGCCGAGCCCGGTCGGCGCGCCGAGCCCCAGGTCGGTCGCGAACTTGGCCAGCCGGTCGAGCATCCCGGGGCGCGCCCCGAGCTCGTAGAAGTAGACGTTGCAGCTCTGCACGATGGCGTCGTACATGCTGACCACGCCGTGGGTCTTGGTGCACTTGAAGCGCCGCCGGCCGAGCTCGTAGTACCCGTGGCACTTGGCCTTCTCCTCGGGCGCGAGCAGCTTGTCCTCGAGCGCGGTGAGCGCGGAGACCACCTTGAACGTCGACCCGGGGTAGTAGGTCTCGGTCAGCACCTTGTCGCGCAGGGGACGGTAGCGATCGGCGAACAGCCGGGCCTGCGCATCGGCCGACAGGTGCCCCGACATCTCGTTGGGATCGAAGGCCGGCCGCGACACCGCCGCCAGGATCCGCCCGGTCGTGACGTCGAGGACCACCGCGCCCCCGGCGTTCACGTTGCGCATCGCCCGCTCGGCCAGGCGTTGCACGTCGACGTCGAGGGTCAGGAACACGCTGTTGCCGGGGATGGGCTCCTGCCGGGTCGCGCCCTCCACCAGGTCGTGGATGCTGGTGCGCGGGACGCCGCGCCGGTCGACCACCAGCTTCTCGAAGCCCGAGCGCCCCCGCAGGTACCCCTCGAACTGTCGCTCGAGGCCGATGCGTCCCACGAGCTCGCCCGAGCGGTAGCCCTCCTGCTTTCGCAGACGCAGCTCGTCCGCAGAGATCTCGTTCATGTACCCGAGCACGTGCGCCCCGAGGACGCCATAGGGATAGTCGCGCCGGATGGCGTGCTCGAGGCGCACGCCCGGCAGATCGAGGCCGCTCTCCTCGAGCACGGCCTGGGCGTCGCGCGGGACGTCCTCGCGCACGAGCAGGGTGTGCTCGCGGTCGTGGCTCGGGTCACGCCGATCGCTCTCGATGCGATCCCACCACTCCTCGGTCTCCGTCGGCCCCCAGCCGAGCAGCCCCGCCAGCCGTGCGAAGACCTCGGGCGAGAGCTCCCGGGGCAGGACCGACACGTTCGCCGACGGGCGCATGCGGGCGAGGACCCGGTTCTTGCGGTCGCGGATCTCGCCGCGCACGGCGGGGCGAACCACGGTCTTGACGATGCTGTCCGAGGTCAGCCGGTAAAACGAGTCGCCCTCCACCACCTGCAGGTAGAAGAGCCGTCCAGCGATCGCGCCGAAGACGCCGAAGACGAAGAGCCCGAGCATCCGGACCCGGCGACGGATCTCGGGCAGCTCGGCGTCCTGCCCGGCTATTTCCACGGCGGCAGCGCCCCCGTGCGCGAGCCCCGCGCCAGCCCCACCCGGGCGCGTGTGTCCTCGAGCTTGCCGTCGATCCGCCGCAGGAGACCGAGCACCACGGGACCGCACACGCCCGTCAGGAGCGCCTCGACCGGGGCCTGGCGCAGCCCCCCGTAGCCGCCCTCGGGCGAGACCTGGGCCCGCACCAGCACGACCAGGAAGGCGGCGACCAAGCTGGCCACGAAGGCGGTGGCCGCCGACAGCAGGATCCCCTGCACGGCCACCCGGGTCGACAGGCCCCGGGCCATCACCACCATCAACACGAAGACCAGGGCGTGCACCCCCTGCGGCGCGCCCGACACGAGATCGAGCAGGTAGCCGGTGCACAGCGCCACCACCGAGGCCGACGAGATCGCCCACTTCGGCGACAGGCCCACGTACAGCACCACCAGCAGGCCGAGCGACGGGGCCGGCATGCGGACCGGCGCCAGCTCCTGGACGGTGGACTGCAGGATGAGCAGCAGGTACGCGACCACCAGGGTCACGAGCGATCTCACGATGGCCACCGCTTCGCGCCCCACCGCCCCCTTGGGCCTGGCACCGACGTCGGGGTGGCGCGCACGCGCCGGCCCAGGCTCATCGGTACACCGCCGGGCCGCGGGCCGGAAGCTGCGGGAGGCGGCGGGCCGTCGGGAGGCTCGCCTCCGGATCCGGCGTGGGCGGCGGCGCGACCACCACCAGCACCTCGGAGAGGCGCGCGAAGTCCACGTCGGGCGTGACCTCCACCTCCTGGTAGAGATCCGACGGGTTCGGCGCGACCCGGGTCACCTTGCCCACCGGCAGATCTCGCGGAAACGCTCCGCCGAGCCCGCTCGTGAGCACGAGATCCCCCTCGCGCGCCTGCTCGCCGCGCACCAGGTACTCGATGGTGCAGCGATACCCGTTCTCGCCGGCCTTCCCGCGCAGGACCCCGCGGCCCCCGGTGCGCGGCAAGAACACGTCGATGGACGAGCGCGAGTCGACCGCCAGCAGGATGTCGGAGGTGGTGTCCCCGACGCGGTTGATCCGCCCGACCACCCCGTCCGAGGTGAGCACCGGCATCCCGTGGCGCACCAGGCCGGCGCCGCGATCGAGCTCCACCCGCGCCACCCGGAAGTACGGGGAGGCGTCGATGCTGATGACGCGCGCAGCCAGGGTCTCCGCGGGGGTGGTGTCCTTGAGGCCGAGCAGCCGCTGGTAGCGCCCGCTCTCGGCGGCGAGCCGCTTGGTCTCGATGAGCTCGGCCCGCAAGCGCGCCGCCTCGCTGCGCAGGTGATCGTTCTCGGCGCGCACGTGGGTGAGCTCGACGTAGCGCCCCGCGACCCCGCCTATGGCGCGCGCCACGGTCGACAGGGCGGTCTGGGCGGGGGCCACCACCATCAGGATCCCGCGGTCGAGGGTCGACAGCTCGCCGGGGTTGCGGGCGCTGATGCGCAGCGCGATCAACGCCAGCACCACCATGGCCGCCACGATCGCTCCTTCGCGGAGACGTTTCCCACCGGCGATCATCAGCTGGCTTCCGCGCTCGTCCGCCTCCCCGCCTACTGCAGGGCAACCTCGCGCAGCAGCGCCAGCTCGTCGAGGGCCCGCCCCGTTCCGAGGACCACCGCGCATTCGGGAGAATCGCACACGATCACCGGCAGCCCGGTCTCCTCGCGCAAGAGGACGTCCAGGTTCTTGAGCTGCGAGCCGCCGCCGGTGAGGACGATGCCGCGATCGACGATGTCGGCGGCCAGCTCGGGCGGGGTGCGCTCCAGCACCGAGCGGACCGCGTCGACGATCTGGTTGACCGGCTCGGCCAGCGCCTCGCGGATCTCGTCGCTGTTGACCACCAGGGTCTTGGGGATCCCGGCCACCAGGTCGCGGCCCTTGATCTCCATGGTGGACACCTGGTCCACCGCATAGGCGTTGCCGATCTCCTTCTTGATCATCTCGGCGGTGCGCTCCCCCACCAGGAGATTGTACTTGCGCTTGATGAAGGCGACGAGGGCTTCGTCGAGCTTGTCCCCCGCCACCCGGATCGACTTCGACACCACGATCCCCGCCATGGAGATCACCGCCACCTCGGTGGTGCCGCCGCCGATGTCGACGATCATGTTCCCCGACGGCTCGGTGACCGG
>CAZIOH010000161.1:0-7429 GCA_964540815.1 uncultured Myxococcales bacterium | reverse complement strand
AGGTCGCCCTCTCGGGCGAGGGGGGCGACGAGGCCCTCGGCGGCTACACCCGTTATTTCTGGGGATATGCGGCGGCGGCGGCCTCCCTGGCGGCGTCGAGCTTCGGAGGAAGAGGAGGCGGCGACGGCGGCGGTCCGTCCTGGTCCGGAGCGCTCGGACGGCTGTTGCCCGAGGCCCCCGCGCGGGCCCATGGCCTCGCCAACCTCGCGCGCCGGGCGGGCAAGTTCGCGCACAGCTTCGGGCTGCCGGAGGTGGAGCGGTACCTCTCGTGGTTCGAGGTCTTCTCGCGCTCCGAGCGGGAGGCGCTCACCGGGCGCCGCGATCACACCCTCGTCGAGCAGGTCGAACGCATCTACGGACGAGCGCGCCGCCAGGGGCTCGACGTCGTCCAGTGCATGCAGTACGTCGACATCCACACCATGCTGCTCGACAACCTGCTCGTGAAGGCCGACAAGCTGTCGATGGCCCACAGCCTCGAGGTCCGGGTCCCCCTGCTCGATCGCCGTCTGGTCGAGTTTGGAATCGGCCTGCCCATCCGGGCCAAGATCGGGCTGCGCGGGAACAAGCCGCTCCTGCGGACCCTGCTGTCGGATCGGCTCCCGCGTGCCATCACCCGCCAGGGCAAGCGCGGCTTCGAGCTGCCGGTGAACCGGTGGTTTCGCGATCCCGGGACCGCGACGCTGCGCGAGCGCATGCGGTCGGGGGCCCTGGTTCGGGGCCTCGGCTTCTCGGCCCGGGCCATCGGCGACACCCTTCGGCGCCACCAGGAGGGCGCCGATCTCGGGCGACAGCTGTTCGCGCTCGCGATGCTCGAGACCTGGGCCGAGCAGAACACGTGACCGCGCAGGACCGGCTCGCCGGTCGAATCGGATACCGGCTCGCCGGTCGAATCGGATGTCGGTTGGCCGTTGCGGCCCCACGCTCGATTCAATAGGGTATGCGCGTGTCGCGTGTGCCACGCAGCATCCTGATCGTCGCGCCCGAGTTTGCCATCGATGCCGACGGGACCTACCGCCCGGGCGGCCTGGCGGTGTTCGCCCGCAGCGTGGTCGAGTCCCTGGCCGGGGCGCCGGGGCTGGCGCGGCTCGAGGCCTGGGGGCTGCTCGACACCCCGGCGGGGCTCGGGGTCTTCGAGCGCCATCACCGGGGATCGCCGACGCGGGTACGCGCGCGGGCCTTCGGTGGCGACCGGCCCCGCATGGCGGTGGAGTTCGCGCTGCGCCACCTGGCCTTCGAGCTGGTGATCTTCCTGCACATCGGGGTCGGGCGGCTCGGGGTGCTGCGCCCCTTTCGTCGACAATCGCTGTGGCTGGTGGGGATCGAGGTCCGCCGACGGCTGCGCGTCGACGAGCGCTTCACCGTCCGGCGCGCGCGACCCCTGCTCGCCATCTCGCGCTTCTCGAGCGACGAGATGCGCCGCCACAATCCCGACCTGCCGGCGGCCTTGCCCGTTCACCTCGGCGTCGAGCCGGAGGGGCCGTGGAGCTCGAGCACCACGACGAATGCGACCGAGACCGCCGTTCCAAAGTATGTGGCCGCCGCGCGCAAGCCCGCGGTCCTCATCGTCGCGCGCCTCGCGGCGAGCGAGCGCTACAAGGGCCACGACCAGCTGCTCGAGGCCTGGGGCGAGGTTCGGCGCCAGCATCCGGCGGCGGAGCTGTGGATCGCCGGGGCGGGGGACGATCTCGAACGCCTGCGGGCCAGGGCCGCCGGCCTCGGGCATGCGGGTGGGGACTCCGTCCAGTTCCTCGGCAGGGTCAGCCATGCGCGGCTCTTCGAGCTGTACGCGACGGCGCGGCTCTTCGCCATGCCGAGCACCGGCGAGGGCTTCGGCCTGGTCTTCACCGAGGCCATGCGCTTCGGGCTGCCCTGCGTCTGCAGCTTCGACTCCTCGGCCGAGATCGTGCAAGACGGCGTCACCGGCCTGGTGGTGGCGCAAGAGCCCGCGGCGATCGCCGTGGCCTGTGGCCGCCTGCTCGCCGACGACGCCCTGGCCGAGCGGCTCGGCGCGGCCGGGCAGCGCCGGTTTCGCCAGCGCTACACCTTCGACGGGATGCGCGCCCGGGTGCGGGAGGCTTACGGCTACGCCATCGGCGCCACCGCCAGCTCGGAGACGCAGGCGTGAAGCGCGCCCTCATCATCGGGATCTCCGGTCAAGACGGGGCCTACCTCGCCCGGGCGCTCCTCGGGCGCGGCTACGAGGTGATCGGGACCTCACGCGACGCCCAGCTCTCGAGCTTCTCCAACCTCGGGCGCCTCGGAATCCGGCAGCAGGTCCGCCTGCACTCGATGGCCCTCACCGACTTTCGCAGCGTCCTTCAGACGCTCATGCGCTTCGAGCCGACCGAGATCTTCAACCTCGCCGGGCAGAGCTCGGTCGGCCTGTCGTTCGAGCAGCCGGTCGAGACCCTCGAGAGCATCGCGATCGGGACCCTCAACGTGGTCGAGGTCCTGCGCCTCCTCAAGACCCCGGCGCGCTTCTACAACGCGTGCTCGAGCGAGTGCTTCGGGGAGACCCCGGCCGGCGGGGCCAGCGAGCAGAGCGCTTTCGCCCCCCGCAGCCCCTACGGGGTGGCCAAGGCCACCGCCTACTGGACGGTCGCCAACTACCGCGAGGCCTACGGGATCTGGGCCTGTTCGGGCATCCTCTTCAACCACGAGTCGCCGCTGCGACCCGAGCGCTTCGTGACCCGCAAGGTGATCGAGGTGGCGCGCCGGATCGCCCACGGCAGCCCCGAGCGCCTCACCCTCGGGAACATCGACATCGAGCGCGACTGGGGCTGGGCGCCCGAATACGTCGAGGCGATGGCCAGCATGCTGCAGCTCTCCTCGCCCGAGGATTTCGTGATCGCCACCGGCGAGACCCACCCCCTTCGGGCCTTCGTGGCCGAGGCCTTCGCCCAGGTCGGCCTCGACTACCGCGACCACGTGACCACCGATCCCGAGCTGTTCCGCCCGAGCGACATCCACCGCAGCCAGGGCAATCCCGCCAAGGCGGCGCGGCTCCTCGGGTGGACCGCCACCGTCCGGATGAAGGAGGTGGTGCGGGGCATGCTCGCGCACCGAACAGGTGCTCTGGACACCCGCCCGCCCGCCTGATCGCGCCGATGCCGCGGCTCCTGCTCTACTATCACTTCTTCCACCCGAGCGACGTGGTCAGCGCCCGCCAGTTCTCCGATCTCGGCGCCGAGCAGGTGGCGCGCGGCTGGGAGGTCACCGCGGTCACCAGCGACCGCGCCTGGCACGATCCGACCGTGCGCTATCCCGCGCGCGAGACCTGGCGCGGGATCGAGATCCACCGGGTCCACCGCCCGGCGTGGCCGCAGTCGCGGGCGCTCACCCGCCTCGGGAACAGCGCCTATCTGCTCGGGGCCTGGACACGCCACAGCCGGACCCTGCCGCCGGTGGACGCCATCGTCATCGGCTCCGATCCGGCCTTCGCGCCGCTGCTCGCCCTGCCGCTCGCGCGCCTGCGTCCCTCGACGCCGATCGTCCACTGGTGCTTCGATCTGTACCCCGAGGCCATCGAGGCGGAAGGGCGGGGGGCGGGATCCTCGCTCACCGCGCTCGGGATGCCGGCCGCGCGCCGGCTGATGGCCGCGGCCTACCGGCGCTGCGACACGCTGGTGGACATCGGCTCGACCATGCGGCGCCGGCTCGCCGCCTACGGGACGCCGGCCCGCCACGCGACGCTCCCACCCTGGGCGCTGGTCGAGCCCGAGCGCCCGAGCCCGATCGATCGCGCGGCGCGCGCGGCGCTGTTCCCGGCCGAGACCAGGCTGGCCTTGATCTACGCGGGGACCATGGGGCGGGCACACGACTTCGAGCCCCTGCTCGAGCTGGCGCGGGCGTGCCGAGCGCGCTCGGGGCGCGCCATCGGGTTCTGCTTCGCCTGCCGCGGCAACCGCCTCGACGAGCTGCGGGCCGCCGTGCGCGCCGAGGACGTGAACGTCACCTTCGCACCCTTCGGCACCGAGGCCGAGCTCCCGGCGCGCCTCGCGGCCGCCGATCTCCACGTCGTCAGCCTGCGCCCGGAGTGGCAGGGGCTGGTGGTCCCCTCCAAGTTCTTCGCGTCGCTGGCGGTGGGACGGCCGGTCCTGTTCACGGGCCCTGCCGACTCCGAGATCACCGACTGGATCGCCGAGCTCGGGGTGGGCCTCGCGGTGCACGGCCCGGCCGACCGCGCCGCCGCCGTCGAGGCGCTGCACCGCCTCGCCCTTGCGCCGGCCGAGCTCGCGGCCTGGCAGGCCGAGGTTCACGCCCGCTACGCCGAATCCTTCAGCAAGCGCGCCACCAACGATCGCTGGGATCGGCTGCTCCGGGAGATCGCCGCGCGCTCGTCCTCGTCATCGTCCCGCACGTCCCCCACGTCCACGTAGCGTCGATCTCGATGTCCGCACCGGCCGGGGACCGCGCCGCGCTTCCAGCCTTGAAACGGCGGGCCCTCCGTGTATGAATCGGCCCCCGATGTCTCGCAAACGCGTGCTGGTCACCGGGGGAGCCGGCTTCCTCGGCTCCCACCTCTCCGATCGCCTGATCGCCGAGGGCCACGAGGTGGTGTGTCTCGACAACTTCTTCACGGGCAGCCGCACCAACATCGAACACCTGCTCGATAACCACCGCTTCGAGCTCCTGCGCCACGACATCACCGAGCCGCTCACCCTCGAGGTCGACGAGATCTTCCATCTGGCCTGTCCGGCCTCGCCCATCCACTACCAGCGCAACCCGGTGCGCACGATCCGCACGGCGGTGCAGGGGACCTTGAACGCGCTCGATCTGGCCCGCGAGGCCCGGGCGCGCATCCTCATCGCCTCGACCTCCGAGTGCTACGGCGATCCCGCGGAGCACCCGCAGAAGGAGACCTACTGGGGCAACGTCAATCCGATCGGCCCGCGCGCCTGCTACGACGAGGGAAAACGCTGCGCCGAGTCCCTGGCGGTGTCCTACGCCATGCAGTACGGCGTCGAGGTGCGCATCGCGCGCATCTTCAACACCTACGGCCCTCGGGTCCACGAAAACGACGGCCGGGTGGTCTCGAACTTCATCGTCCAGTCGCTGCGCGGCGAGGCGTTGACCATCTACGGCGAGGGCCAGCAGACCCGCTCGTTCTGCTACGTGTCGGATCTGATCGAGGGCTTCATGCGCCTCATGGCCAGCGGCCACGGCTCGGATCCCGTCAACCTCGGCAACCCGCGCGAGACCACGGTGCTCGAGCTCGCCGAGCTCATCCGGGACATGGTCGGCTCGCACAGCCCCATCAGCCGGGTGCCGCTGCCGAAGGACGATCCCACCCGACGCAACCCGGACATCACGCGGGCCCGCCAGCTCCTCGGTGGCTGGGAGCCCCGCGTCAGCCTGGAACATGGGATCGCCGCCACGATCGCCGACTTTCGCAAGCGCTTCGGCCTCCCCGCGCCGCTCTGAACCGCACACCCGGCCGTCCGTCGACGCCCGACATTTCACCGTCGGCCCCTCCCGACCCGCCGTCGATCCCGCCGGGGCCTGGCGGGCCTCGACTCCCCCCGACGTTCGCGTATCCTCCCCGCTGCATGGACTTGAGCATCGTCATCCCCTGCTACAACGAGTCCGAGACCATCACCCGCCTGGTGGCCGCGCTCGACGAGGCCGAAGCGGCGCTGCGCGCCGGGGGTCGCTCCTGCGAGTTCGTCCTGGTCGACGACGGCTCGCGGGACGGCAGCTTCCCCAAGCTGCGGGCGGCGGCGGCCTCCCGCCCCTGGCTGCGGCTGATTCGCTTCCGGCGAAACTATGGACAGACCGCGGCGATGGCGGCGGGGTTCAAGGCCGCCCGGGGTGACATCGTCATCCCCATGGACGCTGATCTCCAGAACGATCCGGCGGACATCCCCAAGCTGCTCGCCAAGCTCGACGAGGGCTATGACGTCGTCTCGGGGTGGCGGCGCGATCGCAAGGACAAGGTCGCCTCCCGCAAGATCCCCTCGTGGATCGCCAACTGGATCATCGGCCGGGTGTCCGGGGTTCACCTGCACGACTACGGGTGCACCCTCAAGGCCTACCGCCGCGAGTTCCTCGAGCCGGTGAACCTCTACGGGGAGATGCATCGGTTCATCCCCATCTACGCCAAGTGGGCGGGGGCGCGCGTGACGGAGGTGGTGGTCACCCACCACCCGCGCCGCGAGGGCAAGTCGAAGTACGGCATCATGCGCACCTTCAAGGTGCTGCTCGATCTCCTGACCGTGAAGTTCCTGGGGGACTACGCCACCAAGCCGCTCTACTTCTTCGGGGGCCTCGGCTTCGTCACCTGCACCCTCGGGGTGGTGACCGCCCTTTACACCCTGTTTCAGCGCTTCGCCGAGAACGCCTACGTGCACCGCAACCCGCTGTTCGTGGTGGCGGTGTTCCTGTTCATGCTGGGCGTTCAGTCGATCATGATGGGCCTCCTGGCGGAGCTCCAGATCCGCACCTACCACGAGGCGCAGGCCAAGCCCACCTACCTCATCGGGGACATGGTGAACTTCGACGCGACCGAGGTGACGCCGCTCGGCGGCGGGGTCGGCGGGGTCGGCTCGTCGGGACCGGTGCCGGCGGCGCCGGCGGTCCCGGCCGCCTCGGCCATCGGCTGACCCATGTGTGGCATCGCAGGCCTCCTCGATCCCACCTTCGCCGCGATCGACGGCGCTTGCCTCGCGCGCATGACCCGCGCCCTGGCGGCACGAGGCCCGGACGGCGAGGGGTTCTGGACCGCGCCCGGCGTCGGCCTCGGACATCGGCGCCTCTCGGTCATCGATCTCAGCGCGGCCGGCACCCAACCCATGGGCGGCGAGGACGGCACGGTCCAGGTGACCTTCAACGGCGAGATCTACAACTTCGCCGGACTGGCCGACGAGCTCATGGGGCGAGGTCACCACTTTCGTTCCCGCTCGGACACCGAGGTGCTGGTCCACGGCTACGAGGAGTGGGGCGAGGGTCTGCTCGATCGCATCGACGGCATGTTCGCGTTCGCGATCTGGGATTCTGGGCGACGGCGGCTCTTCGCGGCCCGGGACCGCATGGGCAAGAAGCCATTCTACTGGGCCCAGATCCCGCGCGACGGCGGCCGGCCGCCCCTCTTCGCCTTCGGCTCGGAGCTGAAGGCGCTCTTCCCGGTGCCCGGCCTCGATCGGCGCGTCGACCTGGCGGCCCTGCAGCGCTACCTGGCCTTCGAGTACGTGCCAGCGCCGCGCACCATCATCGCCGGGGCCCACAAGCTCGACGCCTCCGAGTGCCTCACGCTCGATCTCGGGGTCGACCCCTTCGCGACGCCGGTGGTGCGTCGCTACTGGGATCTGCCCTTCCCCGAGACCCACCTCCCCCGATCCGAGCCGGAGGCGGCCGAGGAGCTGCGCGGGCTCTTGCAGCGGGCGGTGAAGCGGCGGCTGGTGTCCGACGTTCCGCTCGGGGTGTTCCTGTC
>CAZIOH010000160.1:5772-7601 GCA_964540815.1 uncultured Myxococcales bacterium | reverse complement strand
AGCTGACCAACAATCGCGTCGAACGCGAGCTCAGGAAGCTGGTGCTCGGGAGGCGCAACTGGCTGTTCACCTGGGAGGACCTCGGTGGAGAGCGGACGGCGGCCATCTTGACCATCGTTGCCACCTGCGTGTCCTACGGCGTGAACCCTCGCGCGTACCTCCATCTGGCGACCAAGCTCATCATCAACCGGTGGCCGCAGGCCAACCTGCGCGATCCCTTGCCCGACCGCCTCGCGCTTGCCCACCCAAATCTTCTTCTGACGGACGGCGCCCTCCGTAGTCCGCTCCTCGGCCTCCAAGCCGCCGCCCCTGCCACGCCCCCGTAACGCCCGCAAGCCCCCCCGGCTACGTCGCTCGTGGACGGGTTACGTTGCAGGTGCGCGCGCGATCGTTGCGAAAAAGGCAACGTTTGTCATCCCGGGCGCAACACCCGGCTGGGACCGGAGGGCAATAAGGTCCAGTACGTACGTAAGTCTGATTACACTAATTGTTGGAACACATACTGCACTGGGGTCTCGTCCGAGGAGATCCCCATGCGCTGCTCATCCAGGTCCATTCTGTTCTTCACCGCACTTTCCGCACCCTTTGCAACGATGTCGTGTGTGACCCCACAGCCGGGAGACGCGGCCGCGAGCGGCGGCGTCCACGAAAGTGAAGCCGCAGGCAAAGCCGCCCGAAACGGGCTGACATCGATTAACGGTCTCAGCTCGGTCAACGGGCTCACGTCCATCAACGGCCTGTCCTCCATCAATGGCCTCTCGTCGATCAATGGCCTGAGCCCGTCGGGCTCGCTCATGAGCAGCGACGCAGGACGGACCACCGTCTCGTACATCGTTCGTTGTGCCCTCCCGGCCGGCCGTTCCATCTCGAAGTTCGTCCACGGGACGACCTACAGCTTCCCCGGAGAACTCGGCCTCGCGCCGGGGTGGGAGACCGGATCATGCGGCAAGGATTGCCAGGAGGCGGTGAGTGGCTGCGTTCTTTCGCACGTCAACACCTCTGGACAGCACATTGCGCTCTGGCTCGACAGCGCCGACCCGGCTCTCGGCTGGGGCCAGGACGCGAACTACCCCTACCAGGAAGGCTCGTTCTTCGGAAACATCTTCCTCAGCCCGCCTCAGGCGTTCTACTGCAATGGCAAGGACTGGGATCAAGGACTGGTGCCGGGTCGCCTGGGCGTCGGCCAGACCAACGCCCCCTACAAGAATCCGTCCAGCACGTCGTATTGCAAGGATTACTGTGCCGCTGCCGACGGCTCGTCCAATGGCGACGGATACAAGAGCTGTGGCAACTACACGCACGTCATCACCGTGTGGCGCAACTTCGACCCCTCGACCGAGTACACGGTCTGTAGCCGCAACGGCGGCAAGTGCTTGGACGTCCAGGGCGCCAGCACCGCCAATGGCGCCACGGTAGTTCAGTACGGCTACAAGGCCACTGACAATCAGAAGTGGATGATCACCCAGGTCAGCCCGCGCAACTACAAGTTCATCAACGTGAACAGCGGGCGGGCGCTCGACATCAGCGGCGGCTGGACCGGCAATGGAGCGGCGCTTATCCAGTACGACTATCACGCCGGGTCGAATCAGATGTGGAACTTCACCCCGACCGGCGACGGCTACTACAAGTTCAGCCCGGGCAGCAACGGCAACGGGTCGATCGCCGTTCCCTCGGGGACGCCGACGGATGGGGTCGCGGTTCAGCAGTGGGCTTGGACCGGCGCCGTCAACCAGCAGTGGGTCATCACGCCCGCCAACTGACCCGACCGCGCGACGCCCGAGTCGCCGCGGAAGCCTCCTCACACCAGCCACGCGGATCGAGCCCACGCT
>CAZIOH010000160.1:0-5672 GCA_964540815.1 uncultured Myxococcales bacterium | reverse complement strand
ATGAAGTCGAAGACGGCCATCCGCGACTCGGCCTGGAAGGTGAATCGACGACGGCCGAGGAACTCGCACTCGAGACAGGCGCTGCTGGACGGCGAACCCGAGCGCCTCGAGCACCAGCTCGGTCCGTAGGTGGGCCGCCATGGCCCAGCCTTCGCGCCGGATCCATCGGCAGCGAGACTCGGGACGGCGCGCTCGCGGCAGGCACTGGGTGGTGTTGCACCTGATACGACCGAGGATGCGCCTCGACGGATCCAGAACGTGGCCAACTCCGAGATCTCGGAGGCTCAAGAGTCCTCAAAAACCGTCGATTCGACTCGCACCGAAGCTCCGATCACCCAGAAGGGACTCCACGAGGTGGCCCCGCCGAGCCTCTACAAGCTGATCTATTGCAGTCGACCGAGTCAGGGCGTCGTCGCCAACGCGGACGAGGTGCTGACTGCTATTCTCCGCGTTTCCCGGGAGCGGAACCAGGCTGCCAATGTGACCGGAGCCCTGCTGAGTTGCGGCGGGTGGTTTCTCCAGGCGCTGGAGGGCTCGATGACCGACGTCTTAGGGACATTCGCAAGGATCTTGAAGGACCCGCGACACGACAAGGTCAAGCTCATCGAGCGGTCGACGGCCAGCAAGCGGCTGTTCCTGGGGTGGAGCATGTGTGGCCAGCACCTCGAGTCCATTGATGAGCACATCGTTCAGTCCATCGAATCGAGCGGCTCCTTCGATCCCCCCACGATGACCCCAGCAGGTGCCTTGAAATTGCTCGTCACGGTCATGACGATTCAGAACAAGGTCCGCTGAAGCCCGTCAAACTCCGGTGAGCTTCGTCGCGGGACTCGCCCCGTCCCCTGCGCCGCCGCGGCGTAGACCCGGACCGACGGAGATCCGGTATCGTCTGGCCGCGCCCCGTGACCGGACGAGCCGAACCGAAGCTGCCCCACGCCCCTAGCATCATGACGATGCAGCTCTCGGAGACAGGTGGGGTCTTGCTCTTCCTCGCGGACTATCCCGTTGAATGGCTCTGGCTCCAGCTGATTGCGTTCGCGCCCCTGCTGTGGGCGGTGATCGGGATACGATCAGCCCTCGGTGCCTGCGCGTATGGGGTCTAATGGGCGCTGGGACGGGTGATCCCCCTCGCCTTCGGGGTGGGCTCCTTTGCGTTGCCGTGGTTGGCCCGGCTGCGCTCTTCTTGTATCTCGCCGCGCTGGATCTCCTCTTTGCGCTCCTGGTGTTCCGCGTGCGCACGACCAGGACCTGGATGTTCGCCTTGCTCGCCGCCTCGACGTTCGTCGCGATCGAGTTGGTGGATTCGTGGTTGACGCTGTGGGGGACGGCAACTACCGTCTCTCGTGACCTCGGTTCTCCACTGGAGAAGGGCCTCGTTCCGGCGACCATGGGGGAAAGTCCGACGTCGGCGATCCGACTCGGACCTGCGTCTGTAGATGGGGACCTCCCAGGGGGGTACAGGTCATGAAGGGAACGATCATCAGTCGATGTTGCCGTTGATGGTTCAGGCCAAGGCGGGCGACGGGATGTGGAAGGAGAGTGTCAAGGATTCGAACGCGGGTTCGAGCGGCGCCCTCCTCGAGATCGCGACCGCGGACGTCGATCACGCGCTGGTGGGTCGGTTGCTGGCGAGCACGTGCAAGCACATGAAGCTGACCTCGGAACAGGCTTGTGACGCCTTCGGCTAGTACTGGTGCTGCGACTGTGCTCCCAGGCTCTAGTCGACGCTCCAGCGCCGCTTCAAATCGTCGCGGGAGATGACTCCCGGGATGGACCAGGTGCCATCGAGGTCACGGACACGATGGTGAGGGCGCGTCTACCTCGGTTCGACTACGCGTGGAAGGACGATAAGACACTGGTCATCGAGCACAAGTCGCGGCGGCAGATGGTCGATGTGAACGTCGGTCTGGTCGGGGCGTCGGAAAGGCCTTCAGGGAGAGCTGTCCGTCAAGAAGCTCACGCTGGACACGGTGGAGATCATCTTCGGGTGAGGGCATCGTCGGGGCGCGCCAAGCTTCCCCTACGCTGCCGTCGCGATCTAGCGCCGTCAAGGGAATCTGCCGTACAGGAGATCGGACCCGATCTGGCGCGGGCTAGCGAGCTGCGTCAGCGACGGTAGTGGCAGTGCGGCGCGTGGAACCTTCTATTCCTACGACAACGTAAAGAGACGGCGTCGTGGTGGGATGTATGCAGGTCCACGACTGAATACGCAACGCCGACTCCGGACTTAACCATTTTGACTTGAGAACCCTTCCGGTTCCCACGCGATGCCATCCGTCGTGGTCCAAATCCCGGACGGCGTACGTTGCCGACGCTTAGGGTGCGGCGCTGCTCGTGATTGGCCAGCGGCATCCGCGCCCTGACGGTTCGGTTGGTTGGCACCGGTGGGCACCAACCCGCGAGGACCGACCACCGCTCCCAGGCCGGGAAGGAGGACCTGCATGCCCTCGAGGCGGCCGGCCTTCAATGACTCGGGGTCGAGCCCGAGCGCGCGCAAAGCCTCTGCCCCCGGCCCCCCCTCCCATCAGAATGCTGTCCGTCGGAAGGACACCTCTATGGGCAGCGTAGGCGACGCGTACGACAACGCAATGGCCGAGTCGTTCTTCGCCACCCTCGAGTGCGAGCTCCTCGACCGTCGTCGATTCCGCTCCCAGGCCGAGGCGCGGATGGCCGTCTTCGACTTCATCGAGGGCTGGTACAACCCGCGCCGTCGCCATTCCGCCCTGGACTACCAGTCACCCATCAACTACGAAAGGGACCACCATACTGCCGCCGCAGCATAAGCGGTGAACACTCCACCGAACCGGGTCAACTTCAGATCTCGGCATTGAACTCGGCTGGCGTTCGTCGCCGCGAGCGTCGGATTCTCGCGTGTGTCGGGTTTCGTCAGACGAGTGCCGTTTCCAGGAGTGAAGATGGTCCTGTTCACCTCGGGCGTCGAGTGGGGGATCAGCATGGTATGGCACCCCGAGCGCCTCTCACCCACCGCCCAATAACTCTTGTCGATAGTGCGCCAGCAGGAACGGCGCGCTGACGCTTCCTCCAGCCGCCGCCGGGCAAGGGCGACCCAGGTGTCACCGGGACGTCCGGCCGAAAAACGAGCGGGCCTCCAGTTTTGCGCTTGTGCTCCCCTGTCCTTCTTCCCTCGCGATTGTGCGGGAGAGCCCGCCTGGCCGAATGACGGGACCCGCCGTGGGCGAGCCCCGCCTTGTCATTCGGCGTGCCAACCAGTCTTCTAGAGCGCGCCGAGGAACGCCTCCAGATCACGCTTCTGATGTCGCGTGAGCCCGATGTTGAAGCGCTTGTCGAAATAGCTGACCACGGCGGTGAGGCTCGTGGCCTGCCCGTCATGGAAGTAGGGAGCACGGGCAGCCAGACCCCGCAGGGGAGGTGCGCGGAACGATCCGACATCCGCCCACACGCCATTGCCTCCCTTACCCATGTCACAGACCTTGCGCTCGGCGCCCGAGCCCTTGTTCTGGAGGGTGAGGAGCGGCAGATCCGCACTGCAATTGTCGGCATCGGCGGTGCCGACGTCGAACATCCGAAACACCGCGTGGCCGCCCACGTTGGGCGCATTGTGGCAGGTGCTGCAGGTGGCGGTGACGGGGGTTGCGAGATCCGGCCCGAGCACATCGTTCAGTCCGTGCACCTTCGACACCGAGAACTCGAGGTTGTTGAAGAGCTCCTGCCCACGGTAGATCGCGGCGCGCGAGGCCAGCTGGCGGCCGTGCACGTCGAAGACGAAGCTCTCGAGATCCTGCTCGCAGCCATCCCCGACGTGGTGTGCATGCGCGTCGGCGTAGACCTTCCAGGCGTCGAAGATGGTGAAGACGTTGCGAGTGAAGCCCGGCGACTGGATGTCGTTGGCGCCCACGCTGAAGGCCTGCGCGAGCAGATTGGTGGGACCGCCGAGGGCGCCGTCCGCGTCGAGCCGACCGGCGTCCCAGTCGGAGATCTGCGCGAAGGCCAGGCCGAGCTGAAAGTCCCGGATAGCGGCGGCCTGATCGGCTGGCAGAGGCGTAGCCCGTTGCTCGTGAAAGGTCGTCGCTCCGATGGCGGTGCTGTTGACGGCGGTGGGCACGTCGTGTGGGCCGCCCGTCCAGGTGACGGTGGAGGTCTTGCTCTCGTTCGACACCGGGGTGGGCCGGCGGAAGTTGGTGATTTGCGTCGGGGTCGCGAAGCCATACGGATCCACGACCGCGGTCACCGTGAACTCGGCCGTGCCAGGCACGGTGCGCCCAAAACGAATCAGCCCTTTGTTGAGCAGGGTCTTGCTGAACGCCGTGAAGCGGGCGGAGAAGGTGGAGAGATCTTCATCGGGTCGACTCCCGGCATCGTGAGGGAGAAAGATGGGCGCAAGGCCGAGGCTCGTGAGAAACGTAGTCTGCGTGCCGAGGGTGGTGATGGTCCAGCCTTGGTTAGCAGCGTGGCAGCTCTCGCAGGTGCGCGGGTTGGCCCCGAGTGCTTGGAAGAAGGGATTGGTTCGGTCGATGGTTCCCGTCGAATGAACGGTCTCCGCGATGCCGTGGAGATTCCCAGCTGGCGACAGCGCACTTTGCGCAACGCCGACCGAATCCTCCCCAACGGGCTTTTCGACTCCACAAGACGACGCGCTCGCCGCCATACCAGTCAATGCAACGATCGCGAGCCAAGATTTCGACGACATGAACACCTCCGAGATTTGTGACCCAGGCCCGCGCCCGCTCTCGACCAGGAAAAAGGAGAGGGGTGAGCGGTCCGGCGTGGTGCCCTCTGCAACGCCAGTGCCAGCTGACGTCAGACCATGGTGCGCAACGCGATTGGAACGCGATCGAAGCCGCGCAATCGATCGGAACCCGATGACGAATGACGAGGTGACGAGGTCGTTTGTGAAGGGGTGAACTTCGCGCTCAAGGCTCCGTTCATCCGCAGGCATGCGCCTAAGATGGCTGACGGCGCGGCTTGGCACCTGGAGTTGCGCAAGTCGGGCTACGTCGAGTTCAACCGGCAGATCACGCCGTGGGCGGGCTTCCTGCTCCGCATGAAGCAAAGGGATCCTCAAGCAACGCCGCTTCACCGGCGGCATCCGTGCGATCTTGGCCGCATCTCATGCTCAAGGCCGAGCATCTCGTCAACTCCGAGTACGGCATGGCAGCGCCTTGATACTGCAAATCGGCGCCCTGGCAGCCCGTGGTGAAAGTCTCCGCGTCGCCGAAACGGGCGGGGCAACGCCGTCTGCGGCGTCGCCGCTCGCTTGAATACCATGCTGATGGCGACCCGACCGTTGGCGGTCTTGCCGGCGTTCTTGTCGATCAGCGGAACTGCTCAGTTCCCGACCAGTCGTTGGTGACCGATCCCGTCAGGATCAACCAATCGTTGAGGAGCTTGCTGCGACCTTAAGGCCGAGCTGCGAGCACGAGGTGGAGCGCTGGATGAGCGGAGGCGTGATGCCGAAACTCTGACCGGCCTTGTGCTCATGAGTATCACAAACCCAGGCTAGTAGCTAGCGGGTTCCCTCTATCTCGGCGATTTCAAACGGCCGAATTCGGCCATGCTGTTCGGATATAGCTAAAGTTTGAATAGCTATAGCTTAGCAGGAACTAGTTATATGACCTACGCGCGGTGAGATGCCGGCAACGGCCCGACCGGCGCGCTGATCACTGGCGAAAAGAATGAGCTCTCGCAGCTAG
>CAZIOH010000159.1:0-7606 GCA_964540815.1 uncultured Myxococcales bacterium | reverse complement strand
CAGCGCGCACGCGCGGGTGGGCTGTTCAGTTCGCCACGCGTTCTGCCGTAGTTCCGAAGGAAGACCTGGAATCCGTCGCGCCCCGCAAACCCGCATACAATCCCAGCGTTCCCAGCGTTCCGCCCAACATCTCCCCCAACATCTCCCAACCTGCCCACGCAGCCAGACCAGCGAGGAAGGGCCCCACACATGTCGGACCAAAAGCCGGAGTCCAAGCCGGACCAGAAGCCGGACCCGAGACCGAACCCCTACAAGATCGCCCAGGAGCAGCTGACCCGCGCGGCGGAGATTTGCGGCCTGGCGCCCTCGACGATGGCGATCCTGTCCCAGCCGAAGAACGAGCTCATCGTGAACTTCCCGGTGCGCATGGACAGCGGCGAATACCGCATGTTCAAGGGGTACCGGGTCCAGCACAACAACATCCTCGGGCCCTACAAGGGTGGAATTCGCTACCACGAGCTGGTCTCCCTCGACGAGGTGAAGGCGCTGGCGTCCTGGATGACCTACAAGTCCGCGCTGCACGACATCCCCTTCGGCGGCGGCAAGGGCGGCATCAAGTTCTCCCCGCGGGAGCACTCGGTCGCCGAGCTCGAGCGCATCACCCGCAGGTTCACCCACGCGCTCGGCGCCAACATCGGCCCCGAGTACGACATCCCGGCGCCGGACGTCGGCACCAACGCGCAGACCATGGTGTGGATGATGGACACGTACATGAACGTCGTCGGGTACGTCGACAAGAACGCCAACCGCCGCGTCGTCACCGGCAAGTCCATCACCTCCGGCGGGTCATACGGCCGGGAAGCCGCCACCGGCCAGGGCATCGTCCACTGCATCAGCGAGTGGGCGCGCGACCGGCGGCTCGAGCCCAACGGCTCGACCTTTTCGGTGCAGGGCTTCGGCAACGTCGGCTCGAACGCGGCCAAGATCCTGGCGCGCACCGGGGCCTCGCTGGTGGCCACCGGGGACTGGAAGGGCTACATCTTCAACGGCGACGGCATCAACCCCTACAAGCTCTCCGAGCACGTGGTGCGCACCGGCTCGGTGCTCGGTTATCCGGGGGCCCGCTCCATCACCCGCGAGGAGTTCTTCGCCACCCCGGTCGACGTCTTCATCCCCGCCGCCCTCGAGCTCGAGATCGGGGTTGCCGAGGCCAAGGCCCTCAACTGCAAGGTGATCGTCGAGGGCGCCAACGGCCCGACCGACAGCGTGGCGGAGCCGATCCTGGCAGAGAAGGGCATCGCCCTCATCCCGGACATCCTGGCCAACTCGGGCGGGGTGGTGGTGAGCTACTACGAGTGGCTGCAGAACAAGCGCTCCGAGCGCTGGGATCTCGAGGAGGTGGAGGAGCGCCTGACCAAGCGCATGAAGCGGACCTACCTGGCGGTCAGCGAGTACGCCGCCACCAGAAAGTGCGACTGGCGGATGGCCGCCATGTGCATCGCCCTCGAGCGCATCGGCAAGGCCTACGCGGAGCGTGGGATCTTCCCGTAAGGCTCGACTCACGGGTCGCCGTTCGGCTTTGGCTCGAAGGTTCGGGCCCAAGGCAGGCCAACATATGGGGTGAGGACGGGTCTGGACCAGCCATTTTCGCCGGTCGCCAGCCCCGGTTCGGGCTAGAAGCTCAGCATGGCCGACGACCGTCCGACCGCCGTGCTCTTGCTCAACCTCGGCACCCCCGACGCGCCCAGCGTCTCGCATGTCCGGAGCTACCTCCGCGAGTTTCTCAGCGATCCGAGGGTGATCGACCTCCACCCGGTGGCGCGGTGGCTGCTGCTGAATCTGGTCATCCTGCCCTTTCGCCCCGCCAGGTCGGCGGCGGCGTACCAGGCGATCTGGGGCGCGCCCGGCGCCGCGGTGGAGGGGTCGCCGCTCTTGTTTCACAGCCGGGCGTTCGAGCGGGGCATACGGGCCACGCTCGGCCCTGGCTACGCGGTCGAGCTCGCCATGCGCTACGGGTCACCATCGATCGCCGAGGCCCTCGGCAAGCTCATGGCGCGAAACCCCACCAAGCTGGTCGTCGCCCCGCTCTTTCCTCAGTACTCGTCGGCCGCCTCGGGCTCGGCCCTGGCGCGGGTGTACGAGCTGCTCGGGGACGGCTGGAACGTCCCCGCCATCGAGACCCTCGAGCCGTTCTACGACGCCCCGGCCTTCATCGACGCCTTCGCCGAGGTCGCCCGCCGGCACCTCGACGCCTTCCGGCCGGATTTCGTGCTCTTCAGTTACCACGGCCTGCCCGAGCGCCACGTGCGCAAGAGCGATCCCACCGGGCAGCACTGCCTGCGCAGCGACGCCTGCTGCGACGCGATCGTCCCGGCCAACCACTACTGCTATCGCGCTCACTGCTTCGCCACCTCCCGGGCGCTGGCCACCAGGCTCGGCCTCGGGGCGGCGGACCACTCGGTGTCGTTTCAGTCGCGGCTCGGACGCACGCCGTGGATCAAGCCCTACACGGATCTGGTCCTCCCCGAGCTGGCGCGGGCGGGCAAGCGCCGCCTGGCGGTCCTGTGCCCCGCCTTCGTGGCCGACTGCCTGGAGACCGTCGAGGAGATCGGCATCCGGGCCGATGCCCAGTGGCGCTCCCTCGGAGGGGAGGCATTGCACCTGGTCCCGTCGCTGAACGCCGAGCCCACCTGGATCCGAGCGCTGGCGGACCTGGTGCGCGACGAGGGGGCCCGTCACGACGAGGCCGCGGCGGGCGTGGCGCCCACCGCGCCCGCCGCGTCAGCCATGCCCGCCGCGTCAGCCATGCCCGCCGCGTCGGTGCGTTCGCCCCGGTGACCGCCGTCCGGTACGGTAACCGGAGCTCCCCCCGGCGCGTTCATCGTCCATGCGATACCTCCTCGAGCGCGAGCAGCTGATCCCGCGGCGGCGCTCCGAGGTCTTCGCGTTCTTCGCGGACGCCGCCAACCTCGAGCGCATCACCCCGCCCTCCCTGCGCTTCCGCATCCGGACCCCGCTGCCGATCGCGATGGCGGCCGGGACGATCATCGAGTACCGGATCTCCCTGTTCGGGATCGGCTTCGGCTGGCGCACCCGCATCGAGGTGTTCGACCCGGACGATCGCTTCGTCGATCTGCAGGTGGAGGGACCCTACCGCTTCTGGCGCCACGAGCACCGCTTCCTCGATTGCCCGGATGGAACGCTCATGCGCGATCGGGTGGAGTACGAGGTGCCCTTCGGTCCTTTCGGGCGTATCGTGCGCGGCCTCTTCATCCGCCGCCAGCTCGAGCGGATCTTCGACCACCGGCGCCGGGTCGTCGCCGCGCAATTTCCCCTGATCCCCACCCCGAGGTGAGCCCGAGGCCAGCGGCCGACTCAGCGGCGGGTGGCGTACGAATCGAACCGGATGCTGCGCTCGGCCACAAGCTTGCGGTTCTCGAACAGCTTGACCAGCACCAGACCCGCGACGAAGCCACCGATGTGGGCCCACACCGCCACGCCCGCCGAGACCGCCGGCCGCAGCGACGACAGCTGCGGCAGCCCCGCCAGGAGCTGCATGCCGATCCAGGCCAGCAGCACCACCCAGGCCGGGACCGGGATCACCCGGATGAAGATGAACAGGAACACCAGCAGGTTGACCCGCACCCGTGGGTAGAGCACCAGGTAAGCCCCGAGCACCCCCGAGATGGCCCCCGAGGCGCCCACCATCGGGATGGGCGAGCCGGGGTTCACGGCCGTCTGGGCCGCCGCCGCCGCCAGACCGCAGATGAGATAGAAGACCAGGAAACGAAAGCGGCCCATGCTGTCCTCGATGTTGTTGCCGAAGACCCACAGGAAGAGCCCATTGCCGAGCAGGTGCCCCCACCCGCCGTGGAGGAACATCGCGGTGATCGGCGTGAGCACGTTGCGCGCATCGTCGTCCACCACGCAGGCCAGGTGATCCCCGAGCGGCACCGCGGTGCCGATGCGGGCCAGGTGGGTCAGCTCACCGGGCACCATGCCCCAGTCACAGACGCTGGCGGCCAGCACCACGGGATTGAGGCCCGCGCCCTGCACAAAGATCCACACCAACGCCAGGGTCGCGAGCAGCCCCACGGTGACCAGCGGGAAGCGCAAGGTCGGATTGTCGTCGCTGATCGGGATCATCTCGGCTCCATCATCATCCCCTGTCGCGGACCCCGAGCGCGGCGAACGCCAGGCCCACCGCCTCCTGGGCGCTGGAGGCGCGTGGCACGTTGGGGCCCGATCCATCGATGTCGAAGCGCCACGAGCCCACCAGCACCACGGGCTTCTGCGCCTTCAAGGCCAGCGCAATCTCCGACAGCGTGCCGAACCCGCCGCCGATCGCGATCAGCGCGTCGCTGGCACAAGCGTTGACCCAGTTGCGCCCCTCGCCGAGCCCGGTGAAGACGGCCACGTCGATGAAGGGGTTCGGCGGGGACTCGTGGGCGCTCGCGCCCGGGAGGATCCCGAGGGTCAGGCCACCCGCCTTGCGCGCGCCCTCCGCGGCCGCCTCCATCACCCCGGTGCGCCCCCCGCACAGCAGCACGCCTCCGCGCTCGGCGACCCCGCGTCCGACCGCGAGGGCCAGGGCGGCGGTGGCCGGATCGCACGCCGCCGGGCCCATGACCCCGATGACGATCTTGTGCGAACGCGTGGCCATCACCGACGCGCTTTCGGCGCTGGTCGCGAGGCCGGTTCCGGCCCGCATGCGCGTCCCGGGACCGCGCGGCCCGGGCCCGCCGGATGTCGGACCCGAGCGGCGTGCGGCACGTCCCGCGGACCCTCGAAATATTGTGCTGCGTTCATCGACATGTCGATCGACCAAGGCTCTGGATCTCGGGCCAGCCAACGGACAGCTCTCGGCCAGCTGTCGGCCAGCTTAGCAGAGTGGGGCTTCGAGCCCGTTCTGGCGGTTTCCTCGGCCCGCAGGGGCGGCGCGCGCGCGCGCCCGCCGCGGCTCGCTCAGGGAGGGCCGGCGGGCTTGGCCGCGGGGCCCCCGGGGCCGGGCGGTGCGGAGGGCTGGGCGGCGGGCCGTGGGAGCGGCGACGGGGGGGCCGGACCGGCCGCCTCCACGATGGCGTTGACGATACCGTCCACCAGATCGAAGTAGGTCCGGGCGCCGGGGACGGCCCCGACGTTGGCCGGCAGCGCCAGCACCCGTGCGCCGGTGTCGCGCGCGATGATGTCGGCCAGCGAGCGCGGGTAGTAGTTCTCCATCAGGATGAGGTGGACCCCAGCCTGCTTCATGAGCTTGATGAGCTCGCCCGTGTGGAACGCGGTGGGCGGAATCCCCGGCTTTGGCTCGATGTAGCCCACCTCGTCGAGGCCGAGCCAGCGCGTGAGGTAGCCCCAGCTCTTGTGGTAGGTGACGACCTTGCGCCCGCGGAGCTGGGCGGCGCGCGCGCGCCACTCCGTGGCCTTCGCAGCCAGCTTGGCGTCGAAGGCCTGGGCCCGCGCCTGATAGGTGCCGGCCCCGCCCGGGTCGAGCTCGGAGAAGCGGGTGGCCATCAGGTCGGCCAGCGCGCGCGCGTTGTCGGGCGGCAGCCAGTAGTGCGGGTTGCCGAGCGGGTGCACGTCGCCGAGCGCGCGCAGCTGGTCGGCTGGAACACTCGGGATGTCCTCGACGCGGATGGCGGTCGACCCGTTGATGTTGCCCGGCTGACCGGCCTGAATCCTGGGATTGCGCGATTGCTGCACGAGCGGCGGCAGCCAACCCGATTCCAGATCCAGGCCGACGTAGACCAGCGCGTCCGCGCGGTTCAGGGTCAAGATGAGCGAGGGCTTGGCCGGAACGAAGTGGGGATCCTGATACCCGCGGGAGAGCGACTGCACGTCGATGCGCGGGCCACCGACCTCGGCGGCGAGGGCGGCCAGGGTCTCGATGGTGGTCACGACCTGGAGCTTGCTCGCCGCCGCGGCGCGCCCGGTGAACGCGGCGCGACCGGCGAAGAAGACGGCGGTCCCGAGGGCGAGCAGCGGGAGGATGGCCCTGAAGAGGCCCCGACCGCGGCGGCTGCGGGTGCTGGCGCCCGGCACGCGGTGGGGCTCCGGGAGGCGCTCGGGGCGTGGGGTGACTTCCGTTCCAGGCGGCATCGACATTCGGCCTCGCGTCCCGTTGGGTTCGGGTCAGTAGGGATGGGCCCCGTGCGCGCCCATCGAGATCTCGGTTTGAAAGAAGAGCACGGAAGCGCTGGAGATGCCGGACCCGGTCAGCTCCTGCGCGAAGAGGCGAAACCGTGAAAACTCGCTCGGCGCGAAGGTGAGGGACAGGGCAAAGCCCTGTCGGCGGGGCAGGTTCTCGTGCGCCGGCAACCCGACCAGATCGAAGCGCGCCCCGGCGTACCAGCGCCGAGAGAACTGCCAGACCGGCTCGGTGTACCCGGCCCCTTCGGTCGGCCCACCGTCGGTGATGGT
The DNA here is from genome assembly GCA_964540815.1 of uncultured Myxococcales bacterium. Classification (GTDB taxonomy): domain Bacteria; phylum Myxococcota_A; class Polyangia; order Fen-1088; family Fen-1088; genus CAZIOH01. The sequence continues at coordinate 1,249 of CAZIOH010000159.1, read as the reverse complement.
GCGCAGGAAGAATTCGGTGGTCCACGACAGGCTGGCGTAGGTGCTGGTCTCGTTGGCCGGCTTCCAGCGATAGACCAGATCGCCGCCCGACAGGAAGGTGCGCGGGTCGTGGGCACCGCCGTCCGGGCAGGGGGTCGTCCCGGCGCAATCGAAGAGCCGCCCGGTGGCGGTGTTCAGACCGAGCGCGAGGGAGGCGTTCTCGGTCAGGTCCCAGAATTGCTCGAGCACCAGGGTGTAGACCAGGTGGGCGGGATCGGGCCGCCCGCCCCCACCGAAGCTGGCCACGCGCGTGAGGTCGTCCGGCGGCCCGATCGCGAAGGACTCCGCGTAGAGCGTGGCGAACCACGGGAGCGGCAAGAGGACCGAGGCCTGCAGCCCCGGGCCACGCAGCCCATCGGCCCCGAACAGGAGCGCGGTGAAGAGCGGGCGGCGGGTGAAGCTCTGCAGGTGCAGGTGCTGGGTGTTGTTGCGCCCGAGCTGCGAACGGAAGGTCCCTGCCTTGATCTGCAGGTTCCACGGCAGCGCGGTGGTCACGAGATAGGCCTCCTCGACCTCGAGGCCGCCGAGGTTCGGGATGGTGAGAAACACCGCCCCCTCGAGGTAAGGATCGATCGCCGAGGTGAAGGCCAGCTCGAGCTCCTGGATGCCGAAGCCCTGGTGGCCAGGGTCCGGATCGTCACCTGCCACGGGCAAGCCGGTCGCCGCGAAGTCGCCGGCGTGGCGACCGTAATAGCCGAAGGTCCCATCGACGATCACGGACATCGACGGGTTCATGAGACCGCCGCCCGGCGGACGAACGGTGGCCTGGGCCGACGACGGCACGGCCTCCAAGGTCGATGACGCTGGCGGGCCTGGGGTTCCCGCCTGGGATCCTGCCGCAGCGTCGGCCGCGATCGCGCGTTCGAGCGCCCCCGCATCGGCCGGCTGTTGCGCCAGCCACCACGTCAAGAGGGGCACTGCGAAGGCTTCGACAAACATGGCTTCCGCTCTTGTTCCGTTGTGCTCCGTCCCTGGGTGCCGTCGACGCCGACGCGCCAGCGAGGCTAGTCCCTCGAGCCCAAAATGGCCAAGATTCTCCGCCATTCCCCGATGACCGCCGTCACTGTTCCCTCCCTGCGAAAGCCCTCCAGACTGAAGTCGGGCCCCTGGGGCTCAGTCGCGGGAAGCGCATGCCCCGCGTCCACGCCCTCCATGCGGTTGATCGGAGGTTGGCTTTGCCAACCGGAGAAGACATGGGCAAAGCAGATCC
>CAZIOH010000158.1:5514-7607 GCA_964540815.1 uncultured Myxococcales bacterium | reverse complement strand
TCGTTGCTCCTCCTCACAATACCTTCGGGTATTCCTCGTCGTCGCGCCTCGCGGCCCGGCTCGGCTTGCCGGCCTCGGTATTGACGCTATTTCGACGGCGGTGCACTGGTCCAGGGGACTAGACTGCGGGTCGTCCGACCGCAGGAATTGACGTGATTAACCTTGTTCGCACACCTATCAGGTAGAGCCGATACCCCGTCTCTGGACCAATGTTCACCGGCAGATGCAATCAGAAGTCGGCATCGGGCGATCGCCTACTTGGTGCGAGGGCAGCAGAAGAAGAGGACGTTCGACGGGGTGGGAACGGGGATGGCGCTGCAGCCAAGCGATGGCTCTGGCGCGGGGATCCGGCCCACGAGAGCGGAGCCGGTGTGAGCCCGAGCCTGAACCAGCTCTCCAGCCGTTCAACTTCCGTTCTCCGGGTATGGCCGGCCATCCTTGTGGGTATAGCCTGCCGGAAGCGCCCGCAGATCGATCTCGAAACGTTTGACGAGCCATTCGGAGGACTTGGTCCAACCACAACGTTGCGCCTGCTGGACAACTTGATGGGGTCGTCGCATTGAGGCAGACGGCATTGGCAGGGCCGATGTAATGGCCGCTGGCGTCGTTTGCGTCCCAGGTGCGGTTCGAGAGAATCTGGACAGTCATTGCGCCTCTACCCACGGACCATACCCGGGAATCCCAGGGCCCGATCTTGCGACGACGTGGATGTCGTTGGCTGGCCGCAGGTCTCGTGGGTCCGTGGCACAATCGGCGCGTGAGTCGCCAATCCCTGCTCGGCCTCGTCGGCTTCAGCACCGCCGGGATCGAGACCGCGATCGAGGTGCCCAGCCTGGCGCTGATGTTGGATCTCGGCCGTTGCTCGAGGACGGCCATCAACCAGCCGCTCGTGCTCGTGAGCCACGGACACCTGGACCACATAGGGGCCATCGTTCAGCACGCCGCCCGCCGCGCGATGATGAAGATGGGCGAGAGCGTCTACGTGGTGCCTGCGAGCATCGCCGCCGACGTGGAGCGCATGTTCGCCGCGGCGGAAGCCCTCGACGGCGGCCGCATCCCGCGGCGGGTGGTGCCGCTCGGCCACGGCGAGGAGCTCGAGCTCGGCAAGAGGCGCCGCGTGCGAGCGTTCGAGACCTTCCACCGCGTCCCAAGCCAGGGCTACACCGTCTGGGAGGGTCGCCACCGACTGCGCGCGGAATTTCGCGAGCTGGACGGTCCCCGCCTGGGAGAGCTACGCCGGGCCGGCCAGGAGATCGACGAGCCCTACGACGTTCCGGTCCTTAGCTTCTCGGGAGACACGCGTGTTGAGGTGCTGGAGCGAACGCCCGAGCTCCAGCAGGCGGCGACCCTGGTGCTGGAGGCTTCCTTTCTCGACGACCGTGTCTCCGTCGAGGACGCGCGCGCGATGGGGCACATTCACCTCGACGAATTGATCGCTCGCTCCGAGCTCCTCGCCGCCAACGACATCGTGCTGCACCACTTTTCCGCGCGTTATTCGACCGCCGACGTGGCGCGGATCTGCCAGCAACGGATCCCGGACGCCGTCAAACCGCGCGTCCGCGTTCTCGGGGCGGATGGGCCAGCCGGGTGGTGAGCGACGGGGAACGATCACACGCGATGAGGCGCGGCGTTCGAGGTCACGGGCCGTGACCCCTGAACGCGCGGCGTGGGCCCGGAACGCCGGGCGCGCCAGCGAAGGCTGATGGCACCGAACCCGAGGAACCCGAGCAGGAAGATCGGCTCGACGCCCTCGCCGGGAGCGACCTGGCAGCCTTTGCCGTTCGTTCCGTTCGCGTCCGCTGCAGGCTGTTGCCCGGAACCAGGGTCTCCGGGAGCGCCGGTCGAGGCGCTCGCGCCGCCATCGCCGCTCCCGCGGGCACCCCTCGGCCGCATGCGAAGCCCCGGGGGCGGTCCGCGTCCGCCTGACAGCACGTCCCGCGCGCGGCCGAACTCTGCAACAACGTCGCGCCCACCACGACGACGGCCAGGATCACGAAAGGGCGTCTCAGGCATATGCCTCCCGAGCCGTATCCAAATGCAGGCTGCGAGGCAAGCGGCGCTGACACGGGGGCCACCGTCCCCACTCGCCACCG
>CAZIOH010000158.1:0-5414 GCA_964540815.1 uncultured Myxococcales bacterium | reverse complement strand
CTCCGGATAGCACGGCCGAATCGGCCGCTTGAATTGAAGACGCCCAGTTAGGATGTTACGTCGGCTCTTGCCGCCGTTTTGGCTGAACACCGGCCAGGAGGTTGGACCGATTCGGCGGGCAAGGTACGGGTCGTCCTGCTGGTCAACGACGCGTTCGCGTTGGCCCCGGAACGCCCGGACGTTTGCGACGGCGGCGCTGGCGTAAGACCTGGCTCTTCGTCGGTAGCGAAGATGCCGTCGAGATCAATGCTGCCTTTGTGTCTCGCCTGGCGAGCTGCCAACTCCACGACATCGAGCCCTGGGCCTGCCTCCGCGACCTCTTTTGTCTCCGCCGATCTGGCCCGCTCGCCGCGTGCTGGAGCTCGCCCCCCTGAACTGGGAGAAGACCCTCGAGAAGACAGACGCTGAGCAGCGGCTCGACGCCCGCGTCCTCAGACGGGCAACTCTCGCCATCGACGACCAGCGCCCTTCCAGGTAGCAGCTCCCGCCAGCCCCGTCAGCGACGGTGTCCGCCGAACGGATACGCGTCCACTGCTGTCGAACTCGTCCTCGATCCGCTTCGCCATGGCGCCCGCGGCGACCGAAGAATCGCGGATCGTTTGAGCGTTGCCGTTCTCTTCCAGCGGATTCATCAATCGGCGAACCCCGTCGAGCCCGCCGGGGCCAGTCGCCACATGAAACGCATGCCCAGCGCGCCGATCCCGCTGCTACCGCCGTTGAGAAAGCCGCCCGGGCCGTTGAAGTCCAAGTTGAGCTTCGCGTACCGGCCGTTGCGCGTCTTGACCACGAAGGCCGTCGACCGCTCCGGCAACAGCGCGTGCGTCCCGTTGTCGCTCGCGGTGTGTATCAGGATCTCGCTGGTGTAGCCGGAGGCGGGGGCCTCGAGGACGTCGCAGAACATCTGACCCGCCAGCAGGGCAACACCCTGGGGCGCCACCAGCCACGCCTCGGTGAGCGCGCCGCTCGCGATCTCGGTGCCGCGCATGTACACGTCCGCCTGGCTGACGTCGGTCACGAGCCGGCCGTTCTCGAGGTCGAAACCCGGCGCGCACGGCGGAAACGTGGTGGGCGGCTCATTGGGGAGCATGGGGTTACTCAGCACCGGGTTGCAGCCGCTGTCGTCGGTCGCCTTCGAGCTGGTCGCGCACACACAGGACACCGGCGGCATCGTGAACGCTTCCTTGTACTTGCCCAGAAAGCCGAGCTCGTCGCGAGACAGCAGGTTGACGGTCATGCTCGATCCCGCCGCGAGCCAGCCGCCGGTGCCCATCGGCACCCGCATCTGCGCGCACGCGGCGGCGTCGCCGTACAAGTGCTCCTGCCGCAACGTCGGATCCGTGCAGGCGATGGTGTTCTCTCCGGTGCGTTCGATGGAGAGCTGGGTGTCCGTCTCCTTCTGGGTGCTCCAGCGCGCCTCGATGGTGTCGGAGGTGCAGGCGCGGACCGAAACGTCGAACAGCACCGGGAACGGTGGGCTCTGCGTCGAGATGCCGCTGTCGTTCAGCGCCGCCACCCGCACCTCGACGTCGCCGGCGCCGATCTCCACGGTGGCCGACGTCTGCGCGGTAGTCTGGACCTCCGCCCCGTCGACAAACAGCGCGTACGAGGTGGCGCCCGCGACGGCTTCCCAGGAGAACTGTCCCGTCGACGCCGACTGGCGCGTGAACGTCAGCGCGGCGGGCGCAACGGGCTCGCCCACGGCCGCGCACCCCCCCTGTTCGGGCGCGCAGATACCCGAGGGACAGCAGACGTTGTTGGACGCGCACGGGCAGGGGTGGCCCGTGAGGCCGACCTGCTCCGTGCAGCCCAGCGCTTCGAAAAACAGCGTCAGCGATGCGAGAGCAATCGTGTTCAAGCGAGTCGCGGTCATGTCAGCCTCCTGTACCAGTAACGATTGCCGGCCCGGCTTTGGACGACAGCGGCGGCATCTCGTTCAGAAGCGCCATGTCGACTCTATCTGGGCCGAGGTCGACGACCCTAAGAAGCCGACCGCCGGCGCGGTTGCGGCCGCGTCGCTGTGCCGAGGCCACAGCAGCCACAGGCCGGCGCCGAGGGCGGCGGCGCCGCCGACCAGCAGTCCGGCCGCGGCGCGGTTGCGTGTCGTGATGCTGTCGTTGCGAGCGGCCGCGGCGCGCTGACTTTCATTCGACGGCGCGTCGTCGTGGAGGGCCTGCGCCGACAGCGCGAAGCCACCCGCCGCGAGCGCGGCGGCGATCCCGGCCCCGATCGCCACTTTGCTCCCCGTCCGCCGCAGGCTTACCTTCCGGATCTCCGCGGCGCGGCTGCGCGCGGCGGCCTCCAGCACCGCGCGCTCCTCGTCCGCCTGCTGCGCCCACCCGTCGACGGCGTTGCCGTCGAACCCCATCGCGAACAACTGGTTGAACGCGTCCTGCGCGGCGCCACGGCTGCTCGCGCGTGACGGCTTCCGCTCGAGCCCCGCCAGTGACACCGGCCCGTCGACGCGTGGCACCGACTGCTCGGTGCCGTCGGCGACCCGCCGGAGGTACAGCGGGCCTTGGTCCGGCGGCCGCATCAGCCGGACGGGTGTGACGCCGTTACCGTGGAAATCGACCAGGCGCACGCCGCGTCCGTCCTCGAGCAGGTAGTGGAACGCGCCGGTTGGGCCCTCGAGGCGCAGATCGTTGTCGTGAGTGCCGCGCAGGTCGAGCAGGAGATTCCCGTCGCGCGGCGCACGGGCGTACACCCGGGGCCGGTAGCGTTCACCCTTGATGCCTTCGTTGGCGCGCGTGACGAACGCGGCGATCTCCGGGTAGGTCACCAAACCGTCGCCGTCGGCGTCCGCGGCGCCGAACAGCCCGGACCGCACTTCGTGGCTGAACACCCCCGCCTCGAACCCGGCCCACTCATGGCTCTCGCCCGATGCCGAGCTGGACAGCAGGTATCCGACACGGCCGTCGCGGGCGGCCGCCTCCAGCGCCACAAAGCCCTGTGCCGGCCACCGTTCGCCCCCGGGCCCGCGCGGCAGCGCCAGCAGGTAGGCCTGGCAGGCGTCGACGATGATGTGCGCCTGGTCGGCGCCCGCGCGCTCGACCACCTCGGACAGCAGCGCGCTGCCTTCCAGGCGCCCGTCCTCGAGCGTGAGCGACCAGCCTGCCGCGGAGGCGTCGCCGTGGCCGGCGTAGAGCACGTACAGCGTCGACCGCACGCCGCGCGCACGGGCCTGCGCGATGTCGCGCGCGAGGGCGTCGACCGCGCGCTTGAGCTCGGCCCGGCGCGGCGGCAACGCCTCGGCCGCCACCTGGGGATGCAGGCGCCGGGTGTTGTCGTCGAGCCGCGACAACACGTACGTGCGCGCGCCCAGTCCCCGGAACAGCTCCAGGTAGCGGGCGGCGTCGTCGTCGGCGTAGCGCAGGGGGGCCAGCTCCGGCGAAGGGCTTGCGTTGACCCCGATGATCAGCGCGAACAGCGCGCGCCCGGGCTCGTCGGCTGCGGCGGCCTGGCCGCCAGCCAGCATGGCCGCGAGCGCGACCGACGCGGCGATCGTCTTCATCGCGACACGTCGACATCGCGCTGGATGACCGCGACGACCCCACCCAGCCGGGACGCGAGCGAGCCGCCAACGGCGCCGGCGTGAACCGCGGCCTCCATCTCCTCGACGCCGACGGCGCGATCGGCGAACAGGGCGTGGACCGTCAGCCTGCGCCCGACGATCGCGTGCCGGATCGCCCCCGGCAATTCGTGTGGGCCCGGACCAGCGGCGGCGGGCACGGCAGCGGGCGCGGGCTCCCCCTCGCGCCACTCGGGGTGGAACCAGTACACGCGCCGGTGCTCGTCGACACCAAAGATCGCGACGTAGCGGTGCCCCGCCGGATTCGTGTACGCGAACGCAAGCCCGTCGTCGCTCCGCATCGCTCCCTGGAGCAGCTCGGGTGTGCGCGTGCCCGGCGCGAACCGATAAACGAGCAAGTGCGGCGCGCGGGCCGTCGCTGCGATCGGGCCGCGCGCGACCGGGGCGACGTCCGCACCAGTGCGCACGACGACCAGCACCGCGACGGCGGCGACGGCGGTGGCCGCGACCGGGAACGCCAGCGCCCGCAGCCATCCACTGAAGGACGGCCCGCGCCGCGGCCGGAAGCCCAGCGCCCGCCCGATGCGCTCCTCGGCGGGTACCGCCGCCGGATCGACGAGCGCCAGCAAGTGGTACCGCCGGTAGAAATCACGGCAGGCCGAGCAGCCGGCCAGATGTTCCCGCATGGTGGTCTCGGTCGCGGGCGATGCGCGCCCGGCGAAATGCGCGCCGATGGCGGTGCGGGCCGCGCGGTGCTCGGAGGAGCTGACAGCCAAAGTCATGGTGCTTCCCCTTCGTCCTGTCCCCCTCGTGCTTCTTGGGGGTCTTCGAGGAGGAATCGCTTCAGCAACCTCCGGATGCGGACCTCGCGATAGGCGAGCGTGGTGCGGTTGATCCCCAGGCGGGACGCGGCGTCACGCTGGGGGATCTGGTGGAGGAAACGCAGCTCGAAAACGCCTTGCCACTCTGGGCGCAGCTGCTCACCCCGGAATCGGTCGATCAGCATCCGCGCCTCCGCGGCGTCTTCCCAGCTGCCCCACGCCGGCGTGTCGCCATTCGCGCCCTCCGGCGTGGCGTCGCCCGACACCTCGCGGCCCAGGCGCCGCCGATAGTCGACGGCCAGGTTTCGTCCGACCGTGGCGATCCAGGCGCCGAACGAGCCGCCGCGAAACGAACGCCGCAACTCCGGCGTCCCGATCAGGCGCGAGAAGACTTCGTGGATGATCGTTTCGCCGTCCTCACGGCTCAAGATGTCCCGAATCGCCCGCTGCACCGTCGCGAAGTGGCGCCGGTAACACTCCTCCATCGTTTGCCGGTCGCCGCCGTGAAAACGGTCCAGCCACGCCGCATCCTCGCCCGCCACGGCGACCGCTGCCTGTGGCGATGAGGGGGCAAGGGTGGGGGGCAACATGGCGGGAGCGACAGCCATCCTTTACGAGAACGACCGGCAAGGCCCATTTGGACAGTGGCGGCTCGAGAATATCGCCGCGCAGGGCGCGGAGCATGGGAAATTCAGGGCGACCCGGAAAGTCTGGTCCGAGAGGAGTAGAAATGCGATGAGTCCTTGAAACTCGGTATGTTGTCCAGCGGGGCGAAGCCCGCCCGAGGAAGGGGCGAGCCGCCTCAGCCGGTAGCGAGCCTTGGTGCTGCGATGCTAGCGTAGAGCGGCGTTCCGTGAATGACGAGTGCCCTTCCCAGGACCGGGTGGTACTGGAACGGCTTCGAGCAGTACTGGGTCGCGGCGACGAGGCCCCCGAGCGGCCGCAGCGCGGCGAGGAAGAACACCAAAGAGGACATGACGAGGATCGGCTGCTTGGCTGTCTTGTCTGTTCGCATCGTTGCTCCCTTGGTTACCTCTCCCGGGACAGCTCTCGCCGACGCACGA
>CAZIOH010000157.1:0-7664 GCA_964540815.1 uncultured Myxococcales bacterium | reverse complement strand
TCGGCCACAGCGGCGTCGAGCGCTTCCTGCCGGCGGCCGAAGATGAAGACGAAGGCGCCCTCCTCGATAAAGCGCTTCGCAGCGGCGAGGCCGATGCCGGTAGCGCCGCCGGTGATCACAGCGGTCTTTCCGTTCAGTCGGTTCATGTCATGCATCCTTCGTTGGAGTTGCGCGAAGCAGGGAATTGCTTGCTTGAAGAGAAGTTTGGAGTTCTGGTAAACTAAGGACGACTCTGCACTTTGAGAAGGTGCCGGCGCGCGTGGACTACGGGCTGACCGGGCTCGGTCGCAGCTTGGCTGACGCGATCGTCCCGCCGTGAACCCTGGGGAACCGAGAACATGGCGGAGATGGCAATCATCTTCGCCAAGCGCGGGACCTCCGAACCGGACGAGTTGCCCGGTGCCAAAGGCATCGGGCGTTTACGGGTGGTGGTTCCGGGCGGTCCCGAGAGCGATCGACGCGAGCCGGTGTGCGCGGTCCGACGGCCTGACGTTGCTCTACACGGGCATCAGTCCAACGCGTCCGCCAACCAACGGTCGCGCCCCGAGCTCGCAGACCATGCGGTCGCGCATCAGGACCCACTATGCAGGAAACGCGGAAGACTCGACACTGCGAAAAGACGCGGGGCGCTTTGCTGGCCGCAGATTTGGGCATCGAGCTGCGCCGTGTTGGCTCCGGTGCTCGCATGACGTTCGCTATGGGCGAGCAATCGCTCTCTGCTTGGATGGGTGAAAACGCGTTCGTCAGCTGGATCCTACTGGAGAACCCGGTGGGATCTGGAACACGACCTGATCGTGTCCCTGGACGTTCCCCTGAATCTCGACGGCAACGCGCGAAATGCTTTCCATCCGACATTGACCAGGGTGCGAGCAGAGGCGGTCGCGCGGGCGCGGGCGCTCCCGACGTTGCCGAACCCGGGTGTCGGCGACAGATAGCGAATGAATCGGGCATAGTCGTGTGCTCATGGTGAAGACTTGGAAGAGACGACAAGGGCCCCTCCGGTGACTTTGGGCCGGTTCTTCGCCTTGACCTGCCGTGCCGTCATTTGACGAGGCACCGGGCCTTCTCCCGGTGAGTACCCGGGCCGCGGGGGTTGGGTTCCTTCCCGATCAGGCAGATGGTGGGTGTTTCTGTTCGATTGGCTGACCCGGTCGGCCAGATCTGGGGAAAGGAGCGATCGGCCCCCCCAACCCTCTATGCTCTCCCGCAACTTCGAGACGTTGTAGAGCTCGAACTTCTTCTCCTCGCCGAAGTAGCCGTTGCGGATCCTCCGCCTGCCTGACGGCGGACGCCCAACGGGCTTCCCCGCACGAGTCCCCCCTCAAAGGGGCGTGTCGCGGCCCTTCGCAAGCAGGCGCGCTACGCTCCTCTCCATCTGGGCGGGGGTGAATGGCTTTTCGAGGAAGTCGCGGCGGGTCCCGCGCAGCCCTGCCAGGCGCAGCGCGCTCCCAGCGTATCCCGACATGAACAGCACGCGCAAGGCGGGATTGAGGCTGATCAGGCGATCGGCCAGCGCGAGACCATCGACGCCCTCGAGCACCAGATCCGTCACCAGGAGGTCGAGGCGCGCGCCGAGGGCGCGGGCCTTTCCTTGCGCCTGACGCGCGCTGCGGGCCGCCACCACCTCGTGCCCCAGCCCGCCGAGGGCCTTGACCGTGGTCTCACGGAACTCGTCGTTGTCGTCGACCACGAGGATCGTCGACCCGGTCGCCTTCATGGCTCGACGATGTGATTGCGGACGGCATAGCGCACCAGTTCCGCGATGGTCTGCAGGTCCAGCTTCTTCATCAAGTTGGCGCGATGGGTCTCCGCCGTCTTGATGCCGATGTCCAGGCTGGCCGCCACCTCCTTCGTGCTGCGTCCCTCCGCCAGGAGCTGTAGCACCTCGCGCTCGCGTGATGTGAGCCGCGCAGCCGCCCCGCCGTCGCCCGGGAGAAGCCGGCCACGTCCCACGAACCCTTCGACCACGACGTCGGCGATTTGGGCCGAGAAGAACGGGCGGCCGCTGCCGAGGCTCTCGATCGCGGTAACGAGGTCCCTCGCTGCATCCGACTTCAGGACGTATCCGCGGACACCCGCGGTGACGATTTCGTGCACCAGGGCGTCGTCGTGGTGCGTGGACAGCACCAGGATCTGGGTGCGCGGCGACACCGCCGGGATCCGGCGCGCGGCCTCCAGCCCGTTCAGCTCGGGCATCGCGATGTCCAGCACCAGCACGTCCGGTTTCAGCGCGGCCGTCCTGTCGACGGCCTCGCGTCCGTTCGCCGCCTCGCCGCACACCACGAAGCCCGCCCTCGTCTCGATGAGCGCCCGCAGCCCCTGTCGAACGATCTCGTGATCGTCCGCGACCAGAATCCTCACGGCCGGGGATTCTACAGCGTTCGGGGCGTTTTTCGCAGCGGCTTGCGGGTTGGACGGGCGCCGCCGGCGCGAATCACGAGCGCGACGCGGCCGGAGCCCGGACGCGCAATCGAAGCGCGGACGAGGCCTGCGAGTCGGGCGCGCGCCTCGCCGAGGGCGTGCTGGACCGCCGCGGCAGCACGCCCTTCCGCGTGAATCCGCACCACGCCCCGTTCCACGGCCACGTGCAAGGCGCGCCCGGCGCGCGCGGAGACCCCCTTGCCGAAGAACGTCGCGAGCGCCTGATACACCTCCGCTTCCACGGCGTGGTCGAGGCGCGGAAGCCGCTCGGGCAGCGACAGTGCCAGGGCCGTGCCACGCGCGCTCTCCTGGCGGACCAGCCATCTGAGCGCCGCAACCAATCCTGCCTGTTCGAGGAGCGGAGGCCGCAGCGCGAGCTCGAGAGCTTGCACCGTGGTCGAGCAACCACGAAGCAACTCGCCGACCTGTCTGAGGAGGGTGCGGGTGGCGTGCGGCTTCCTCACGTTCCTCTCGCCGAGGGCGAGCTGAAGCTGGGCAGCGGCCAAGCTCTGAGCGACGCTTCGGTGAAGCGCCAACGCGGTCTGTCGCCGGTCGGCCTGGAGCGATCTGCACAACGCCCGGGTCGCCGACAGCATCGTCGTCGGCCGGACCCTCGCCACTGACGTCATCAAGCGACCCTATCCGATGCACGGCCGCCGGGAACAATGACCTCGCCGCGCTGCGTCTCAGGAAATACCGCAGCTCCTCTCGGGGAAGCACCGATGCAGCGGCAGCGCCATCCTCCGAAATGTCAGGGGCGGAGGCCAACATGAGGAATTGCGCGAGTGTTTCGAGACAACGTTTGGTCGCGGCCGAGCCATCCCGGACGTCGGACGGCCTGGACGACCTGCTGAGCGGGACGTTCGCATCCGCCTCGCTCGCGCTTCGGCCCGTGGTGTCCGAGGGCTGCCCCACCGAGCCCATCTCGCAGGACGAGGTGGTCACGAAGCCCATCGCCATTGCCCCCCGGGACAACGAGACATGAGCGGCTCCGCGGCCGACGAGATGGACGAACTGGTCAAGGAATTCCTCGTGGAGAGCCACGAGAACCTCGATCGCCTGGATCGAGAGCTGCTGACCCTCGAGCAGAATCCGGCGTCGCGCGATTCACTCGCCAGCATTTTCAGGACCATCCACACGATCAAGGGAACCTGCGGCTTCCTGGGCTTCTCGAAGCTCGAGGCCGTCGCGCACGCTGGCGAGAGCCTGCTCAGTCGCCTGCGGGACGGCGCCTTGACGTTCTCCGCCCCGATCGCGACCGCGTTGTTGCGGACGGTGGACGCGATTCGCGAGATGCTGGCCGAGGTCGAGCAGAAGGGCAGCGACGGCGACCACGACTATGCCGCTCTCGTCGTCCTGCTCCAGCAGCTCCAGGGAGAGGAGAGTGGGGGCAAAGAGAACGACGCTGCGCCGGTGCCACGGCTCGATCTGCCGGCCCCGCCGGTCCTGTCGGCCCCGCCGGTCCTGGCCGCCCCGCCGGTCCTGGCCGCCGACGTCATCCCGCACCCGCCGGACCTGGCGGACGGCAGGACACCGGGCGTCTCGGACGGCTACGTGCGTGTCGACGTGGGCCTGCTCGACAGATTGATGAATCTGGTGGGGGAGCTGGTCCTGGCACGGAATCAGGTGCTGCAGTTCGTGCCGACGGTGGAGGATCATGCGTTCACCGGAACGACCCAGCGGCTGAACCTCATCACCACCGAGCTGCAGTCGAGCGTGATGAAGACGCGCATGCAGCCCATCGGCAATGTGTGGGACAAGACCCCGCGGATCGTGAGGGATCTCGCGCTGGCGCTGGGCAAGCGGGTGCGGGTTGAGATGGAGGGCAAGGAGACCGAGCTCGACAAGACCATCATCGAGGCGATCAAGGACCCGCTGACCCACATCGTTCGTAACTGCGTGGACCACGGCATCGAGCCGCCCGAGGCGCGGACGGCGCAGGGCAAGCCCGCCGAGGGTCGCCTGTTCCTGCGCGCCTTCCACGAGGGCGGCCAGGTCAACATCGAGATCTCCGACGACGGCGCCGGACTGAACCTCGACCGCATCCGCAGCAAGGCGCTCGAGCGGGGCCTGATCACCGGCGAGCAGGCGGGCCGCATGGGCGACCGCGAGCTCGCGGAGCTGGTCTTTCTTCCCGGCTTCTCGACGGCGGAGAAGGTCAGCAACGTGTCGGGGCGGGGCGTGGGGATGGATGTGGTCAAGACCAACATCGAGCGCATCGGCGGCGTCGTGGACCTGACCACCCGCCCGGGGCACGGCACCACGTTCCGCATCAAGATCCCGCTGACGCTGGCGATCATCCCGGCGCTGATCGTGTCGAGCGGGGGCGATCGTTACGCCATCCCGCAGGTCAGCCTGTTGGAGCTGGTCCGCCTGCACGGGGCCCAGGTGCGCGCCGGCATCGAGTCCGTGCATGGCGCGGCCGTGTGCAGGCTGCGCGGGACCTTGTTGCCGCTCGTGGATCTCAACCGGGAGCTCGGGCTCGACGAGGCGGCGAACGCCGCGGCGCTGGCGAAGCGAGAGGCGATCAACATCGTCGTCCTGCAGGCGGACAACCGGCGGTTCGGGCTGGTGGTGGACGACATCAACGACACGGAGGAGATCGTCGTGAAGTCGCTGGGCAAGCACCTGAAGGGGGTCCCCGCGTTCGCCGGGGCGACCATCATGGGCGACGGCCGGGTGGCGCTGATCCTGGACGTGCTCGGCCTGGCGCTCCGGGCGAAGGTGGTCGGCGGCGCAAGCGACCGGACGCCGCCGCGGGCAGGCGCGGGGAGCGACGGCGCAGGGGAGCATCGGACGACGCTGCTGCTGTTCACACTGGCGAGCGGCCGGCGCATGGCCGTCCCGCTGTCGATGCTGGCCCGGCTGGAGGTGTTCGACACCACACAGGTGGAGCCGATGGCGGACGGCCACGTGGTCCAGTACCGCGGCGACGTTCTTCCCTTGGTCGACATCGAGGGACTGCTGCAGATGGGGAGGGGCATGTGGAAGGGAGCCGACCGCGCGGCGGAGCAGGTTCACGTGCTGGTCCATGGCACCGGACAGCGGCCGGTGGGGCTGGTCGTTCGCCGGATCGTCGACATCATCGACCAGAGCGTCGACCTGCGAATCAACCGCGGGGAGAGCCGGGAGCCGGGCATCCGCGGGTGCGTGATCATAGAGGGGCGTGTGACCGAGTTGCTGGATCTGGACGCGCTGATGCGGGCCGCAGGTGCCCGTCTGTCGATGCCGGGCGAGACGACCTCGCCGGCGGTGGAGGCACGAACATGAGCGACACCCGACAGTTCTGCACGTTTCGTGTGCAGGGGTTCTTCTTCGGCGTCGACGTGAGGCGCGTGCAGGAGGTCCTGCGCAACCAGGAGATGACGCGGGTTCCGCTGGCGCCGCCGATCGTGCGGGGTTTGATCAACTTGCGCGGGCAGATCGTGACCGCCATCGACCTGCGTCGGCGGCTGGCGCTACCGGACGGCGCCGCCGAACGGCTGCCCATGAACGTGATCGTGCGCAGCGACGACGGGGCTGTCAGCCTGCTGGTGGACGAGATCGGCGAGGTGTTGACGGTGGCGAACGACGCATCCGAAGCGCCTCCCGACACGTTGAACGACGTCGGGCGGGAGCTGATCGCGGGCGTGTTCAAGCTGCCCGGAAGCCTGCTCCTCGTGCTCGATACCGACAAAGCGATCGCGCCCGCGACGGGCTGGCGAGCTGGCGCGCTGGCGCCGACCGGCCGCGGGCCGACGCATGAAAACCCGAAGTTGAACAAGGAAGAGGACTGACCATGAAAGATCTGAAGCTGCGCTACAAGTTGATCGTCGGATTCGGCCTGGTGCTGGGGGGCATCACCATGGTGGGAGTCTTCGCCAACGGGGCGCTCCACCGCGTTCGTGACGCGGCCGAGTTCATTCGCCGCGACAACCTGCCAGGCATGTACCGCGCCGGGGAAGCCAAGGCCGCCGGGCTGCTGGGATACCTCAATGCGATGCGACTGGCGGCGGCCACGGATCCAGCCGTGATGCGCGGTATCGAGGACGAGATCAAGTCGGTACACCGGGCCAACAGCGAAAACCTGGCCCAGTACGAGAAGACCATGACTTTTCCCGAGGACCAGCGCCTGTTCACTCGGTTGAATGAGACGCGCGAGCGCTGGAGCGAGTTTCGAAATCGTGCCACTGCGCTGGCCTCGCAGGGGAAGGGCGCCGAGGCGCAGGCCATGCTGGCGCGCGACGGGAAGGCGCTGGTCGACGTCTACCTAGCCTCGGCCGATGCGCTGGTCGAGTACAACCGCCGCAACGGCGAGGGGGGCGGCGCGCTGATCGACGCGGGCGTGTCGTCCATGACCAATGTCCTGTGGGGAGGGATTCTGGCCGCGTTGCTCCTCGGCGTCGCCGCCGCGTTCGCCATCGGACGCAGCATCACCCGGCCCGTGGGCCTGTTGCTCGAGCACGTGGGCCGGGTGGGTCAGGGTCAGCTCGATTCCAGTTGCGAGTATCAGGCGGGCGACGAGCTCGGCCAGCTGGCGCAGGCACTTAACAAGACCACCGAGGAACTGAAGGCCACGAAGGTCGCGGACGCCGAGCGCGCCAGCCGTGAGCGCGCGGAGACCGAAGCGTTGCAGGGCAAGGTGGACGCCTTGCTGGAGAACGTTCGGCGCGTCGCCCAGGGCGACCTGACCGTGGCAATCGCGGTCAAGGGCAGCGACGCCATCGGTCAGCTCGGGGAGGGTCTGGAGTCCCTGGTGCGGGAGCTGAACGGCAACATGGCGGCCATCGCGCGCAACGCGCAGAGCCTTGCCGCGTCGTCCGAGGAGCTTAGCGCCACGGCCCGCCAGATGGCGGCGAATTCGGAGCAGACCTCCGAGCAGGCGGGGAGCGCGTCCGCGGGAGCGGAGCAGGTGAGCAAGAACGTTCAGACCGTGGCGACCGGCGCCGAGGAGATGACGTCGTCGATCCAGGAGATCGCCAAGAACGCGCACGAGGCCGCGAAGGTCTCCACCAGCGCGGTGCGGGTCGCGGAAGCGGCGACGGCGACCATCGCGAAGCTGGGCGAAAGCTCGGTGGAGATCGGCAAGGTCATCAAGGTCATCACGTCGATCGCCGAGCAGACGAACCTCTTGGCCCTGAACGCGACCATCGAGGCGGCGCGGGCGGGCGAGGCCGGGAAGGGCTTCGCCGTGGTCGCCAACGAGGTCAAGGAGCTGGCCAAGGAGACCGCGAAGGCGACCGAGGACATCAGCCACAAGATCG
>CAZIOH010000156.1:0-7717 GCA_964540815.1 uncultured Myxococcales bacterium | reverse complement strand
GCTGGTGGTCAAGTCGAAGGACTGGGCAGCGCGGCTCGCTGGGCTGCCCCTGCAGATCACCATCACCGACGCCCGCGGGCTCACCGTGAAGGAGCAGAAGCTCAAGCTCGGCGCATCCGGGTTCGAGGAGATTCGCCACACCACCCCCGAGATCGCGCCGACCGGGACCTACAGCATCAACGTCTACGTGGTGAAGGATGGTCACCCGTCGGGCCTGCTCGGATCGACCACGGTCCAGGTGCGGGAGTTCCTGCCCGACCGCATGAAGATCGAGGCCGCCCTCTCGACCGACAACCCCCAGGGCTGGGTGGCCCCCGCGGGCCTGAAGGCGCGCGTGACGCTCGCCAACCTCTTCGGGACGCCCGCCGCCGAGCGGAAGGTCCGGACCAAGCTCAGCCTCTCTCCGTGGCTCCCGTCGTTCGGGCAGTGGCGGGACTACACCTTCTTCGACCCGCTGCGCCCGCGCGAGGGGGCCAGCGAGACGCTGGCGGACGTGACCACCAACGACGAGGGGCTGGCGGAGATCGACCTCGGGCTGCAACGCTTCGCCACGGCCACCTACCGCCTGACCCTGACGGCCGAGGGGTTCGAGTCGGCCGGAGGACGGAGCGTCGTCGCGGAGGCATCGGCCATCGTCTCGCCGTTGCCGTTCCTGGTCGGATACAAGGCGGACGGGGAGCTCCGGTACATCAACCGCGGGGCCGACCGGCAGGTCGAGCTGATCGCGATCGGACCTTCGGGGCATCGCATGCAGGTGGACGGCCTGCGGGCCGTGCTGTTCGAGCGCAAGTACGTTTCGGTCCTGACCAGGCAGGACAAGGGCACCTATCGGTACCAGTCGGTGAAGAAGGAGATCGAGCTCGGGTCGAAGGCGCTCGAGATCGGGGCCGAGGGAACCAGGCGGAAGCTCGCCACCGATCGGGCCGGCGATTTCACGCTCGCCATCCGCAACCGCGGGGGCCAGGAGCTTGCGCGGGTCGAGTTCTCGGTGACCGGGTACGGCAACCTGTCGCGTGACATCGAGAAGAGCGCCGAGCTGCAGCTGGCCCTGAAGAGCGCCGACGTCGCGCCGGGCGAAGAGCTCGAGATGCAGATCAAGGCGCCCTTCACCGGCTCCGGCCTGATCACGGTCGAGCGCGATCGCGTCTACGCCTGGAAGTGGTTCAAGGCCACCACCAGCGCCACGGTGGAGCACATCCGCGTCCCCGAGAGCCTCGAGGGCGGCGGGTACGTGTCGGTGGCGTTCGTGCGAGATCCCACCTCCGACGAGCTCTTCATGAGCCCGCTGTCGCACGGGATCGTCCCGTTCTCCATCAGCCGGGCGCGCCGGCAGGTGAAGGTCGAGCTCGATGCGCCCGAGCTGGCGCGACCGGGTGAGCCCTTCCGCATCAAGGTGAAGACCGACCGGCCGACCAAGGTCGCGGTGTTCGCGGTCGACGAGGGGATCCTGCGGGTGGCCGGCTACAAGACGCCCGACCCCCTGGGATTCTTCTTTCAGAAACGGGCGCTGTCGGTCCGGACCTCGCAGATCCTCGATCTGATCCTCCCCGAGTTCGAGAGGCTCACCGGCGGGTCCGCGCCGGGCGGCGACGCCGAGGCGGCCATCGGCGCCAACCTGAACCCCTTCCGGCGCAAGCAGCAAAAACCGGTCGCCTACTGGTCGGGGATCGTCGAGGCCGGGCCGGCGGGGCGGGAGCTGGTCTACGAGGTCCCGGACTCCTTCAACGGGACGCTGAGGGTGATGGCGGTGGCGGTGGCGCCGGACGCGCTCGGAGCGTCCGACCGGCGGTCCGTGGTGCGCGGAGACTTCGTGATCTCGCCCAACGTCCCGACCTTCCTGGCGCCGGGCGACGAGACCGAGGTCAGCGTCGCGGTGGCGAACAACGTCGCGGGCTCGGGCAACGCCCTGCCGGTGACCCTCGGCGTGAAGCTCGCGGGGGGGCTCGAGCTCGTGGGACCGGCGGAGCACAGGTTGACCATCGCGGCGCTGCGGGAGGGCAGCGCCACCTTCCGGATCCGCGCGCGAGCCCCGGTGGGTCCGGCGACCCTGACCTTCACGGCCAGCGCGGGGAAGGCCCGAGCCCGGCTGGCCTCCGAGCTCAGCGTTCGCCCGGCCGCCCCGTACCGGGTGACGTTCCAGGCGGGACACCTTCGCGACCGCCAGATCGACGTCCCGGTGGCGCGGCGCCTCTACGGTGAGCTGCGCCACGTCGAGGCCGGCCTCTCTCACCTGCCGCTCGGCCTCACCCACGGGCTGCGTGGGTACCTCGAGAAGTTTCCGCACGGGTGCACCGAACAGATCGTCAGCCAGGCGGTCCCCCCGCTGGTGCTGGGGCGGCATCCGGAGTTCGGCTACTCGGCCGAGACCGCCGCGGCGGCGGTGAGCAGGTGGATCGGCCTCCTGCGGGCCCGCCAGAACCAGGAGGGCGCGTTCGGTCGCTGGGCGGCGAATCCCGAGGTCGACACGCTGGCCTCGGTGTGGGCCGCCCACATGCTGATCGAGGCCCGCGAGCGCGGCTTCGCGGTCCCATCCGAGATGTTGACGGCCGCGACGGGGTACCTGCAGACCATCGCGGCGACCGACGTGGATGGGCTGGCCGAGGCCGGGGTCCGCTCGTACGCGATCTACGTGCTGACCCGCGGCGGGATGATGACCAGCGCCTTCGTCGCCGCCGCCGAGAAACACCTGGTCGCCAACCACCCCAAGGAATGGCGCCACGATCTGGCCGGGGTGTACCTGGCCGCGACCTACCGGCTGCTCAAGCAGGACCGGGCCGCACACGACATCCTCGATGGGCTCGCGTTTGGCTTGGCCCGAGAGCCCGACGGGGACTGGTACGGCGATCGCCTGGCCCACGACGCTCAGGCGCTGTACATCATCTCGCGGCACTTTCCCGAACGGGCGACCCGGGTCACGCCAGCGGAGATCGACGCCGTCGTCGAGCCGATCTTCCGCGGTCACACCAACACGTACTCGTCGGCCTGGTCGATCCTGGCGCTCGAAGCCTTCGGGCAGCGCGCGGCGCAAGGTGACTCGGCCAGCTCGGCCGGCACGGCGGACGCGGCCGAGGGGACGCTGGCGGCGCGCGAGCTGGTCGGTGGTCAGGCCCGGGCGCTGACGTTGCCCGCGTCGCTCTTGCCGGTGACCTCCTTCTCGAGCGGGGCATCGGCGGTGCGCTTCGAGGCGAGCGGGCCCTTCGGGGCGTACTGGGTCCTGGCCGAGGGCGGCTTCGATCTCCAGGTCTCGGAGAAGCCCGAGTCGCATGCCCTCGAGGTCTTTCGAACCTACGAGGGCGCGGACGGAAAGCCCGTGACCAGCGTGAAGCTCGGGGACGAGGTCACGGCCATCGTCCGGCTGCGAGCGCTCGGGCGGCCGCGCGTCAGTCACCTCGCGGTGGTGGATCTGCTGCCGGGGGGGTTCGAGCCGGTGGTCCAGCAGGGCCCAAACAGGCCCGCGGACGCGGTCGCCGATGCAGCGGAGGGAGGGGGCGAGGGAGAGGGAGAGGGAGAGGGAGAGGGAGAGGGCGAGGCGGGTGACGTGGCCGAGGGAGATGGAGACGGAGATGGAGACGGGGCCGATGACGCGCCGACGGCGCGGGGGAGCGGTCAGGCGCGTGGTGGAGGTGTCATCGAACCCGGCGCGCCCTACGCGCTGCCGATCGGGCTGCCGGGCGGCAGCTTCCCGCTGGAGTTCGGCGACGTGCGCGAGGATCGGGTCGTGCTCTACGGCCCCGCGACCTCCGAGATGGAGGAGCTTCGCTACGTCATCAAGGCGACCAACGTCGGCACGTACACCGTCCCGCCGGTGCAGGCGAGCGCCCTTTACGACAGCACGGTCCAGGCGCGCGGGGGAGCCGGCAAGATCGTGGTCGTCCCGCGGTGACGGACCCGGCCTCACCGCCCGCGCCCGTGCCCGCGGCGCGGCGTCGGTGGCGACCTGGCCGACGGTGCCTCGCCGCCGCGACGCTGGCGCTCGTGGGCCTGGTGGTGATTCGCCTCCTGCCCCACCCCACCTTGCGGGCGCGCCTCCCGCTGTCGACGGCGGTCACGGCCGAGGACGGCACTCTGCTGCGGCTGACCCTGGCCAGCGACGGGCAGTACCGGCTGTGGACCCCGCTCGAACGGGTGTCGCCGCTGCTGATCGAGGCGACCCTGCTGTACGAGGATCGGCACTTCGCCTGGCACCCGGGCGTCGATCCCATCGCGCTCGTGCGGGCGGCCTTCGCGACCTACCTGTCGGGCGGCCGCCGCATCGGGGGCTCGACCCTGACGATGCAGCTCGCGCGCCGGCTGTGGTCGCTGTCCTCCCACGACGTCCGGGGCAAGCTCGTCCAGATCGCGCGCGCCATCGAGCTCGAGGCGCTCTACTCGAAGCGCGAGATCCTCGAGGCTTACCTGAACCTCGCGCCGTACGGGGGAAACATCGAGGGGGTCGGCGCCGCCAGCCGGATCTATTTCCGCAAGCCGCCCTCGACCCTCACGCTGGCGGAGGCGCTGACCCTGGCCGTGATTCCCCAGAGCCCCACGCGGCGGTCCCGGGACATCGACACCGAGGCCGCTGGCTCGTCGGCGCTCGACCGGGCGCGCACGGGCCTCCTCGAGTCCTTCGCGGCGCAGGCGCGGCCCGCGCTTCGCGCCGAGAGCGAGCTGGCGTTCCAGCGTACGGGCGAGCGTACGGGCGTCCGCACGGTCGTCCGGCTTTGGCCTCGGCTCCGCCGCCCCGAGGATCTCCCGTTCGCCGCGCCTCACTTCGTCGATCAGATCCTGGCGGATGGCGCCACCGAGCCGCTCGGACGCCTCCCGACGATGGTCAGCGTGACCACGACGCTCGACCTCCACCTGCAGCGACTGCTCGAACGACACCTGACGGCGTACGTCGCGCGGGAGCGGCGGCGCGGGATCGCGAACGCGGCGGCGCTGCTGGTCGAGACCCGGACCCTGTCGGTGCGGGCGCTGGTGGGGTCGGCCGACTTCTTCGACCCCGGCATCTCGGGACAGGTGAACGGCGTCGTCGCCCGGCGATCGCCGGGCTCCACGTTGAAGCCGTTCGCTTACGCGCTCGGGCTCGACCAGGGGATCATCCACCCCGCGACCATGTTGCGGGATGTTCCGACCTCGTTCGCCGCCTACAGCCCGGAGAACTTCGACGGCCGCTTCGTCGGGCCCCTGTCGGCCAAGGATGCCCTGATCCGCAGCCGGAACGTCCCCGCGCTGGCCGTCGCCGCGCGCCTGTCGCGGCCTGGCTTCTACGACTTCCTGCGGACGGCGGGGGTGGATCTCCCGCAGCCAGAGAGCCACTACGGTCTCGGCCTCGTGCTGGGGACCGGCGAGGTGACCATGGCGGAGCTGGTGCGTCTTTACGCCGCGCTCGGCAACGGGGGCGTCGTGCGCCCCCTCGTCTGGCGGAAGCCCCAAGACGACAGAGACGACCAAACCGACCAAGATCGCCACCAGGCGACACGTCCGGGCGTGCGCCTGCTGTCGGAGGAGAGCGCGTTCCTGGTGCTCGACATGCTGGCCGACAACCCACGGCCGACCGGGCGCCTCGGAACGGCGGCGCAGGCGCATCCGCTGGCGGTGTCGTGGAAGACCGGCACGTCGTGGGGGTTTCGCGATGCCTGGGCGGTCGGGCTCTTTGGCCCCTACGTCCTCGCGATCTGGATCGGCGACTTCTCGGGCGCGGGGAATCCCGCGTATGTGGGGGCGCAGGCCGCCGCTCCCTTGTTCTTCGAGATCGTCGATTCCATCGCCGCCCAGCAGCCGGAGGCGTTCACGGACGGCGGTCGCCTGCCCCCGAGGGGCGTGCGGCGGGTCGAGATCTGTGCGCTGTCCGGCGGGTTGCCGACGACCGAGTGCCCGCAGCGACGGATGTCCTGGTTCATTCCCGGACGCTCGCCGATCGAGCCCTGCCAGATTCACCGCGCGATCGCGCTCGACGCCGGGGGCCGCCGCACCTGCGCGCTCGGCCCGCGGGCGGTGCGCACGGAGACCTTCGAGGTGTGGCCATCGGATCTGGCCAAGCTGTTCGCGGCGGCGGGGTTGCCGCGGCGGCCCCTCCCACCGGCGGCGCCCGGCTGCGGCGAGGTGGAGGCGGCGCGGGGGGCTGCACCCCGCATCACCTCTCCCCTGGCCGGCGTCACCTACACCTTGCGCCCCGGCCACCCCGATTCGACCGCGCTCGCCCTGCAGGCCGTCACCGACGGGGACGCCGCCGAGGTGTTCTGGTTCGCGGATCAGGCCTTCCTCGGTCGGTCCCCGCGGGGCGCGACCTTCTTCTGGAAGCCCGCCAGCCCGGGCCGCTACACCCTCCGCGCCGTCGACGACCTCGGCCGCTCGGACGCGCGCGCGGTCGCCGTGGAGGTGCTGAGATGACGGGAGCGCAAGAGACCGATCTCGGCAGCGCTGTTCGGGTCGCCGACTTCCATCGGACCCAGACCATCGGGCGCGGCTACAACGAATTCACCACGGGAGCAAATCCAGGGAAGTGCCCCAGTTCATTCCGGAGCCCCGCCGCTCGTGTCCCATCTGATGGAGCGCAATCGTGGCAGATGTGACAGTCGCATCTTGTCGGCGACACAGCGGGAGCGTCCGGATACCTGCCCGGCCGGCTGGCGGTCAGGCCCAGGTGACCCACGCGCGGCTGGCCATGGTGATGCTGGCGCTCGGGTGTGTTCGCCGCTCGACACCGACCGAGCCGCCACCACCTGCCGCGGCCGAGGACCGCGCGGGGATTCGCTGCCCAACCGCCTACGTCCTCGTTGGTGGGCGCGGGACGACGGCGCTCCCCCGGCCACCAACCCTGTCGGCGCTGTCCATGCCCACCGGCACCGGTCCGGCTGCGCCCGGTGGGGTCGTTCGTCCGGGCGCGGGGTTCGTGGTCACGGCCGAGCGCTCCGTGGGGGAGAGCCGCTACGTCCAGATCGCGGACGGGCGGTGGTTACCCGCCGTGGATCTGGTCCGCGCACGCCCTTCGAGGTTCGCCGGAGCGGTCATCCCGCCGGGGAATCCCCTGCGATTCGGCTGGGTGACGGTCCCGGAGAGCGCCGTCTACCGCGACCCCAGACCAGGTGCCGCCCTGATCACGACCCGGCCGTTCCACACGCGCCTCACCTTCGCGGGGGACTGCCAGGCCGGATGGTGCCCGCTCGCCGTGGGCTGGATCCGCGCGTGGGACCTGGCGATTCCCACCGCCGCCCTCCGTCCGGGGGCGGTCGGTCCGGTCGAGCCGTGGCTCGACGTCGATCTCGGAAGCCAGACCCTCGTCGCCTATCGCGGAGCCGAGCCGGTCTACGCCACGCTGGTCTCGACCGGGATCGGCGGGCTTGGCAGCCCCCTCGCCACGCCCACGGGGACCTTCACCATCCGGTCGAAGCATCGGCTCGTGCGAATGGACAACCTCGAGCACACGGGGGTCGTCCCCTATGTCTACGATGTGCCGCTCGCGCAGGTCTTCACGGATGGCAAGGCCCTGCACGCGGCCCCGTGGCACGATCGCTTCGGCCACCCCGCGAGCCACGGCTGCATCAACCTGGCGCCCGCCGACGCCGAGTGGCTGTTCGCCTTCACCTCACCGGCCCTGCCCCATGGATCAAGCGAGATCGGCGCCACCCCCACGCGCGTCGGCACCGTGCTCCGCGTGCGCGGTCAACTGGCCGGCGATTGTGTCGGGGACGTGGCTCGCTGCCGCTCGCACGTCCCCGCGCCCCTCTCGCTCCGC
>CAZIOH010000155.1:0-7774 GCA_964540815.1 uncultured Myxococcales bacterium | reverse complement strand
TCCGTGTCGCGCGGCCGGCGATGCCGGGATTGGGGCGGGTGGACCCACCCCACCCGCAAAGGCAAGGGGGCTTCGCCCCCTGCACCCCCCAGAATGGGTTCCGGTGGCGATGGCACCCGCGACCGCAGTGGTGACGCCGCCCGGGCTACGGAAGGTGGCGGCGGTCCTGGCAGGTGGCGATCCACCGCTTGATGGCGGTACCGCCCTGACCGAGGGCGAGCATGAGGCTAGCGACCCTGGGGAGGTTGGACGGGTCGAGTCGAAAAATGACGTCGGCGAGGGTGGCTTTGCGGTCGCCGTTCCAGAAGGCCCAAGCGGCGACGAGGACGACCTGCTCACCACTCGAGAGGGGCCCGCCGCCGGCCTCGAAGAGGCGATGGCCTCGGGCGTGGGGCCAGTGGAGGTCCACAGCCGCTCGAGGCGTTCTGGGCCCGTGGAGGGGAAGGCCTGGGTTAAAATTCCCAGCTCATGCTCGTCACCCTCCTGGCGCTCGTGGCCGTCCTCCCCCGCCTGCGGCGCGCGCCGCCGAGCCAGAGCCTCGTCCCTATGTGGTCGCCTTCGAGCTCGGCCTGATCGATTCCCCCATCACTTGACCTACGCGGGACCGGATGGCGGCGTCTGGTCCCCGCCGGAATACGCCGGCGTCGTGCTCGACGGGCGCGTCCTGCCACATCTCCATCTCGATGGACAATTCGTTCTCAACTTCGTCATAGGCTGGATGGGCTCTTTGTCGGCGCGGCTCGCCGCCGAGGTCTCCAGGCTGACGGTCTCGCTCGGGGCGGGACCCCTGGTCGCGTCCGGCACCCGGGCCGGACCGCCGGCCGTCTACGCCGACGCCGACGTCTCCGCGATCCTGCACTCCGATGGTCGAGTCGTGCTGTTGTTCCGTGCGGGCGCCGCCTGGGCGCTGCGCGCTCAGGGCGGGCCGATGTGTGGCATCGAAACCTGCGATCGCTATCTCGCGCGCGGGGATCGGATCCTGTTCGCCCGCCTGGGAGTCGGCTCCTCGTTCTGAACGGGACGCGAGGGCCATCGCGGCGCGGCCGGGGCGCCGGTCAGCCGCTTTCCGAAACGTCAGGTTGAGCCGTTAGCCGCCCACGGCAGGGTGATGGCCATCCTTCAGAGTAAGGAGCCGGGCCGCCCCAAACCACGCCGTCGCCGTGACCACGTCGGCGCCGAGGACCGGGAGAAGGTGTTGGCCAAGCCGCACGTCGATCCGATGGTCATGCGCGGCCGCACCGAAGGAGCAGCACATCGCGCCGTTCACCGTGAACGCGAGGTGGCTCATCATCTTCTTCTCGACCACGCCACGCCGCGCCGGCCCGCGAGGAGCTTGCGAACGCGCTCGGGCAGTGGGAGGTCGACGGCCCGCGGATTCGGTTGGCGGGCCAGTCGGGGGTCGGGCGTCAGCCTTCGACGGGGACGATGGCTCGGATCGTCCTTCGGAGCTTCTCGAGCGCGGCACGCTTCTCTCCGCTGACCGTGGCGAGATACGCATCGATGCTGGTCGGCTTGCTTGCCATCCGCCCAAGATTACCATCCCCGGCGACCTCCGAGCGCCGACCGGGTCCTCGGCGAGCGGGAACCGCTGGGAGGTCGGTCCCGAGAAGCGCCGCCGCCGTCGATTCGGCGAATCCGCCGGCTACACTGCCTTCACCGGAGCGCCCCCCTGGGGTTGAAGTCACCTTTCCCCTTGCCCGCGCAGCATCCGGAATTCGCGGGCGCCCATCCCGAGCTCGCGCTCGAAGGCGCGTTTCATGCGGGCGGCGCTGCCGAAGCCGCATTGGTCCGCCAGTGTCTTGGCGGGCAAGTTGGTGGTCGTGAGCAACGTGCGCGCTTGCTCGACCCGCAGCTTTTCAACCAGCTTTGCCGGGGTCGTTCCCATTCGATCGATGCAGCGCCGGTGGAGCGTGCGCACCGAGAGCGCTGCCCGACGGGCCAGTTCCTCGACGTCGACCTCCCGCAGGTGGGCCCGAGCCCATGCGATGGCTGGGCCGAGGGGGTCCGACATCGCGAGCTGGGCCACCAGTGCGTCGCTGAACTGCGACTGAAAGCCGAGCCGGCGCGCGTGGAGAACCAGACGCGCCGCCACCGCGTCGGCGAGGCCGCGTCCAAGATCCTGCTCGACCATGGCAAGGGCCATGTCGATGCCCGTCGTGACGCCCGCGGAGGTCCACAGCTTCCCATCGACGACGTAGATGGCGTTGCGATCGACGATCACCCGCGGGAAGAGCTGGGCCAGTCGGTCACATCCCGACCAGTGTGTCGCCGCCCGTCTGCCGTCGAGGAGCCCGGCCGCTGCCAGGATGAACGCCCCCGAGCAGACCGAGGCCATTCGCCGGACGATCCGGGCGGCACCGGTCAGCCACTTCAGGAGCAACCGGTCGGCGATGGCAGCCCGTATGGCCGTCTCCTCGCCGCCGGCGACGATGACGATGTCGTCGGCGTGCGGGCGGATGCCGCGCAAGTCCTTGGTGGCGATATGCATAGCGGAGCTGGTGCTACGCAGGCCCCCGCCCGACGACGCTAGCTCGACCCGATAGGCGGCGCGACCAAGCGCCCGCGAGGCCGCGGCGAATACCTCGCCGGGGCCCGTCACATCGAGGGTCTGGACATCCTCGAAAGCGACGACGATGACCCGGCGCGGTCTGCGGCGCATCTGGCAGAAAATAGACCAATCTTGTCCTGGCTGCCACAGGCCGCGCGATGCCAGAAGGTGAGCGAGGACGGTGGAGAATGAACCAGACCAAGACCCTGCACATCGGAATGCTTCTGTTTCCAGACCTGACCCAGCTCGACTTGACCGGCCCCTTCGAGGTCCTGCAGCGTCTTCCGGGCGCACGGATCCACCTGGTGTGGAAGGATCTCGAGCCCGTGCGGGCAGGATCGGGGATGGCGCTCTTGCCCACCACGACGCTCGCGGACTGCCCGCCCCTCGATGTCCTGGTCGTGCCCGGTGGATTTGGCCAGCGCGCGCTGGCGAAGGACCAGCAGGTGCTCGAGTTCCTGCGTCGCCAGGGGAACCAGGCCCGCTACGTCACTTCCGTCTGCACCGGGGCACTGCTGCTCGGGGCCGCCGGCCTTCTGTCCGGCTATGACGCCACGACCCACTGGGCCTATGTCGACCTTCTTCCAACGTTCGGTGCCCGGCATGTCCCTGGCCGGGTGGTCGTCGATCGCAATCGAATCACGGGCGGAGGGGTCACCGCGGGCATCGACTTCGGGTTGCGCCTGGTCGCCGAGCTGGCTGACGCGCGGACCGCCAAGCTCATCCAGCTCGGCCTCGAGTACCATCCCGAGCCTCCGTTCGACTCTGGGCACCCGGACGTCGCCGACCCATCTCTCGTCGCCGAGGTTCGTCAGGCCCTGGCCGAGCGCCAGGCCCGCGAGGATGCCAGGGCCTGAAGGTGGGGAGGGCCTCGATGTCACGCGATCCCGAGCAGGTCGCCTGCCGGCCCAGTTCGGCGGCACGCCCAGAGTGGCCGAGAAGGTGGTCACCCTGACCGTGCCGAAGCCGGCCGATGGACCGGCCTTGAATGCGTCGCAGCACGCCCCTCACCGGCACCAGCGAGGGGATCGGCAAACGATGTGGGCCGCCGCTCGGCCGCGGGGTAAGCTGAGAGCATGTCCGCCGCGGTGAAAGAGGTCCTCGAGGCTGCGCTCAAGCTCCACCCGGAGGAACGCGAGGAGCTCATCGAGGAGCTGTCCGCCAGCCTCGACGCGGCGGACCTCGGCGAGTACTGGGAGGCCGAGATCAAGCGACGCATCGACGACGTCGAGAGCGGTCGAGTGAAGACGGTCCCCGCCGAAGAAGTCTTCGCCCGCCTCGAGCAGCGCTTCAGTGCCAAATAGACGCGTACGCTTCAACCCGATGGCCGAGGCCGAGCTGCAGGATGCAGTGGCCTGGTACGACGAGCGCTCGCCTGGTCTCGGACTCCGCCTCGTCCTCGCCGTCCGCGCCAAGGCCGACGAGATCGCCGAGGCACCGCACCGCTGGCCACTCACCGCCGGCACTCGGCGGGTGCTCATGGGCCGCTTCCCGTACGCGCTCGTGTACCGCGAAGTCGCCGAGGAGATCGAGATCGTCGCCGTCGCTCATCTCAAGCGGCGTTCCGCCTACTGGTCGCAGCGCTGATCGCGGGGCCGGTCCCTGTACCCCAAGATGTCATCCGAGTCCTCTGTCTCCCGACGGTGGAGATGATGGGAAGCAACGCTGGCCCGCTGCCGCACCGAGGGTGAGCCAGCTTTCACCTCTCCCGGGTTTTGCCCGAGCAGGTCGTTCCGGCCGAAATCGACACGGCCAGACGGAGGCCAGGGTGTCGGGTGCGCTCGTACCCGCTGACCTGCGCTCGGTGGTGGCCCGAGCAGAAGCGACGAGGAAAGACGGTCTCGCGGCGGCGGGGTCAAACAGGCATGTTCCTCACGCGTCCAGCTCTTTGAGCGCTCGCAGGACATCCTGATCGTACTCGACGACGATGTCGTCAGCGGGCTCTGCGAAGCCGAGGGGCGCCTCGCCTCGGGCGTAACCAATGCCGCGATAGCCCCGCAGCCGGTTCTCGAACATCCTGAGCAACATGGGGACGGCCCGGTCGACGTAGTCGAAGATCCGGACCTCGGCCTTGTTCGGATGGAGTCGGTGCAACCGACCGGTGTACTGAATGAGCGTGCCCTTGAACGAAACCGGCAGCGCCAGGAACAGCGTGTCGAGACGGGCGTCGTCGAAACCCTCACCGATGTAGCGGCCCGTCGCCAAGACGAGCCGCTCTTCCCCGTCGGGAATCGAGGCGAGACGCTCCTTTGCATCCCGTCGTTCCTTGTCACTCATGCCTCCCTGGAGCACGACAAGGTGGCGCGTGAACCTGCGGAGCTGGCCGGCGAAATACTCCAGGTGGTCCCGGCGCTCGGTCAGGAGGATGGGAGATCGACCCTGCTCGAGCGCCAGGATGACGTCATCGAGGATGAGTCGGTTGCGGTGCTCGTCATGAGCGAGCGCCGCATAGAGTTCCTGGATCGTGGGTGTTCCTTGCATGGCGGCGGCAAAGCTGGTTTCGCGCACGACGAGCTTGTGCTTGAAGGGACGTTGCGCCGCCTGGCTCCTCGGATCGACGGAGAACCGAACTGGCCCGAGCTGCATCTCCGTGATGGGATGGTGCCCGTCGCGGCGTTGCGGAGTGGCCGTCAGTCCGACGACGTAGCGGGCCTTGGCTTCGTTCAACACGCGCTCGAAGGAGACCGCCGGGAGGTGATGACACTCGTCGACGATGATCTGTCCGTAGCCTGCGATGAGGTCCGCGACCTTGTCCCTACGGACGAGACTCTGAATCATCGCGACGTCCAGCCGGCCGTTCCCGGTCTTCTTGCCGGCGCCGATCTGGCCGATCTCCTTGGGCTCGATTCCAAGAAACAGGGACAGCTGAGCCACCCACTGGTCGAGCAGCGGTCGACGATGCACGAGGATCAGGGTGCTGCAATCTCGTTCGGCGACAAGGTAGGTGCCCACGACCGTCTTCCCGACGCCCGGCGGTGCGACGAAGACGCCGATGTCGCTCGCGAGAAGCGCGGCCGTGGCTTTCTGTTGGACGGAGGTCAGCGTTCCGCGGAATCGCAGTCCCAACCGTTCGCCGACGACGCGCTCGTCGAGGACCTCCAGCGAAACGGCGTTCTCGCGCAAGAGCGCCTCCAACTCGGGCTGACGTCCTCGCGGAAGCCCGACATGAGCTGCCAGGTCTTCGGCGCAGGCAACCACCCGCGGCGTCATCGCGGTCGGAAGGCGCATGCTCTGCTTCTTGTAGAACTCCGGGTTCTGGAACGCGGCGAGGCGCTTGATCTGGTTGATCAGCGAAGGCGGAAGGCCTTCCTTCTCGACGAACAACTTCTGCGCGAAGACCGCCCTGACCTGCGCCGGCAGCGGCTCCATGATGACCACCGGCTTCACCTTCCGCGATGGGGCTCGCGCCCACGGGGCCAGATCGTCGTCCTCCGCGGTTTCGGCCAGTCGTACTCCGATCACCGTTCCGTGCCGCGCCGCCTCGCGCGCGACCAGCTCCGCCGTGCCACGATCGATCCTCCCCACCGACGCCAGGTAGATCCACTGCTGGTCATCGGGGTACGGCCGCAACTGATCGTCGACGAACACAGAGTTGGCGTGCTTGCGCGGCTCGTGCTGCAACGGCAACGCGATGAGGTTCCCGAACCCGCCCCGGGGCATCGTGTCCTGGCTTGGAAACAGACGATCGTACGAGTCCATGCCCAACTGGTGACGGCGAGACATCGTCTCGGTGATGAGGTAGCAGCCGATCTTGCGGGCGACGCTCGCCGACACGGGCGCCGAGAAGAAGAACCAGACGTGGGCGCCCATGCCCGATCGTGACCGTTCGACGGCTACGGGCAACCCAACGCGGCGGCAAGTCTCGATGAACGCGGTGACGTCGTCCGTCCAGGCGCACGACCGGCCTGAATCTTCCGTGGCCCGGACCGGCACGCCGCGAGATCCTCCAGTGTCGGCCGTCTTCCCGTCGAAGTCGACCGCCAGAAACCAGCAGGTCTCGTCGTCGAGGAGCGGGTAGACGCCCATCACGTGGCGACCGGTCAGGTGGCCCAGCACGACGTCGTTGTCGACGGGAACGAACGCCTGATTGGAGCAGTCGCCGCATTTTATCTTCGGAAGCTTGCAGACCCCCTCGACGAACTTGTTCCGGCACGCGGGAGCGTAGCCGGGTTTGCCCGTCTTCTTGGCCACGAAGCGCGTCGGAAACACGTCCTCCCGCCCGCGAAAGAGCCCACGGAAGAGCCTCACCTTGTCGGCAGACGACGTCGGGATCGGTGTCGCCTCCGTGACCGGCAGATGCACGCGGATCTGCGGCGCGGGTGCGAACGACGCCGCCTCAACCCGAAGCGCCCTGAGACGCCCCCGTGAATCGGCCTGTTCTGCGTCCAGGCGGGCGAGTCGGGCCTCCTCAGCCGCGATCTCCCGCGTCACGATCTGACGACGCAAGGTCGAATCTGGCTCATCTGTTTCGCACGCAAGCGGGACATGACGGGATGTGGGATCCGGCGCCGACACGATGGTCACCTTGGCGTCAGGGCGTCTCACCGAGATCGGCCAGCACCTCTCGGATCAGCGCTTTCGACAAGAACAGACCGGCCTCGTCGAGCGCCCTGAAGACCGGAGCAGCAACCGCGACCATGCCTCTTCGTTTGGCAATCCGAATCTGCGACAGCGCAATGATCGGCGAAGCGTTCGAGATCCAAACCTCAGCCACGCGTCAAAGCCTCACGAACTTCGGCGGCCGTCTCCTCGAATGGCGACACCTCGGCGTCGCTCAAGGCCCGCATGAATTCCGACCGCGGCATGCCAGCGATCTCGGCCGCCCTGCCCTGGCTCACGATTCCTTGCGCATACCAGCGAACCGCCACCGCCACCCGCATGTCGTGCGCCACTTCGTCGGGGGACTTCC
Source organism: uncultured Myxococcales bacterium (assembly GCA_964540815.1). Classification (GTDB taxonomy): domain Bacteria; phylum Myxococcota_A; class Polyangia; order Fen-1088; family Fen-1088; genus CAZIOH01. The sequence goes on along the minus strand of CAZIOH010000155.1, from coordinate 317 downwards.
GTATCGAGCTGAAGAGATCGTCTGGCAGTCGGATCTGGACGGTGGTCATCTTTCGGTCCTCGACGTCGATCCTATCACCCGGCATTCCTCTTGCCGGACGGACTCGGTGAGTTCGGGTTGTCAGGCGCCGTTGGCATCGGCGGCGGCCGCCGCCGATGTCGCGCCCACCTGTGGATTTCCCACCACTTTTCACACCACCTCTGCGTAACGGGTTGGACGTCCAGGTTACGCCTCGGTCAATGTTTTCAACTACTTGGCACTACTGGTAACGACGGGTTACGGGCCTTCTTCGACTTCACACGGTGGAAGTCGAAGGT
>CAZIOH010000154.1:0-7825 GCA_964540815.1 uncultured Myxococcales bacterium | reverse complement strand
GGGTGTAGTGGAATTGCACTCGGCGATTTTCGCGAAGCCAGGCGAGAGCCTCGGGAGTTCTGTGGGACGAAGAGTTGTCGAGAATGACGCGCAGGTCTTCCTTGGGGTAGGCGCGGACTACGCGGTTCATGAAGGATAGAAAGTCCCGAGCAGTGTGGGTATCCGTCACAGCGTGGGTCACCTTGCCCGTGGCAATTTTCCCCGTTCGGTTTTTCGGACACGACGAGGTCTCGGACGTCGATGCTCCGACTCCTGGCTACCGCGGGGCGACGAGCAGCCCTTCGAGTGTCTCCATGAACTCGTCCACCCTCACGGGCTTCGTCAGGTATCGATAGAAACCGGCCTGGATTCCCCGCTGCTTGTCCCGTTCGGACGCAGCGGCGGTCAGGGCGATCACGGGGACGTCCCTCGTCTCGGGAGCGACGCGGAGCGCCCGCAGCGCGTCTAGACCGCTCATTCCCGGAAGATTGATGTCCATGATGATGACCTCCGGCCGGCGCCCGCGCGCAAGCTCGACCCCCGTCTCGGCCGTGGGCGCCGTGAGCAGATCGATGTTTTCGAATGCGCTCATGAGATCCTTCATGAACGTGACATTGGCAGGGTTGTCCTCGACGTAGAGAATCAGCCTGGCTCCTGCTCCCGAAAGACGTCCCTCGCCGACATCGCGAACGGCAGGCGCCAAGCTCGAGAGGGCGGCGCCCGATTCGGGGACGGGCATGTCCACCCAGAACTCGGAACCTTCACCGGCGACGCTTTGAAAGCCGACGTCACCTTGCATCAGCTGGGCGAGCCGTTTCGTGATGACCAGCCCGATGCCCGTCCCCTCGATCGGTCCGGTCTCCTGGCCAGCCCTCTGGAAGGGTTGGAAGATCTTGTCCTGCTTCGCGGCGGGAATTCCCATGCCGGTGTCACGAACGGCAATGCGAACGCGCCCCGGCCGCAGCGTCGAAACCGTGAAGGTCAATTTTCCGGCAGGCCGATTGTACTTGATCGCGTTCGATCCGAAGTTCAACAGAATCTGGCCGAACCTCGTCCGGTCCGCTGCCACCAAGGGCCGCTCGCCGGGCGCGACCTCGACCTCGACGCGAATTCCTTGCCGCGCCGCGATCGGTTCGAGGATCCTCCTCACCTCCTCGAGAACCTCGAGCACTCCCACCGGCTCCGTGGAGATCGATACAGCCCCGGCTTCGATGCGTGACAGGTCGAGGATGTCGTCGATGAGGCGAAGCAGGTGTTCTCCGCCCTTCAGGATCTGGTCGGTCCGCTCCTTGTGCCGTTCCGAGAGCGGCTCCTTCTTGTCCCGTTGCAGAAGCTGCGCGAACCCGAGGATCGCGTTCAGCGGCGTCCGAAGCTCGTGACTCATCGAGGAGAGGAATTCGCTCTTCGCCCTGCTCGCGGCTTCGGCGGCTCCGCGCGCCTCACGTAGTTCCTCGGAGAGGCGGACGTCATCTGTCAGATCCCAAATCGTCTGGACGATTCCACCTTCCGGCGTTTGCCGAGCCATGGTTCGTAAGCTGCGCCCGTCTCTCGTTCGGACATCGAACGTCGTGACCTGTTCGCGAGGCGCCAGCCGCTCCGCGCGGAAGCGCGTGCGTTCCTCCTCGTCCTTGAAGGTGAGATCGCCCAGCCACGACTCCAGGATTTGTTCATGAGGCTGGCCGACCAGCGGGCCGGTCTGAGACCCACCCACCAGGCGCCGATAGACGCTATTGCAGAGCGCCAGCCGATCCTTGTCATCGAAGATTGCAAAGCCGTCCTGGATGCTGTCGACGGCACTCGCGAGGCGATCGCCAAGGAGCTTTGCGGATGCCTCCATCCGCTTGCGGTCGCTGATGTCGCGGATCGCCGCGGAGACCGTCAACCCGTGCTCCGTGCGGAGAGGACTGAGGCTCACCTCGATCGGAAGCTCCGTCCCGTCTTTTCGACGGCCGAAGAGCTCGAGCCCCGAGCCCATGGCGCGCGCGCCAGGATTCCCGAAGTACCGCGTAAGGTGGGACCCATGCCCCTGCCGGAAGCGTACTGGAATCAGGACCTCCAGATCTTGGCCGATGAGCTCCGACCGCGCGTATCCGAACAGCCTCTCCGTCTGAACATTGACCAGATCGATCAGCCCATTGTCGTCGACCACGACGATCGCGTCCGGCGCGGCGTCGAGCAACTGGCTGTAGCGCTCCTCCGAGCGAACGGAGAGTTCCTGGATGATCCGCTCCTGCTCGGTTCCTTCCCGCTTCAAACGCACGATGTCCGTGACATCCTCGACGTGGTGGATGATGTAGGCGACGTTCCCGTTCTCCCCGATCACCGGGGAGTTCACGGGGCTCCAATGCCGCTCCTCGAACCCACCGCCTTCTGATTCGGGGCGACGAATGTCGTACTTCTGTACAGGCATGCGGTCCGTCCGGCAATGATCGAGGACCCTTCCGAGCGACGCGCAGAGATTCGCGACGCCCGTTGCCTCGGGATCGCTCGGGTTGTCGGGGAACACGTCGAAGAGCCGGCGGTCGAGGATCTCGTCCCGCTTGGTCATCGTGGCGCACAGGTACGCATCGCTTACCGCGACGATCGTGAGGTCGGGGCGCAGCACCAGGTAGCACCCCGGAGCTGACTGAAAGAGCAGTCGGAAGTCGGGCGTCGCGACAGACCGAGCGGTGCTCACCGAGCGGTCCAGCACGCCTGCGACAGGGCGGCGCTCCATGCCTCTTCACGCGCCATCATGCGGAAGCTTCATACAAAAGACGGCGCCCGGGGCGGCATCCTCGATCCAAATACTTCCGCCGTGCGCTTCGACGGCGAGTTTGCAGAAGGTCAGGCCGAGCCCATGGCCGCTGCGCTCAAGGACGCGGGCATCTGACTCTACCCGCACAAAGGGATCGAAGACCCTTTCGCGCATCTCGGGCGGGATCCCGGTGCCTGCGTCGGCTATTCGAAGCTCTATCCCCCCAACGAGGCGGGCCGCCGCGATCGTGACCGACGTTTCGGGCGGCGCATACCGAATGGCGTTCTCGACCAGGTTGGTCAGCGTCCGGCGGAAGAGATCCTCGTCTGCGTAAACCCGGTCGGTCTCGAGTGTCCTTCGAAGCTTCACTTCCTGGAGCTGAGCGTCGACGTCGAGCTCCGCGATCACGTCGTCTACGAGCGCCCGCAGATCGATGTCGGAGCGCCTGGGAGCCAGCTGACCCTCGGCCGCTTTGCTGAGATCGAGGAGATTGTGGATCATCTGGGCGAGCTTCCGCACCGCAGATCGCATCTTAATCACCGAGTCGCGCGCCTTCTCATGGAGCCCCTCGTCGCGGAGCAGGAGCTGCGCGCGGAGTTCCAACGAGTTCACCGGATTCTTGAGATCATGAACGACGAACGCCGTCAGCCGCTCCTTCTGCAGCTGCAAACGAAAGAGATCGTCCCGCTGTCTCCTGAGAATCTCGTAGTGTTCGCGGAGCTCGAAGTTCAGACGACGCAGCTTGAGTGCGTTCCGGACGCGAATGACGAGCTCGGTGGGCCGAACGGGCTTCGTGAGGAAGTCGTCTCCACCCGCCCGAAGGGCATGGTCGAAGGTGTCGACGTCCCGCAACGCGGTGAGAAAGAGGACGGGCGTCTCGGAGCCGCGGGGAAGCGCCCGGATCCGCTCGCACGCGGTGAAGCCGTCAACCTCGGGCATGCGAATATCCAGAAGAACGCAGTCTGGGTGCTCCCTCTCGAAGGCGGCGACCCCCTCGGCCCCACCGCTGGCCAAGACGACGCGATAGCCCTCGTCTTCGAGCGTGTTTTCTGCGAGCAAGCGGTTGGCCTCGTTGTCGTCGACGACGAGGATCGTGGCGGTCGGGTTCGGGTTCTCGGCGCTTGGGGTCATGGCCTGCCTTGGTCTCGATGCAGCACGTGCATTCGCCGCAGACTTCCGGTCGTCGGCGACGAGGTCCACAGGCCCTCGCCGGGTAAACTATGACCCGGCTGGCACGAACTCAATATGTACCAAAGGGAACCCCTCTCGAGGAACCCTGCCGGCGCCACCGTAGGTCGCTCGCCGTGGACTCCTCCGACTCCGTACTAGGCCGATTTCTCGTCGCGCAACGGAGCCACACCCACTATCCATGCGACTGGAGGGACTCTATGCGGGCGCGACCCCCGCCCGACACGCGATCAGAGCGAGCTCGGTCCGGTTGTTTACACGGAATTTCTCGAGTAAGCAGCTGACGTGGGCTTTGATCGCCCGCTCGGAAATGCAAAGGGAGTCAGCTATCTTCGAGTTCTCCACGCCACACCCGAGGAGCCCGAGCACCTGACGCTGGCGCGGCGTGAGCGACGCCCAGGTCAGGCCCTGCTGTGCAACCTCCGGCGACGTCGCGAACTTGATCGGACCTTTGATCGGACCTTTGTGGCTACGGGCGACGGCCTCGGCCATGGCCTGGAGCCGGGCCGCGCCGTCGGTCGGGAGCTCGACGCAACCGTCCACGTCTTGCGCCCTCGCTGCCAGTTGGAGCTGCGTTCCAATTGCGACCAAGGTCAGATCGGGCCACGCGGCCCGCAAGAGGCACCCGAGCTCCTCGGAATTCTCCGGCTCGTGCGCGAGGTCAACGAGCGCGAGATCCACGGGCGCGACGCGGGCGCTCTTCAGGAGGGCCCCTGAGTTGGCGAAGCCTTCGGCACGCCTGAACCCGTGCTGCCGCAGGATCAAGACGATCCCGTCCCGATACAGCTCATGGTCGGAAAGCACGGCGATGCGTGGTGTCGGCCCCTGTGTACGGCTTGACGGCTCTCTCGGGCGACGCTCGGTGACCAATTGTTGCATGAATCGGATTGGGGCAACTTTCGTACCAGCACCGAAAGCAGGCAACAACGGCTTCACGGAGCAGTTGTTCGCGCAGTTCTTGCGCCCGGCGTTCTTGAAGAGCGAGAATTCGCCACGGCGGTCGCCAAGTCGGCGGTCCGAACAGGCCGTGTGACCGCGTGCAGCGTCTGTCCTCTGGGCGTCCAGCGAGGGGGTAGCGGGGATGGCCGACCAGGGCTCGTCGAGGCCGCCGATTGGCAACCGTCACGCCAGTTCGCCTTCTGCTCTGCATCCCGCGCTCTCGTCGCGCGCGAGCGGCGCAGTGGAGCACATCGCCTACGGCAGTGCCAGCGCCAGGGCAGCACACAAGGTGCCAACGCCGAGCCGGGCGGCACAGCACCATCACTGATGGATGCTGAAGAGCTGGCGGGCAGCTTATCCGCGGTCCATCGGATGCACGGAGGAAGAAACGGCCGTTCCATTTCAGTCCCATGTCGGTTTCCCCAGGGCGAAACGCGGCCAGCCACAAAATAGCCGGGTGAGCTCGCATCAAACTTCCTCGCGCCGGCCCTCGGGGACATTCTCCTCCCAGAGTCTTGTTGCACCACACATCGGCGCGGGCCACTTGATTGTGAGCGAGGCCCACCCACCATGGCTCTCCGTGAGCCGCGAGTGACAGGCGCCCATCCGCGTCGAGTAGCCCAGCGCGGCCGTTTGCACAAAGGCGGCGACACCGTCTGTCCGCGCCGGCACGATGCCGCCGCCTGACGTTCTTGCGGTAGCCGCCTCCCCGTATCTGGTCGCGATCGCCTCAGATGATCCGACGGCCTTGGATCACCCGCACAATCACGGCGACGACGGCGAGCACGAGCAGGATGTGAATGAATCCGCCCAGCGTATACGAAGTCGCCAGACCCAACGCCCACAGTACGACAAGTATCACAGCCAAAGTCCACAGCATGGTCCTCCTCGCTTTCCAAGTCGGATACCCAGCAGGTTTCGTGCCACCCCGCGGGGGCACAGCAGTAGGGGTAAAGCGGTCGCTCCGCCGCAATTCTTGCAGCGAGAGCCTCAGCGAGTGCCGAATGCGACCCCGGTGTGGCCTTTCTCGTGGACGGACGGGCCGCCAAGAGGTCGTCGTCTCGTGAGGCTCGCACAGGAGCTGCTGACCGGCCTGGTTGATCTGGCCGGCGGCGTTGCTGGCCCAGGACTGGGAGAGCGAGGGCTGGAAGCCGGTGACGTCGCCCTGCGTGCGCTGGGCGGTGGCGGCGAGAATGCTCGAGAGGGCGGCGCCGGTGATGAGCTTGGTCCAGTGGTTGTCGACTTCGTCGGAGAGGCCGGCGTAGCCTGCGAGGTCGATGCCGGGCATGCAGTCGAGGGTGATGGAGGTGCCGTCGGGGCGGATGAGGCGGTTCCAGCAGAGGAGGACGCGCTCTTGGCCCCAGGCGACCATCGAGTCGTAGGCGGCGATGAGCCGGGAGCCCTGGGGGACGAGGAGGTAGTTGCCGGTCACGGTGTCGTAGACGCTTTCTCGGACCTGGGCGACGACCTGGCCGGGCAGATCGCTGTTGATGCCGGTGATCAGAACGGCGGGGATCAGCGTGCCTGCCTTGAGCTCGTAGGGGCTCGCGGGTGCGGTGACCGATCGGGCGACGGTCTCCGCTGCGCTCGTCCCCGCTCTGGACAGGAAGTCGTTCTTGCGCTCCTGGAGGTTCGAGTCGGGTGAATGGGTTGAATCGGCCGGGGACTGGGCCGCGGCCGCCGGGCCGGCGTTGTTCGGTGGCGCCGGGACTGGCGTCGTCGATAGTCGGATCGCTGGGTCCGCGGTGCTGGTGTCGTCCATCGCGGCGAACAGGCCGGCACCCCGGGCCCTCCAGAATTCTTCTCGTCGGGCTTCGGCCCGTGGGTCGGCCGGTCGCACCGCTGGCGGCGTTGCCGCCGGAGCATCCGTGGACGGTTGGCCTCCGTCGGAGGCCGGGCGGTTACGGCCATCGCCACCAGTCGTGCTGGTTTCATGGGGGATCCGTAGAATCTCGGGCAGGGGGACGGGAGGGGCACTCCCCTCGGGCGGGCGGGTCGTGGACTTGCTCTCCGGCGGAGCCGCGGATGGTCTGAGGCCGATGGCGAGGGCGACCAGACCGAACGCGCCGATGCCGCCGAGCGCCAGCAAGGCAGGTGCCTTTCTCAACGTGCGGAATTGCGGGCGCTCGATGTGCAGCCGCGGATCGTCGGGGGGAATCTTGCTCCGATGCACATCAGTCGGCTCGCGCGGGATGGTCGTGGTCTCAGAATCGGGTACCGGATCGGGACCCGGCGGACCGCCCTCGGAGGGGGTCGAGTCGAGGTCGGTGCGGTGTGACATCGTCTGTTCCGTGGTGGGCTACCGCTCGCGAGCAACCTGGACGATCTCTTGGTCCTTCTGCCCAACCCGGAGCTCGGCCCGTTCGATGAGGCGGTCGACGACGTAGAAGTCGTTCTTGACCCGGTAGTTGACGAGCTGGACCTCATCCGTCGACGACAGCACGAAAAGGGCCGGGGCTTCTCGGGTCAACATCGAGACCGGGAACCGGATGAAGGTCTTTCGGCCGTCGTCAAAGATTTGCTCTGGGGCCCAGGACGGCTTGTCCTTCACCACCGTCACGCGGTAGCCGAAGTTGATGGAGTCGAGGTTCACGTTGGTGGTGGTCGTGGTCTTGGCGAGGGCGTCGTCCCTGGACCTGGCGGCCTCGACGTCGGCCAGCTCGTCGTGGGGGTATCGGAACTTGACGGCGGCCATGTAGGTGTCCTCGAAGCTGTGGGGCTCGAGGTAGTAGGTCCGCCGATCGGTGTTGATGGCGAGGGTGCTTTGCAGGCCGGGGCGGGTGGGCTTGAGGTAGAGGCATTGATACTCGAGGGCGTCGGGGGCCCCCGAGCCCCAGCGACCGAGCGCCATGATCCAACGGATGCTGTCGCCGACGGCCGGCTTGCCGATGACCTTCTCGCCGGGCTGGAGCTGAATGGCGGTCAGGCGCAGCGGGGCGGCGTAGATCTGGTAGAGGGCGCCGGGCGTGAAGTCGTAGGTCA
>CAZIOH010000153.1:0-7879 GCA_964540815.1 uncultured Myxococcales bacterium | reverse complement strand
CGCCTGGTAGAAGCCGCGTGGGAGCATGGGGTCGAGCCCGCCGCCCTCGAGACCGTGCGCGGAGGAGGCCGCGGTCGCCCGCCCCTCTCCGCCGTGACAAACGGTGCAGCCCATGTCCCTCGGTTCGTGCGGAATGGGCGGGTGCGCAGCGAAGAGCGGCTGGCCGGCCAGGGGCGTCGCCCCATCCGTGGCCAGATGGCACGAGGCGCAACGATCCACCACCGCGAGCTCGGGCTTCCAGATCTGTCGAATGGCGACCGCGACCGTCGGCAGCCCAGCCTTGCGAGCGGAGCCATTGTAGGCGCCCTGCACCGCGCGCCATTCGCTGAAGTAGGCCCGGGCGGGAGCCACCGACAGGGCGCCAAGCACCAGGACCGAGAGCACGGCCGTGGCCCACAGGAGGCGCGTGACCTTGAGATCCGCCGGACGCAGGTCGGGTCGCGGGGTCATCAGGAAAACACCCCGTCGCGCCAGGGCAACGTGAAGGACCAACCGGGACCACGGAAGAAGACCCCGATGATGGTCAGCACGGTGGCGGTCAGGAGGAACCAGGTGAAGATCCAGAAGGCGATGCTGCGCGAGCGCAGCCAGGCCCTCCAGCCGTCAGGCGCCCGGCTCGGCACCCCGAGCGAGATCGCGACGCCCACCGCCAGCAGTGTCCCGATGAAGGGCCAGACCGGCTGCGCCCCCGTCACGTACGACACCACCCCGAGCCCGGCGATCAGGCTCCAGACGATCGCCAGGACCCGGGCGGGACGCTCGAGAGGCAGCGATCTGCGCTCGAGGTTGATGCGCATGTACGGCACCACCACCAGCGCGACGATCAGCAGACCGGGGAGGATCACCCCCGATACGAGCGGCGGATAGTAGTGCAGCAGCTCCTGCAATCCGAGAAAGTACCAGGGGGCCTTGGCCGGATTGGGCGTCCGGGTGAGGTTGGCCATCTCTTCCAGCGGCGCATCGACCGTCAGCGACAACCCGATCAGCACCAGGGACAGGACCAGGAAAGCGATGATCTCCCGCAGGACGAGGTGCGGGACGGTCATCACCATCGGCTCGTCGGAGCCGTCCACCGGTGGACGTTCGTCCCCCTCCACCACGACCAACCGAATGGGACCGGCGGCGGGACCGGCCCCCGGCCCGACCAGAAACTCGACCGGACCGCTCACGACCGTCCCCCCGCACGAGGGGCCCGAGGTGCTGGCACAGGCAGCGGGCTCGGGGGCACCGCGCCGGGGCCGAGGTAGATGCCTCCGTCCTTGCGGATCCTCCAGATGTGGATCGAGAGCCCGACAATCAGCGACATGGGCAGCACCACGCAGTGGAGGACATAAAAGCGCAAGAGCGCGCTCCCGTTGATGGTGTGGCCGCCGAGCAAGAGCAGCTTCAGCTTGGCCCCGAAGATCGGAGCGGCCTCGGCCATGTTGGTGCCCACGGTGACGGCCCAGTACGCGAGCTGGTCCCAGGGCAGCAGATAGCCCGTGTACGACAAGAGCACCGTGACCACCAGCAAGAGGACCCCGATCACCCAGTTGAACTCTCTCGGGGGCTGATAGGCGCCGCGGTAGAAGGTCACCGCCATGTGCGCCAGGACCAGGGCCACCATGGTGTGGGCGGACCAGCGGTGCAGGTTCCGCAGGAAGACCCCAGCCGGGACCACGAACTTCAGGTCCTTCATGTCCTCGTAGGCGGTCGGGACGGCGGGGCGGTAATAGAACATCAGCAATACGCCGGTGACGACCAGGATCAGAAAGCAGGCCGCCGAGAGCCCGCCGAGGTAGTAGGTCCGGCGGAATTCGATCGCGCGACGGCGCACCTTGACCGGATGAATGTGCAAGAAGAAGTTGCTGAAGACCGTCAAGGAGCGGTTGCGATTGGTGTCGGGGAAACCGTGCCGAACGATGGACCGGTAGAACCGCCGGCGAAAGGACTGGAAGTCGTTCATCAGGCCACCTTGAAGACGGCGTCGACCGGAACTTGCTTGCTGGAGTCGACCACGAGGACCCCACGTTCGAGGGTGATTTGCAAGCGACGCAACGGTCGCGGCGCTGGTCCCGCCGCCACCCGGCCATCGAGCGAGAAGCGACTGCCGTGGCACGGGCACGCGAGCTGCGCGCTCTCGGGCGCGTAGCGGGTCATGCAGCCGAGGTGGGTGCACACCGAGGACAGGGCATAAAATCCCCCGTCCGCTGCCCGGATCACGTAGAGCTTGTGCTTAGCGAGGACCAAGACCGTGCCCGGCGCGATGTCCTCCGGGCGTCCGACTCCGACGCGCGCGTCCTCTTCGTAGTACACCGCCGGCTCGAGAAAGCGAAAGGTGGTGATGGCCGTACCCGCGCCCGCGATCGACAGGGCCCCCGCGCCGAGCAGCGCCAGGATCCGGCGGCGCGCGTGCTCCTCCTCCGAGACCGCAAAGCTCAAATCATCTTCGAGTGGCATGTTTCTCCTCAGAAGGCCGTGTCCGCCAGGCGCAGGGAGGGGGCTTCGTCCTCCCGGTAGAGCGCCTGCATGGTGATGAGACCGACCGGACAACGTCGGGCGCAAAGGCCGCACCGGATGCAGGCGGTCTCGTCCTTCAGCAGCGCCGCTCCGGGCTCCCCGGGCAGCGGGAACGGTCGACCGTCCGGCAGGCGCAACGACCGCGCCCCCGCCTCGAGGCCTATCCGGCGCAACGAGACCAGATCGATGCACTGCTCGGGACACACGTCCACGCACCCGCCGCATTCGATGCACTGGCTGCCATTCATGCGCGACGAGTCGAAGACCGTGTTGACCCAGCAGTGCAGGCACCGGCTGCCCTCCGCCCTGGCCTCTGCGTCCGTGAGGACCCGCTCGACCTCGGTGCCCGCGGCTCGGCGCTCCACTGGAATCGAGGGCAACCGTCCGCGCGGACGGGTCTCGTAGTCACCGGCCGCGAAGGGATGATCGTAGCCGAAGGTCGAGAAGACGCGGAGGCGGTGGCGCACCGGGGCATCGGTGCGGCCGGTGAGCAGCGTATCGATGGAGCGGGCGGCGCGCCGTCCGTCGGCGACGGCGGAGATCACGATGCGCGGGCCGAAGGCGATGTCGCCCCCGGCGAACACGCGCGCTCGGGTTGTGGCCAGCGTGACCGGATCGACCGTGATGAGGTTGCGCGGCGAGGTCGCGATCCCGTGCTCGGATCCGAGGAAGGAGAGATCCGCCGCCTGTCCGACCGCGAGGATCACGGTATCGCACGGGATGTCCTTCTCGCTGCCCGGGGTGAAGGTGGGCGCGAAGCGCCCCGCCTCGTCGAAGACCCGGGCGACGTCGATGGTGCGCAGGGCTGTCACGTGCCCGTCGACGCCGACCACCTCCTTGGGGCCGCGCCGGTTGAAGAGCCGCACGCCCTCCTCGGCGCCCTCGGCGATCTCGCTGGGATCTGCGGGCATCTCGGCGCGCGACTCGAGGGCAACCAGCGTCACCTCGCGCCCCATGATGCGGGAGGCGACCATGGCGGCGTCGATCGCGAGGTTGTGCGAAGCCTCGTCCGGCTGAGAGGTCCCGCCGAACCGCCGCGCCGAGCGCGCGGCATCGAAGGCCACGTTCCCGCCGCCGACCACCACCACCCGTCGGCCCACCTCGATCGGCTGTCCCAGGTTGACCCGCGCCAGCAGATCGATCGCCGTCAGCACGCCCTGCAAGTCCGCGCCCGGGATCTGGAGGGCCCGTCCCTTGGGGCAGCCCGGAGCCAGGAAGACCGCGTCGAACTCGCGGGTCAGCGCAGCGAAGGTGCAGGAGGACGTCTGGTCGTCGCCGATGCGGACCCCGAGACGAATCTCGACGCCGAGCCAGCGGATGAACGCGATCTCCCGCTCGAGCTGGGCGCGTGGGAGCCGGTAGTCGGGGATCCCGAGCCGCATCATCCCGCCCGCGATGGGCGCCGCATCGAACACCACGACCGCGTGGCCCATGAGCGCGAGATCGTGCGCGCACGCCAGCCCGGCCGGGCCCGCACCCACGATCGCGATGCGGCCGGCGTGTGCCGTTTCGACCGGGGGCCGGGGCCGGTCCACGACCTCGAGGATGTCCTCGAACGAGCGCCCGCTCTCCACCCCGAGCCTCTCCCCGAGGACCCGCTTCAGCGCGCGGATGTGAACCGGGGCGTCGATGGCTCCGCGCCGACAGGCGGCTTCACACGGATGGGCGCAGACGCGGCCGCACACCGAGGCGAATGGGTTCGGTCCTCGGGCGAGGGCATAGGCTTCTTCATCGTGTCCGGTCGCGACGAGGGCCACGTAGCCACCCGCATTGGTGCCGACCGGACAGGCGGTGCGGCACGGAACGTTGCCGGCGTAGTAGTCGAGGTTTTGCGGATCGTGGCTGGCCCACCAAGAAGCCGCCTCCGGTGGACCGGAGCTCCGCCCCCCGTCGACGCCCGCGCCGGGCACGGTGGCCGGGCCCCGGTGATCAAAAGGCAAAGGCCACGCCGAGCTGGATGCTCTCGAGCTCAGTGACCGAGGCCGCGGTGGGCGCGGCGGAGCCTCCCGCGGCCCCCCACCCCCCTTCGGGCGCGCCGTCGGCGTGCTCGACCTGCCCCACCAGGGTGAGCTTCAAGTTCGGTCGTACGAGCGCGGCGGCGCCGGCAAGGATCTTGAGGTCGGTGATGCGCGACCCACCGTCCGGCAACAGGCTTGCCCACTCGAGGCGCACCGCCGGGACCAGCCAGGGGAACACGATGTACGACAGCTCTTCGTACTCGGCCAGCGCCTTCACGGCGCCTCCGGTCGCGGTCGCGTGATCGTGCCACTCTTGATAGACGCCTGCATTGATCTCGAAGGAACCACCGGTTCCCCGCGCGTTGGCCCCGAGCACGTTGGCGCGGTCGCTGAGGTCCATCATCAGACCGGCGTTCGTGTAGCGTGAGACCGAGTGGTAGCCAAAGACATCGACCGTGAGCGCGGTCTCGGCCCACGGCTTCTCAGCGTTTCCGGTGGTGTCGCCCTCGCCGTCGAGGCGCATGCCTCCCAGCTTGAATCCGAGGTGGCCGTGGACGTTCTCTGCCGTCCGCGCGTCGATGTTCTCCCCGGACGTGGCGCCAACGCTGTAGATGAACCGCCCGTTGGCCATCCCGTTCACCTCCACCAGGTTGTATTGCCCGAGGACGTTGAAAGACCCCGACGCCGTGCCGTAGAGCGCCGTCACCGAAAGGGTGGGCATGATGGCGTCGGCGATGTAGCTCGAATGCGCGCCGAAGCTGGTGAGGGTCGGTGCTCCCTTCCCGACGTAGACGTTGACCAGGTGCTGCGCCGACACCAGGTCATTGAAGTGCAGCTCGGCGTGTTCGATCTCGGCCCCGCCATCGGCGAAGGTCAGCTCTCCGAAGTACGAGATGTGCTCGCTGAAGGATCCTCCCGCCCAGAGGTGGGCCTCTTCGATCAAGCTGCCGAGGGTCAGGCGTGATCCGTTGTCCGCCTGGGCGGCGGCCGAGCTCTTGTCCGGATGAAATCCGACGAAACCATTGAACCCCAGCGCCAGCGGAGGGCTGGTCGGGACCACCCCGGGCCAAACCGCATTGGGGAAGACCGAGCGATAGGCGTCCTGTCCGAGCGGCACCATCTCCTGTTTGATGTAGTCCTCGTCGCGTCCAGGAAACTTGAACCCGTTGCGCCGGAAGGCCTCACCGAAGGGCGTGAGCTTCGGGTAGACGACGTGGCAGGTCTGGCAACTGGTGCCGTACTTGCGCGCGAAGGCAGGAATCGCCTGGGCGGGCGCGGCTGGCAGGAGCACCACCGCCACGACCAAGAGGCAACCGATGAGCGAGGCGCGCATGACTATCTCACCAGCTCCAGGTGCACATTGGTCGGGGCTCCGGCCGTCACCGTGACGGTCTCGGAGCGCTCGGGCAGCTTCTCGCTCCAGGTCTTGAGGGTGTACTTCCCCGGCGGAACATTCGGAATCTGAAAGGTCCCATCCTCGCCGGTCACACCAAAAAAGGGATTCTCGAGGACCACGATCACCGCGCCCATCTCGGGATGAACGTTGCAGAGCTGGTGGTAGACGCCCACGGTGCCGAAGGTGTGCGGCTTGGACTCGCCTTGGCCCCAGGTGCCGAGGTTGTACTTCTCGTTGTCCGGACTGAAGATGTTGTGCCTGACGGCGTCGTGGTTGTTGAAGAGGACCGTCTGCCCCTTCTGAACCGCAAGGATGTGCGGCGCAAACTTCATGCCCTGCTGATCCATCACGACCGGCCGGGCCGGCGGCCTGAAGCTGCCAGGAACCTTGTCCAGAAACACGACCACGCCAGCGCGCAATTTCGGCGCCTTGGTGGAGACCTGGCCGGTGATGGTACCTGTGGGCTCGGCTGCCCGCGCGGGCGCTGGGAAGGCCAGGGTCACCGCGACCGCGGTCACGGCTGCGGTCCATAATAGAGCCCTGCTCGTCGGAAAATCGATTCTAGTGGGATGCATGGCCCCGACGTCAGCAATAGGCATGCCCAAGATTGACCCCCGATTCCGTGGTCTTCAGGGGCGTGCGCCACCCACATCCCGCGCGAAGTGCGTAGGCATCCGAACAAAGCGCAAAACGTGCGACCGACGTGGCGGGCCATGCACGTGGAGCACGCGACGGCCGACAAAGCGCACGCGACGCCACAAACCGAGAGATGCCCGCCACCACCCTGCGTTGTTGGTCACGCTTCTCGGTAGGCCCCGCCGCCGCGCCCGCGCCACGTCATCAGGCCCGCCCACCCGATCGGGCTGCTACTCCGTCATCGTCGTCCGCTCAACGCGGACGGGTATTCTGGCGACGGCCGCTCCTCGGAGAGATGAGAGGACGCATCGCCCTGGCAAAAGCCTTCGCAAACTTGAGGTCATTCTTTGGAACCCATGTCTTTGCCATTGGTGAGAGGGTGCGCGCTCGGGACCCATGGCGCCACCTTTGCTTTTTGTCATTCGACCGGAGAGCCTGCCGCGCCGGTCGAACCGTGGCCGTCCGGCCTGACGGCCCGATTCGACTGCGACCTGGCTACGGCGACGACGTTCCTGTTCCCGTCCCCGGTTCGCTGCCGGATCCCGCCCCCGTGCCCTTGTAGGCCGCCACCGGATCCGCCGCTCGCGCCGCCGGTCCCGAGGCTTCCAGCTCCAAAGCTCCCCACGTCTTTGCCACCGGTGGTCGAGCCGCCGCTTCGGTCCGTGCTGCGATCGCGACCCATGGTGGTTCCCGTCGTGTCGCTGCCGGTCTGGGAGTTCGTTCCCGGATACGCGCTGGTCCCTGTCCCTGTTCCCGTTCCCGTTCCTGTCCCTGTTCCGACTCCGGTGCCACTCCCGCTGCCCGATTGGGCGAAGCCGACCGCCGAGGTCGAGAGTCCGAGCGCGAGCAGTCCGCCGAGCAATGCCTTCTTCATGATGTTCGGGTTCAATGGTGATTCCTCCTCGTCGATGCCGGCGAGCCCGCCGGGGTCGACACATGGTTTGACGTCGATTGGACGGAAGGAAGTGATTCAATCGCCGTGTCACCCACGAAGTCCGGTCGCGCCGGACGCGATCACACGGAGATCGATCCCTCGCCTGGCAACACAGGCAAGCGAAGCCAGAATCGGCTCCCCCGGCCCGATACGCTGTTGACCCCGACCCGTCCCCCGTGGGCCTCGACGATCTCGCGCACGATGAGCAGGCCGAGTCCCGTGCCTCCGATCTCACGGTTGCCGTGTGGTGCGCGGCTGTAACGCTGAAACAACATCGGCACGAACTCCGAGGCGATTCCCGGACCGTCGTCTTCGATGACGATCTCCAGGCTGTCATCGAGGATCCGCGTGCGCACGTCGGAGCATAGGAAATTCAACCCAGGGGCTCCCCTTTCGAAGCTCCAGATAGCACGGCCGAAATCGGCCGCTACATGAATGTCGCCGACTTAGAATGTT
>CAZIOH010000152.1:0-8420 GCA_964540815.1 uncultured Myxococcales bacterium | reverse complement strand
GGGGTCCTCCCCTCCCCGCGAGCGCCGAAGGCGCGTCCTCTGTGGCAGATTCGGGGGATGCCCGAGCTTCCAGACCTGGAGTACGTCGCGAGCGAGCTGTCGCGGGCCCTCGTCGGCCAGGCGATCGTATCGGCGCGGACCGGGGATCCCACGGTCTTGCGCATGATGTTGCCCATGCCGTTTGCCGAGGCGCTGGTCGGGCGAACCGTGCGGGCGGTCGAGCGGCGCGGCCATTTCCTGCGCTTCGCGCTCGATGGGGATCGGGTGGCGATCGTCAACGCCATGCTGGTGGGGAAATACCGGCTGCTCGGCCCGGAGGAGGCCTCGCGGAGCAAGGATCCGGTGGCCATGGGGTTCGCGCTCGGCTTCGCCGACGGAAGCGAGCTGCGCTACCTCGACGACAAGCGGATGGGGAAGGTGTACGTCGCCGCCGCGAGCGACGAGTCGAGCATCCCGGTGTTCGGGAACCTCGGTATCGACGTGATCTCGCCCGGGTTCGATCGCGCACGCTTCGGCGATCTGGTGAGGCGCCGGCGCGATCAGGTTCGCATGTTCATGATGGACAAGTCGGCCCTGGCCTCGATCGGCAATGCCTACGCCGACGAGATCCTCTTCGCGGCCGGGATCCACCCGAAGACCATGGTGCGCAAGTTGACCGCCTCCGACGTGGACCGGCTCTACACCGCCATCCGGGACGTGCTGGCCGGCGCGATCGCCGAGATCGCCCGGCGCCGCGAGCCGATCGAGGTCAAGGTGCGGGACTTCCTGGCGGTGCGCGGACGCGACGGAAAGCCCTGCCCGCGCTGTGGAACCACCATCCGAGCGGTCCGGGTGGGGGATGGCGACGCCTGCTTCTGCCCGACGTGCCAGCCTGCCACCCGCAATCTGTTCGTGGACTGGCGCCGCCTGCCCGGGCCTGCGGCCGCGACCCCCACCGTTACCGATGCTGGTCCGCCCCGAGCCGATCCCGCGGGAGCGCCCGCGGCGGCGAAGGTCACGGCCGCCGTCGGGTCGCCGCCGCCACCGGCCGGAGCCGGTGAACCTCGGGCACGAGCGCGCTCGCGGTCGCCAGGTCGAGTGAGGCGCGCGCCCACCTGACCACGCCCGGCTCGGGCCGACGAGATCAGAGCGCGCGCAGGAATGCCTCGAGGTCGCGGCGCTGATGTCGGTCGAGCCGGATGTCGAAGCGCGCGTTGAAGTACGCGATGACCTGCGCGATGTCCTTCGCTTGCCCGTCGTGGAAGTAGGGCGCACGGCTCGCGAGTCCCCGCAGCGGGGGCGCTCGGAAGCTCCCAACATCCGCCCACACGCCGGTCCCGCCGCGTCCCATGTCGCAGACCTGGCGAGTGGCACCGGTGGTCTTGTTTTGCAGCGTCAACAGCGGCAACTCGGGCCCACAGTTGGGGGCGTCCGCGGTGCCGACATCGAACATGCGGAAGACCGAGTGTCCCCCGACGTTGGGCGTGTTGTGGCAGGTGCTGCAGGTCCCGCGCACGGTGGTCTGCCCGAGCAGATCGTTGATCCCGTGGACGCCGGTGATGTCGAACTCCTTGCGGTTGAAGAGCTCCTGGCCGCGATAGATGGCGGCCCGCGCCGCCGTGCGGCGATCGCGGTGATCGCCGTGAGCTTGGGTGGCGTCGCTGAAGCCACTTTCGTCGCAGCCATCGCCGTCGTGATGTGGGTGGCGCTGAGCTTCCAGGCTCCACGCGTCGAAGAGGTCGAACACCTTCCGCGTGAAGGGCTGCCCGGCGGGGTCGAGCCCCTGGATGTCGTTGATGCCGACGTGAAAGGGCTGAGTGGCCAGGTTGCTGGGGCCACCGGTCGCGCCGTCCGCGTCGAGCGGACCAGCGTCGTTGTCCACGGTCTGCGCGAAGAAGAGCCCGAGCTGGAAATCCCGAGCGGCGTTGACCTGGTCGACGGGGACCGCGTCCGGACGTTGCTCGTGAAAGCGCGCCGCGCCCCCGACCACCCCGGCGACGGCCGTGGCCACATCGCCCGGCCCAGACGCCCACAGGATGTTCGCCACCTTGGCTTCGTTGGCCGTGGGGGTGGGACGGCGAAAGTTGGTGATCTGGGCCGGGGTGGCAAAGCCGGCCGGATCGAAGACCTCGGTGACGGTGAACTCGGCGGTGGCCGGCAGGGTGCGCGGGAAGCGGATGAGCCCGCGACGCAGCAGGGTCGGTCCGAAGGCCGCGCGGCGGGCCGCCTCGGTCGACAGGTCGGCGGTGGGCGAGCTGCCCGTGTCGTGCGGCAAGAACAGGGGGGCCAGCCCTCCGCTCTCGGCGAAGAGCTGGCTCACCGCCCGGGCCGACAGCGTCCACCCCTGGCTCGCGGCGTGGCAGGTCTCACAGGTTCGCGGATTCGCCCCCAGCGCCAGGAAGAAGGGATTGCTTCGATCGATGGTGCCCGTGAGGTGAAAGCTCTCCGCGGTGCCGGAGGCATTCGTCGTGGCGGACAGGGCGCTGTCCACGCGCGAGATCTGCTCCGGATTCGAGGAGTCGTCCTTTTCCATTCCGCACGCGCCGAGCAGCGCGCACGCCAGAACACCCAAAGCCATCGTCATCCTTCCACGCATCGCGACCTCCCGGAGTCATTGGATCTCACCGCGACGGGATCGCGGCACCAACGCCGGAACCCGCCCGGCACCATACGCAGCAGCATTGGGCGATCTGACACCATGACCCGGGCACCGCCGCGAGGGGGCGCGCCCTGGCCGTCAGCGGCCAGCGACCTGCTGGAGGTGGTAGAGCACGAGAGCGCCGGCGGTCGCCACGTTGAGCGAGTCCGCCCCCGGCGACATCGGGATCGTCACCTCGAGGTCGCAGGCAGCGCGGGCCGCCGCCGATAGCCCCGGCCCCTCGGAGCCGAGGAGCACCCCGACCCGTTCGGGACGCCGCAGGGCCGGCAACGGAATCGGAGTCGAGGGGCTGCCCGAGGACGTCTCGGTCTCGCACCCGGGCGGCTCCACGACGGCAGCCACCAGCGTGAGGCCGAGGTGCCGCTTGAGCGCCAGCAGATCCGCCGGCCAGCTGCGCAGCCGGACGATGGGCAACGCGAAGGTCGAGCCCAGCGCCACCCGGATGGCCTTGCGATAGAAGGGATCCGCCGAGCGGGGCGAGAGCACCAGCGCGTCGACGCCGAAGGCGGCGCCGTTGCGCACGCAGGCTCCGACGTTGTCGGCCGACACGAGATCCTCGAGGACCAGCACGGTCCGCGCCCCGGCGGTCAGCTCCGGGTCGGGGCCGCGCTCACCGATGGCCAGGCAACCGCGGTGGACGTGAAAGCCGGCGATCGCGTCCATCACCGGCTGGGTGGCCAGGAAGACCGGGCACTCCGCGCGCGCGGCGGTGATGGCGGGGGCGAGCGTGGCGAGCCGCGGAGCCGTCAGCAGGATCGACTGCACGCGGAGCCGGCTGCCCAGCAACCGTCGCACCACGATCTCCCCTTCGGCCACGAACCGACCCCCGGCGGCGCTCAGATCCCGGTCCTTGAGGTCGCGGTACTCGCCGAGGCGCGCGTCGGCGGGATCGTCGAGCGGGATGACCGGCACGGGAAACACGCTCCCCGCCGCCGGTCCCTTCAGGACCACGCGCGTCCGAAGACCTCGCCGAAGTGATGGCGCACGCGCGCCTTGACCTCCGCCATCGCCACCTCGCGCCCGAGCACGCTCGCGAGCGACGCCATCACCCCCGCCTCGAGGCCGCAGGGGTTGATGGCGCGAAAACGCGCGAGATCGGTCGAGACGTTGAGCGCGAATCCATGCAGCGTCACCCAGCGCTTGACCGCGACCCCGATGGAGGCGAGCTTGCGCGACGGGCGCTCGGCCTCTGGGTGCCCCTCCCCGGCGGCCGCCGCGCCTTCGGCGGAGGTGGCAGGCCGGGGCGCGGTCCACACCCCCGTCCAGCCGGGATTGCGAATGCCCGGGATCCCGAAGTCGGCGACCACCCGCAGCAGCGTCTCCTCGAGGTTGCGCAGGTACAGGTGCAGATCGCGCTCGTGCTCGCGCAGGCGGATCACCGGATACCCCACGAGCTGCCCGGGCCCGTGGTAGGTCACGCCACCGCCGCGCTCGATGGCGAAGGTGGGGATGCCCGCCACCGACAGCAGATCCGCCTGCTCGGCGCCACGCCCGAGGGTGATGACGTGCGGGTGCTCGACCAGGATCAACGTGTCGGCGATGGCATCCTGCTGCCGGGCGGTCACCAGCTGCTTCTGGAGCTCCCAGACCTCGGCGTACTCGCGCAACCCGAGGTCGACCACCCGCGCGGCGAGCCGGTCGACGCGCGTGCCGCCCGGCCCTCCCGGGGAAGCCGAGCCCGGTGCAAGGACGCTCGACGAGACGGGCGCGTCAGCGGTTGACGACATGGATGGCCTCGCCGAGGCTGGCCTTGGCGGCCTCCATGATGGCCTCGGGCAAGGTGGGGTGGGCGTGGATGGTGAGCGACAGATCCTCCGCCAGGGCGCCCATCTCGATGGCCAGCGCGCCCTCCGCGATGATGTCCGAGGCCCCATTCCCCACGATGTGGACGCCGAGCACCTCCTTCGAGTGGGCATCGATGACCACCTTCACGAACCCGTCGGTGTCGGCGTTGGCGATGGCGCGGCCGAGCGCGGCAAAAGGGAACTTGCCGACCTTGACCTCCCGACCTTGCCTGGTCGCCTCCTCCGCCGACAGCCCGGCTGTGGCCACTTCGGGGTCACTGAAGATGACCGCGGGGATGCAGCGGACGTCCATCTCGGCGTGGTGTCCTGCAATCACCTCGGCCACCACCTCGGCCTCGTGCGAGGCCTTGTGGGCCAGCATCGGCTGTCCGACCAGGTCACCGATGGCGTAGACCCCGGGGACGTTGGTGCGCAGCGCGCGATCCACCGGGACGAAGCCGCGCTCGACGGTCACGCCGATGGTCTCGAGCCCGAGCCCTTCGGAGTTGGGGCGCCGCCCGACCGCCACCAGGATCTTGTCGGTGTCGATCGTCCTGGTCTCACTGCCCACCTGCAGGGTCACCACCGCATGTCCGTCCTTCTCGGCCCACGCGCTGGCCTTGGCACCGGTGACGATCTCCACGCCGAGCTTCTTCAGCTTGCGGGCCACCAGCTGCGCCATCTCGGGGTCGGTCCCGGGCAGGATGGACGGCAGCGCCTCGACCACGGTCACCTTGGCACCGAGCTTGGCGTACAGCGTGCCGATCTCGATGCCGATGTAGCCCCCGCCCACCACCACGAAGCGCTCCGGCACCTCCGCGAAGGCCAGGGCACCGGTGGAGTCCACCACGCGCTTGCCGTCGAATGGAAAGCCCGGGACCTCGATGGGACGGGAGCCGGTCGCCACCACGATGTGCTCGGCCGTGACCGTGGTGACCGAGGCGCCGTTGGTGATCTCCACGGTGCCGGGGCCGACGATCTTGGCGGTGCCGGCCCGGTAGTCGCAGCCATTGCTCTTCAGCAACTGGCGCACCCCGCCGGTCAGCTTGGCGACGACCTCGCCCTTCCAGGTCTGCATCTTCTTCATGTCGACCCGCAGGTTGTCCGCGAAGAGCCCGATGTCCGCCCCGTGCTTGAGCTTGTCGTAGGTCTTCGAGGCGGTGATGAGCGCCTTGGACGGAATGCAGCCGACGTTCAGGCAGATCCCGCCGGGCTCGGCCTTCTCGACCACCATGGCCTTGACCTTCAGCTGGCCGAGCCGGATCCCGGCGACGTAGCCGCCTGGACCGGAGCCGATGACCAGCGCCTGAACCTGAACGATTTCTGATGACATGACTTGGATCCCGGATCCTTCGATGTGTGAGCCGTCCATCTCTTCTTTGCTGTTCTTGCTCTTCTCGCTCCTCGGGCGAGGCGCGCGGCGACCGCACGTGCGCCGACGGCCCTCGGCGCGTGGCGCAGCGTAGCGCACGGGGAACGCCCCCGCACCCGAAAACCCCAGGGCTCAGCCGGCGGCCGCGAGGATGCGACGGAAGCCGAGCTCCGCGCGGAGCAGGCAGGCGGCGCGCGTGTCGATCTGGCCTCCGACGGCGCACATGAAGAGGGCGGAGCTTCCGACCACGAATCGGCGGAGGGCGTTCGGGGCTGCGAGCCCCGCCGGAGCGGGGGTACGAGACCGGTCGAGCCCCGCCCGCTCGGACAGAGGCAACCAGGCCGCGAGCTCCTCGAGCTGTCCCGCGTCCTCCGAGGCGGCGGCGACACAGAGGCCGAGGTCGTCGGCCACCACGATGGCGTCGAGGGAGGCCTCGGCCCGACAGGCTTCGAGTTGCAGGTGCAGGGCCTGACCGAGGTCGGAGGACCGGTTCCGGCGGCGGTCGATGCGGCGCACCGGCTCGGGCGCGGGGAGGTGACGGGGACCGCCGGTCACGGTGCCGGCCGGCGCGGTCGATTGCGCTCGGTGAAGGGCCGGACGGGCGCTGGCGCGGGTGATTGCCGGTCTCGGTCTCTTCATGTCCTTGCCTCCCCCGAGAAGATAGCCATGTAATCCGATGAAGGCAAGAAAACTACATAACGCACATCGCGGTCACCAGCCAGGCGAGCGCCGGATCCCTGCCACCCTCACGGCCGACTCGCCTCGATCGCGTACAAGCGCCATCGCGCGCGCTCGATGACCAGGCGGGCCCGTCGCGTGCCGTCGTGGGTCGTGGCACCCGCCACTGGATCGCCATGGTTGAACCCCTGGACGAGGACGTAGTCGTAGAACCGGCCGTGGGCGTCCATGGAGAACGCTCCACCCCAGTCCGGCCAAGGTCGTGCCTTCTCGGGGCGGTAGACGAGGGGAATCGAGTTGTTGTTCCAGAGCTGCGGGGAATACCCGTGCCGGAAGGCCGTGATGTACGCGTAGAACTGGTGGTACGGGGGCAGCCTCAGATCCGAGTCCGGATCGTTGTCGTCGTTGACGATGGCCATGACGGAGGCCTGATCGCGCACCTCGGCGATCACGTCGAGGAAGGGGCGCGTCTTTCTCGCGAAGCTGGCCATCTGGTCGATGGCGCACGCGTCGAGCCAGAGCGCGGCCAGCACCCCTGGAAGCAAGGCCAGCGCTCGGTGACCGCGGAGACGCGGCAGCGGCAGCAGCAGCAGCCACAGCAGCACGACGGTGGAGAAGCGAGGATAGGTGTACCAGTGGTTGATCGGTCCACCGATGGCCCAGGGGAGGAAGGCGTAGAGCACGCACGGGACCGCCAGGAGCAGCGCGGGGGAGCGCCGATCGCTGTTGCCCTTGGACGGGAGGAGTCCGAGCAGCAGCGGGCCGAGCGCCAGCACCACGAAGGCAAAGGCCGCTGCGCGCTCTCCGGCGGGGCTCGAGAAGTTGTCGAGGGTGTACTCGAAGAAGTGTCCGAGCTTGTAGGCGGGCGGGTGCCATTCGAACGTGAAGGCGGGCGCCGGTGGGCCGACTGGCGGGCCGCCGAGACGCGCGGGGTGGACCGTCATCCAGAGCCAGGGGAGCACCACCGCGGCGGTTCCGAGGAAGGCGGCGGCATGGATCTGGATGCGGCGGCGCCACGGGCCGGTGCTGGCGACGAGGACGGTCCCGGCGAGCCCGAAGAGCCAGGTGGCCTGGATGTGCGTGACGCCGATCAGGGCGGCGACGGGGGCGATCCGCAGTCCGTCGGCGATGGTCTCCGCCTCGATGAGCCAGGCGAGGGCAAAGGACGTCAGCGCCACCCCCAGCATGAGAGCCATCCAGCCCGCGTAGAGGTTGTGTTCCCAGCACAGGGCGAACGCCCAGAGCCCGAGCCGCACATCGCGGCCGAGGGCCGCGAGCAGGCGCATCGTCCCGAGGGGGACGAGCGCGAGGATGGCGGCGGTGAGGAGCTTGGCGGCGATGAGCGGGCCGAAGACGCGCCCGAGCAGCGCGCAGACGCCGTAGGTCGTCCAGTAAGGCACGGGCGTCCACTGCACCCGGTAGAACTCCGCGGTGCCGGGGCGGCCGAAGGCCGTGTCGAGGATCAGCTCGGCGGAGGCGGTGTTGATGCCGAGATCGGAGAAGGGCAAGAACGACGTGAACCCGAGCGGCGTCCACGCGGCGAGGATCAGCACCACCGTCGCCCACAACAGCCACCGATCGGCGGCGAACACCGAGAACAGCGAGCTCCTGGAGCGTGGCAACAGCCCACGCAATGAGCCGAAGGCGATCTCTCGATCCATCGAGGTCTACTCGTAACACATCCCGCCAGCCCCGGTGCAGATCCGGGCTCGACTCTCGTCGTCCCCGGGAGGGGGCCCGCGGGGAGGGGTCCTCCCTCCCCCGCGCTCTGAGGAAGGGGCCAGGTGAGGGGCAGGCACCAAGCTCGCGTCAGTTCCCGCAGAGCATCGGAGGTTGGCTTTGCCAACCGGAGACCACACAGGCAAAGCAGATCCTGGCCCGATTCTCGTCGTTCCCGGGAGGGGCCCGCGGGGAGGGGTCCTCCCCTCCCCGCGAGCGGCGAAGCCGC
>CAZIOH010000151.1:5661-8484 GCA_964540815.1 uncultured Myxococcales bacterium | reverse complement strand
GTGTTCCTCGACAAGACCGACCGGGCGCTGGCCAAGAAGAACGTCGAGGACGCCCTGGCGCGCTATCCAGATCTCGCCCTCATCATCGGGATCTGGTCCTACAACGGCCCCTGCATCGCCGGCGCGGTCCGGGCCTCGAGCCGCAAGGACAAGCCCGTGATCATCGCCTTCGACGAGGAGGAGGAGACCCTCAAGAGCGTGCAGGACGGGCTGATCTCCGCGACCATCGTGCAGCGCCCGTTCCAGTTCGGGTACCAGTCGATCAAGGCCCTCAAGGATCTCAAGGATGGCAAGCAGGTCCCGACGGTGGTCGACACCGGCATCCTCACGGTGAAGAAGGACAACCTCGAGCAGTTCTGGAATGAGCTGCGTGAGCTGAAGAAATGACCCTGGTGATTCGCGGGGTGGTCAAGTCCTTCGGCGGGGTGCGGGCCCTGCGTGGGGTGGACTTCGACGTCTCGGGCGGGGAGATCGTCGGGCTGCTCGGGGGCAACGGGGCCGGAAAATCCACCCTCATGAAGGTCGCCGCCGGCGTGCACCTGCCCGACGCCGGCACCGTCCAGATCAACGGGCACACCCCGCAGGATCCGGCGGATGCGATCCGCCTCGGGGTCTCGCTGGTGCGGCAGGAGCTGATCCAGGCCAACGATCTCGACGTGGGCTCGAACGTCATGCTCGGGCACGAGCCCCACCGCTTCGGGATGATCAACCGCCCGGCGCTCTACCGCCAGGCGGCCGAGGCCCTCCGCCGGGTGGGCGGCGACATCGATCCGCACACGCCGCTGCGCGAGCTGTCCCCCGGGCAGAAGCAGCGGGCCGAGATCGCGCGGGCGCTGTCGCTCGACGCCAAGGTGTTGCTGCTCGACGAGCCCACCGCCACGCTCTCGGAGTCGGATGCGTCGCGGCTCTTCGGGCTCCTCGAGGAGCTGCGCCGGAACGGGATCGCCATGGTGTACATCTCTCATCGCCTGCGGGAGGTGCTGAAGATCACCGACCGGGTGGTCTGCATGCGCGACGGCGAGCGGGTGGCCGAGCTGCCGACCAAAGAGGCGACCCTCGACCACCTGGTCGAGCTCCTGGCCGGCGCCAGCAACACGAATTCGGAGGTGCCGGCGCCGAGGCGCGAGGAGGTCCTGCTGTCGGTCAGCGGGCGGGTCAACTTCGATCTGCGCGCGGGCGAGATCCTGGGCCTGGCGGGCCTGGTGGGCGCCGGGCGGACCAGCATCCTGCGCGAGCTCTCCGGGGCCAGGCCCTGTCGCCTCGACGTGAACCTCGGGGGGCATCGGCTGCTCATCGAGTCGCCGCGCGATGCGATCGACGCCGGCTTCGGCTACGTGCCCGAGGAGCGGGCCTCGCAGGGGCTGATCCTCGACATGCTGGTCGAGCGCAACCTGGCCCTGCCATCGTTGAGGCGATTCCTGCTCGAGGACGAGGTCGCCATCGCGCGCCCCTTCATGGAGCGGTTTCGCATCCGGGGCGGCGGTCCGGCGTCGGGGCTGTCGGGCGGCAACCAGCAGAAGATCGTGCTCGCCAAGTGGATGGCGCGCAGCCCGAAGGTGCTGCTCCTCGACGAGCCCACCCGGGGCCTCGACATCCGCGCCAAGCGAGACGTGCACGACGTGGTGCGCGAGCTGGCGGCGGCCGGGGCCGGGGTGATCGTGTCCAGCTCCGAGGCCGAGGAGATCGCGGCCCTGTGCCATCGCGCCATCGTCATGAGCCAGGGGGTCGCTCGCGGTGAGCTGGCCCGCCACGAGCTCACCGACGCCAACATCTTGCGGTACGCCACATGAACGAAATGTCGATTCCCAGCCCAGGTCCAGTGGTCGTGACGGCACCCGCCCGGTGGAAGCTCATGAAGAAGGAGCTGACCATGCTGGGGGTGATGCTCGGCCTCGCGGTCCTGACCGCGGCGCTGAACCCGGTCTTCCTCAACCCTGACAACCTGCGCAACACCGTCCGGCACATCTCCCTCATCTCGCTGTTTGCGCTCGGCGAGGCGGTGGTGATCATCGCGGGCGGCATCGACCTGTCGATCGGTTCGATCATCTGCGTGTCGGCGGTCACCACCAGTTACCTGACGATGTACTCGGGCTTCGGAATCGGCGAGGCGGTCGCGGTCGCGCTCGGCCTGTCGCTGGCCATCGGGTACGCGCAGGGGATGATCATCACCCGCCTCGGCCTGCAGCCGTTCGTGGTCACGCTGGCGTCGATGCTGCTCCTGCGCGGGGCGGCCGAGGTCATGACCGGCGGCACCGACATCGGCTTCCAGGGCAAGTACCCCGGCTTCCGCTTTCTCGGGGAAGGGATCGGCCTCGGGATGCCCATGCCCTTCTGGTTCGCCCTCGTCGCCATCGCCATCGTGGCGTTCCTGATGCACCGGACCATCCTCGGTCGCTACGCCTACGCCATCGGCTCCAATCCGGAGGCAGCCCGGCTCTCGGGGGTCCCGGTGCAGCGGATCCGTCTAGTGACCTTCATCACTAGCGCCGGGCTCTCGGGAATGGCCGGCGTGCTGTACGTCGCGTACCTGCCGAGCGCGACCCCGTCGCTGGGGTCGGCCTATGAGCTCCACGCCGTGGCCGCCGCGGTCCTCGGGGGCTGCTCGCTCCTCGGTGGCCGCGGGTCGGTGTTCGGGGTGCTGATCGGCGCGGGTATCATGCAGATCACGTTCAACGCCGTGAACCTGATCGGCAAGTCCCTGTGGCAGAACGTGGTGGCCGGGGGCGTGATCCTCGCGGCCGTGATCGTGGATCGCATCTTCGAGAGGAATGCCGCCAAGCGCCGAGTCCGCTGAGAGCGACGACGAGACGACCAAGAGACGAC
>CAZIOH010000151.1:0-5561 GCA_964540815.1 uncultured Myxococcales bacterium | reverse complement strand
GAGACGACCAAGAGACGACAACGAGGCGACGAGACGATGACCAACATGCACCTTCCATCACCCGGCCGAGGAACCTGAGCCCCAACCCAATGTCCACCACCTCCACCTCCACCTCCACGTCGTCACCGCCCGGATCTTCCGGGACGAGCGCGAGCAAGCGCATCCTCGTCACCGGCGCAACCGGCAAGGTGGGGCAAGCCTTCATCCGCAGGCTGCTCGCCGACCACGCGTTCGACGGGTTCATCGTCCGCGCCCTGTGCCACAACCGGCGGCTCGAGCCCTCGTCCCGGCTCGAGGTGGTCGCGGGCTCGATCGAGAGCCGCGAGCTCGTCGCCCGGGCGCTCGAGGGTGTGACCCACGTCCTGCACCTCGCCACCACCAAAGAGACCCCCGAGTCGATCATGGACGTGGCCATCAAGGGCATGTTCTGGATCCTGGAAGGGGCCCGCACGAGCCCGACCTTCCGCCAGTTCATCCTCATCGGGGGGGACGCGGGCATGGGGCACTTCTTCTACCCGCACCCCATCCCGGTGACGGAGACCCAGAAGCACAGCGCCTATCCCGGCTGCTATGCCCTCTCCAAGGTCCTCGAGGAGGTGATGCTCGAGCAGTTCTGCATCCAGTACGATCTCGACGCCTGCTGTCTGCGGGCCCCTTGGATCATGGAGAAGGACGACTTCAGGTACCAGCTGTCGTTCGGCGAGGACGTGTTCGGTGGACCGCGCTGGCGCGAGCTGGTCGGCGCCGAGAAGGCCGACGCCTACATCGCGTCGGGCGCGATCCCGGTGATGCTCGATCCCGCCGGGCGCCCGGTGAAGCGAAACTTCGTCCACGTCGAGGACCTGTGCGGCGCCATCCTGGCCGCCATCGACAACCCGCGGGCCCGCCGCCAGACCTTCAACGTGTGCATGACCGAGCCGGTGGACTACGGCGAGCTCGGCGCCTATCTCGGCCGGACGCGCGGGCTGCCCACGGTCCCCGTCCCCACGCCCTACCACTCGACCTGGCTCGACAACTCCAAGGCCAAATTCCTGCTCGACTGGCGTCCTACCTACGATCTGCCGAAGATGGTGGAGGCGGCCTGGGAATACCGGCGTCCGGCCAGCGAGCCGCGCGTCATCTGGTACCCCGGATGATGGCCGTCGCCAACCCCCTCGAGGGCGGCGTCCCCGCTCACGATCCCGTGGTCCAGTCGGCGGTTCGCGGGTTCGCCCAGCGCTTCGGGGGCGCGCCGGCCTGGCTGGCCCTCGCCCCGGGGCGGGTGAACCTGATCGGCGAGCACACCGACTACAACTGCGGCTTCGTCCTGCCCATGGCCATCGAGCGCCACACGGTGATGGCCGCGGCCCCGCGCTCGGCGCGCACCATGTCGGGGGCGCTGAGCCCGCGCACCATGGTCCTGCACAGCGACGCCCAGGGGACGGCCGCCGAGATCGATCTCGGTCGTCCCATCGAGCCGGGTGATGCGGGGGCGTTTCAGCCGGGCTGGGCCAACTACGTGCGGGGGGTGATCGCGGGCTTCCAGCGCCGCGGCCACAGCGTTCCGGCGCTGAGCGTGTTCGTGACCTCGAGCGTGCCGCTCGGTGGCGGGCTGTCGAGCAGCGCGGCCCTCGAGGTGGCGACCGCGACCTTGCTCGAGGCGGTGCTCGGGATCCCGGTGGACGCCACCGAGAAGGCGCGGATGTGCCGGCGGGCGGAGCACGAATTCGCGGGCGTGCCCTGTGGGCTGATGGATCAGCTGACCTCGGTGCTGGGCGACGCGCGCGGCGCCTTGCTCATCGACTGCGAGTCCGAGACCACCCGGGTCGTGCCCTTCGCCGATCCGGCGGTGAGCGTGCTCATCTGCAACACCAACGTCAAGCACGCGCTCGGGGACGGCGAGTACGCCCGGCGGCGGGCCGAGTGCACGCAGGCCGCGGCCGAGCTCGGGGTGTCGAGCTTGCGCCACGCCAGCCTGGCCCAGGTGGAGGCGAGCCCGGCCATCTCGAGCCCGGTCGTCCGGCGACGGGCGCGCCACGTGGTCAGCGAGAACGCCCGGACCCTGGCGGCGGTCCGGCACCTGCAAGCCGGCGACTTCGCGGCGGTGGGCGAGCTCATGTACGAGAGCCACGCGTCCTTGCGCCAGGATTACGAGGTCAGCTGCGACGAGCTCGATCTCCTGGTGGACGCCGCGCGGGGGATGGGGCGGGCCGCCGGGGTCTACGGGGCGCGCATGACCGGCGGTGGTTTCGGAGGCTCGACGGTCATGCTGGTGAGCACCACCGAGGTGGAGGCGATTTCCCGGACCATCGGAGCCGCCTACGCCCGCCGGTTCGGGCGCAGCATGTCTCCCTTCGTGTCCCGTCCGGCGAGCGGTACGCACCTGATTCCGGTCGGCCTCGGCCTCGGTGGCGTGCGCGCGACTCCATGAGCTTCGATCCCGAGAGTCATCCACACCGCCGTCTCAATCCGCTGACCGGCCAGTGGATCTTGGTGTCGCCCCACCGGACCCGGCGGCCGTGGCAGGGCCAGGTGGAGGCGGCGGCGCCGGACGGGCGACCGGCCTACGATCCGACGTGCTACCTCTGCCCGGGAAACCCCCGCGCCGGGGGGGCCGTGAATCCCGCCTATGCCGGGACGTTCGTCTTCGACAACGACTTCAGCGCCCTTCTGCCCGACGACGCCCCGGAGGGAGCGGGTGTCGGGGGCGACGCTCGCGTGGAGGGCGGTGGCGGTGGCCTGCTCACCGCCGCTCCGGTGCGCGGGGTCTGCCGGGTCATGTGCTTTTCGCCGCGGCACGACCTGACCCTCGCGCAGATGGAGCCGCCCGCGGTGCTCTCGGTGGTCGACACCTGGGCGACCGAGACCCGGCGCCTCGGCCAGACCTATCCGTGGGTGCAGGTGTTCGAGAACAAGGGCGCGGTGATGGGCTGCTCGAACCCGCATCCGCACGGGCAGATCTGGGCATCGTCCACCTTGCCGAACGAGGCCGCCACCGAGGACGCCCACCAGCGCCGGTACCTGCAGGCCCACGGTCGACGGCTGCTCCTCGACTACGCGGAGGCCGAGCTGCGGAGCGGGGCCCGCACGGTCTGCGCCAACGACGCGTTCCTGGCGGTGGTCCCGTACTGGGCGGTGTGGCCGTTCGAGACGATGATCCTCCCGCGCCAGCCGGTCGCCCGCATGTCGGAGCTGTCGGCGGATCAGCGGCTCGGGCTGGCCGGGGTCCTTCGCAGCCTGCTCGGGGCCTACGATCGCCTTTTCCAGGTGTCCTTCCCATACTCGATGGGCTGGCACGGGGCCCCTTTCGCGCCGGGCGATCGGCCGTCGCCGTCGCCGTCGCCGTCGCGCGCGCCGGATGCCTTCTCGCCCCACTGGCAGCTGCACGGCCACGTCTATCCGCCTTTGCTGCGCTCGGCGAGCGTGAAGAAGTTCATGGTCGGGTACGAGATGCTGGCCGAGCCGCAGCGCGATCTCACGCCCGAGCAGGCCGCCGAGCGGCTGCGCCCCCTCGTCACCGCGGAGGGCGCCGACGGTCATTAGAGCCGAGGAGCTCGCTCGGCTCAGCCGGTGGCAGGGGTCGCGTACCTGTCGAACAGCAGCGCCGCGCGAACGCAGGATCTGATCGCGCGCAACACGATCGAGCTGTACGGCGCAGCCGCTTGGGAGGAACGGGAATTCATCGGCGACCGCCTTGCCGAGGCGCGCACGCGGGATCCCGGTCATCCCGCCGAGCAGACCGTCGAAGCGGAATCGCTCATGCTGCTGGCCGATGAAGTCGAGCACGAGGCACGATGGCTTGTGCTCGTGGTGGCGGAGGCCGCGGCCGAGTTGCTGCAAGAAGAGGGTCGCGCTCTGGGTGGGCCTGAGCAGCAGGAGAGTGTCCACGAACGGCAGGTCGACGCCCTCGTTGTAGAGATCGCAGGTGAAGAGCACGTTCACTTCGCGCTGGCGCAGCCGGGCTGCCGCACGGGTCCGCTCCTCCAGGGGGGAGTCGCCTTGCACGGCGGCTGCGGGGACGCCGGCAGCCGAGAACCGCGCAGCCATGAAGATCGCGTGTTCGACGCTCACGCAGAAGCCGAGGGCGCGGAGCGAGCGCACGTCGGCGATTCGGCGGGCGAGCTGTGCGAGCACCAGCGCGGCGCGGGCGTCGTTGCCCGTGTAGAGATCGGACAGCGCCGCCTGGTCGTATCCCGCGCGTGTCCAACGGACGCTGCGCAGGTCGGTCGTGTCCGAGATGCCGAAGTACTCGAACGGCACCAGGAGTTGCTGGTCGAGGGCTTGCCAGAGCCGGAGCTCGCACGCGACGTGTCCGTCGAAGTCGGGCAGCAGGGACTTGCCGTCGCTTCGCTCGGGAGTTGCCGTGAGGCCGCCCAGGAGGGCCGGTCGCAGGCGGAGGACGACGACCTGGTACGACGGCGGCGGCAGGTGGTGACACTCGTCGATGACGACGTGACGAAAGTGGGTCGGGCACAGACGATCGATCAACCCTGCCGCCGCAACGCTCTGGATGGTGGCGAAGACGTGGTCGGAAACTTCGGGGCGATCGCCGTCGGCCATCAGCTCGCCGAAAGCGCCGTCCTGTGCACCGCGTTCGAAGTAGCATCATATCTGGCCGACGATCCGAGCCGGCCGCTTCGTTGCTCCTCCTCACAATACCTACGGGTATTCCTCGTCGTCGCGCTCGCGGCCGGCTCGGCCTGTCCGCCTCGGTATTGACGCTATTCGAAGGCGGTGCGCTAGCGGGCCGGGGTGGCCACTGGCTCGACGCGCGGGCGGACCAGGCCGAGCTCGCGCAGGGCATGGAGCATGCGGGTCACGTCGAAGGAGCCCATCCGCAGACCGCGGATCACGTCGCGGACCGAGTGACGGCCGTTGAGCGCGTCGAGCACCAGGATCTCGTCACGCGTCAGGGTGCCGAGGGGCAGGTCCCCGATGCGCCGCTCGTCCCGCACGAAGACCACGTCGAAGTTGCGAATCCCGCGCTCGATCACCCGCCACTCGTCGACCCGCCGGAGCCCTTCGAGGAGGACCGCGTCCACCGGGAGCTGCAGGGCGGCCTCGGCCGCCAGGGCCGGCAGCTCCGCGCGGCGGTGAAAACGGAAACGCCCCTCCGACCAGCGCAGGGCCTCGCACGCGAGCTC
Source organism: uncultured Myxococcales bacterium (assembly GCA_964540815.1). Lineage (GTDB taxonomy): Bacteria > Myxococcota_A > Polyangia > Fen-1088 > Fen-1088 > CAZIOH01. The sequence continues at coordinate 438 of CAZIOH010000151.1, read as the reverse complement.
GGTCGCCTGCCGGCGCAGGGCGCAGGTCAGCTCGGCGGCGGTGATCGCTCCGCGCGCCACCAAGGTTCGCCCGAGGATCCGTCGCTCGGGGCCCCCGGGCCGGCGCGTTCGCCTGCCCCGCGCCCGGAGCCGATCGATGAAGTCCCCGTCCGCGACCTCAAGCTCCGCCAGGGCCTCGTCGAGCATCGCGGGTGCGAGATCGCTCGCCTCGGCGATGAACCGGCCGAGCAGGAAGTCCCCGCCGATTCCGGTGGCGGACGCAAAATCGATGCACCCGTCGCGAAGATCGATCTCGAGCCGGGCGGCGTTGCCGAGGATGGTGAGGACGCCCGTCTGGTGCTGGCGGGCGAGCAGGGACATCACGTCGGCCAGCGGGAAGGTCTGCAGATCTCCCGCGAGATCCGCCTCGCCGCTGTCCTCGCCGACTTGCTCGCCGGC
>CAZIOH010000150.1:0-8947 GCA_964540815.1 uncultured Myxococcales bacterium | reverse complement strand
CCGGCGGTGGCCCAGCTGTTGATGCTGCTCAACATCCCGTTCGGCCAGCACAGCAAGTAGAGGCGCTTGATACCTCCGACGATGCACGCGGCATCGGCCTTGTCGGACTCGAGGAGCGGCAGCAAGGCCGCGCCCGCCCCGACGGTCTTGATAAAGTTGCGACGGGAGAAACGGAGATCTCGCTTCATCATTTCGTCCTCGATGTGGCAGCGGGTCCAGTGTCGTTCGGCGGACAGCTTTCACGATGGTGCAGAATCGACATGAGTCTCTATAGAGTTGGACGCCCCCGTAATCAAATGCTCGACTCTTTCGCCGCTCGCGTGCATTCGACGGCAGGGAGCATCTTGTCGGGACCGGGGGGCCATGTGTGTGTCCGCTCACGTCTTTTTAGCGTAGTGTTGCCAGGTCAGCGCGCGGTGCGGCAGCCTGGCCAAGCCATGGCTCCGGTCGCTCGAGTGACCAGGATCCCAGACGCCTAGAACAGCTCGATCGTCCCGGTCGCCATGTCCCGCTGCTGGACGGGCTCGGACGAGGGGAGCAGCCCCTCACCGGGCGGCGGGCGCACGCTCCGCGCATCCCCGGCCGGGGGCGCCAGCCGGTCGGCGTGGCGCCGGATGCTCATCAGGAGCTGGTTCAGGATGTCCTCGAACTGCATGGCGGTGATGGCCTCGGATGTGGCCTCGGCCACCCGCACGGCCGAGGTGTTGGCCCTGGCCATGCCCGCGTTCATGAACTCCCGGAACTGGCGCAGCTGGCGCATGAGGCTGTCGCTGCTCTGCTGCCCGGACAGGGCGTCCTCCTCGTGCCGCACCGCCATGGTGGCGACGGCCTGGCGGACCTCGTGGACGGTGGTCCGGGCCTTTCCGACCTGCTCGGCGATCTGGGAATTGAACTGGCGGGTCTTCTGGCTCAGCTCCCGGACGTTGGCGGCGATCACCGAGAAGCCGTTGCCCGACTCGCTGGACCGCTGGACCCGGGCCGCCTCGATCTGCGCGTTGACGGCGAGGATGTAGGTCTCGTCGGCAATCCCGTTGATGTCCCGGACCAGGGAGAACACCCCGTCGAGCTGCGACACCATGCTGTCCATCCGTCGCAACGACTCGGCGTTCTGCTGGCTGAGCGTGGTGAGCACCCCCGCGGACTCACAGAGAAAGGCCCCGAGCTCGACGGCGAAGGCATGGAAGTCGACCGGGGGCGCGCCGGATTCGTCATCCGGGCCGACCTGGACAACGCTGCTGGCGCCGTCCTGGTCGGCGGGGCGCAAGGAGGTGGACATGGACATCGAGCCCATGAGCGCCGCCATCAGGTTCCTCTGCAGCGTGTTCTCGGTCTCCATCGTGCCGAAGCACCGGCACACCCTCTCGACCGCGTCGGCCAGGATGCCGCGGGCCTGCTCGACCTGACCGCGCAGGGCACCGAGCTCCGGGGGTGGGTCGGCCTCGGGGCTGGCCGGAGGTTCGAGGGCCTCGGGGTTCACGTGGCACCACCCGCCGACGCCCATGTCCCTGCCGCCGGAGTGCCCACCATGACCATCCGCATCGTCGCGCGGGGGGGCCGACTTGAGCGCCGGTGCGCAAGGATCGGGCGGGACCCGTCCGGGCAGCCGTCTGGCTCGACCGTCTGGCCGCGCTTGGCACCCGGTCCGATCGCCGGGCATTCGCTCAAGTTTTCGGGTCAGCCAGCGATGCATGGCAGCGGAGACCAGGCCGCACCGGCAGAAACGTCGAACCACGAAGCGGACCACGAAGCGGACCACGAAGCGAACCAACGAAGCGAACCAACGAGCGAGGGGAGGGTGCGGATGGCGGACGTCAGCATGACTTGCGAGGAGACCCTCGATCTGCCGGCCGCCGAGCGGCTCCACGAGGAGCTGCTCGGTGCCGTCGCGAAAGGGGCCGAGGCCGAGATCGAGATTGCCACCGGTGCGGTCGAGCGGGTGAGCACCGCCGCCTTGCAGGTGCTGTGCGCCGCGGTCCGGGATGCGCGCACGCAGGGTCGCGTCCTGCGACTCGTGCGTCCGAGCGCGCCGCTGCGAGACGCCGCGCGGCGTCTCGGGTTGACCGCCGCGCTCGGACTCGAACACCCGGATCGCCCCCTGCAGGCCGACTGACCATGGCGCACATCTTCGCGATCGACGACTCGTTCTCGCTGCGGCAGCTCCTGTCGCGGGCCCTCGCCGAGGGCGGACACAAGGTGACCGAGGCCAAGGACGGCATGGAGGCCCTGGTGATCGCGCAGGCGCAGGGGGCCGACCTGGTGATCACCGACGTGAACATGCCGCAGATGGACGGGCTCACGCTGATCAAGCGGCTGCGGGGGCTGCCGGCTTACCGGCACGTGCCCATCCTGGTGCTCACCACCGAGATGGATCCCGCGAAGAAGCGCATCGCCAAGGACGCCGGCGCCACCGGCTGGATCGTCAAGCCCTTCGATCCGGTCCTGCTGCTCGCGACCATCCGCAAGGTCCTCGATTAGGCCCAGCCAGCCCGCCCCCCCCGGAACGAGCGACGCGCACGTGAACGACCTCAGAAGTCAGCTGCTCGGGACCTTCCTCGAGGAGAGCGCCGAGAACCTTGAGCGCCTCGAGGCTGGCCTCCTCGCGCTCGAGGCCGGGTTCGACGCCGCGGTGGTCGACGAGATCTTTCGCGCCGCGCACTCGCTCAAGGGTGGAGCCGGCACCTTCGGGTTCGCGGCCATCACCGGGCTGGCCCACGACATGGAGACCCTGCTCGATGAGGTGCGGGCGGGTATCCTCTTGCCGGGCCCCGAGCTCATGGCCCTCTTGCTCGAGGGGCTGGACGCCTTGCGGGTGACGCTGCAGGGCCTGCGCGCCGGGCGGCCCTCGGAGGAAGAAGGACACCCCGCCTTGCGCCAGCGGCTGCAGCGGGCGGGCGCCCGGTCGGCCGGGGCCGCGGCCCGGGCGAGCGCGCAGGGCAGTCCAGCGACGGCGGTGGTGCCGACGGCCGCCGGAGCCGAGGGTGACCGTCCGCCGCCGCCCGAGGCGTCCACCCCGACGTCGGCGGCGGGTCCGGCACCGACGCTCCGGGGCTGGGAGATCGGGCTGCGCCCGCGTCGGCACATGCTCGAGTCGGGCAACGAGCCCTGGCGCCTGATTCGCGAGCTCGAGGGACTCGGCGCGGTGTCGGTCGAGGCGGACCTGTCCGAGTTGCCGCCGCTCGCCGAGTTGGTCCCCACCGCCTGCTATCTGTCCTGGCGCGTCCGGCTCGAGGCCGCCGTCCCGCGGGCCGCAGTGGAGGAGATCTTCGCGTGGGTGGCCGACGACGCCGAGCTGGCGCTCACCGAGTGGCACGGCGATGCGCTCCCGGCGCCGGCGGGCTGCGGACCGGCGCCCGCCGTCGAGCCGGGCCCATCGCCGTTCCCGCCGCGGGAGGGCGCGGGGACGTCCGAGCGGCAGCGAGCCACGTCCCCGATTCTTACGAGGGACGACGGGAGGGCCAGCGCGGGCGGGGCACGGTCCGCCGATGGCGAGCCGGCGCAGGCCATGGCCTCGCTGCGGGTGGGGATCGACAAGATCGATGCCCTCATGAACATGGTGGGAGAGCTCGTCATCACGCAGTCGATCCTCGGTGCCCTCGACGATGGCGGGCCGCTCGACGAGCAGAAGGTGACGCGCATTCGCGAGGGCCTGAGCCAGCTGGCGCGCAACTCGCGGGCCCTGCAGGAGAGCGTGATGAGCCTGCGCAGCGTGCCGGTCAGCGCGGTCTTCAACCGCTTCCCGCGGCTGGTCCACGATCTCTCGCGGCAGCTCGGCAAGCGGGTCGAGCTCGTGATCACCGGGCAGACCACCGAGCTCGACAAGACCGTGCTCGAGAAGCTCGGAGATCCGCTGGTCCACCTCATCCGCAACAGCCTCGACCACGGCCTCGAGACCCCGGGCGAGCGCCGCGCGGCCGGCAAGCCCGAGACCGGGCGGCTGGCGCTCGGCGCCGTCCACCGGGGCGCGGACATCTTCATCGAGGTGGAGGACGACGGCCGCGGCCTCGATGCCGAGAAGATCTTGCGTCGAGCGCGGGAGCGGGGGCTGGTGGCGCCGACCGCCACGCCCTCGCCCGCCGAGGTGCTGGAGCTGATCTTCGCGCCAGGATTCTCGACCGCGGAGGCGGTGTCGGATCTCTCCGGGCGGGGCGTGGGGATGGATGTCGTCCGCCGCAACGTGAAGTCCCTGGGAGGCGAGATTGCCCTCGAGTCGCGCCCGGGCCAGGGCACCAAGGTCCGGCTGCGGCTGCCGCTGACCCTCGCGATCATCGATGGCCAGCTGGTCCGGGCCGGCGAGCACGCCTACGTGATCCCGCTGCTGTCCATCGTCGAGTCGGTGCAGATCGAGGCCGGGCGGGTGCGGACCATCGCGGGTTCGCGGCGCATCTACCGGCTGCGCGATCAGCTGATCCCGCTGGTCGAACTGGCCGAGCTGCTCGGCGTCGTGGCCACCTCGATGGCCTCCCCGATGGCGGCCCCGACCGCGACCCGACGGAGTGCGGCCGACGCGACCCGAGCCGTCGCGGGGAAGATCCTGGTCATCGTCGAGACCGACGGGCGTCGCATGGGTCTGGTGGTCGATGCGCTCGAGGCCCAGCAGCAGGTGGTCATCAAGAGCCTCGAGGCCAACTACGGGCGGGTGGCGGGGCTGGCGGGCGCGACCATCCTCGGTGACGGCAACGTGGCCTTCATCATCGACATCATCGACATGCTCGCCAGGCTCGACCTGCCCGCCGCGGAGCCGGCCGCGGAGGTGCCGTCCCCGGTCGCGAGAGGTGTGGCGGGGCGTCCGCTCTCCCGCCTGGCAACGGACGGGGCGTGACCTTGGCCGCCTCGGCGGGACCCCTGCACACGCCCCGCGAGCCCGCCCCGGTCTCCGGCTTCGAGGGCATCCACCGCTACTTCGAGTTCGCGAGCGGCCTGTGGATCGCGCAGATCGTGCCCGGAGAGTCGTACGTCACCCGGGGCGGGGAGCTCATCAGCACCGTGCTCGGATCCTGCATCTCGACCTGCATGCGCGACGCCGAGGCGGGCGTGGGCGGGATGAACCACTTCATGTTGCCGCACGATCCGAGCGGCGGGCCCGGGGCGTCCGGACGCTACGGCCTGTTCGCGATGGAGCAGCTCATCAACGCCCTCATGAAGTGCGGGGCCCGCCGCCAGAACCTCGAGGTCAAGATCTTCGGCGCAGGTCGGGTCATTCCGGGCACCGTCGACGTGGGCGGCTCGAACCTGCGCTTCGTGCGGCGGTTCCTGCGGGACGAGGGCATCCCGCTCGCCGCCGAGGACGTGGGGCTGGAGGTGGCCCGCCGCGTGCGGTACCGACCCCAGACCGGTCAGGTGCGCGTGTTGCACCTGCCGATGACCGAGAACGGAAAGATCGCGGCGCGCGAGGTGGAGCTCGAGTCCCGCCTGCGCCGCGAGCTCGCCCGCCCGATGGACGTCGAGCTGTTCTGAGGAAGGAGCCCCCGCATGCCGACCGACCCACCGAGGCCCATCCGAGTCCTGGTCGTCGACGACTCCGCCCTCATGCGCAAGCTCCTGCGGGCGCTGCTGGAGGCCGACGGCACGATCGAGGTGGTGGGGACCGCCCAGGATCCCTTCGAGGCGCGGGAGAAGATCAAGGCGCTCGACCCCGACGTGATCACGCTCGACATCGAGATGCCGAAGATGGATGGGCTCACCTTCCTGCGCAACCTCATGCGGCTGCGTCCCATGCCGGTCGTCATGGTGTCCTCGCTGACCGAGCGCGGCGCGGATGCCACCCTGGCCGCGCTGGAGCTCGGGGCGGTGGACTTCGTGCCCAAGCCGAAGCTGGATCTGGCCGACGGGCTCGAGGCCCTGGCGCAGGTGCTCATCGAGAAGATCAAGGCGGCCTCCGTCGCGCGGCCGAGCGTGCGGCGCCGGGCGGAGCCTGGTGACGCAGGCGCCATCGGCGGCAGCGCCACCGCCACCGTCACCGCTCCCGTCGCCGCCGGTCGCGCGCGGCGGACCATCACCGAGATCGGCACCACCGACCGGCTGATCGCCATGGGCTCGTCCACTGGGGGCACCGAGGCGGTGGCCGAGATCCTCGCGGGCTTCCCCGCCGACGCGCCCGCGGTGGTCATCGCCCAGCACATCCCGGAGGTCTTCAGCCGGCGCTGGGCCGCGCGCCTCGACGCAGGCTCGGCGATCGCGGTCGCCGAGGCGGCGGACGGTGATCAGATCCTGATCGGGCACGCCTACGTCGCTCCCGGGGGCCGTCACCTGCGGGTGGAGCGCAGTGGAGCCAAGTACTTCTGTCGGGTCGGCGACGATCCGCCCGTCAACCGCCATCGACCCTCGGTCGACGTGCTGTTCCAGTCGGTGGCCGCCGAGGTCGGCCCGAGCGCGGTGGGGGTGATCCTCACCGGGATGGGGGCGGATGGCGCCGAGGGGCTGGCGGAGATGGCCCGGCGCGGGAGCCCGACCGTGGCGCAGGATCGCGCCACGAGCGTGGTGTGGGGCATGCCCGGCGAGGCCGTGCGTCGGGGCGCCGCCGAGGAGGTCCTGCCCCTCGCCGAGATCGGCCCGCGGGTGCTCGGCCTCGCGCGGGCCCCGGTGCGCAAGGGGCCGCGCGGCGGCACTTCCTGAGGGCGGTTCAGGTTTCCGGGGGGACTGTCGACTCTCATTTCCCGATCCATGGCTTGGCCTCTGGCGGCGCGGAAGGGGCGGAAAGGAAGACATCGTGGAGGAGACGGTCGCTGAGCAGAGTGAACGACAGCGGGGGACGATGGCGCAGCTCCTGACCTTCGTCATCGACGCCGAGGAGTACGGCGTCGAGATCCTGCGGGTGCAGGAGATCCGGGGATGGAGCCGGCCCATGCCCATTCCGAACACGCCTTCGTACGTACTCGGCGTGATCAACATTCGCGGCGACATCGTGCCCATCGCCGATCTCCGGGAGCGCCTCGGGATCGAGCGTCGCGTCGCGGGCCCGACCACCGCGGTGGTGGTCTTGCGCGTCGGGCAGGGGGCCCGGCAGCGCATCATGGGCATCGTGGTCGACGCCATGTCCGACGTGACCGACGTGGCCATGGACCAGATCAAACCGCCGCCCGACTTCGGCGCGGCCAGCCAGGGTGGCCTCACCAAGGGGATCGCCACGCTGGCCGACAAGATGGTCACCATCCTGGAGGTCGACCGCATCTTTCCGGGCATCTCCGCCGCTGGCGCCGCCGCAGGCTCCACCCCCGGCACGACCGCCCCGGCCGCCGCCCAGGGCCAACCGGCGTGAGCACCGCTTCGACATCGAACATCCGCAGAGAAAGGACACCGAGATGAGCACGGCAGCGAGGACACGGGCAGGTCGAGGGATGGGAACGGGGCGTGCTCGCGAGCGGGTCGAGACCACGCGGGCGATCGTCCGTGGCAAGCCCGCCTCGGGCCCGAAGGCGGCGTCGACCTCCGCGCCGGCGCGCGGCCGCAGCAGCGAGCGCGAGCGGGAGCTGGTCGGGCGGCTGGCCGCGCTCGATCGCGTCCAGGCCACCATCGACTTCAACCTCGACGGCACGGTGATCACCGCCAACGCCAACTTCCTCAAGACCCTCGGCTACGCCCTCGAGGACATCCAGGGTCGGCACCACCGCATGTTCTGCGACCCCGCCTACGTCGTGAGCGCGGAGTACGAGAACTTCTGGGCCCGTCTGCGGCGCGGCGAGTACGACGCGGGCGTCTACCGCCGCATCGGCAAGGACGGGAAGGAGGTCTGGATCCAGGCCTCGTACAACCCGATCCTCGACGCCGCCGGGAAGCCCTACAAGGTCGTCAAGTTCGCCACCGACATCACCGAGCAGCGCAACCGCTCCGCCGAGTACGAGGGGCGCCTGGCCGCGGTCGACAAGGCCCAGGCCACCATCGACTTCAACCTCGACGGCACGGTGATCACCGCCAACGCCAACTTCCTCAAGACCCTCGGCTACGCCCTCGAGGACATCCAGGGTCGGCACCACCGCATGTTCTGCGACCCCGCCTACGTCGTGAGCGCGGAGTACGAGAACTTCTGGGCCCGTCTGCGGCGCGGCGAGTACGACGCGGGCGTCTACCGCCGCATCGGCAAGGACGGGAAGGAGGTCTGGATCCAGGCCTCGTACAACCCGATCCTCGACGCCGCCGGGAAGCCCTACAAGGTCGTCAAGTTCGCCACCGACATCACGGCCCAGCGCCGCGCGCAGGACGAGCTCGGGAACCTGATGGGGGAGGTCCAGACCGTGATGGGCGGCGTCGCCTCCGGGGATCTCAACCGCCTGGTCTCGGGCCACTACAAGGATGGGCTCGAGCTCACCAAGTCCAGCATCAACACCGCCGTCGAGCGGCTGCGGGAGCTCGTGGTCCAGATCAACGCGGCCACCGGCACGATCGCCTCGGGCGCGTCGGACATCTCCGAGGGCAACCAGAGCCTGAACAAGCGCACCCAGGAACAGGCCTCGGCGTTGCAGGAGACGGCGTCGAGCCTGGAGGAGATGACCGCCACCGTGAAGCAGAACGCCAACAACGCCACCCAGGCCAACCAGCTGGCGGCCGGGGCACGCGACTCGGCGGAGAAGGGCGGTCAGGTGGTGGGCCACGCCGTCAAGGCGATGGGCGCCATCACCGAGTCATCCAAGAAGGTCGCCGACATCATCGGGGTGATCGAGCAGATCGCCTTCCAGACCAACATGCTGGCGCTCAACGCCGCGGTCGAGGCGGCGCGCGCCGGCGACCAGGGACGCGGGTTTGCCGTGGTGGCCGCCGAGGTGCGCAACCTCGCCCAGCGGAGCGCGGCCGCCGCGCGCGAGATCAAGGCCCTCATCCAGGACAGCGCCGAGAAGGTCGACCAGGGCGCCCAGCTCGTGAACCGCTCGGGGGAGACCCTGCAGGAGATCGTGGCCGGCGTGAAGAAGGTCTCGGACATCATCGCCGAGATCAACGCCGCCAGCGAGGAGCAGGC
>CAZIOH010000149.1:0-9010 GCA_964540815.1 uncultured Myxococcales bacterium | reverse complement strand
ACGAGCCAAGGAATCCAATCATGCGTCGCAGAGTCTTTGCCTTGCAAGGCGTCCTGGTCCTCACACTGCTCGCCGCGGCTAGGGGCATCGCCCACGCCAGCTCGGCGGGAATGCCATGGGAAAGCCCACTCAACCAGCTCGTGCAGTCCCTCACCGGCCCGGTGGCCAAGGCGGTGGGCGTCTTCGCCATCGTCGCGGTCGGTTTCGGCATGGCCTTCAGCGAGGGTGGCAGTGGGATGCGCAAGGCGCTGTGGGTTGTCCTTGGGTTGGCCATTGCCTTCAGTGCGGCCTCGTGGGGCCTCTCCTTCATGGGATTTTCGGGGGGCTTGGCGGTCTAGATGGCCTTCGAGGAGGGTTTCGAGATCACGATCCATCGCTCGCTGACCCAGCCCATCATGATGGCGGGACTGCCTCGGCGGCTGGCGCTGCTCCTCTGGACCATCACGGCCGCGTTCGTCTTGGGTCTGCACCAGCCATGGGTGTTGCCCGTCGCACTCTTGCTCCACGGCCTCTTTGCCGCAGCTGCCAAACGCGATCCGCACTTCTTCGACATCTTCGTCCGGGCGGTGCGTGCCCGACATCGACTTGAACCCTGAGAGGTGACCATGTTCTCACTGCGCGAATATCGCGAGCCGACCCACCGCCTACCCGACTACTTGCCCTGGGCCGCCCTTGTTGCACCCGGGGTCGTCCTCCAGAAGGACGCGATTCTCCAGAAGACCGTGGCCTTTCGGGGCCCCGACCTCGCGAGCTCGTCGTCGGCCGAGCTCTTGTCGGCCGTGGCGCGCCTCAACAACGCCCTCAAGCGCCTCGGGACTGGGTGGGCTCTCTTCGTTGAAGCCCAACGCTTTGGCGCCAATCGCTACCCGAGCTCGGAGTGGCGGCAACCCGCCGCCTGGATCGTCGATCTCGAGCGTCGACAGACCTTCGAGAACGCCGGCAGCCACTTCGAGTCGAGCTACTACCTCACCTTCGTGTGGGAAATGCCTCCCGCGGGCTACAAGCGCACGCAGGCGCTCTTCTTTCACGAGCCCGAATCGCGGGACGACGACCAAGAAAATCAGCGCGACGTGGCGACTTTTCAGAAGTCCGTCGGTGAGCTCGTCGGCATCATGGCTGGGGTCTTTGCCGAAGTCCGCGAGCTCGACGACGCCGAGACCCTGACCTACCTGCACAGCACCATCAGCACGAACCGGCATCCGGTGGCGGTCCCCGAGACCCCGTTTTACCTCGATGCGGTGTTGCCGGACATGGCCTTGTCGCCCGGGGACATCCCGATGCTCGGCGATTCCTTCGTCCCCACCTGCTCGATCGTCGGATTCCCCGCGACCTCGCTTCCGGGCCTGCTCGACGAGCTCAACCACCTCGAGGTGGAGTACCGCTGGGTCACGCGGTTCATCGCCATCGACAAGGAGCTGGCGAAGGCAGAGCTCGAGAAGTACCGCAAGCGCTGGTGGCAAAAGCGCAAGGGCATCTTGACCATGCTCAAGGAGGAGGCATCCAAGCAAGAGAGCGCCCTCATCGACAACGCGGCCGCCAACAAGGCGGCGGATGCCGACGCCGCCCTGCAGGAGCTCGGGGACGATCTCGTTAGCTTCGGGTTTCTGACGGTCACGGTGACTGTGTGGGATCGCGATTTGACCACCGTGCGCCGCAAGCTGCAGGCGGTCAAGCAGGTCATCCAGGGGCGGGGCTTCGTGGTGCGCGACGAGACCATGAATGCCCGCGAGGCCTGGCTCGGGAGCTTGCCAGGGCACGTCTACGCCAACGTCCGGCGACCGCTCATGAGCTCGTTGAACCTGGCGCACATGATGCCCATCTCGGCGGTCTGGGCCGGGGCACCGGAGAACCGGCATCTGAAGGACGTTTCGGGCACAGGCCAGGCCCACGTGTATTGCAGCACCGTCGGTGCGACGCCTTTTCGCCTGCATCTGAATGTCGATGACGTCGGTCACACCCTCGTCATCGGTCCCACGGGGGCCGGGAAGAGCACCCTCCTTGGCACCCTCACGCTCCAGTTCCTCAAGTACCCCGGGGCCCAGGTCATCATCTTCGACAAGGATCGCAGCGCCCGGGCCGCCACCCTGGCCGTGGGGGGGGCCGTCTTCGAGCCCGGCAACGACGCGACCCCGGTGGCCTTCCAGCCCCTCGCCAGGATCCATGAGCGGGGGGAGCGGATCTGGGCATCGAGGTTCGTGCTCAACCTCCTTGGCGCCCAGCGGGTCGAGGAGACGCCGGAGGTTCAAAAGGACGTCGACGAGGCTATCGCCCTCACGGCCACCGCGCCGGTGTCCGAGCGGACCCTTTCGAACCTCGTCAACCATCTGGCCAGCCTCGAGCTCAAGGATGCGCTCCGGCCGTACACGGTGGCCGGAAACTACGGCCAAATCTTCGACGCCGAGCACGACGACGTGAAGGTCGGCTTCTGGACGATGTACGAAATGGGGCACCTCATGGCCCTCGGCGAAGAGGCCATCGTTCCGGCCCTCGACTACCTGTTCCATCGGGTCGAGGAGCGCTTCGACGGGCGTCCCACCCTCATGGTGCTCGACGAGGCGTGGCTCTTTCTCAAGCACCCCATCTTCATGCGACGCCTGCAGGGCTGGCTGAAAACCCTGCGAAAGAAGAACGTCTATGTCGTCTTCGCCACCCAGGAAGTCGCGGATGCGGCCGAGAGTCCCATCACGGCGACCATCCTGTCCGCCTGCCACACGAAGATCTACTTGCCGGACGAGGAAGCATTGGCCCCGGCGATGTCGAGCGCCTACCAGGCCTTCGGGCTGAGCGAGACGGAAATCGGAATCCTTGCCGGAGCCCAGAAGAAGCGGGACTACTACTACCGCTCGGTCAAGGGGCGGCGGCTCTTCCAGCTCGATCTCGGCCCGGTGGGCCTCGCCTTCGCCGGCATGTCGTCCCCCGAAGACCAGAAGTTCCTCGATCGGATGGTCGCCTCGACCAGACCGGCTGAGTACGCGGAACGAATCCTGCGCTACCGGAAGCTCGACTGGGCCGCCGAGCTCGTCGCCGAGGCCATCGCCACCAGGCGGGAGAGCTTCGAATCATGAGCCCGGGCGCACGTGCCTGGACTGGTCTTGCCGTCGTGGTCTCGGTCCTCGGGGGCGACCGGGTGTGCGAGGCCCAGTGGGCGGTGTTCGATGCAGCGAATGTGTTTCAGACCACCGCCACGGCCGTGGCCACCGCCCAGACCGTGGCCAACACCCTCCAGCAGATCGAGCGCATGAAGGACCAGATCAACAACCAGCTGAGGAGCCTCAAGACCCTCGACCCCGGCTCGTGGGCCTCCGTCAAGACGCTCATCGACGAGGGCACCCTCGCCTATCAGACCCTCCGGACCGATGCCAGCACCATCGGGTTTGCCGTCAACGACGTGAACCGGGACTTCGACCGGCTCTTTCCGAAGAGCAAGGACGAGTGGAGCCAGGTCAAGTACTCCGACTACGACACCTACTACGCGCGCTGGCACGGCGAGATCACCGGCTCGGCCAAGACGGCCGACAGGGCCCAGGCATCCGTCCTCGTCGTGGAGAAGAACAACGCTCAAATCGCCGACATTCTCCGCCAGTCGGGCGTGGCCGATGGCGAGGTGCGCCAGCTCCAGCTCGTGAATCAGCAGCTCTCGCTCATTCACGGCGAGCTCGGCGCGCTGGTCCAGCAGCTGGCCACCGTCAGTCGCGTCAACGCCAACATGGCCGCTGCCGCCTCCGGGGAGAAGCTCCTCACCCGCGAGGCCAAGGCCCGGCGCCGCGACGGCTACACCAGTCTCGGGCGACCCGCGACGGCGCTGACCCATCTTCCCTGAAGGGGCCAAGCCCGATGGAATTCAACAGCCTCACGACCACCCTCACCCACTTCATCACGGTGTTTCAAGGGGGGTACACGCGCCTGCAGCCCGTCATCCATGCGTTGCTCGCTTCCCTGGCGGTCATCGAGATTGTGCTGCTCGGCTTTTGGTGGGCGCTCGGGGGCGGCGAGCAGCTCGGGGCCGTCATCAAGAAGATCCTCTTCCTCGGGTTCTGGCTCTGGCTGACGACCTCGTTCCAGTCGACCTCGAAGGCCTTCGTCGATTCCCTCATCAAGGCTGGACTCATCGCGGGCGGAAACCCCGGCGGCGAATCGCTCTTGCTCGACCCATCGAAGATTGCCGGGTACGGCCTGCAGGCCACGGAGGCCTTGACCCAGGCGCTCGACAACATCGGCTTCGATGTCGTGGATGCGCTCATCTTCGGGCTCGCTTACATCGCCATCATGGTCTCGTTCCTGGTGATGGCCATCCAGGTGTTCCTGGCGGTGCTCGAGTACTACCTGCTCACGGCGGTCGTCGGGATTCTCATCCCGTTCGGGATCCTCCCCCAGACCAAGTTTCTCGCGGAGAAGGCCATCGGAGCCATCGTCAGCGCCGGCATCAAGCTCATGGTCCTCGCGTTCATCATGGCGGTGACGGAGCCGGTCCTCTCGACGATTCGCTTTTCGGGGACCGAGATCAAGCTCAACGAGCTCTGGAGTGTCCTGCTCACGTGTGGGGGAATCGCCTTTCTGACCTGGAGCGCCCCAGGGCTCGCCGCGGGCCTTCTGGCCGGAGCGCCCTCCCTCGGGGCCGCCGCCATGGCCCAAAGCGTGTCTGCGGGCATGATGATGGGTGCCAGCGCCACCGGGGGTGTGGTCGGCGCAACGCGTGCAGCGGCCGGTGCCGCCACCGGAGCCGTCGCCATGGGTGCGAAGGCGGCGGGAGTGGTGTCCGCCGGAGCCCTCGCCGGGGGGACCGCGGCCGGTGGTGGTGGGGGTGTCGCGGGCGCTGTCGTCGGTGCCGGCCGGGCCGCGGGCCAGGCCGCCATGGGGATGGCCGGTGGAGCCCTGCGCAAGGTCGTATCGCCCGTCGTCGACAACTTTCGTGCAGGGGCCCGGAGCGTCGGCGAGGGCAGCCCTGGGGCAGGCGCCGGCGGATCCGCGGCCCCAGGACCAGGCGCGCCCGGGAGTCCGCCGGCCTGGGCGAGCACGGCCAAACAGGGTCTCCGCGGTAGCTCCAAGGCAGCACGCAGCTAGGGAAGGGGAAACCACCCATGAAGGCTCTCGCAGACAAGAAATGGCCACCGCAAAGCCCCCTCGATACGCGGTATCGCCGGGCCGGTCAGGAGTGGGACAGGCGCATGGGAAGCGCCGTCGTCCAGGCCCGCAACTGGCGTCTCGCCACGTTTGGCTCGCTGGCCCTCCTCGGGGTGTCCCTGGCGGGAATGATCTACCTTGGAAAGCAGCCGAAGGCGGTGCCCCACATCGTTCAGATCGACAAGCTCGGGGCGCCAAGCTACATCGGACCGATCGGGCAGTCGGCGAGGGACTTTCGTCCTTCGGACGCGGTTCTCAAGTACCACCTGCGCCGCTTCATCGACGACACGAGGACGGTCTCTTCGGACGCCGCGATCGTGAAGCGCAACTGGCTCGACGCCTACACCCTCATCACCCAGGCGGCGGCTAACCAGCTCAAATCCTACGTGGAGCAGGCGGATCCCTTCAAGCGCATGCAGACCGAGCGCATCAGCGTGGCGGTCTTGAACATCGTCCAGCTCTCGAAGAGCACCTGGCAGGCGGACTGGCGGGAAACCAGCTGGGACAAGGGCGGAACGCAGCTCGGCACGTCGGTGTGGCGGGGGACCTTCCACGTCCTTTTGCGGGTGCCGGAGACCGAGGACCAACTCGCCGCCAATCCCATCGGGCTCTTCGTCGAGGAATTCCACTGGTCGAGGGTCGATGGATAGCGCTCGGAAGCCGCAACACTTCTTGCCAAGGACCATCCCCATGCGTGCCCATCTCGTGTCCGTTTTCGCCATTGCGGCCGTCTTCCCGGCCTGCGCCTCGAAGCCGCCCGCGCCCGTTCAGTTCGTCCGGGCGCAGCCCTTGGCGGATCCGCCGCGGGTCTCGGCCGTGGTCGAAATCCCGAAGCCAATGCCCCTTCCAGGGCAGCTGAGGCGCATTCCCGTACCGAGAGCGCACCCGGGGAAGGCCGGCGAGAAGCCGGCGCCCTGGGCAGTGATCGACGATGCCAATCGGAAGGCCTCGACCGGTCCCGAGTCCGAGGCCTACTTCAACGCCATCATGACCTACGACTTCGCCGAAGGGGCCCTTTTCCAGGTCTACACGGCGCCCTTGCGGCTGACGTCCATCCAGCTCGAGCCCGGCGAGAAGATCATCGGCAAGCCGGCGGCCGGCGACACGGTTCGCTGGGTGATGGGTATCGGCCGCTCGGGGGGCGGCAGCGACGCCCAGCAGCAACAGCACCTCTACATCAAGCCGACTCGGGCGGGCCTGAGTACGACGATCGCCATCAACACCGACAAGAGAACCTATTTTCTCGAGCTTCACAGCTTCGAGGAGACCTACATGGCGGCCGTCCAATGGCGCTATCCCCACGAGGAGCTCGAGCAGCTCGAGAGCGCCGCAGCTCGTGACGAGGCCCTTCAGAAGGCCACCACCGCCACCAACATCAACCTCGACTCCATCAACTTCGGCTACCGCACGACGGTCGAGAAGGGAAAGCCGACGTGGACGCCGGTCCAGGTCTTCGACGATGGGCGAAAGACCTTCATCCGGTTTCCCCCGGCGATGCTGACCGGCGAGGCTCCGGCGCTGTTCGTGCTGTCGTCTTCCAACCAGACCCAGCTCGTCAACTACCGGGTCAAGAACGACTACTACATCGTCGACCGGCTGGTCGACCGCATCGAGCTCCGCGTCGGCCAGAAGGACCAGGAAATCGTCCACATCGCCCGCGAGCAGCACTGAGGAGCCACATGGAGACTGTCGAAACAATCGATGATCCCGATGATGCCCCGACCGAGATTACCCAAGCCGAGGGGTTTGCCAGCGGCGACGGCAGCGACAAGAAGGAAGCCAGGTCCAAGGCCCGCTTTGAAGAGAGTGGCCTCGACGACGAAGGGGGCCCGTCGGTGGTGACCGACATTCACCGGAGCAAGATCCCGGCGAACGATCCGCGGCTCAAGATGGAGCGCCCAAGGTCCCGAACGCTCCGTCCCGGTCCAGTTGTCGCGCTCGCCGTCGCCACGGGCGGGGTGGTCGTCGTGGCTCTCTGCGCGGCGATGATTCCAACCGCAGCCCCCCAGGAAGCTGCGAACAAGGGCGCTCCGAGCGACCAGGAGGTGACCCTCGCCGGTGCCGTCCCGCTCCCAGACATGTTCCAGCGGGAGCGACCAGAGCCAGTATCCCCCGCCCCCCCGGCGAGGGCGACCAGCCGGCCGCTGGCGGATCCGGAGAGTCCGAGCTCGGAACCCAGCACCGAGAGGGCCAGAGCCGTCGACGCCAGGAAGACGCGCTACGAGGGCTTCATGCGCGCCCGGGGCGCAGGCATCTTCGCCGCCACCGAGGAGAGTGCGCCGGACGAGCCGGCACCCCGAGCTGGAGCACCGGTCGTCCCCGATCCCCTGCGGGAGGGGTCCAAGGTTCCGCCGGCTCAGTCGCTGCCGCCGCCAGGTCAGCTCCCGGATGCCAACCTGCAGGAGCGGAAGAACGACTTCCTCGTCAAGGCCGGTCTCGGCGGATCCGAATACCTCCAAAAGGGCGTCACCATGCCCCGGAGCCCCTACGAGCTCAAGGCCGGAACCGTGATTCCGACAGTGCTCATCACCGGAATCAACAGCGACTTGCCAGGGCAAATCGTGGGCCAGGTCCGGGAGAACGTCTACGACACCGTCTCCGGGAACTATCTGCTCGTCCCCCAGGGCTCTCGGGTCATTGCCGCGTACGACTCGATGGTGGCCTGGGGCCAAGAGCGGGTGCTCGTCTGCTGGAATCGCATCATCCGGCCGGATGGCTCGTCCATCGTCCTCGACTGCATGCCGGGGGTCGATCTCGGCGGGTACGCCGGGTTTGCGGATGAGGTCGACAACCACTGGTGGCGCATCATCAGCGGCGCGGTGTTTTCGAGTCTGCTCGCCGCCACCGCTCAAAGCACCCAGGGGAACGTCACGGGGTTTCAACCGAGCCTGGCCCAGAATTGGGCGGCCGGAGCAGCCGGGCAGATCAGCCAGACCGGGCAGCAGCTCACGGCCAAGAACATCCAGATTCAGCCCACCATCACCGTCCGCCCTGGGTTCAGCGTCAATGTCCTCGTCTCGAAGGACATCGTCTTGCCGCCCTACAACCTCTGATGCGTCTCTTGCGTCTCTTCATAGCGGAGAAGCCGTCCTTGGCGAGGGCCATCGCGGATGCCCTGCCAGGACCGAGGCAGAAGCGTCAGGGGTACATCGAATGTGATGCCGGTGACCTTGTCACCTGGTGTGCCGGCCACATCCTCGAGCTCGCCGAGCCAGATGCGTACCGTCCGGAGTACAAGACTTGGTCGGCCGACCACCTTCCCATCGTCCCGGACACGTGGCGACTTGCCGTGACCGCCCCCGATCTCCTGAGGACCATCAAGGGCCTCTTGCCGGCGGCGACGGAAGTCGTGCATGCCGGAGATCCCGATCGGGAAGGGCAGCTCCTGGTCGACGAGGTCCTCGAGTATCTCGGCTACCGCGGGAAAGTCTCGCGCCTCATCGTCAACGATTTGAGCGCCCCTGCCGTTCGGAAGGCCCTCGCCGCTCTCAAACCCAACACGGAATTTCGAGGGCTCTACGATGCCGCTCGGGCGCGCCAGCGGGCCGACTGGCTCTATGGCCTCAACCTGACCCGTCTTTACACCCTCCTCGGCCGAGCTGGCGGCCACGAGGGGATTCTCTCGGTCGGCCGCGTCCAGACTCCAGTTCTCGGGCTCGTCGTCCGGAGGGATCTGGAGATCGAGGGGTTCAGGCCCGCGCCCTACTACGTCTTGACCGCCACTTTCACTTCAGCCGGCGGTGGAAGGCTGAAGGCCACCTGGATCCCACCGGCCAAGGGCGGCTCGTTTCTCGACAAAGAGTCGAGGCTCGCGAGCAAGACCCATGCTGACACCATCGCAGCGCGAATTGCTGGCCAAGTCGGATACGTCACGAAATCCGACCGGGAG
>CAZIOH010000148.1:8238-9957 GCA_964540815.1 uncultured Myxococcales bacterium | reverse complement strand
GATCTGCTTTGCTGGTGCCGTCTCCGGTTGGCAAAGCCAACCTCCGATCCACCGCAGGGACAGCGCGACCATGGGCCGAGCCTCGGACACGATCGCGCGTGGCCATCCGAAAGAATGAATGCGCGAGCCGAGCCCCGCCGAGGACCTTTTTGTGGTCTCGAGTCTTACAACCGAGATGTCCGCTCGGGCTAGAGCCGGAGGGCGGCGCCGAGGCTCAGGAGGGGCCACGGCGCCACGGGCTGAAGATCGCGGCGCATGATTCGAACCTCGAGCGCGGCGTTCAGGACCAGCGCCAGTCGCGGGGTCAGCGCCAGCGATCCCGCGAGCCAGGGTCCGGTCCCGGCGGCCAGCGTCCAGTGCGTCGGCCCGTGGTCATCGAGGCTCTGCACGACGCCCCCGCCCGACACGCGCCAGCCCGCGGTCCCACGCCAGCGGCCCCGCTCCCGCGCGACGAAGGCGCCGAGGCCGAGGTAGGCGGCACTCTCCCGAAAGCCAGTGGCATGACCGCTCGCCAGGTCGAGTTGCAACGCGAAGCCCGCGGTCCTGGTCGTTGCGAGGCTCAGTTGCAAGCCTGGCAAGAGAGGCAGGGCGTCGGCCGCGCCACCGGTCAGCGCCCCGGAGACGCCGATGACCAGATGGGGTGACGCTGCCGCCTGGCCTTCCGGGACCACCATCGCGTTCAGGTCGGCGTCGCCGCCCTTGATCACCGACGTCGCCCGGGCGGCTGGCCTGAGGTCTTGGCTGCCGAGGTTGCGTTGCTCACCCTCGGCCAGGGTCACGACCGTCTCGTAGGAAGCGTCGGCCAGCCTCGCCTGCACGGCGTAGCGACCGGCGGGCAGGGCGATGCGGTTCGACGAGGAGGTGGTGAGCTCGGCCAGCAAGAATCGCCTTCGTTCGTCGGCGATCAGGATGCGGTCGAAGCCGCGGGGTAACGACAGGATCGCGCCGTGGGCCACGACCTCCGTCAACACCAGCTCGCCCTGGCCCGACAGGCGGAAGTCGTAGGCGGGGTGCTGTGGACCACTCAGCGTGTTGGACGTCGCGAGCAGCGTGTTGACGAACGCATAGCGGTACGCCTCCCCCAGGGTCACGCGCCCGTCTCCCGAGCTGTCGGCGGCGCCGCGCAGCCCCGAGACGAAGTGGTGCGAGAAGAACGAGGCGTGGATCTCCCGGGATTCGAGCGCCCGTTCGTGGGCGGCGCTCGAGGTCAACACCGCCTCACCCGAGGTCGCGAGGTCGTCGGTGAAGCGGATGTCGAAGGCCGGGCCGGGGGTCCCGCCCTTGACGGCCAGCAACGCGCCGCTCTGGCAGCTGTCGACGATGACGATGCGGATGTCGGGGGCGAGATCCTTGAGTGCCGTGCGCAGGTCGGAGAACGCCCAGAGATCATTGCCGAGCTCGAGGGCATCTCCATCGGAGTGCCCCGAGAAGTAGAACAGCACGACGGTGCGGTTGCCCTGCGCGCGGGTGGTGGCGATGAGCCGCCTCACGTCGGCCAGCACCGCGCGCACGGCGACCAAGGGACGTCCCGTCAGCACGTGAACGTCCGCGTCCGCGAATCCCCCGAGCTCCGACAGCACTCTGGCCACCCTGGCCACGTCGTCCTCCGCATAGCGCAGGGCGGGGTGTGCCCGGCCGCCCTGGTTGTTGCCCACCAGCACCGCCACGCGCCGGGGTCCGGCTGCCGCATGACACGGTCCGGCCGTCGCCACGCCGAGC
>CAZIOH010000148.1:0-8138 GCA_964540815.1 uncultured Myxococcales bacterium | reverse complement strand
CCACGCCGAGCGCCATGCACCCGCTGGCCAGCACGCTGAGCCCGCGCGTCGCGCGGCCACCCCGGCCTCTCATTCGCGGCCCTTCTCGAAGATGACCGAGCGCTGGATCAAGGTGCCGGCGGAGGCGACGAGCTCCGGAGGCAACCCCAAGGCCCTGGTCTCGCGGATGGCCGCGGGTCCGGCGGCGCCGATGGCCAGGAGCGCGCTGCGCACCGGCCCCACCGCGAGCGGGCGCTGCGAGACGAGCGCGAAGACCCGCTCGGGCCCGGGGGCACGGTCGAGGACGATGCTGCCCTCAATCTCGAGATGAGCCGATGCCGGTGGACGGGACGCCACGAGGACGCTCTGCGCACCGCCGTACGGCACGTAGATGTTGGCGTGACCGGCGCCATCGACAGAGCCGACCATGAGGTACGAGGAGCTTACACCGTCGAGCACGAAGCGGATCCGATCGCCCGCCCGCAGCGGCTGCGCGTCCGCGTGGAACACGCGATCGCCGCGGCGCGCGGCGATCGCGAAGCTGAGGCCGCCCTTGACGCTGACGGCGGGCTCACTGGTCGCACCGAGTGCACCGGGATTGGCGTCGACCCCTTCGTGCGACGTCGGCGCACGCCAGACGACGCTCAGGCCCGCGAGGGCCGCTGCTGCGGCGAAAGCTGTCGCCCACCCGAGCACCTTTCGGTCCACCGGTCGGCGGGGGGCCGTGCCCTGCGCCGCCTCCGCCCGGTCGTGCAACGAAGCGCGGGTTCGAGCCAAGGCACCGTCGGCGAACTCCCGGAGGCTGGCCTCCCATTGCGCGGCCAGCTCGCGGCACCGCACACACGCCACCAGGTGGCGGGCAGCCCGATCTCTCGCGGACCGTGCCATCGCGCCAAGTCGCATCGCCTCGAGGTGGAAGGTCGACACATGCCGCGAGGTCGCGTCGTCCTTCGCGCCGAGGTCAGCCGGATCGCCCATCGTCAGCCTCCGTCACGAACGCACGCGCCCGCGCCTCGAACGAGCTCACGCGCGCGACGATGGTGCGGCGCGAGACCCCGCAGATCTCCGCGATCTCCGACTGATCCAGCCCGTCGACATGGTACAGCCAGCCCGCCACCATCAGCGGCTCGGGCAGCGCGCGGCAGAGTCGCGCCACCAGATCCTGCGCCGCCAGCGATGACTCCGGCGGTGGGCCGCCCCGGTCGGGCAGCAGGTTCACCGGGACGGGACGGTACTTGCCGGCGCGGATCTCGTTGAGGCACAGGTTCGTCGCGGTTCGAAACAGCCACACCAGCGCCTCGCGCGGGCCGCGAACCCTGGCCAGCGCGCCATGGATCCGCAGGAAGGCTTCCTGGGTCACGTCCTCCGCGGCGGAGGGGTCGCGCAGCATCTGTCGGCAACGCGCGTAGATGGTGGCGCCGTGGCGCGCATAGAGCGCGTCGAAATCGAGCGGACCGTCGCGATCGCCGGGGGGCGACGCCGACGTCATTGGGGGCAGTAGAGTCGCGTGACACCGTCAGTCCCACCAACTGCGATGGTTCCATCGGGCCCGAAGGCCGACACGCTGTCGAAGACGCTGGCCGGTGACAGCTGGACGGGCGCGCCCGACAGCGTTGGATAGACGCGGGATCCCGCCACGATCCAGGCTCCGTCGGCTGAAAACGCGGGCCTGCGCCTCAGGGAATTGCCCATGTCTCGAACCAGGGCTCCGTCGCTGGCGCGGTAGATCTTGGTCAATGTCCGGTAGCTCTGGAAGTCGGTCAACCACGCGACGCCATCCGGGAGGAACTCCGACACCAGGATCAGCGTGCCGTCTGGTGAAAACGCCACCCAGTTGTCCGGAAGAGGGTCGGATCCGGAGGCGGGGGCTGGTGGTGGCGGGAGCGCCCCGGTCGGCCAGAGCTTCTGCCCGTCGGAGACACGCCACAACATGGGCCCCGACGTCGCAAGCGTCTGCCCGTCGGGCGAGAAGGCCAGCGCGGCGTAGGGCTGCCCCACGTCCAGTTGCGTGGTGATGTTCGGATCGTTCGTGCTGAAGATCGTCACGCCGGTGCCGTAGTTCGTCGCCACCCGATCTCCCGAGGGGGAGACCGCGGCGAACCAGCGCAGGCCGCCGGTCTCCGGGACATTGGCCGGGGGCAAGAACCCCCACGCCTGGTCCCCCGTCGCTATCGACCACGCGTCGATGGAGTCCCAGGCCCGCACGACCTGGCGGCTGTCGGCCGTGAAGATCACGGTCGACGAGCGATCCCCCGTCGGCAGCGTGCGCTGCACCTTCCGCGCCGGGAGGTTCCAGACGACCGTGCTTTGTTCGCGCTCGATGGCTCCGGTCGCGAGCCACTGGCCATCGCCGGAGATGGCGACGGACGCGACGGGGAGACCTCCGCCGCCCGGCAGCGGATAGATGCTGTCTGGAACCGTGACGGGGTCCTTGGGGTCGCCGGTCAACCCGAAGATGCCGCTGCCCGTGGCCACGATGCCGGGCTTGCCCTCGGGGCCGAGCACGATCCCGATCAGGTCATCGTGCGAGCCCACGCCGGGCAGGGTGATCTCGGCTCCGGTGCTGGTGTCAAAGGCGTGGGTGGTCGGAGCGGAGTGGCCGGTCGGGCTGTACGAAACGATCTGGCGGCCATCTGGCGAGAACGTCAAGAAGCTCTCCGCTCGGTCCGCCGTTACGCTCCAGAGGCGGCGGCCGTCGGGCAGGTGATACGCCTGCATCGACACGCCCACGCCGCCGGGGGCGGCGGGCCCGTAGCCAACCACCATGGTTCCGATCGGGGACAGCCGGTGGGCAGCCGATTCATCCAGTGGAAGCGTGATGGCCGGAGCCGCGGTTCCGGCTCCAGTGAACCGGATGGTCTGGTCTTGATGGGTGTGCGTGACGATCTGGCTGCCTCCGTTGGCGAAGACCGCCGTGTCGCCGGGGCCCGCGCCGCGAACCATCTGTCCGGAGGCGATGTCCCACACCTCGACGGTGGAGGAGAGACTGGCGTCCTGGCTGGTGACGAGCAGCTGCTTCCCGTCCGGGCTGAACGCGGGCGTCCCCTTGGTGGCGGGGAGCGTGAACAACGGCGAGGCCCGCCCGACCTGCCAGACCTGGACGGGATAGTCGCTCGCGACGAGGCCGCCGTCCGCCGACACCGCGGGCGACACCGACCGCAACGTGTCGGGTCCGATCTGCGCAATGACCTGTCGACCCGACGTTCGATAGGCGATCATCGGGCCCCATACGAACGACGCGACCAGCGTCTGTCCGTCGGCGGACAGGGCGATGTTGGCGGGGCCGCCGTCGCCGAGTTGTCCGCAGGGGAGCCAGGATCCGGACAGCGGTCCCGACGGCGGCGGGTTGACCATCGCGGCGTCGCCGCCGGTCGCACCCGCATGGCCGCCGGTGGCCGCGGTTGCCGGGCCGCCGCCAGTGCCTGCGGCCGCCGGCCCGCCGGAGGTGCCTCCTGCCGCGTGGCCACCGCCCGTGGCTCCGCCGCCGGGGTCTGAGGATGCTGCGGGAACCCCACCCGAGCCGGGGGATCCGAGCGGATTCCGCCGCACGCCGTCGCCACAACCGGACGACGCGATCACACAAACGGCCAGCACCGACAGCCGCCGAGACGTCGCGTGCATCGTCACCTCCATCACTTCAAGGAACACGCGACCGGCCTCAAGTGTGAAGCGAAGGTATCAGATGATCGACGGGGTGCGAATTTCGGACGCCGCGCGCTCAGCGCGGCCGGGTGCGGTATTCGCCGAGGCGCATGTGCCGGGCGATGGTCTGGCCGAGCTTGCCGTGGCGCAGCCGCTGGGCGGAGTAGATCCCCCGGTGCCCGGAGAGCAGGTAGGCCATGCCGCACACGAGCGCCGCGTGCGGCAGAACGTTCCGCCCGAGCAGCTCGACCGCCATGATCGACAGCGCCAGCGGCGTGTTGGCGGCGGCGGCGAAGACAGCCGCCATCCCCACCCCGGCGCCGAGGGCGAGCGGCAGGCCGAGCGCGCGCGCCAGCAGGTTGCCGAGGGCGGCTCCGACGAAGAACAGCGGGGTCACCTCGCCTCCGAGGAAACCGGCCCCGAGGGTGACCGCGGTGAAGACGAGCTTGGCCGCGAAGGCGGTGCGGGGGAGCGATGGGTCGACGAAGGCTCGCACGATGGTGGGGACCCCGAGTCCGAGGTAGTCGCTGGTCCCGACCGCGCGCCACATGGCGACCACCAGGAGGCCACCCGCGGCCAGGCGCCACGGCAGGCGCGGGATCAAGGAAGCTCCGCGCTGCTTGAGCGCGTGGGTGAGCTCGATGAAGGCGAGGGTCGTGAGCGCCACCGCCACCGCGAAGATCATCCACTTGACCAGCACCCCGGCGGTCAGCGGGAGCGCGTCCGGTAGCGGGTAGCGGGTGTGGGTGATGCCGAGCGCCCGGGTCGTGAGATCGCCGACCACGGCCGCGAAGAGGGCCGGGCCGAGGGCCCGGTACTCGAGGTGCCCGAGGACGATGAACTCGAGGCCGAAGACCGCGCCGGCGATGGGGGTGCCGAAGACCGAGCCGAACCCGCCCGCCACCCCGGCCGCGAGCAGCTGGTGGCGCAAGGACCGCGGCAAGCGCAGCAGGTGCGAGAGCGCATCGCTGAGGCTGGCTCCCATCTGGACGGCGGTGCCCTCGCGCCCGGCGCTGCCGCCGAAGACGTGCGTCAGGACCGTGCCCACGAGCACCATCGGGGCCATCCGGATCGGGATCTGAGGACCCTCGTCGTGGATGGTATCGATGAT
Organism: uncultured Myxococcales bacterium; assembly: GCA_964540815.1. GTDB lineage: Bacteria > Myxococcota_A > Polyangia > Fen-1088 > Fen-1088 > CAZIOH01. The sequence goes on along the minus strand of CAZIOH010000148.1, from coordinate 3,406 downwards.
CAGGTTGTTGCCGGCCTGGATGGACCGACCGTGGCGCTCGTAGACCAGGCCGATGGCGAGCCCGGCGAGAGGGAGGGCGTACACGATGTGCTGGTGGGCGCCGCGAAAGGTGGTGGCGACGTCGAGCAACCACAGGAAGAGGGCGGAGGCCGATCCGGTGAGCACCCCCACCAGGCTGCCGAGGACTGCCCAGGCGATCGGCGCCAGCCAGATCCAGCGCGTGGCCGGCGGGGGCTGGCCGGGCGCCTCGGCCTCCGGAGTCGCCGTGGCAGTGGCCGCGCTCGGCGCCGAGGGGGGAGGTGCGGCGCCGGGAGGCGCGCTCACGCGGTCACGTCCCGGCGTCCGAAGAGAAGGAAGGCCGCGCCGAGGGCGAGCACGCTCCAGGCACACAGGACCGCGGCGGATTGTCCGACGGTCATGCCGTCGACGGGGGGCGGAGCCCCGGCGTGAAACTGCGCCAGCGGGAGGTTCGTCGAGAAGAACCAGCGGGCCGGGGCCCAGTCGGTGGCGAGCTGACCGAGCAGCGCGCCCGCCACCAGCAAGGCCATGAGGGCGCCGACGGCCGCCACGCTCGAGGGGAAGAACACCGAGAAGCTCACCGCCAGGACGCCCACGGCGACGCACGAGAGCCACGCCAGCCCGTAGCTGGCGAGCGCGTCGAGCCACAGCGGGGTCATGCGCACGTTGCTCGTATCGACCCCGTCTGCCCCCGAGCGAAACCCCGTGAAGACCGGCGCGTCCCAGCCGCGCCACCCGAAGGCGAGCCCCCCGATGATCCAGGCGGCGATCGCCGCCACACCCACCAGGAGCCCCGCGAACAGCACCACCGTCACCACCTTGGACCCGAGGATCCTCGAGCGCGCCACCGGGCGGGTGAGCAGCATCTTGATGGTGCCAGCCGCCGCCTCCCCGCTCACGATGTCGGCCCCGAGGAGGATGACGAGCAGGGGCAGGAGCAGCGTGCTCCCGAGGGCGGCGAAGGCCCGCGAGAAGGCCGGGCCCGTCTGGCGGGCGGGATCGATTCCGTGCGCCAGGTGGTAGCGCAGGCGGGTGGCCTCGAAGCGCTGGTAACGTGAGAAGTTGGCGAAGACGCGACGGCGCCTGGCGCTGCGCTCGAGGGAATCGATGCGGCTGCGGACCTGGGCGCGCCAGTCATCGTGTCCGCCTCCGCCCTCGCTGGCGCTGGCCTCGGCGCGCTGATTGTCGACCTGGCGCTGCTCCGCCCAGGTGGCGATGCCGAGGAAGGCGAGCAGGATCCCGAGCGCGAGGTGCAGCCGCCGTCGCCCGAGGAGCTTGGTGGTCTCGTTGTGAACGAGCGACGGGAGCGCGAAGGGCGAGCGGCCCGAGGGGCGAAAAGGGCGCGCCGGGCGCGAAGGCCGAAGGGATGGGTCCGTCACGCGCCCACGGTCTCGCCGGCGGTGACGTCGAGGAAGAACGACTCGAGCGAGCGGGCTCCCCCCTCGGTGAGCTCGGCGACGGTGCCCTCGGCCAGCGCCCGCCCGCGGTGGACGATGGCGATCCGGTCGCACACCTTCTCGATCTCGCCGAGCAGGTGGCTCGACACGAACACCGCCAGCCCGCGCTCGTCCGCCAGGCGCCGGAGCAGCGTGCGGAGCTCGAAGATCCCGGCCGGATCGAGGCCATTGGCGGGCTCGTCGAGCACCAGCACCTCGGGATCACCCAGCAAGGCCTGGGCTATCCCCAGCCGTTGCCGCATCCCGAGCGAGTAGGTCGCCACCCGATCGTCGAGGCGCTCGCCGATGCGCACCAGCGCCGCGACCGCGTCGATGCGGGCGCGCGCGGTGTCACCCGCCGGGGGCCGCGCGTGGCTCGGGCCGTCCGGGGTCGGGGCCAGGCGGGCCATCCGGTCGCTGAGCGCGAGGTTCTCGCGGCCGCTGAGATACCCGTAGAAATCCGGCGACTCCACGATGCAGCCGAGGCGTGCCAGCGCCCGCTCGCGGGCGGTCGCCAGATCCCACCCCCCGACGCTGACCTGCCCGAGGGTCGGGCGCACGAGGCCCACCAGCATGCGGATGGTGGTGGTCTTGCCGGCGCCGTTCGGCCCGAGGAAACCGAACACCTCCCCGCGGCGGACGGAGAACGACACCTCGGTGACCGCCTTGCGCGTGCCGTAGTGCTTGGCGAGGCCGCGCGCGACGAGCGCGGGCTCGGGATCGCGGGCGTCATTCATGCCGGCGGAATCCTACGAGCAAACCTTGCATCCGGCCACTGAGCGGGCCCTCGACCGGGAGTGCCCAGCTCAGCCCCGCGCTCGTGCTATCTGTGGGGGGTGCGTCCCTGGGCCTCGCGGACCGTGCGCCGGCGATGGGCGGTGCCCGTCGCCGCGCCCATCGCGCTTGCCGCGCTGGCCACGCTCACGCTCGCGGTGGGGCTGGTCCTGGCCCTCTCGAACCGGTACGGGCAGGGTGTGCGGGGGCCCACCGAGCTGTCGGCGGCGAGCGTTTCGCCGGGCGACGCGGGCACGGGTGTCTACCGGCTGGTCGCGCTCGGTGACTCCCTGACGGCGGGGACCGGGGATGCGCGGGCAGGGGGCTACGCCGGGCGCTTGCAGAAGCTGCTCGAGGCGCGCGGGTGGCGGACCTCGCTGGTCAACCTGGCGGTCCCCGGGGCCGAGAGCGGCGAGGTGCTGGCCCGGCTGTCGGAGCCAGAGGTGCGCTCGTCCGTCGCGGCGGCCAGCTTGCTGCTGGTGTCCGCCGGCGGAAATGATCTCAGCCATACCCTGCGCCCGGTCTCGGGACGCGCGCTCGCCGATCCCGAGCCCGCGCGCGAGGCGGCGCGCGCGAACATGGTCGCGCTGGTGAGGGAGTTTCGGCGCGTGAATTCGACCGCCGCCATTCGGCTGATCGGGATCTACAACCCCTTCGAGGTCGCGCCGACCGAGGAGCCCGCCGCGCGTGCGCTCCTCGCGTCGTGGAACGGCGTGCTCGAAGCCGCCGCGGACACCGACTCCGGCGCGGTCCTGGTGCCGATCGCCGACCTCTTCCACGGCCACCCCGAACGCCTCGCGAGCGATGCGTACCACCCCGGAGCCGAAGGTCACGCACTCATCGCCGACCGGATCCAGCAAACCCTCCCCGCCCCGCACCCCCCATCCCCGTCGCCGCCATGAAGGGACCTCGCGGTGCATAGGAATGAAGTGGGACCCCTCTCCATCACCCTCCCCCCGCTTCGCGGGGGGAGGGGATAAGAAGGGGGGCGGGCCTCGTCCTCTCGTCTCGCGCCCGTACGCGACGGCGCGGAACGAGGACGAGCAATTGGGCCCTGACGTCCGGTCCCGAAGCGCCAGTTCAGAGCGCGAGGTCACGCCTCAGCCGAGGTTCGCTCATGCGGTGGATCGGAGGTTGGCTTTGCCAACCGGAGACAGCACCAGCAAAGCAGATCCGCG
>CAZIOH010000147.1:6174-10275 GCA_964540815.1 uncultured Myxococcales bacterium | reverse complement strand
GCGGCCCGCCCGGGCGGCGGCAAGACCTCGTGGGCCGTCAACGTGGCGGTGCACGCGGCCATGAAGAAGATCCCGGTGCTGATCTTCTCGCTCGAGATGTCCAAGTTCGAGCTGATGGAGCGCATGCTGGCCGCCGAGGCGCGCATCGACTCGGGGCGGATCAAGCGCGGGTTCCTGGAATACTCCGACTGGAAGAACAAGATCCACCCGGCCAGCAAGAGCCTGGCCGAGGCGCCGATCCTGATCGACGACTCGTCGGCCATCTCGATCATGGAGATCCGGGCCAAGGCGCGCCGGTTCCGGGGCGACGTCCGCTACTTCCCGCCGCCGCCGCCGCCGGTGGACGGCCGCCTGCCGCCGCCCCCGCTCGGGCTGATCGTGGTCGATTACCTGCAGCTCGCGCGCGGCAGCGCCGGCAAGCGCGACGAGAACCGGCAGCAGGAGATCGCCGAGATCTCGCGGGGCCTGAAGGCGCTGGCCAAGGACCTCAAGGTGCCGATCATCGCGGTGTCGCAGCTCAACCGCGAGGTCGAGAAGCGCGAGGGCAAGCCCAAGCTGTCGGACCTGCGGGAGTCGGGCGCCATCGAGCAGGACGCCGACATGATCCTCTTCATCCACCGCGAGGACAACAGCGAGGCGGCGATGTCCGGCCCCACCACCGTCTCCGAGCTGATCGTGGGCAAGCACCGCAACGGGGCCACCGGCTCGGTCAAGGTCACCTTCATCAAGGAGTACACCAAGTTCGAGAACTACGCCGAGGACCAGGAGTACTGACGGGAGGAGGCTTCGGCCCACGGGCCACAGCGGACGAACACTCTGACGGAGCGACGGAGCGCCGCGGAGGCCGCCGCGGTGGCCCCCGGCACTGATAAGCTGCGCCTGTGTCTCCTGCCTCGTCTCCCCCCTCCCCCTCCCCCTCCCCCTCCGCGCAGCGACGGGTCGTGATCCTGGTGGCCGATGGCGTTGGATGCGGCGAGGCGCCGGACGCGGCGGCGTATGGGGACGCGGGGGCCAACACCCTCGGGAACCTGGCGCGGGTCCTGCCGGGCCTCGGGCGAGGGCCCCTGCGCCTGCCGCACCTCGGCGCGCTCGGGCTCGGGCTCACGACGGCCATCGAGGGCGTGCCGCCCGCCGCGCCGCCGGGCGCGGCCGTGGGCATGATGCGCGAGGCGTCGACCGGGAAGGACACCATCACGGGACACTGGGAGATGGCCGGGCTCCTGACGACCGAGGCCCTCGCGACCTACCCGGATGGATTCCCGCCCGCCATCACCGGGCCGCTCGCGGCGGCGGCGGGTCGGCCGCTGCTCGGAAACAAGGTCGCCTCCGGGACCGCCATCCTCGACGAGCTCGGGGCCCGACACCTCGAGACCGGCGGGCTCATCCTCTACACCTCGGCCGACTCGGTGCTGCAGCTGGCGGCCCACGAGGAGGTGGTCCCGCTGCCCGAGCTCTACCGGATCTGCACGGTGGCGCGGGCGATCGCCGACGTCCACCACATCGGCCGGGTGATCGCCCGCCCCTTCGTGGGGGCGCCCGGTGCCTTCCGGCGCACCTACAACCGGCGCGACTATTCTCTGGTGCCGCCCGAGCCCACCTTGTGCGACCAGCTGACCGCCGCCGGCGTGCCCGTGGTGGGGGTCGGGAAGATCTCGGACATCTTCGCCGGGCGCGGGGTCGGCACCTCGCTGCACACCGAGGGCAACCGCGACGGCATGCGGGTCACCCTCGAGGCGCTGGACGGGCTCCCGCACGGTCTGCTCTTCGTCAACCTGGTGGACTTCGACATGGTGTACGGGCATCGCAACGACGCGCGCGGGTTCGCCGCGGCCCTCGAGGAGCTCGACGCGTGGATTCCGGAGCTCCGGGCCCACCTGCGCGCCGAGGACGCGGTCTTCCTCACCGCCGATCACGGCAACGATCCGACCACGCCCGGGACCGATCACACGCGTGAGCGCGTGCCGTTGCTGATCTTCGGACCGCGCGTGCGCCCCAGCCCGCTCGGGGTGCGGGACAGCTTCTGCGATCTCGGGCAATCGGTGGCGACCGCCCTCGGCATCGCGCCGCTCGCCCGCGGGGTCGATCTGTGGTCGGAGGTGGCGGCGTGAAGCGCGGGCCGAGCCCTGCCCGTGCCGGTGCCCGCCAGCGCCCCCGCGCGAGCCTGCGCGCGCACCCGAACACGCGGGCGCGCAGCTCCCGCGCGGCCGCCCAGCCGGAGATCCACCCGATCCCCGCCTGGATTGCCCGCAAGCGCGACGGCGGTGAACTCGACGACGGGGCCCTGCGGGCCATCATCGTGGGGGCGACCCGCGGGACCATCCCCGACTACCAGCTGTCGGCGTTGCTGATGGCCATCGTGTGGCGGGGCATGTCGGGCCGGGAGCTCGCCACCTGGCTCGACGCGATGGTCGACTCGGGCGAGCGCATGGATCTGTCGGGAGTGGCGGGCGTCAAGGTCGACAAGCACTCGACGGGCGGGGTGGGTGACAAGGTCTCGCTGTGCCTGGCGCCGCTGGTGGCGGCGTGCGGGGTGCCGGTGCCGATGATGTCGGGGCGCTCGCTCGGACACACCGGCGGCACGCTCGACAAGCTGGAGGCCATCCCGGGGTTCCGCACCGCCCTCACCCCGCGCGCCTTCGCGCGCGTGCTCGAGAAGACCGGCCTCGTGCTGGCGGGCCAGTCCGCCACGCTGGCGCCCGCCGATCGCCGACTCTACGCGCTCCGCGACGCCACCGGGACCGTCGAGTCGATCCCCCTCATCGCCTCGTCCATCCTCTCGAAGAAGATCGCCGAGGGCGCGAACGCGCTGGTGATGGACGTGAAGGTGGGGCGCGGGGCGTTCCTGCCCGCGCGGGCCCGGGCGCGCGAGCTGGCGCGCACGCTGGTCGACCTCGGGGCGCGGGCGGGGCTGAAGGTGGTGGCCCTGCTGACGGCCATGGATCAGCCGCTCGGGCGGGCGGTGGGGAACGCCTGCGAGCTGGCGGAGGCCATCGCGATCCTGCGCGGCGGGGGTCCGCCCGACACCCGGGCGCTGACCCTGCGGCTCGGGGCCGAGATGCTGATGCTGGGGAAGCGCACCACCACCCGCGCGCAGGGCCTGCGCCTGCTGGAGGAGGCTGTCGCCTCGGGCGCCGGGTTGCAAAAGCTGCGCGATTGCGTGCAGGCCCAGGGGGGCGACGTGGCGGTCATCGACGCGCCGGAGCGCCTCCCGCGGGCCACGCTGGCCCACACGCTGCGCGCGCGCGCAGGCGGACCCAGAGGGTTGGGGTTGGTGGTGCGCGGCATCGACGCGGGCGCGGTCGGCCGCGCGATGACGTTGCTCGGGGCCGGCCGTCTGCGCCAGGAGGACCGGGTCGATCCCGGCGTCGGGCTCGAGCTCGCGGTCAAGGTCGGGGCGCGCGTCGAGCCGGGCGGCCCGCTCGGCACCGTGCGCTTCAACGACCGGGAGCGCTGGCGTCTGGCGCGGCCTCTGCTTGAATCGGCCTTCGAGCTCGCCGAGGTCGGGGGCGGGGGCGGGGCCGATCTCGACACGCAACCTGGACCGCTCGTCCTCGAGACCATCGGGAAGCGCGCCTGAGAACATCGCCTGAATGAACCTGGAGAAGCCCACCATGAAGCTTCACGAAGCCGGTCTGGCCTCGGGCCGAGCCTTGCTCTTGCTGAACCCGTTCCCCCTCCACCGTGGCGTGTGGGCGGACAACGTGGCCACCTGGGTCGGCAGAGGGTACCGCGTCCTCACGGCGGATTATCCCGGGCTCGAGGGGCCCGGCGCGGGTGGCGCAGGGGCCGGTGACGATGATGATGCGGCGGCGGCGCCCGGCGACCGCCCCATGTCCCCGATGTCAATCGACGGCCTCGCCGACGCGGTGGTGGCCGGGCTCGACGCGCGGGCCATCGCGCAGGTGGCCGTCCTCGGGGTGTCGATGGGCGGCTACGTGGCGCTGTCGCTGGCGGTGCGCTCTCCGGCGCGCCTGGCGGGGCTCCTGCTGGCGGACACCCGCGCCGCCGCGGATTCGCCGGCGGCGCGCGCGGGCCGGGCGATGGCGCTGGCGACACTGCAACAGCCGGCGGCCCGCGCCCCGGAGGTGGAGATCGAGGCGG
>CAZIOH010000147.1:0-6074 GCA_964540815.1 uncultured Myxococcales bacterium | reverse complement strand
CTGGCGACACTGCAACAGCCGGCGGCCCGCGCCCCGGAGGTGGAGATCGAGGCGGACATCGAGGCGGCCGCCGGGGTGGCGGCCGTGGAGACCTACCTCGGCTCGTCGCTGCCGAAGCTGCTGGCCGCGGCCGCCCCGGCGCACCTGCACGCGCGCGTGCGTGCCCTGGCGATCCGCCGGCGCGCATCCCTGGCCGCGGGCATCGTGGCGCTGCGCGATCGCCCGGATCGCTCCGGCGCGCTGCCGTCCCTGCGCCTGCCAACGCTGGTGATGTGCGGCTCCGACGATCAGATCGTTCCACCCGCCGAGATGCAGGAGATGGCCCGCGCGATCCCTGGCGCCCGCTTCGAGGCGATCCCGGGGGCGGGACACCTGGCCAACCTCGAGCAACCGGCGCGCTTCGAGGCGCTGGTGGGGGCCTTCCTCGAAGAGCTGGTCGGGACGGCGGCGTGACCGACTCGAACCACGGGGATCTCGCCCAAGATTCGCAAGATCCGTACGCGGCACGGGTGTACGCGGCGGCCGAGCTGCTCGCGACCCGCCTCGGGGCTCGCCGCGCGCGGGCCGCGGTCATCCTCGGCTCCGGGCTGGCCGCGGTCACCGAGCGCCTGCTGGATGCGCGGAGCCTGCCCCTCGCGGACATCCCGGGCTTTCCGCTCCCGGGCGTGGCCGGGCACACCGGCCAGGCGGTCGTCGGGGCGGTCGACGCGGCCGCCGGGAGCCGAAGGCTGCTGGTGTTCGCCGGACGCGTGCATGCCTACGAGGGCCACCCGCCCACCGAGATCACCTTCGCCGTGCGGGTGGCGGCCGCCCTCGGGATCCCCACGCTGATCGTCACCAACGCCTCGGGCGGCATCGACCGCGCGCTCGTCCCTGGACAGATCGTGGCCATCTCGGATCACCTGAACCTGACCGGGGCCTCGCCGCTCACGGGCGCGAACCGCGACGCCTGGGGTCCACGCTTCCCCGACATGACCGAGGCCTACGCGCGCGACCTGCGCGCGCTCGCCACCGAGGAGGCGGCGACGGCGCTCGGCTATCCGCTCGGCCAGGCGGTCTATGCGGGGGTGCAGGGTCCCGCGTACGAGACCCCTGCCGAGATTCGCATGCTGGCGGCGATGGGCGCCGGGCTGGTGGGAATGTCGACCGTGCACGAGGTGATCGCGGCGCGCCACGCGGGCCTCGCCGTGCTCGGGCTGTCGATCGTGGCGAACCCGGCGGCCGGGGTGGTGGTCGATCGGCCGCTGCGGCACGAGGACGTCACGCGCGCGGCGGCCGAGGCCGCCGAGGGCCTGGCGCGGCTGATCTTCCAGGTCGCGCGGCGGCTGCCGGACATCGACATCGACATCGACGCCGGCCCAGGAGGCGCGCGCGATGGCTCGACGTGAGGCCAGACCCGCGGACGCGCTTGCGGTGAACGAGGCGCGGGAAGCCCTGGCCCGCGACCTGGTGGCGGCCGCGCGCCGCGTGCGCCGGCACGCGCACGCCCCATATTCCCGTTTCAGGGTGGGGGCCGCGGTGGTCGACGAGCTCGGCCGGATCCACGTCGGCTGCAACGTGGAAAATGCGTCCTACGGTCTCACCATCTGCGCCGAGCGCGGTGCCGTGATGGCCGCCGTCGCGGGCGGCGCGCGCGCCATCCACGGGGTGGCGGTGGTGACCGGGACGCGCCCGCCCGGCTCCCCCTGCGGCGCCTGCCGCCAGGTCCTGGCGGAGCTCGCCGGGGACACGACCCCGGTGTGGCTGGCCGCCCCCACCGGGCGCGCGGTCGAGAGGAGCGTCGGCGCGCTCCTCCCCGAGGCCTTCCGCCTGGGCGCGCGCCTCGGGCGCGCGAGGGGGCCGGGGGGCCGCCGGCAGCCGCAAGAAGCGCGCAAGTCCTGACGCGATCCCCGGGCTGCCATCCTTCCTCATGCAGACCTTGCGCTTCACGCCTGCCTTGCGCTTCATGCCTGCCTTGCGCTTCATGCCTGCCTTGCGCTTCATGCCTGCCTTGCGACGCGTATCTCATTCGGGCAGAGTCCGGCGATGCAACGGATCGACGTCACGCGTCCGCCGCTCCCGGCGCCCCCGATTCTCGGAGGCTGCCATTGCGGCGCGATTCGCTATCGCATCTCCGCACGACCGATGGCGATCAACGCGTGTCACTGCGACGACTGCAAGCGTCTGTCGGGAGCGCCGTTCGGCCTGTACCTGCATGTCTCCCGCGCGCACCTCGATCGCGACCCGGGCGAGCTCGACGTGTTCCGTCGCAAGGGCGGTAGCGGCAACATGATCCCGATCTCCCGTTGCCGCGCATGTGGAACACGCATGTGGCACGAGCCGGAGATCGCGCCCGGATTGGTGATCCTGTGCGCCGGCACGCTCGACGATCCCGCCTGGGCCATCCCCACGTCCCACATCTTCACCAACCAGGCGGCGCCCGACGCGGTGGCAACGAAGGATGCCCTGGTGATCGAGAAGTCGGCGCCGCGGCCCGAGCTGTGGGATCGGTTCGCGCGGATCTACGCAGGAGAATAGGAAGTCGAGCGACGATGGGCCATCGCTGGCGCGCCGGGCTTCTTACTCTGCGGCCGGCGCTGGCGCGCCGGGCTTCTTGGCCGGGGCTTCGAGGGGGGTGCCGGTGATGCGGGAGGCGGCTTCGCGGGCGGCGCGGACCACGTCGGAGCGGGTCTCGATGTAGTCGCCCGAGGCGGTGAGGAACTCCTCGAGGTCGAGCACCTTCTTGCCCTTGCGCGAGCGCTTGGCGCAGTACTCCCAGGCCTGGAGCTGCCGCTGATCCTCCTCGTAGAACTTCTTGGCGTTGGCCTTGAACGTCTTCGACGGGGCGGGCTTGCCGTCCTTGTTGAGGTTCTGGACCAGCGGCCCACACTGCTCGCGCACCCGGGTCATGAACTTCACCGCGTCGGCCTTGCAGGTGCTCGCCAGGAACTCGAGCACGCCCTGCACGTCCTTCTTCTTGTCGAGATCCGGGATGGCGCACACCAGGAACTTCTCGAATGCCACCGACTCCACCGACGGCTCGGCCGAGAACGCCGTCCCCACCTCCTGGATCGTCTGGTCCACGTCCTTGACCGCGCCCCGGCCCTTGATGCGCTCGGCGTAGGTCTCGATCCCCGCCTGCAACCTGGGCAGCGTCGCGACGTACTTGTCACCCGCCTCCTTCATGTCGGGCGGCATGTCTCTCACCAACGCGCTCATCGCGGCCCGCGCGCGCTCCATCTTCGGCACGCACTCCGACGTGATGTGCTCGGAGAAGGTCTTCTGCTGCGTGAAGTAGGCGCTCTCGATGCGCTGCTGGATCTGGTCGGCGCTCTGGAACGAGCCCACGTCGATGTCGCTCGAGGTGACGCAGTTCCAGAAGGCCCCCATCTCGGTCCTGTCCCGCTCGGCGAACATGCCACCGGCCTCCAGCACCACCTGCGCCGCAGCGGTCTTCCTCTTCTGCACCATCAGCCAGCCGCCCCCACCCACCAGCGCCACCACCGCCACCGCGGTGCCAATCAAGCGGTTGCGCTTCTGCTTGGCCGCCCGCTCGGCCATCATCCGGTGGAACTCGTCCATCCCGTCGCCCGCGCCAACCCCGCTCGCCCCGCCGAACCCCGCCGGACCGGGCGCGGCCCCGAATCCCGGCGCCACCGCCGCTGGCCGCGGCGCCGCCCGGGGGAGGGGAAAGCCACAGGCCAGGCACATGGCGGAACCGTCGGAATTGCTGTGGCGGCACTTGGGGCAAGCGACCATGGGGGGACCTCCTTGGGGGAGAACTTTTGTACCATGCGCGCATCCGCCCCCCAACGACCATCGCAAGAGAGCGTGGCCGAGACGTGGCGAGAACTGGTCGAGAACTTTGGACCGAGCACCTCGCCAAGCCCCGCCGACCGGATATACTGAACGTCCGATCATGTTCCACCCCGTCATCGAGTCCTGGCTGGCGCGCCGATTCGCGGCGCCGACCGCCGCCCAGATCGGCGCCTGGCCGCTCATCTCGGCCGGCGCGGACGTGCTCGTCACCGCGCCCACCGGCTCTGGCAAGACCCTCGCCGCCTTCCTCGCCTGCATCGATCGCCTCCTGCGCCAGGCGCTCGACGGCACGCTCGGCGAGCGCACGCGCGTCGTCTACGTGTCCCCGCTGAAGGCGCTCTCGAACGACATCCGCGTGAACCTGGAGCAGCCGCTCCGCGAGATCGCCGAGCTGGCCCTGTCCATGGGCTACGGGGCCGTCGACCTGCGCGCGGCGGTGCGCACCGGCGACACCACCGCCCGCGAGCGCCGCGCGGCGGTGAAGCGCCCACCCCACATCCTCGTCACCACGCCCGAGTCGCTCTACATCCTGCTCACCAGCACGTCCGGACGGCGGGCCCTCGCCGACGCCGAGACCCTGATCATCGACGAGATCCACGCGCTCGCCCGCGACAAGCGCGGCGCCCACCTGGCGCTGTCGGTCGAGCGGCTCGAAGCCCTGTGCGCCGCCCGCCGCCTCGAGCTCCTCCCCCCGGAGCTGCCGCGGACCGACGCGCCCGGGCCGCCGTCGCCACGACCGTCACCACCGCCACCCGGCCAGCTCCAGCGCGTCGGGCTCTCGGCCACGGTCGAGCCGGTCGAGGTCGCCGCGCGGCTCCTCTGCGGGGCCGCCCGGCCGGCGCCGCAGATCATCGCGATCCCACCCCGCCGCGATCTCGATCTCGGCATCGAGATCCCCAAGGACGAGCTCGGAGCGGTCTGCACCAACGAGCAGTGGGGCGAGATCTACGACCAGGTGGCGGAGCTCGTCCGCGCCCACCGCTCGACCCTGGTGTTCGTCAACACCCGCCGCCTGGTCGAGCGGGTGGCCCACCGCCTCGGTGAACGCCTCGGCGAGGCGCACGTCGCCGCCCACCACGGCAGCCTGTCACGCGAGCGCCGGCACCAGGCCGAGACGCGGCTCAAGGCGGGAGATCTGCGGGTGGTGGTGGCCACCGCATCCCTCGAGCTCGGCATCGACATCGGCGCCGTGGATCTGGTGTGCCTGGTCGGCTCGCCGCGCTCCATCGCGACCGGGCTGCAGCGCATCGGACGCTCGGGCCACGTGGTCGGCGGCACCCCCAAGGGCCGCCTCTTCCCCTTGACCCGCGACCAGCTCGTGGAGTGCGCCGCCCTGGTCGGGGCCGCGCGCCGCCACGTCATCGACGCCATCGCCCTGCGCGAGGCCCCGCTCGACATCCTGGCCCAGCAGATCGTGGCCGCCTGCGCCTGCGAGGAGTGGGGTGAGGACGCCCTCTTCGAGGTCTTCCAGCGGGCGGCGCCCTACGCGACGCTCACCCGCGCGGACTTCGACGCGGTGGTCGACATGCTCTCGGAGGGCATCGCCACCTCGCGCGGGCGGGCGGGCGCGCTGCTCCACCGCGACGGAGTCCACCGCCGACTGCGCGGCCGGCGCGGTGCCCGCCTCGGGGCGCTCACGTCGGGCGGGGCCATCCCCGACACCGCCAGCTACGAGGTGGTCCTCGACCCCGAGGGGACGCTGGTCGGCAGCCTCGACGAGGACTTCGCCATCGAGTCGATGGCCGGCGACATCATCCTCCTCGGCAACAACTCGTGGCGCATCCGCCGGGTCGAGTCGGGGCGCGTGCGGGTCGAGGATGCGCGCGGCGCGCCCCCCACCATCCCGTTCTGGCTGGGCGAGGGCCCGGCGCGGACCCGCGAGCTCTCGTCGGAGGTCGCGGACCTGCGGCAGGGGGTGACGGGCCCGCAAGGGGTGCAGGGGCCGGCGACGCCGACGCGATCCATCGAGGACGCGCATGGTGGCGGCGGTGGCGGTGGCGGCCGGCCGCCGGCGCTGCCCGATCCGCTCGGCGATCCCGCGCTGCCGGAGCGGGCGCGGCAGCTCATCCGCGACTACCTGGTCGCAGGGCGCGCGGTGCTCGGGGCCGTTCCGACCCAGCGCCTGGTCATCGCCGAGCGCTTCTTCGACGAGGCCGGGGGGATGCAGCTCGTGCTGCACGCGCCCTTCGGTGGCCGCATCAACCGGGCCTGGGGGACAGCGCTGCGCAAGCGCTTCTGCCGCAGCTTCGACTTCGAGCTGCAGGCGGCCGCCACCG
>CAZIOH010000146.1:0-10289 GCA_964540815.1 uncultured Myxococcales bacterium | reverse complement strand
AGCAAAGCAGATCCGGGCGCGCGTCTCGTCGTCCGCGGGAGGGGCCCGCGGGGAGGGGTCCTCCCCTTCCCGCGAGCGCCGAAGGCGCGGCAGCATCCCGCTTCTCGGAGCACCGGAGGTTGGCTTTGCCAACCGGAGACAGCACCGGCAAAGCAGATCCGGGCGCGCGTCTCGTCGTCCGCGGGGGGAAGGGGGCCTCCCCTTCCCGCGCTCCGGTCCTCCCCTTCCCGCGAGCGGCGAAGCCGCGTCCCTAGAAGTACAGGCGCACGCCGAGACCACCCTCGATGTTGAAGCCGACGCCGGGGGCCACGTAGATGATCGGCGCGAGCTCGAAGAACACCTCGAGGAAGTTCGGGTTGTTGAACATCAGGTCGAGCCCGATGGGCATGCGGGGCCCGAGCGCGACGTGGCCGCGACCGCCGTCGTTCCAGATGATGGTGCGGGCTCCCGCGCCGATGTGCCAGTCGAGCTGGGCGGTGCTTCGCACCAGGTTCGATTGCCAAAGGTAGTCGGCGTTCAGGCTGAACGATTGATTGCCCCCGCAGCCGTGGTTGTCGCACCAGCCCCACGCGTACCCGTAAAAGCCGAACCCCATGTCGATGGCGTTGGTGCGCCCCACCCAGTACTTGCCCACGAAACCCGTGGGATCTCCCAGGACGAATCCGAGACCGAGGTTCCGTCCGTAGCCCACCTCGGTGGCCTGCGCTCGCCCCGGCCAAGCCGTCACCGCCAGCGCAACAATCCCGGCCAGGGCCGTCGAGGTGAGCAGGCGAATGATTCTCCTAAGCGGCAACATGGCGGCAATATACGATGACTTGGTGGCATCGAAAGACCCGGCTCGATTCTTTTTGCCTCTTTCGAAGGCGCTCGCGGATACGACCGACAGCGCGTGGGTTGCAGGTGTCCGGCGGCTGAATCGCGGGCCTGCGGGACGGGCCCGCTTCTTCCTGCTCGGGCTCGTGCTGCTGCTCGCCTGCCGCCCTGCCACGCGACCGGAAGGCCGAGGCGCGCCGGGGTCGGCCCGACCTCCGCTTGCAGCGCCGCCCTCCTCCTCGCGAGCAGCAGGCGCGCCGAGCGCGACGCCGCGAGCTCCTTCGGGCATCTCCGTGCCGCCGCGTCCAGCGCGCGCTCCGCGCCACGACCCGGACGCGCTACCGGTGGCCGGTTCGGACGTTCCATCCGAGCGGCGAGCGCTGCAGGTGTCGGATGGGGTCGAGCGCCTGGTGGACGCGGACGAAGCGCGGCGGCGCGGGCTCACGGTGGTGGATCTGTCCGACGGCTGGGCGCCGGTGATCTTCGCCGATGGCACCGGTCCCTCCGGCGAGCCCCTCGCGAATGCCTATCGCCGGGTGTTCGTGGGGCTGGCCAACGATCAGACGGACGACGATGGTCAACCGCTTGGTGGACCATCCCCGTTCGACCTCGGCAAGAACTTCCTCGAGCTGCTCGGAGTCCCGCCGTCGCTGTCGGTGCTGGGGGCCCGCCTCTCGTCGGATGCGGCGCGCGACTGCAGCGCGGTGGATCCCGCGACGCTGCTGGCCGTGAACGAGATCCCGACCTGGGGCTCCTCGACCGAAGAGAAGGAGCTCGGCCGCGCCGAGGCCCGCGCCCGCCGGGTGCGGGCCGCCCTCGGGCAGTCCGCCGGTCCAAGCGCGGCCACGCGCACGGGCCAGGTCACCGGCCCGAGCCCGGGCCCGGGACAGGTGTCCCCGCCCATCTCCAGCTCCCTCTCGCGTGCCCTCGAGGCTCACCGCCGCTTCGAGGCGGAGCGGGCCGCGTTCAGGGAGGTGGAGAAGCGGATGGTCTGCGAGGGGCTCCTCGCCGCGCGCGGCAGCCACAGGGCGGGGCGGTACGACACCGTCCTGCGGGCGGCGGTGCTGGCGTTCCAGCAAAAGCACGCGATCATGGCCCAGGGCGACCTCACCCACTCCACCCTGCAGGCCATGGCCCGCGCGCCGGTCGAGCTGGACTTCGCGGCCCTGCGCCGCACGCTGGCGGAGCGCGCGGTGCACGCCGCCTCGATCGTGGAAGATGGATCGGCCGTCGCCGAGGACGGGAAGGCCGCCACCTATCTCGGCCAGGATGGGCAGCGCCACCCCGTCCCGGACCTGGTCGCGTCGGCCACCGAGGCGGTGATGGCGGCCCTCGATCTCCAGACCCCCGGCGACGCGGTCGACTTCTTTGGCCGGCATGGACCGGACGACTTTCGGTCGCTGCGTGCGGTGGCGCGCTTCCCCCAGCTGCCGGAGTACCACGCCGCCGGTCGGGATCTCGAGCTCTCTGCCGAGATCGATCGGGGCGACGTCTGGTACGACTTTCCCTTCGACGCCCGGGGCGTCCGCCTCCCCCAGCCGCGCGAGCACTTTCCCACCTTCAGTTTGTTCGTGCGGTGGCGGGGCGAGCGGGTGCCGCTGGTGCGCTGGCGAACCACCGTCGGCGGCTGGCGATCCGAGGTGGCGGGCGATGGGCAGGAGTACTACGCGTACAAGGGCTCGGACGTGGGGCCGCGGGTGTGGCGTCACCTGGTCGCTGCGCCGGTGTGGATACCGCCTCCCACCGCCCCGCTCGGCGGGATGGTCAAGGAGAAGCGGGTCAACGGGGCCTTCGTCAAGGTCACCAACTACGACGAGGTCGGTCCGGGATTTCTCTCCGCCTACGGCCTGGTCGCGGCGATCCACGAGCAGATGCGGGTCGGCCCGGGTGGCGGGGTCAGCTTCGCGGACAACGGCATCCGGACCCACGGCTCGTTCGACTACCTGTCGTTGCGCGGCCGCTTCTCCCACGGCTGCCATCGCCTCTACAACAACATGGCGGTGCGGCTCTTCAGCTTCGTGCTCTCGCACCACCGGGCACGGACCATCGGCACGCTGCCCCTCGACTATCGTCGGACCTTCTTCGCGGGCGGCGACCTCTTCGATCTGCGCCTCCCGGCGCGTGGCTTCTACTACGAGCTCGAGCCCCCGATCCCGATCGAGACCAAGGAGGGGACCATCCGCGGGGTGCGGCAGACGCCGGTCACCGGGTACGTTCGCAAGCCGGGGATCCACTACCGTGCGGTGGCCTCCGCCGCGGTGCCGGCGATGTCCGATTCACTCGACAGCAAGGCCAGCGGCGGAGGGGAGCCGTGAGGCTCGGCGGAGCGTCGGTCGCCGAGTGTTCTGCGTCGGCTGCATGCGCTGCATCCGCTTCATCCCATCCCCGTCTCCGCGGGCTGGTCCCGGTCTGCCTGGTGGCCCTCGCCAGTCTCGGGACCGTCGCCAGGGCCTCCGCCGAGGACGCTGCCGAGCCCGCGGCGGCTCCCGAGCCCGCGGCGGGGGCGCGCGAACCCGCGGGGGCGCTCGCGCCCGAGCCCGACGCGCGGCCCGAGTCCGACCACGACGCCGAGGCCCAGTCCGGACCGCCCCGGCCGGTGCCTCCCCTCGGCGGGTCGCCGCCGCCACCACCTCCACCCGCGGCCGCACCCGCCCGCCCGCGCGGGCCGACGGGCTGGAAGTCGAAGCCGCCGTCCGCGGCAACCCCGGTCGGCCCTCCTCCAGCCCACCCGAACGAGGTGACCATTCGCTTGCTGGTCCAGCCGCCCGGCATCGCGCACGTCCTGTGGGGCATGAAGGATCTGGGCGTGGCGCCGCTCGACCTCGTTCGCCCGCGCGGCTCCGGGCCGCTCGATCTGACGCTGCGTGCGGCTGGCTATCTCACCTTTCACACACGGGCCTTCACGGAGCGCGACGACAAGATCGCGATTCGCATGGTGCTCTCGAGCGAGGCCGCGCGATTTCCGGGCTTCGCGGGCACCGAGGGCTCGGGCGCGCCCGCCACCGCGCCCACCACCACCGCCACGCCCTCCTCCGACCACCCACGCGGGCGAGCGTCTGGGGCGCGATGACCGAGAATTCCCGGAGGATCCGGGCAGATTTGCCAGCCAGTCCGCACAAACGCCCAAAAAACCCGGGAAAACAGACGATATTGTTCTTTCCACCACGGGAAATGTCCCGTACAGTCTTGCGCCACGAAAAAGAATGTCGGCTCGAGCGAAATTGCCGGTTCCGGCAGCCGACGCGCTTTGATTCGCCGACGGGGAAAACCCGTCAAAATGCCGGCATTCCGCTGGAAAAGGAGATCTGATGGCTAAGGTGATGTCCAAGTCCGAGCTCATTTCGAAGTTGGCCGAGGAACATTCGGAGAAGATGACCCGCAAGGACGTCAAGTCCGTCCTCGAGTCCCTGTGCACGATTGGCTACAAGGAACTGAAGAAGAGCGGCGTGTTTTTGGTTCCGGGCTTCGCCAAGTTCGTGGTGATCAAGAAGCCGGCCACCAAGGCGCGCAAGGGGATCAATCCGTTCACCAAGGAGCCGACTGTCTTCAAGGCCAAGCCAGCGCGCAAGATCGTTCGTGCACGCCCCGTGAAGGCCGCCAAGGACGCCCTGGCCTAGACGTTCCTCACCTCGATCGACTGCGCGGGGACGGTGACGCCCGGACGGCTCATCGCCGGGCTTCATCGACCGCCCGACCGAGCGCCGACGAGAAGCGCGCCGAATGTGGGTAACCAACCCCCTTTCGGCGCGTTTCGTTTCGAGGAAGATCTTCGGGCTCGCTCTTATCGGCTGGACCGGGCGTGCCGAAGCCTGACCAGGTCCTCTTCTCATGCCGACGCGTACCGATGCCCGTCTCCGTTCCCGGCTGCCATCAGCGGCAGCGGCAGCGGCAGCGGTTGGCGGCGGGATCACGGCGGCGGATCTCGCGCTGCGCCGCGATCTGCAGCGACACCTTCGCCGCCTGCGCGCCGAGCATCGTCGTCTCTTGCGCGCGCTCCACGAGCTCCATCGGCTCGAGGCAAGCAGCAGCGGGCTCGCTTCCCTGGCCGAGCCAACGCCCCACCACGGTCTCGCCGCCCGCCGGGTTCTGCCGTCGTAGGGCGGGGTGGGGGAAGAGCAATGGCTGGCATGACCCGCGGGAGGCTCCGGGCCCGGAGCCCCTTGATTTCGCTTCGAAAAGCGCGCAGTGTGCGGGCCAAGCCGCATTGCTGGACGCATTCGGGAGCCCCGACCCGGATTGTCGCGGAAAGTGTGGCAGGTTTCCCCTTGTCGAAAACGCATCCAGCCTCAGGGCAACCACCATGAACGAAAGTCGGCCGAACCTCAGTCCCGCAAACCTCGCCTTCCTCGAACAGCTTTATTACCAGTTCGCGGCCGATCCCCAGTCGGTCGAGCCAGCCTGGAGAGAGTACTTCGAGTCGCTCGGTGATTCTCCGGCGGCCCCGCCGGCCAACTTTCGGCGGAGCTACTTCGCGGGTATCCGTCCGCACAGGTCGTCCGAGGGGATCTCCGAGGGCAAATGGGTGGACGCTCCGGGCGGCGTCCACAAGGGTGGCTCCAACGGGACCATCAACGGCAAGGCCAACGGACACGGGACCCCGTCCTCCGGGGGGGGCGCGGCCCCGGGCGACCAGAGCGGTCAGGTGGTCGCCGCCCTCGTTGCGGCCGCGGCGCCGCTCATCCGCAAGACCTCGTCGGTCAGCGCGGAACGGGTGCAGCGGCTCGTCGAGGCCTATCGCGAGATGGGGCATCTCTCGGCGGATCTCGATCCCCTGGGCCTGGTCAAGCGCAACGCCGGCGCCAGCCTCGAGATTGCCAAGTTCGGGCTGGTCGAGGCCGACATGTCCAACGTGTTCAGCTCCGAGAACGTCGCCGGCCCGGACCGCACCACGCTGGCGGATCTGCTGGCGTTGCTGCGCGAGACGTATTGCCGTCACATCGGCGTCGAGCTCGCCCACCTGCACGACGTGGAGCTGCGGACCTGGTTGCTCCACCGGATGGAGAGCACCCGCAACCGCCTGGATCTGTCCACCCCCGAGCGCCGCCGGCTCCTCGAGAAGGTGATCGACGCCGAGGTCTTCGAGCAGTTCCTGCACACCAAGTTCCTCGGGAAGAAGCGCTTCTCGCTGGAAGGCGGCGAGAGCGTGATACCGCTCGTGGATCGCATCGTGGAGCGGGCGGCGCTCCAGGGTGTCACCCAGATCGTGATCGGGATGGCCCACCGCGGCCGTCTGAACGTGCTCGCCAACGTGATGGAGAAGCCGCCGGCGGAGATCTTCGCGGAGTTCATCGACAAGGAGAGCTCGGCCGATGGCCCCCCCGGCGGCGACGTCAAGTACCACCTCGGCTACTCGGTCGACCGCACCTTCGGCGTCAACGGCGCCAGCCACAAGGTGCACCTGTCGCTGGCCTTCAACCCGAGCCACCTCGAGTTCGTGAACACCGTGGTCCAGGGACGCGTCCGGGCCAAGCAGGACCGGCTGGGGGATACCACCCGCACCCGCTGCCTGCCCATCTTGATCCACGGCGACGCCGCCTTCGCCGGGCAGGGGGTGGTGGCCGAGGCGCTCAACATGTCCGAGCTCGAAGGCTACCGGGTGGGGGGCACCGTCCACGTCGTCATCAACAACCAGATCGGGTTCACCACCTCTCCGAAGATGGAGTACTCGACCACCTACGCGACCGACGTCGCGCGGATGCTGCAGATCCCGATCTTCCACGTCAACGCCGAGGATCCGGAGGCCATCGCCCAGGTGGTCGACCTGGCTGTGGACTTTCGTCAGCGCTTTCACCGCGACGTGCTGATCGAGGTGTGGTGCTTCCGGAGGTGGGGGCACAACGAAGGCGACGAGCCGGAGTTCACCCAGCCGGTCATGTACCGCACCATCCACACCAAGGGCTCGATCCGCGTCCCGTTCCTCAAGGCCTTCGCCGAGCGGCCGGCCCTCGACGGCGGCGTGCTCACCGAGGCGGACGCCGAGCAGCTGGCGGCGGCTCGCCGCCGGATCCTCGAGGCGGAGCTGGAGATCGCGACCGGGCTCGACTCCCCGGTCAAGCCCAGCACCCTGACCGGGGCGTGGGCCCGCATGAAGGGCGGGCCGGAGGCCGAGGTCCCGCAGGTGCCGACCGCCATCTCGCGGGAGCTCCTGGAGACGGTGTCGAGCGCGCTCACGCGCACCCCGCCCGGCTTCACGCTGCATCCGAAGTTGACCGTCCTCAAGGATCGGGCGGCCATGGCGGCCGGGCAGAAGCCGGCGAACTGGGGCATGGGGGAGGCGCTGGCCTTCGGGTCATTGCTGGCCCAGGGCATCGGAGTGCGGCTCTCCGGCCAGGATGTCCGGCGCGGGACCTTCAGCCACCGCCACAGCGTGCTCATCGACTACCAGAACGACGCCGAGTACACCCCGCTCGCCCACATCGGCGACGTCTCGGGCAAGCCCCAAGGGGTGTTCGAGGCGCGGGACAGCCCCCTGTCGGAGGCGGGCGTGCTGGGCTTCGACTATGGCTACAGCCTGGACATGCCCGACGGCCTGACCATCTGGGAGGCCCAGTTTGGCGACTTCCTGAACAGCGCCCAGGTGATCGTCGACCAGTTCATCGTGTCGTCCGAGGCCAAGTGGCGTCGGGTCAGCGGCCTGGTCATGCTCCTGCCCCACGGGATGGAGGGGCAGGGCCCCGAGCATTCGAGCGGCCGGCTCGAGCGGTTCCTGAACATGGCGGTCAACGACAACATCCAAGTCTGCAACCTCACCACGCCGGCCCAGCTCTTTCACGCCCTGCGCCGGCAGGTGCTGCGGCCCTACCGCAAGCCGCTCATCATCATGTCGCCGAAGAGCTTGCTCCGGCACCCGATGGCGACCTCGCCCATGCGGGACTTCACCGAGGGCGCGTTCCAGTACATCCTGCGCGACGTCCGGGAGACCGATCCCGCGACCATCAAGCGCATCCTGCTCTGCACCGGCAAGGTGTACTACGACCTGGTCGCCACGCGCGAGGAGAAGGGACATCACGACACCGCGATCATCCGCATCGAGGAGCTCTACCCGTTGCGTCGGGAGGAGCTCGTGTCCATCATCCGGACCTATCCGAAGGGGACGCCGGTGGTCTGGGTCCAGGAGGAGCCGAAGAACATGGGTGCGTGGCCATACATGAACAGGGAGCTGCCGGGGTTGCTGCTGGGGCTCTCGCCCTGGTCGTGTGCCACGCGACCCCTGTCGGCGAGCCCGGCGGTGGGCTCCGAGAAGCGGCACAAGATCGAACAGGCCCGATTGATGGAAGAGGCATTCGGAAAGGGGGCTGTCTGATGTCCGTCACGTTGAAGGTTCCATCGATCGGAGAGTCGATCCGCGAGGCGACGGTCGGGGTCTGGAAGAAGGGCGAGGGAGACTGGATTCAGCTCGACGAGCCGCTGGTGGAGATCGAGAGCGAGAAGGCCACCCTCGAGGTGCCGGCGCCGTCTTCCGGCGTCCTCAAGAAGATCTTGCGCCATCAGGGCGATACGGTCGCGATCGGAGAGGCCCTGGCGGACATCGACGAGACCGCCAGGCCGGCCGAGAAGACCGCGGCGCCCGCCAAGCCCGCGGCGGCGCCAGCTAAGGCGGCGTCGGCGTCGGCGCCGGTTCCGGCCAACGGCAGCCAGTCCGCATCGGCTGCTCAGGTCCCCGCGGCGGCGCCGGCCCAGGTCGCGGCGGGGCCAGCGCCCGCGGCGTCGGATCCAGTGCGGGCTGCCCCCTCGGCGCGCAAGCTGATGGCGGACGCGGGCCTCGGCGTCTCCGACGTCCAGGGCTCGGGGCGCGGCGGACGCATCCAGGGCCTCGACGTGGCGCGGGCGCTCGAGAGCCGCCAGGCGGCGGCGCCGGTCCCGGTCCCGGTGACCCTGCTCGACGAGCGGACCCCGATGGAGTCGGCCCTCGAGCGGGTGGTCCCCATGACCACCCTGCGCAAGACCATCGCGCGGCGGCTGGTCGAGGCCCAGCACACGGCCGCGATCCTCACCACCTTCAACGAGATCGACATGTCGGCGGTGCTGGAGCTGCGCGAGCGCCACCAGGAGCGCTTCTCCAAGCAGCACGGGATCAAGCTGGGCTTCACCAGCTTCTTCGTGAAGGCCGCGATCGATGCGCTGCGGGCTTACCCGGCCGTCAACGCCGAGGTCCGCGGCACCAACATCGTCTACAAGGATCACTACGACATCGGGGTGGCGGTGGGCGGCGGCAAGGGCTTGGTGGTGCCGGTGGTGCGGGAGGCCGACCGCCTCTCGTTCGCCGAGCTCGAGAAGACCGTCGCGAACCTGGCGGTGCGGGCCAAGGAGAACCGCTTGCAGATGTCCGACCTCGAGGGCGGAACCTTCACCATCTCGAACGGGGGCGTATACGGCTCGCTGCTGTCGACCCCGATCTTGAATCCCCCGCAAAGCGGGATCCTCGGTCTGCATGCGATCCAGAAGCGGGCGGTGGTGGTGAACGACCAGATCGTGATCAGGCCGATGATGTTCGTGGCCCTGTCCTACGACCACCGGATCGTCGACGGCCGGGAGGCGGTGCAGTTCCTGGTCCGGGTCAAGGAATGCGTGGAGAGCCCGGACCGAATCCTGCTCGAGGTGTAAGGGACGCGCCTACGGGCTCGCGGGAAGGGGCGGACCCCTCCCCGCGGGCCCCTCCCGGCGGACGACGAGAGTGGTGCCCGGATCTGGGACGCGCCTACGGGGCTCGCGGGAAGGGGCGGACCCCTCCCCGCGGGGCCCTCCCGGCGGACGACGAGAGTCGTGCCCGGATCTGCTTTGCCCATGTCTTCTCCGGTTGGCAAAGCCAACCTCCGATCAACCGAATGGAGGCCGTGGACGCGGGGCATGAGTCAACCAGGGACTCAGCCCAACCCCTTCCTGTCCCTCGCCCCGCGGAGCGGGGAGGGTGAGGGAGAGGGGCCACTTCACACCGCGGGAGATGGCCGAGGGCGAAAGGCGAACGGGGCGGAGGTTTTCCCCGGGCGTCCGGGGAGAGGCTGGATATACTGCGCGCGCTTCCGCCGAAGTTGGTGTTGGGGATCGCGGCGAGGCCGACAGGCTCTCGTCGAGGAAAGTCCGGGCTCCGCAGGGCAGGGTGCTGGCTAACGGCCAGTCGAGGTGACTCGAAGGACAGTGCAACAGAAAATAGACCGCCGCCGGCTTCGGCCGGAGGCAAGGGTGAAACGGTGCGGTAAGAGCGCACCGCTCCCTCGGTGACGAGGGGGGCATGGCAAACCCCACCTGGAGCAAGACCAGTCCGGGATCGCGAGGGCAACCTCGCCGGCGTGGCCCGCGTCGAATCGATCTCGAGTCGGTCGCTGGAGCGGCTCGGCAACGAGCCGCCAAGAGGAATGGTCCCCCCTCACGGCAACGTGAGGAACAGAACCCGGCTTACGGCCAGCTCCGGCGGGAGCATTTTGGGACGCGCCTACGGCGCTCGCGGGAAGGGGAGGACCGGACGCGCCTACGGCGCT
>CAZIOH010000145.1:0-10343 GCA_964540815.1 uncultured Myxococcales bacterium | reverse complement strand
TCACCTCGGCGTAGGCCCGCTTGACGGCCTCCCAGGACTGGGCGCCGAGGCCGAGCCCCTCGGCCTGCGCGCGCAGGTTCGAGTACTGCCCCCCCGGGATCTCGTGCTGGTAGACGTCGGAGGCCGGCGCCTTCAGGCCGGATTCGAACGGCGCGTACCAGTCCCGCACGGTGTCCCAGTAGACCGACAGCTTCTCGATCGGCGCCGGATCGATGCGGGGATCGCGCGGGCTCCCCTCGAGCGCGAACAGCAGCGACTCGAGCGAGGGCTGCGAGGTCATCCCGGACATGGACCCCACGGCGCAGTCGATGATGTCGACCCCGGCGTCGACGGCAGCCCGGTACGAGGCGATGCCGTTGCCCGAGGTGTCGTGCATGTGCAGGTGGACCGGGACGTCGACCGCCTCGCGGATGGCTTTCACCAGCATGGTGGCGGCGCGCGGCTTGAGCAGGCCCGCCATGTCCTTGATGCAGAGGATGTGGGTCCCGATGCGGGTGATCTCCCTCGCCATCTTGACGTAGTAGGCGAGGTCGTACTTGGTCCGGCGCGGATCGCTGACGTCGCCGGTGTAGCAGATGGCGGTCTCCACGATGCGCCCGGTCTTCTGGGCCGCCTCGATCGCGACCTTCATGTTGTCGACGTCGTTGAGGGCGTCGAAGATGCGGAACACGTCGATGCCGCCGGCGGCCGCCTCCTCGATGAACCCGCGCACCACGTCGTCCGGGTAGTTGGTGTACCCGACCGCGTTGGCGCCGCGCACCAGCATCTGAAACAGGATGTTCGGGACCGCGGCGCGCAGATCGTCGAGCCGCTTCCAGGGATCCTCGGAGAGGAAGCGATAGGCCACGTCGAAGGTCGCGCCGCCCCACATCTCGAGCGAGAAGAGCTGCGCGCAGAGCTGGGCGGTGGCGGGGGCGATGCGCAGGAGATCGTAGGTGCGCAGACGGGTGGCGAGCAGCGACTGGTGCGCGTCCCGCCAGGTGGTGTCGGTGAGGCGCACCCGCGGATCCGCCCGCAGCCAGCGCACGATGCCCTCGGGGCCCTGCTCGTCCAGGATCTGCTTGGTCCCGCGCGGAGGGGCCTGCCCCGCGCCTGCGCCCGCGCCCACCGCCCCGAGCGTGGGCGGGCCCAGCGCCCCGAGCGCAGGGACGATCGGCTCCTTGGTGAGGGCGCCCGGGCTCGGCTTGGGTTTTCCGCGCACGGTGGGGTGCCCGTTCACCACCATGCTGCCGATGTAACGCAGGATGCGGGTGGCGCGATCGCTGCGCGGCTTGTAGCGGACGAGCGCCGGGGTCTCGTCGACGAAGGTGGTGTGGGCCTTGCCGCTGGCGAAGGTCGGGTGGTTGAGCACGTTCTCGAGGAAGGCGACGTTGGTCTTGACCCCGCGGATGCGAAACTCGCGCAGCGCGCGGATGAGCTTGCGGCGGGTGTACTGCCAGTCGAGCCCGGAGGCCGTGACCTTGGCCAGGAGCGAGTCGTAGTACGGCGAGACGCGCGCACCCACGTAGCCCGAGCCGTCATCGAGCCGGATACCGAGCCCCATGGCCGGCCGGTAGACGTTGATCTTGCCGGTGTCGGGCAGGAAATCGTTCTGCGGATCCTCGGCGGTGATGCGGGCCTGGATCGCGAAGCCCCGCTGCTCGATCGCGGCCTGGTCGGCGATGCCGATGGCCGGATCGGAGAGCCGTCGCCCCTGCGCCACGTGGATCTGCGCCTGCACCAGATCGCGGCCGGTGATCACCTCGGTGACGGTGTGCTCGACCTGGATGCGCGGGTTGACCTCGATGAAGTAGTGGGCGCCGTCCTCCGCCACCAGGAACTCCACCGTGCCGGCGTTGGTGTAACCGACCTGCCGCCCGACCTTGAGGGCGTCCTCGGCGATGCGGGCGCGCAGCTCGAGGGGCAGCGACCAGGCGGGGGCGTACTCGACGACCTTCTGGTGGCGGCGCTGGACCGAGCAGTCGCGCTCGAACAGGTGCACCAGGTTGCCGTGCTCGTCGCCGAGGATCTGGATCTCGATGTGCTTCGGCCGCACCACCAGCTTCTCGATGAAGACCGCGTCGTCGCCGAAGGCCTTGCGCGCCTCCGACTGCGCGCGGGCCAGCGCCTCGTCCATCTCGGCGTCCGAGCGCACCACGCGCATGCCGCGTCCGCCACCACCGGCCAGCGCCTTGACGAACACCGGATAGCCGACCCGGGCCGCGAAGGCGCGCGCCTCGGCCGACGAGGCGACCGCGCGCGGGGTGCCGGGCACCATGGGCACCCCGGCCAGCTCGGCGATCCTGCGGGCGGCGACCTTGTCGCCCAGGGCCTCGATGGCCTCGGGGGTGGGGCCGATGAACTTGATCCCGGCGGCGCGGCACTTGTGCGCGAACGACGCGCGCTCGGACAGCAGCCCGTAGCCGGGGTGGATGGCGTCCACCCGCTGGCGCCGGGCCAGCTCCACGATCTCGTCCTCGGCCAGGTAGGCCGCCACCGGCTCGAGCCCGCGGCCCACCAGGTAGGCCTCGTCGGCCTTGTAGCGGTGCAGGTGCACCCGATCCTCCTCGGAGAAGATCGCGACGGTCTCGATCCCGAGCTCGGTGCAGGCCCGAAACACCCGGATGGCGATCTCGCCCCGGTTCGCGCACATCACGCGGCGGAACGGGAGCAGCGGGGCGTCGGGGGTGGAGGACGGGGACGGAAGCGCGGACGTCGGCTGGCTCATGGCGGCTCGATCTGGGCTGACCCGCCCCGCGCTGTCAATGGAATTGGGCCAGCCAGCCGTCCGAATCAGCCGGCCCGAAACTGGAAGTCGCGCTCGCGGATGACCAGTCCCTCGTGGTGGTCGACCAGAAAGGCCCGGCCTTCTCCGACCATGCCGTTGTAGGTCAGCAGGTACCACACGTCGATCCCCCATCGGGCATGTCCGCTCTCACACGGGGGCGTCCACTCGGCCGCCTCGAGATCCCCGAGCCCAGGGGGCCGGATCGCGGTCCGGGCCTGGATTTCCTTGAACGACTGGGATGCGCGCACGATGGCCACCGCCCGCTCGGCCGACACCGGATCGACCTCACGCCGCCAGTCGCTCACCAGGCGCAGCCGGGCCGGGGGGCTGCCGATCTCCATCTCCGCCTCGTAGACCTCGTCGCCAGGGATGCCCCCGAAGTCCGCCACGTCGAACTCCGGAAACAGGTCGGCCCTGGCGATCTCGGCCTGCTTCTGATCGATCACGGCCCGAGCCTCGTCCCGCCGGCCAGTCGAATAGTACGCGCCCAGGCGCAAGATGGCGTTGCGCGATGGCAGACGGTGATCCCAGTCGAGGATCCAGTCCGCGTCCTGGTAGCGCACGCTGCCGCCACTTCCGCCAACCGCTTGCGCCTGCTGGAAGGGCACCAGCGGCGGCAGGTCGGCCACCAGCCGCTCGATCTCGGAGCGCGCCGTGTAGAGCTGCTGTTGCTTCAGCCGCGGATGAACGATCAAGCGCTCTCCGATGAGGTATCTCAGGTCGGTTCCCATGCCGCGTGTCGACATCATAGGAGCGACCGGGGGCGCGCGCCAATCGCCCGCCGAGGACAGGGGGTTCTGATACATTCGGCGGGTGCCGCCCCGGCTTTCTCGGCGCCTCGACTGGAACACGACCCAGAACCCGCTGTCGCAGGTCGAGGCCGTGGCCCGCGCCGCCGGCCGTCTGCGCTTCGACCTCACCTCCACCAATCCGACGACGGTCGAGCTCTTCGATGACGGTCCGAAGCTCGCCGGCGCGCTGGGGCGAGCCGCGATGGCCTGCCTGGCCCGCTACACCCCGGCGCCCGGCGGATCGCCGGAGGGGCGGCGGGCCGTGGCCGCCGACGCGCTGGCCACGCGGGGCGTGGTGATCGATCCGGAGCGGCTGGTCCTGACCACGAGCTCGAGCGAGTCGTATTCCTTCCTCTTCAAGCTGCTCTGCGATCCAGGCGATCGGGTGCTGGTCCCCCAGCCGAGCTATCCGCTGTTCGACTATCTCGCCCGGCTCGAGGGCGTGGAGACGCTGCCGTATCGCCTGGAGGACGCGGGCCACATGGGCCACGCGGGCAGCGCCCGCTGGGAGGTGGATCTCCCGGCCCTGGACCAGGCGCTCCGGCTGCACGGGGAGCGCGTCCGGGCGCTGGTGGTCGTCTCGCCCAACAACCCGACTGGCTCGGTGCTCAGGCGCGACACCCTGGCGGCACTCGACGCCCGCTGTGCGGAGCGCGACATGGCGATCGTCTCGGACGAAGTCTTCGGGGACTTCGTGACCCGGCCAGACCCCGAGCACGTCCCGAGCGTCGCGGCCACCCCGACCGCCTGCCTGACCTTCAGCCTGGGTGGGCTGTCCAAGAGCTGCGGCCTGCCGCACCTCAAGCTCGGGTGGATCGCGCTCGGCGGCCCCCCGGAGACGACGCGACTTGCGATTGATGCCCTCGAGTTGATCCTCGACACCTACCTGCCGGTGGCCGCCCCGACCGAACAAGCCCTCCCGGAGTTGCTCCAGCTCGGGGCCGGGCGGCGCGCCGCGATCACGCGGCGCCTGGCGACCAACCGGCGGATTCTGGCCGACACGCTGGCCCCACCGAGCCCCGTGACGGCCCTGCCGGCGGAGGGCGGCTGGCTCTCCATCCTGCGGCTGCCGGCCATCCAGTCCGACGAGGCCTGGGCCACGGAGTTGCTGACCGAGGATGGTGTCCTGGTGCAACCGGGCTATTTCTTCGACCTTCCGCGCGATAGCCACGTGGTGGTGAGCTTGTTGCCGCCGCCGGCGGTGTTCGCGGATGGCATCCGGGCGCTCGCGCACCGGGTAGCGGTGAGGATGCCCCCCGGGTGACGAGCCTGGTCACCATCGTGCCCGCGGTGATCGGGCTCGCCGTGGCGGGCCCCCGGCTCGTCGCCGTGCCGGTCGCGCCGCAGAGTGGCTGCCCGAATGCCACGCAGGTCGCGGAGGCGCTGCGGACCCGCCTGCCCGAGGCGACCGTGCCTGCGCAACCCCTCTTCTGGCCACCCGAGCGCGAGGTGCTGCGATCCGTGCTCGAGATCGCGCCAGACGCCACGTTGGTCCGGTTCTCGCTCGTCGATGCCCACGGGGAAGTGCAGCTCCGCCGCTCGTTGCCGACGGCGGTCCGTGGCGACGCCGACGAGTGCGTGGCGCTCGCCGAGGCGCTGGCGGCCATCGTCGAGCGCTTCCTCGACTTCCGCGACTACGACGCCCAGACAGACTCCGGTCCTGGTCCTCCGGGGGGCTTGTCGCCCTTGCCGCCGGGTGTGACGACGGCCGGGACCCGCCTCGTGCCGCCCCGACGCGCCTGGCAGCTGTACGTCGGGGGCGGGGTGCAAACCGGGGACGCGGGCACCTACGATGGCCACGTCGGCGCCGCGATCGGGCTCGGGGTGCTGCGGGTCCCGGTATCGCTGACTGCCAGTGTCGGCATCGTGCCCGAACAACACGCGACGAAGACCGCGGGCAGCGCCAAGCTCGACCGCATGGCATTCCACCTCGGTGCCGCGGCCAGCTTCGATGCTGGACCGGGCATCATCGAGCCAATCGTCGAGCTCGGGGCGGACTGGGCTCACGGGCAGGTGGTGGCCATGAATGGGCCCGACACGCTGACGACCACTGACGCGATGCTCCTGACGAACTGGACCGTGAATGGCGCGGTCGGCTATCGCGTCGCCATCGGATCGCTCCTCTTCCTGCGAATCCGTGGCGGCTTTGGGCTGGCGATCGCCAGGTATGCCCTCAATGTCCAATACTCGCCCGATAAATACTCGCCCGATCTGCTGAGTACGCCGCGCGCCTACCTCGGTGCGGCGGTGGAAACTGGTTTTGTTTTTAGATGAAGATGGCGCTTTGCGCTTCACTAATCCCGGTACAGGCTCCCTCGTGGCAAACTCCTGAAGGGCGCCCGATCTCATGGATACACCCGGCCTACATCGCGTTCCCCCCGCCACCAGCGGCAAGCTGAGTGACGGCGAGCTCGTGGCCCGCTGTTGCGCAGGGGATCGCTCCGCCTGGCGCAGCCTCTACGAACGCCACGCCTCCCAGGTCTATCGGTTCCTGTCGGCCATGGGCATTCGCGACAGCGATCGCGAGGACGCCTGTCAGGACGTCTTCATCGCGGTCTACCGGAGCCTGCCCTCCTTTCGCGGAGACTCGCAGCTGTCCACCTGGATCTACCGCATC
The DNA here is from genome assembly GCA_964540815.1 of uncultured Myxococcales bacterium. GTDB lineage: Bacteria > Myxococcota_A > Polyangia > Fen-1088 > Fen-1088 > CAZIOH01. Next base: position 4,168 of record CAZIOH010000145.1, on the reverse strand, counting down.
ACCTCGCGGACCACGAGCCGCCTCATCCAGAAGAAGCGCCTGCGTCAGGCCATCGCGACCTTGCTGGACGGTCAGCCGCCGCCGCAGAGCGGACCCGATCCCTCCGAGGAGACCGCACGCGCCCTGGTGCTCGAACGGATGCTCGAGCGCCTGAACCCGAAGAAGCGCGCCGTGCTGGTGCTCTTCGAGCTCGAGGGCGTTCCAGTGGAGGAGATCTCGCGGATCGTGGGTTGCCCCACCAACACCGTGTGGTCGAGGCTCCACCATGCGCGGCTCGAGCTCACCAAGATGGCCGAGCGCATGAAGGTCGACCGCCAGTCCAAGTCCGAGAAATCCGCGACGCCGCTGGTGTCCGGCGCCCGTGCGCCTCGGGCGGGCAAGACGTCCGCCGGAGGCCACGCGGCGGAACACCCGGCATCGATGTCGGGAGGCGACCCCGCGTCGGGAATCGACGAGATCGGGGAGCGGCCATGAGCCTCCGGGGACGATCGGATCAGCGGGGTCAGCCAGGGCAGCCAGGCCGCTGGCTCGATCCCGCGGTGACGGGCGCCGAAAGGGAGCTGAGGCAGGCCCTCGACGAGGCTGCCAAGCGGGAGGCCGACGAGGTGGCCCTGCGGCGGGTGTGGTCGCGTCTGGCCCAGGCCCCGGACTTGATCGCTGGCGATGCGATCCCGGCCTCCGCCGGGGCCGGGACGAGAGGCGGGGGTTGGCGGAGCTGGTGGAAGTGGGCCTTGTCGGCTTGGTTGGTCGGGGCGGGGACCGTGGCGGCCGCGACCATCATCATGCTGGCGGTCCACTCACATGGCCGCCAGGGCCAGGGAGACGCCGGAGTCGGGAGCTTCCTCGCGAGCCAGGCCTCTACCTCGAATGAATACGGGCCCGGGGACCGGCACGACGAGCAGTCCGTCCTGGTGGCGCCGGCGACGGTGCGGACCGCCCGGGGCGAGATCCTGAACCTCTCCTTGCGTGGGGGCACCGCGGTCACCCTCAACTCCGAATCCATCCTGTCGCTCGACAAGGACGACCAGCCGACGGTCGCCGCGGGAGACGTCCGCTTCCATGTGCCCCACCAGCCGCCCGGACAGAGGTTCGTGGTGGCCGCGCAGGGGTACCGAGTGGTGGTGGTGGGCACCCGCTTCGCCGTGCAGGTGACGGACGCCCCCGCCGTCCCGCGGGTCCACGTGAGCGTGGAGGAAGGCGTGGTTCAGGTCTGGAGCACCGGAGAGAGAGCGCCCCTCGCGGTGCTGCATGCGGGCGAGGGCTGGACCGCCCCGACCGAGACGGCGACCGCAACTGATCACTCGGGCGCCTCGGTCGGCGCGCGGCAGGACGTGCGGAATCCGGACGCCGTGGCGGGCGAAGAGTCTCGTCGCTCGACTCTCCGGGCCCCGGTGGCGATTCAGAGCCGCGGGTCAGCCCACCCGCTCGATCCGCGCACGCATGGCCGCCGGCACGACGCGCCGACCGTGGGGCCGTCGGGCTCGGCGCACGAGGCGGGCGTGACCCTCGCCCTCGGCAGCCCCGGTGACAACGCTGCCGCCAGCCTGGGTCCGTCCGGGACGAGCCACTTCGGGAACGACGACAACGGTCCGGGGGCGGGCCTCGAACCGAGCGCGACCAGCCCTGATCCGATCGTGGCACGACCGACGGCGCCCACCGCGCGGGTGGTGTCACCGCCCGCACCGGAGGTCGCCGCCCTCTTGAGCCAGGCCAAGGTCGCGCGCGCCGCCGGCGAGCGCCGCAAGGCCCTCGGCCTTTACCGCAAGCTGGTGGAAAATGGTGGCCCGGTTGGCGAGGACGCCGCGTACGAGATGGGTCGCCTGTACCGCGACGAGCTGTCACAACCCCGGGAAGCCATTGCCACCTGGCGGCTCTACCGGGCGCGTAACCCTCGAGGCTTGCTGCGGATCGAGGCGGATCTCTCCATCATCGAGACCCTGATGGCGCTCGACGACAAGTCGGGCGCGCTGTCGGAGGCGTCCGATTTCATTCGCCGCTATCCCGAAGGCGAGCGACATCCCGAGATGGCGCGCCTCGTGGGTGACCTGTCGCGCGAGCGGGGCGAGTGTCAGGCGGCGATCGACGCGTATGACGAGGTGCTGGGAGATGGACGGGCGCGGGGCGCGATCCTCGACGAGGTCACCTTTCATCGAGCGATCTGCCTGCTCCGCAAGAGCCCAGGCTCGGGCCCGGGCTCGGAGGCCATGCGGGCCTACATTCAGAAGTTTCCCAATGGACGTTACCGGGCACAGGCGCAACGTTTGATGAGCGGCGCGCCGCTCGAGCCCGGAGGGGCCGCGCCGAATTAGATCGTGGAGCGGATGCGTCGCCATGACCGGGCCGCTCGCGCCGCAAGTCCATTGCGACCCCGGCTGCTCGCGCGGACCGCCGCGCTCGTGGCGGTCGCGGCGGTGACGGTCGGAGGCGCGGGCTGCACGCAAAGGACGGTCCTCGAGCTGTCGGTCGGCGGCACTGGGTCGGCAGGATCGACCGGCTCGCTGGCGTCCGCGGGGACGGGCGGGGGAGCCACCGGGGGCTCGGTGCGCGATTCGGGCGCGGGCACGATCGTGTTGGTCGATTCGGGCGCGGGGGGCGGCGTCGACGCCGGGGTCGACTCGCATCGAGACGCGTTCGATCGCGATGGGCGACCTTCATTTCCGAACATGCCGTTCCCGCCGCGGCAGCAGCAGCCCCCGCCGCCATCCCAGGCTGAGTGCGTGACCCGGGTCTACCCGCGGCCGCTGCGGGCGAGCGACGTGATGCTGGTCGTCGGGAGGAACGCGTCGATGGCGGCCCCCTTCGGGGTCGGGACCACCCGTATCCAGGCCGTCGAGGCCAAGCTGATGGGCGCGATGGCCAGCTATCCGAATGCCATCCACTTCGGATACCTCGATTACCCCAGCGACGCGACCAGCAGTTGCACGGCCTCCGCGACGCCCATTCGACCGAACACCGACACGTCGAACGCCATCCAGCTGGCCCTCAAGCCTTGCGACGGAGGTCCGACGGCAGCCGGGTGCCTCCTCGGCGACAACCGTCCCATCAAGGATGCGATGGATGCACTCTCGGGTGACTTTCAGGCTCCCATGTCGGGGGACTATGGGAAGAAGTTCACCGCCATCCTGATCGCGGATGGCCCCCCGGGTTGTGGGCCGCAAGACGGCGCGCAGGATCCGTGCATGGCCGCCACCAACAGCACCTACGGGAACAGTCAGAAATTTCCGCCCATCAAGACCTACGTCATCGCGCTGGTGGACAAGGGCACCGACCCGGCGGCGTGCCTCAAGGCGATGGCCAACCAGGGGGGCACGACCTATCAAGCCTTCCCGGTGGCGGACGGAAATGACCTTCAGATGGCGCTCGACACGATCCTCGGGTACCTGGCGCGCACGACCTATTGTGCGATCGATCTCATCACCGATCCGCGCGGGCCGACCTTCAAGTTCGACCACCTGACCCTGCGCATCGCGGGACAGCTGATTCAATACGATCCCACGGGGATGCTCGCCGAGGGTGGATGGTCCTCGAGCAACGATCCGGCTCAGCCCGTCCAGGAGATCCAGGTTCACGGTCCCGCGTGCGTGCAGCTCCAGAAGGTCACGACCGATGCGGTCGAGATCACATATAGCCAGAACGGTCCGACCCCCTGTCCCTAGGGGGCAATGACGCGCGACACGGACCCATCGCACGGAAAGAGTGAGGGGCGCTTCTTTTTTTTGAAAGGATCGCGCACCTCCCTCCACATACGCCCCAGTTCACACTGGAGGGCACGAAATGACTCTGATCTCCCGGAAATCGGTCGTCTGGTTCTCGGCCTGTAGCATCGTGGCCATCGGCGTCATAAGTTGTGGTGGAAGCAGTGATACCCCGAGCGACGTCGACGCCTCGGCGGTTGGCACGGGCAAGACCGGCTCTGGAGGCACCACCTTCGGTGGTGGCTCGGGCGGAACGACGTTCGGGGGCGGCTCCGGCGGTTCGACCTTCGGTGGTGGCACCGGTGGATTCACCTTCGGTGGTGGAACCGGCGGCGCGACGACCTTCGGGTCGGGCGGATCCATCGCTGTGACCGTTGGCACCGGCGGAGACATGGGCGCCGCTCCCGGTGCAGGCGGGGGCATGGGAATGGGTATGGGCATGGGCGGTCGCATGGGTGGTCGCATGGGCGGCG
>CAZIOH010000144.1:0-10625 GCA_964540815.1 uncultured Myxococcales bacterium | reverse complement strand
CGGGATGACACAGAGCTCGAAGGTCAGCCCTCGAGGGGACGCGACACATCGGGCGCCGGGAGGGCCAGTGGAGCGAAACCCAACCAATTGACATCGTGAGGAAATGAAGACATAAACCGGGCTCTCGCGGGATTAACTCAGTTGGTAGAGTGTCAGCTTCCCAAGCTGAATGTCGTCGGTTCGAACCCGATATCCCGCTCCGTAAAAGCTAAGTCATTGCGACGGTTTGTGGGCTTGGTGCGGTGGTCCAGCGGCGAATCGGGTTTTCCCACCACTTTCCCACCACCTCGGTCTTCGGGTGCCGTGAACCGCAAGAGATCGCGGTAGCCGGCGAGCGAGACGACCTTGCCGAGGGCGGCTTCCACCTCGACCTGGGCCACCGAGCTATAGCGCTCGGTCATCTCTTCGGTGAGGTGGCCGCAGATGCTGCGCTGGATGAGACCATCGATCGACGCCCGACGGGCGTGATCCTGGAAGGTCCGGCGCATCGCCCGGGCGGTCACTGTCTTTCCGAGCGCGAGGTGCTGGCAGACGTCCTTGAACGGCTTGTCGAGGACGGTGGCGGTTCTGAACCCACCGGTCTCTGAAGGGAACAACAGATCGCTGTCCCGCATCGCGCCTCTCGGAAGTCGGTCGGCGTGCCAGCGGAGGACGGCCATGACCTCGGTGGGCAAGGTGACCCGGAAGCACGTGGCATTCTTCGTCGCTTCGCGGACCTCGTCACCGCGGGTCTGTGACCGCCGCGCCAGCACCACGCTCTTTTCCCAGAGTACGTCCGGGGTGGGCCCCGTTCGCCGGAGCGGTCGCATCATCGACGGCCGCCACCCCGTTGCGAACCCGAGCGCCACCATCGCGAAGTGCTGCGGATGCGATCGCGCATCGCCACCAAGAAGGGATGAACCTCCTCGGGGAGAAGAGCGTTCGGCTCCTCTTCGGTGTAGGTGGTGTGGAGGCTCGTGTCGAGTCCCTTGACCTTGATGACGGGATGACTGGCGAGCCCGAGTTCGTCGACCGCTTCGCTCATGATGAGCCGAAAGAAACGCAACCAGTTGTTCACGGTGACCGGCGAATGGGTGCCCGCCCGAACCCTCTTGGCCTGCTCGCCAAGCCACCGCTCGACGTCAGCCTTGGAGATGGCGTCCACTTATGTCTCGCCGAAGGTGGGAAACAGGTGCAGCCGCAACATCAGCTCCCAGTTCTCCCGTGTCTGCGCCGAATCGAGCTCACCCTTCAGTGGCCCGATACAACTTGCTGCTTCGACGAGCCGGAGCCTTTCGGGGGAGGAGCCTCTCGAACCAGCGGGCCGAGTCGCTCGCTATGACGAAGTAGATCGATCTCGAGACGCAAGGCGGGACGGGCAACCGGCCCTTCAACGATTTCTGGTTGGCGCCGGCGCCCATCTTCGGCGTCCTGCCGCCGTCGCTGGGTAGTCAGGCGCAATACACCGGCCCGTTGCCCGGGTCGTGACCGGAGGACGCGCCGCCGAGCGTGCCACCACCGTGCTCCCCCAGAGCATAGGAAATTCAAGGGCGATGGAGGGTCCTGGCCGGACGGAACTGGGCTGGCCCAGGCCGCGGCGATGGCGCCGAGCAGCCCCCAAGGGCCAGTCTGCGCACCGCAGCGCGGGGGAGAACGCGGGAAAGGCCAGCACCCACCTGCCCGACATTGTAAGGCGCGGGCACGGACGGCGTCGGTCTTTGGATTCAGTTGTCCCTGATCGCAGTGACGCGTGGCGTGACGGTCGCGATGGGCAATGGTGACGGCACATCTGACGCCAGGCAGGCCCGCAGGTGAGCGTCCTGCTGAACAAAGGGGATGGGACGTTCGTGAGGCTGAGGGCGAGCGGTGTCACCTTGACCTTGGACTACCCGTAAGAAGCGTCTCGCCGCGCGAGCATTGGCGTGGGGTGGGGGCGTGCTGACCAGGCCGGCTTGGGACCTATTCGCGACCGCTCCGGTCCGCGACCGAAGATAGAGACGAAACATCTGGTGGGAGAGACACCAAGGAGACATGGACATGACCAACGAGGGCTTGCCGAGCACCGCTGCGCGGAGCGCGATCATCTTGGCGGCCATCGCAGGGACGCTCGGCGTGCTCGCCTGCTCGGCCGGGAACACCGCCGGTGACATTGGATACAAGAGCCCGAGCGGGACCGGGGGAGACGTCGCGCGGACAGGGGGCGGCGCCGACGGATGGACCGGGGCGCGGACGGGGGTTGCAGGCGTGGATGCGGGGAGTGGCGGGGGGCTCGGCGGATCCGGTACGGCGGGAGGTGCGATCGGATGGAATGGCGGAAATCTTGGAAACGGCGGAGTCTGGTCGGCCGCCGGCGGGGGCCACAGCAATGGCGGAAACGGCAGCGGAGCGATCGCAAGCGCCGCCGGCGCGTCCCCGGGCCGGGCAGGATCAGTAGGATCAGTGGGATCAGTGGGATCAGCGGGATCGGTGGGCTCGGGCGGCTCCGCGGGGCAAGCCGGCGCAATCGGTGATAGTCCCGCCCCGCCGTTGAAGGTGGCTTCCTTCGTGTTTGTCCCCAGCACCGCCGCGGGCTCCCGGCTCGCAGACATGAACGGCGACGGCATGCTCGACCTGTTGGGTTTGGACTCCGCAACCGGCGGACGCGTGACCCTGATGCTCGGCCATGGGGACGGAACCTTCGGCCCGATTTCGACCGTGGGCCTCGGGGTCGAGTCATTCGCCGTTGGAGATCTCGACGGCGACACGATCCCGGACCTGGTCACCACCAGCGCGAATTCCCCGACCGGTACCCCAGCGGACGCGCCCGGGAGGCTGGAGGTCTTCACCAACCAAGGCGACGCGACCTTTTCCGCTCCTGTCCAGCTCCTGGCGGACTCCCGCACCCACTCGGTCCTGATCGCGGACGTCGATGGCGATGGGCGCCTGGACATCGCGGCCGGTTGCGACATTTCCTTGCTCGACATCTTCGTGAACAAAGGCGGCGGTCAGTTTGCGCCCAAAGTGAGCTATGTGGACAGCGGGCCCGCTCCTGGCCGGCCCCCCGGGTCCCTCTGGGCTCTTCAAATTGCGGCCGGCGATTTGAACGGCGACGGCGCGACCGACCTGGCCTTGGTCTTCGGAGACATCGGGAAGTTGACGTTCCTCGTGAACAGGGGCGACGGAACTTACCCCACCTCGCTGACCCTACCCACCCCGGGCTTCGACCGGTTCCTGGTGAGTCCGCACTCCGTTGCCCTTGCGGACATGAACGGCGATGGGAAAGCCGATTTCGTGGTGGGAGGCAGGGAACAAGGGGGCCAAATCTTCTTGACCACGGCAGCGGACCCCGCGACGCCCGACCTCGGCAGTGTTCTCAATCCCGGCGACGTCTTGGGCGTCGTCGACATGAACGGCGACGGGCACCGCGACGTTGTCTTGTCCGATGGCAGGTTCAATGCACTATTTCTCGGTGGCGGGGACGGCATCGCGGGTGAATACGTGTCTATCGGGCCGTACATAGCCACGGCGGTCGGCGACGTGAACGGCGACGGTAAGCCCGACCTCGTCGTCGCGGGCGGTGTTCTCTTGAACACCACTCCCTGACGCGTGCGCCGCCGTGTCCTCGACCGCGGTGTCATCGGCCCCGAACAGGCCAGGGCGCTCGTGCTCCCGAGACACCACCGGGTCGGCTGTGCTGGAGCCCCAAAGTTGCGATGGTAAGGACAACTGTGGCTCGAAAAGTGACCTCCATGTACCTCGATTCAGTGAAGGGCGAAGGACGCCGAGCGCTCGACAAGCTCCGCAAGACGATTCGAACGATCGTCCCCAAAGCGGAGGAGTGCATCAGCTATGGGATTCCGACCTTTCGGTGCCTGGTCTGGATTGGGGGATGCTTCCGCGGAAGCGGCAATCAGAGCACGGGCATTGTCGAGACGATGGCCTTCGCCGACGTTGGTCGTTGAAGATGGGAGTCGAGCCCCGCCTGGCGACCGTGCTGCTGCCGACGTACTTGCGGGGACTGGAGGCAGAAGCCGCGATCGAGGCTCGAGGCAAGAACATCAACATCGTCACCCCCGTCCCCGAGAACCTGGCCATCGAGGCCGACCCGCGCCTGCTGCGGTCCGCCGTCACCAACCTCCTCCAGAACGAGCTGAAGTTCAGTCACGAACAGTCAACGGTTACGGTGAAGGCAGACCGGTCGGAAGGTCGGATCACCATCGAGGTTGCTGACGGGTGCGGCGGGCTTCCCCCCGGCAAGGCGGAACTTTTCGCGTCGCTGGTCCAGCGCAGGGACAATCGAACCGGCTTCGGACTGGGCCTTGGCATCGCTCTTCAGGCGGCCGAGACACACAACGGCACCATCAAGGCGAAGGACACCCCGGGCACCGGTTGCGCCTTCATCATCGACCTGCCGAGCACCTCGCCGACGAGCACCTCTACAGCGTGATGGACTCGTCGCAGTTGCTCGCCGAAGCTTCATAGTTCGAGCCGCCGCAGACGGAACGTTGTCGTCGTGGTGGTGGTCCAGGGTGGCAGGCGGCGGACCACATCTTGGACGGAGGACTCCGGCAGGGGCTCGCGTGCGACAGCGCGGAGTTCGATCGGCAGCGCCCGACGGCCGCGAACGGTGATCGCCAGCTCGGCGCCGCTATCGTCCAGACCCTCCAGGTGAATCAACCGTTTCCCGTCAACGGCCAGGACGGCCGCGGGCGGTGCACCCAGCGACCACGCGAGCAGGCGCGCCGAGGGAATGCCGAGGCGCATCTGGGTGCCGGGCGCCGTCACGCGGAAGGTCAGTCTCCGCTGATCGGTTGCTGGGTCGTAGGCGTCGGTGGTCAGGTCCAGCCGAGGAAGATCCACCTTGGGGGGTGGTGCCTCCGCTTGATGCGACGAGGGTGGGGCCCACGTTTCGTACGAGGGCCAATCTGGACGCGCGGGTACGAATTCCGGTACCGACGACAAGACCGGTCCGAGGGGAAGCGCGTCGCCCGATGCCAGCAACAGCGCGCTCTTCTGCGAGCCATTTGAGTCTTCGATGACGTGCGTGAGGCGGATCCGCTTCGGTCGTTGTTCCGTGTAGGGAGCGTGCACCGCAGTCGCCACAAGCCCGACGATGGTCACTGCCACACAGGCGAGCGAGGCGCGCCAGAAACCACCGATGTGATGGACGGAGGCGCAGGCGAGGGGGGCTACGGCCGCCACCACGATCCCGACCAGCGCGGCGACGGGTGCGTCGAAGGGACGCGGTGCCGGGATGATGCCGGTGATGGGAAGAAAGTAGGTCAGGAACAGCACGCCGAGCTCGATCGTCACCACCGCGCCCGGGATCAGGCTGGCGAGGGCCAGCACCGCGCGCCAGCGCGGGAATAACACCGCCGCGATCATCGCGAGGGCGGCTGGCCAGACCCAGTGCAAGGCCAGGTACCCGGCGCCTACCCCGCGCACCGCCGTCAGTGCCAGCCACAGGGACCAGAACACCAGCGCTCCGGCCGACGCCACCAAGGCCTGGGTATCGCCTTGGGCGCCCGTCTTTCGGAGAGCGCGGCGCCGCCAGAGCCCCTGGACGCCGAACGTCGCTGCCAGCGCGGGTGCCGCGAATGCCGGCAGCACCAGCGCCGGAGCGCTGAACCAACCGTGCGGGCGCCCGAGGCCCAGCGACAACAGAAGGCCTGCCGCCACAGCGCCCAACACCCCGGCGATGAACGCGACGGTGGTCCAGGCGAGCGCGCCCAGCGTCGCGCGTGCCGAGATCGCCTGGCGCCGGATCGCCAGGCCCAGCGCCACCGCGGCCAGCACCAGCGCCGCCAGTGCCAGCCCCCGCGCCGTCACCGCCGAATAGGCGACCATCGTCATCCCGAGAAGGTCGTAGAAAACGACGGTGCCGGCGCCTCCGCTCGCGGCGCGTTCGGGCGGCAGCGGTTCGGCGGCCAGCGCCCGTACCACCGCCACGGCGGTGTCGCCTATGTGCTGCAGCCCCCCGGGTTGCAGTCGCGCCAGGCGGTCCAACGCTGTGTGATACGCCCAACCGTCGCCGGTCATCGCGACGTCCAGGCCACGTAGGCCGGCCTCATGAAAGGGTGTGAAATCCCCGTTGTGGGGCAGCAGCCCGCTCTGCACCAGATCCTGACCGACGACATTGCCGAGCGGCGCCGGCGCCACGCGGGCATATGCCTTGGCCAGCCCCAGGGAAGACGCGCCGGGTCCCGCCCCGAACAGGCCCGCGCGCCCTCCCGGCAGCGCTTCCAGATACAGATACGCGCGGACGTCCGTGGCCCAGCGGTGCTGGAGGAATGCGGCGGCCCCGAACAGCCCCGCCTCCTCGCCCCCGTTCAGGTTGACGATGATGGTGTTTTGGTGGGTCGCCTCGCCCGCCAGCACGCGCATCGCTTCGACGATGGCGGCGACACCGGCTGCATCGTCGGCCGCGCCCACGGAGTCCGTCAGGGTGTCAAAGTGTGCGTCCAGCAAGATCGCGTCAGGCGAGCGCCCGGGCAGGCGGGCCACGACATTGAGCGTTCGATACACGAACGCCGGCAACTGGCTCGAGCGGTACACCTGCGTTCCGGAAGCACTCTGCGTCTCGACCTCGAGGCCCGGAATGCGGCGCAATTCACCGGCCAGCAGCTCGGCCGCCCGTGCGTGGGCCGGTGTTCCGTTGACCCGCAACCCGATGTCCTCGGCCAGGCGGCGCACCAGCACCCGTGCCCGTCCCTCGGAGAATCGCGTCGCCGGCGCATCGTCGGACAGCGCAACCGGCGGCTGCAGCGCCCGCCACGACCCCAACATCACCGCTGCCATCACACCGCCCAGGGCCAACCATGATCGCACCCTCACCGATGAATGGATTCGCACGACGCGCAGACAACGAAACGACCACGAGGTTCCCGCCGAGCGTGATCAGCGCGTGGCCCACGACTGCAAGGAGCACGATCCACCCGGTTGTCAGCGCCAGCGTGCTGGTTAGGCTGACCAGGGCAGCCGCGCGTTGCAACGCGCCCCCCGCCACGGCGAAGGCGTTCACACCGACGGCGCGCCAGATGTAGGGCGTCACGTTCAACCACCCGGACGCGACGAGTAGCCCGGCCGCCAATCGACCATGGGCGCAGGGCAGCGCGTGAATGCCCGCGAAGCGCGGGATCGGCCACTGGCGGGCGGCGGGGAAGTTTGCAGAGTGGTCATTATCGGCCATTTCAAAAGGCCGCTTCCAGCGCTTTCAGCCCTCCTCGTCGGGTCCTCGAGAGGGAAGGCCTGGGTTAAATTCCCTACGCTCGGCTCGAGCGATGACCGGGGCCCGACCATCACCGAACTCATCCGACCCTGCCGGTCATGCTCGAACGACCGCGAATCAGCAGTTCGCCGTACGGATCAAATCCAACGGCACTTGCCGGACTTGTTAGCCTTAGCCGCTCCGGTGCTCCCAGTAACTTTGGTTGATGAGTTCCAGTGTCTTGTATCCATGAAGCACACGCCCGGTCCCGTCGGTGACAGTCGCCACAATCAAGAACTCTGCGTAGGCACTAAGCTGCCGCCGCCCGTCGTAGCCATGATGGACCGTTGCTTCGTGGCTCAGCACGCTCGTGCCGTCACCAAACGACCAGGTGACCTCTCGGGCGGGCTGCCGCGCCATCAGCGCGGAAAACTCGTAGAGGTCATGCCCATCAATCCTAATCGCGCGGATCTCCAGATATGGGTCCGCATTGCATTCCTTGACCTTCACGAAGGGCAGTGGCTGCTCGGCGTGAGTGCCGCCCCATCCCGCGACCATCACCATAGGCGGAGAATTGACACTCATGGCCCCAAACATCCGGACGGGTATTCGACTGCCGGTCAGATTGCCACCCAGGTAGTTATCCCCCGTCAACCAAATCCTGAGATCGGCCTCGGTTCCGTCGATTGTGCTGACGTCTACGTGAACGAAGTTCTCTTCCCCCCGACACACCTCCGTCTTGTCGACGAGCACCCGCTCGATGATTGGGTTTGGGCGTCCGAACCTGAAGGTGGCGGATTTGGACGGCGGCAGCCGGTATGAGCTGCGATGCGGGGTTGTTGCTCTCGCGCCGCTCACCTTCGCTGCGAGCTTCGCTCCAGGAGCGCCTCCAGCGCTCGGCACCCTTGACACACTCCTTAGCCCGATGACCAGACAGGCAAAGAGTGCCGCAGCCAAAATGACCCAACGGGCGGGTTTCGATGGCACCGCAGCAACCTACTAGAGGCCTACGAAAACGTGACCGAGGTCAAATGGGATCCAAGAGGTCGTGGAGCCGGTCCAGTCGAAGACCTCGGGCGACAACCCCAGACTCAGAACTGTGCGAATCGTCGACGTCACGACTTGCACTGCGGGATCCTGCAAGAACTGATCTCTGTTGCCGTTGATAAAGGTTCGAGCTGAGTCTTTCGGTCCGCCCGAAAGCGCTACGGGCGCTTGGATCGGGGCAAAATCTTCATTGAAACTACTGCAATCTCGGAAAGAGTCACCATCGGCGTTATCTATGAGTGTGGTGTCGCAGAGGTATTGCGTTCCGGAATCATCACAAGAGAACCACCCACTATATTTCGGCCACATTTGCTTATCGCCCTGTGTCCAGACCATGACACTGCCGCCATTGTAGAAAACCATGAATGCCCCCGCCAGCGTGTAGTCGAGACGAAAGGCGGTAGTAAGAAATGAATCGAGATACGATTGTGGAAAGGCATTGGCGGGATTTTGAATTCCGAATGCCTTGAGTGCCGCAGGATAAAGCACGCTCAGAAGGTTGAATGCCGGCGCGACCAGATACGCGTCCGTCATGTCCCCGTTTTCAATCGCACTCTGTAGACTGCTCAAATCTCTGAGAGAATTCGCTATAAAAATACCCTCTAAGGTAGAGGTAAGTCCGTTCATGTAGTCGATTGATATCGCCTGATACAAAGCCACGTCCCCCGCCACATTGGCCACAAGTTGCTGATCTCTGAACGTTTGCATGTACGATTGCAATTCGTCCACTGCCGTACTAACGCTGATGTCGGCACCGATTCCGAACAGTGAGGCGACGAACTGTGCCGCCTGCAACGATCCGTAGGCGTTCGAGATCTGTCCTAGGACCTCGCCAACAGAGCTCAAAACACCGTCCGCCTTGGCGCGTTTTGGCGCGGCGCAAAGCACAAAAGCGACTAGAACGAGAGAAAGGAGCGAGCGACGCATGGGTGACCTCCTGAAGGGAAAGATACCCATAGCGCACCCGCAGACCTGGGGCGCTGGGTCATTTTGTCCCACGCCAGCCCATTCGCCCAGCGCCCAATCGCAAGGAGACTGGTGGAGGACATTGTTTCAACGGGAGGGAGGATGTTTAGCCAGCATTCGGCGCAATGACCGTCGATCGACGCCGAGCCGTCGTGCTGCCTCTGAGATCGAGCCTGCAGCTGTATGCACATGCGAAATGTATTCCCAGATTGTCCGATCGAGGGTCGGCCAACTCATCGCCTCGGATGCGCCCAATGACGACACAACGGTAGGGAGCTGTTCACCCAGGATCGCAAGCAATGCGATGGCGGAAATCGGCTTGGTTAGATAGCTAGCGACCCCCATGCGAGTGAGAAGGACTGCGGTCGCGATTGATGGGTAGGCAGTCGCGATCACAAAACAATTCGCAGGAACTATGGTGGTCACGTCTTTCATGAAATCGACCACGTACTTTCCGTTCACCCTTAACTCGGAGACGATGCAAGACGGCGGTCCTGTCGAGCTCAACAACGCCGTCGCCGCCCGGAAACTTTGGGCCGTCCGGGCAGGCATTCCCAAGGCACGGAGTTCTCCCTCCAGTCCGATGGCAAATGGTTCGCACTCATCGATGATGAACACCGACGTCGAGCAATTCTCCGGAGGAGTAGCCAAGGCCGACTGCCGACCCAAAGAAGGCGCACTCTCCTGAGATCCCGTGTTCCGCGACTTCATCTAGATTTGCCCCCCAAGATTCCGGTGAGCATCGGAATTTTAGCCTAGGCGTTCCCCTCTCCGGGCCCCGAACAGCACGGCCGAAGTCGGCCGTTTGAGGGCGCCGATAGGAAATTACGTCTACTTTCGCCCCCATTCGGCCGAAGCCTGACACGAATATTTGCCCGTCTAGCCCGGGAATACAAGGACCCGTCAGACAATTTCCACTGCGGGCACACTGGTCGGCACCTACAGCGTTCCACGCATGCACGCGGAGCTGGCCGCCCAGGGTCACCACGACGGCCGCAAACGCGTGTGGCGGTTGATGCGTGCTGAGATTGCCCATCTCGAAGGCGTCAGTCGCCGACGGAAATTCCGGACGACGGTGCGAGACGCGAATGCGCGGCCAGCACCTGACCTGGTTCGATCCGAGCCGCAACTCGAGGTTCGAGGCCTTCGCGGAGATTCGCATTCGCAGCGGGATTCTCGACGACGTGCGCTCCGCGGGATTCTCTGTCACGCGGCATGCGCCGGCTCTGCTCCGAGCTTCGCGACGCCTCCGCCCAGCTCGCGAACCAGATCGGACGCACGCCGACCGAGGGCGAGCTCGCTTCGCACCTCGGCCTGGGTGTGGATGAGGTCCGCGACAGGCACGCGAAGCTGTCCGGCTGGTCGGTGGTGGGGCTCGACGACGCCGGCCCTTCCTTTCTCGATCGCACGGCCGACGATCAGGCGCCTGATCCCTGCGCCGCGACGG
>CAZIOH010000143.1:0-10756 GCA_964540815.1 uncultured Myxococcales bacterium | reverse complement strand
GCGGCCGACAAGCCGGCCCGATGGCGAAGCCGGGCCGAGAACCGCACCGGAATGTGCTCGTGCGTACATGAGGAGCGGAAGCGCAGGCCCGGCGCTGCGAGCGGCGGAGAGATCGTCGGCCGTCCTCCAATCGGACGCTCACCGACGCTACGGGCCCGCGCCGGCCGCGATCCAGTCGTGCACCATGGCCTGCAGGCAGCTCGAGAGCGGGACCGGAAAGAATTCCGAGCGGGGCATCTGTTCTCCAGCGCAGGGGTTCGCCGTGGTCAACTTGATGTAGAGGTAGCTGGTCTCGGGGGAGCCCGGCACCACCAGCGTTCCACCGCAACTCTCGGCCTGCGGAGCGGCGTGCCCCACCAGGTTCGCATACGCGACGCTGGTCGAGAGATCGAGGTCATTCCCCTGGCCGTGGCAGGAGACGCACTCTTCCATCAAGAGCTGCCGAACGTGGGCAAAGTCCGGGCTCGGCTCGACGCAAGTGGTGGTGGTGGCGTCCATGGCATCTCGGCTCGCATCCGGTGTGACCCCGGTCGCCGCGCCACCTCCCCCGCATCCCCCGCCCGCCCACGGAACCAGGCTGAGCAGGATGCCGAGGATCCCTGGCCCGAGGACCTGAATGCAAGCGCGCCCCATCAGCGAGGGGCGCTCCCGCGGAGCAACCGTCCCATCTCGACCAGCCTACGACGCGGGACGCGTGTTCGCACGGGGCTTGCTGCGGAAAGGGCGGTCCTTCGGCTCTCGGGTCCTCGGGATCGAGCGAGCCGCGCTGACGCGCGAGCGAGCCGCCCGAACAGCGCGCGCCGGTCCAGCACCTCGCCCGCGCCTTCCGCCCGTGATGCGGGGACTGGTGCTCCTCCCGCGAAATAGCGGGAGGAGCACTGGACTAGTTGAACGTGGAGTTGGTGATGGAGACGCCCGCGTTGCCGGCCTTGTCCCGGGCCTCGACGTAGATCCCGGGGTGCGACTGCACGCTGCCGACGTTGCTGTTCGCGTGCAAGGTGGACTGGTCGATCACCAGATCGCCGTTCAGATCGTCGACCACCTGGAAGATGGCGCCCGAGCCGAGCTCGTTGGCGAGGTTGGTGTCGAAGAGGGTCCCGCACAGGGAGAGGGTGAAGTCGTTTCCGTCGACGTAGATGGCACCCCCGAGACCGCCGCCGGTGGTGCCGGGGCGCGCCGGATTCTCGCCGTGACCCACCGCCTGGTTACCGCTGAAGACGCTGTTCAGGATGGTGACGGGAGAGAACAGCCCGGAGATGGCACCTCCGTTGGCGCCCGAGTTGCCGTCGAAGGTGCTGTTGACGATGGTGACCGGCTGGGTCTGCTCGAAGGCGTAGATGGCGCCGCCACCGAAGTCCTGGCCGGGCGTGACCTCGGCGCTGCTCGAGATGCGGATGTTGACGGCCTTGAAGGTCCCGCCGCCGACGTAGATGGCCCCGCCGCCGTTGGTGTTGTTCGAGCCAGCCGTGGCCTTGCCGTTGGCGAAGGCGATGTTCTGGACCACGAGGTGTGGCGTGGTCTGGATGTCGCAGCGGGGTGACGTGAAGTGAAGGCTGCCATCGCAGGTGTTCTGGTACAGGATGCGATGGTCTCCGTCCGCCGACAGCGTGATCTTGCCGCCGCCATCGAGGGTGACGCTGCCGTCCTGGGCCTGGCCACCGTCATTGAAGATGTCGATCTCGGGAACCGGGATGGTGAGGGGATCGGGACCGCAGCGGAAGGTCACGACGCCGCCCGCGTGGACGGCCGCCACGACCGCGGCGGCCGTGCAGCTCGCCGCCGTGCCAGTTCCCACCGTCGTCGTGGGGCTCGAGACGTCGACGGCCTGGGCAGCCGCCGGCACCGCACAGTGACCGTTCGGATTTCCGACCACCAGTCCTCCTGTGCCACCACCTCCGGCCCCACCGGTGTTGGTCCCGGCCCCCCCGCTCGCGGAGGTGCTGCCGCCCGCGCCAGAGCCCGCCGTGCCGATCGCGCCGCCGGTCCCGGTCACGCCGCCGGTGGCGATCACGCCGCCGGCGCCCGTCGCGCCGCCCGTGGCGATCGCGCCCCCCGTGCCGACCGCGCCCCCCGTGCCGATCGCGCCGCCCGTGCTGGTCGTGCCGCCGGTTCCTGTGCCTCCGCCCGTGCCCATCGGCGCGCCCGCGCCCCCCGAGCCGTGAGGCCGTCGCCTGCTGCTGGAGCTGCTGGCGAGGGTGCTCGTGCCCTCCGTGCCCGCGGCGCCGTCGCCGCCTGCCCCGCAGCCCGCCGCGGCCGCCATTCCGACCGCGTACACCAAGGCCACTCTCCCAAAGGTGAGCCGGCTCATCATGATTTGTTCCTCTCTGAAGACGGTTTCCATCGGCGTGCCGAACCGCGGCACCGCCGGCCCCCCCCATCGGGAGC
This sequence comes from uncultured Myxococcales bacterium, assembly GCA_964540815.1. Taxonomy (GTDB): domain Bacteria; phylum Myxococcota_A; class Polyangia; order Fen-1088; family Fen-1088; genus CAZIOH01. The sequence goes on along the minus strand of CAZIOH010000143.1, from coordinate 8,371 downwards.
CGGTGGAAGGGACTTGATGGCCACAGGGAAATGAGACCGCTCGAGCCCTCGCTCGGATCCCTCTTGGCGGCGCAGCCGCGGGCGCAAAGTCGACCCGCGCCCTTTGCGCACCGCACCCCCGGCTTCCCGAGCAATCAGGGCAGGATGGCCCGGTCTTCCACGCGCCGTCCGAGCTCGAGGAAGGCGCGGGCCTTGAGCTCCGTCTCGATCCATTCCTCCTCTGGGACCGAGTCGATCACGATTCCGCCGCCCACACCGAGCCCGATCCGACCGCGATCGACGATCGCCGTCCGGATGGCGACGGCGAGATCCAGGTTCCCGGCGGCGCCCAGCCAGCCGGTCGCGCCTGTGTAGATCCCCCGCGGGACGGGCTCGAGCGCGTCGATGATCTCCATGGCCCGGCGCTTGGGTGCGCCGGTGATCGAGCCGCCCGGGAAGGTCGCACGCAGCAGCTCCTCGAGGCCGACCCCGGGGCGGAGCTCGGCGCTCACGGTGGACACCAGGTGATGCACCCGCGGAAAGGCCACCGCCCGCGCCAGGTCCCGGCACACCACGCTGCCCACCTTGGCCACGCGTCCGAGATCGTTGCGCTCGAGATCGACGATCATCACGTGCTCCGCGCGATCCTTGGGCGAGGCCAGCAGCGCCCGCCGCGCGGCCGCGTCGAGCTCGGGGTCAATCGCCGCTTCCAGCTGGTGTTCGATCGCCTCGTCGATCGCGTCTCCTTGGCCGACAGCTCGCCGCCCGGCGCGGGCGCGGAGCCCACGCGCGCGGGTCCCCTTGATGGGCCGGGTCTCGACCCGTCCGCCTGGCTCGACCCGCAGAAAGCGCTCGGGGGAGTTGCCCACCACCAGGCGGTCGAGCGGGCCTCCCTCCACGCTGCGCGCGCCGAGCCAGATCGCGTGTGGCGCCGGCGCACGCGCCCGCAGCTCGGCCGCCATCCACACCGGATCTCCTGGTCCGAGCTCCGCCGTCAGGCGGCGGGTCAGGTTGACCTGATAGACGTCTCCCGCCCGCAGGTACTCCTGGATCCGCGCGACCGCCGCCAGATAGGCCGTCCGAGCCTCGGCCCCCGACCAGGGACCGAGCCTCGGTGGTCCGCCGAGCCCGTCCCTCCGCGCGTCGCCGAGCTCGGCGCCCGGCGGGTGGCGCCCCCTCGCCGTGAGTCGCGCCAGCAGCCGGTCGGCGGACCCCGGGTCGGCCCCGAGCACGAACGCCTCGGACCCGTCCCGCTCTCTCATCCAGATCGCGTCGAAGAATCGAAACTCGAGATCCGCCGGCCACGCGGCTGGCCCCGGCGGGCGGGGCGGCCCGCCGCGCCCGATGGGCATCCAGGCACGCGCGAGGTCATAGGACAGCCAGCCCACCGCGATGGGCGGCGCCGCTCGGGGATCGCTCGTCCCGGCGGCGGCGGCGGCCACGGCCCCGACACCCCAGCGCCGGCGGGCCCTCGACCACGCGTCCTCGAGCTCCTCGAGCGCGGCAGAGCGCACCAGCTCGACCGGATCGCAGGCCACGAGATCGAGCGCGACGGCGGTGTCGGAGCTCGCGCCCGGAGAGCTGAGCCAGACCGGGTCGGCGCCGCCGGCCACGCGCCGCGCCGCCTCGTCCGGCGCGAGCGGCGGCGCTGGAAGAACGATCACGGCCAGACCGGCGGCCGCCGAGGCTGAGCCCCGGGTGGCGGCCTCACGACGTGGCTCGCCAGGCCGCCCCGAAGAAGTTCCGCATGTACTGCATCCCGGACACCACCGACGCCACCGCCGAGATGTAGAGCGTGATCAGGCCCGCCCGGTGGTAGTCGACGCTGATGGCTTGCCCGAAGACCGGCTCGGCCCCGAGCAGGGGATAACGAAAATGCACCAGCAGCATCATGATGGCGACCAGCTGCAGCGCGGTCTTGATCTTCCCACCATCGCTGGCGGAGATGACCAGCCCCTGGGCCGAGGCGATGCTGCGCAGACCGTTGATGGCGAGATCGCGGGAGATGAGCACCACCACCAGCCAGGACGGCACCCGTCCGAGCGCCACCAGGGTGACCAGCACGGCGGTGACCAGCATCTTGTCCGCCAGCGGATCCAGGAACTTGCCGAGCACGCTGACCTGGTTGCGCTTGCGCGCGAGATAGCCATCCAGCCAGTCACCGGCCGCCGCGGCGATGTAGAGCAGGCTGGCGAGGAAGGTGCGCAGCGGGTTGTAGTTGTCGATCAGGATGAGCACGAACGGCACGAGCAACACCCGGCTGAGCGTGACCAGGTTCGGCAGGTTGGTGAGCTCGCTGCGCAGGCTACTGCTCGTGGGCGGTTTGGGAGACATGGCGATCTTCAGGCGGGGATTCTAGAATGCCTCGACGCGCAAAACGGAACAAACGACCAAAAAGGGTCCCTATCGCCCGCGTGGCCCCTCGGCGGCGAGCGCGCGGCGCACGAGGTCGGGATCGACCTGCGGCGCGGGGAGGCGGCGGCGCGGGGCCCCCTCGCGCGCGAACCACTTGCGCACGTCGCGCTCGAACCCGAGGCCGTGCATGAAGTTGTACACCGCCTTGCGCAGGCCGTCCGCCAGCGCGTCGTGGTCGCAGCCCACCGGATCGACGAACGCCAGATCGTTGCGGGCGAAGGTCCCGAAGGTACCATGCACGGGCGGCGCCGCCTCCGGGGCCAGGCGAATCCCGTAGAGCCCGGGCGACAGCCCGATCGGGCTGTGCGCGGTCGCCGCGAACCGGTGCCAGAACGCCGACTGGATGCATCCTTCCTCGAAGAGCTGGCGCACGCGCTCGAGGGCGTCGATGGTCTCCTGCTCCGTCTCGGTGGGGAACCCGAACATCAGGTAGGCGTGCACCATGATCCCGGCGTCCGTGAAGGCGCGGGTGACCCGCGCCACCTGCTCGACGGTGACCCCCTTCTTCATGAGCGCGAGCAGGCGATCGGAGGCCACCTCGAGCCCCCCGCTCACCGCCACGCAGCCCGAGCGCGCCAGCAGCGAGGCCAGCTTGGCATCGAAGGTCTTCTCGAACCGGATGTTGCCCCACCAGGTGATGGCCACCCGGCGGGCGATCAGACGCTCGGCCAGCGCCCGCAGCGCCGCCGGCGGGGCGGCCTCGTCGACGAAGTGAAAGCCCGTCTGCCCGGTCTCGCGCACCAGGGCCTCGATGCGATCCACCAGCTCGTCGGCCGGCGCGGCCTCGTAGCGCGCGATGTAGTCGAGGGACACGTCGCAGAAGGTGCACTTCTTCCAGTAGCACCCGTGCGCCACCGTGAGCTTGTTCCACCGCCCATCCGACCACAGGCGGTGCATGGGATTCAGCATCTCGAGCAGCGAGACGTAGTCACCGAGCGGGAGCCCGGCGTAGCTCGGCGTGCCGATGTCGCGAAACCCCACGTCGCACAGGCCGGCGCCGCTCTCCAGCACCACCACCGCGTCCGACGAGGGCGGGGCCCGACGCCGTCGGACGAAGGTCCGAAAGAGCGGCGCCGCCGGATTGTCCAGGTGATCGAGCAGCGCCAGGAATGGCCGCTCGCCGTCGTCGAGCGTGATGAAGTCGACCTCGTCGAAGATCCGCGGATCGGAGAGCTGGCGCAGCTCGGTGTTCACGTAGCCGCCGCCCATCGCAACGCGCAGGCCGGGCAGCGCGAGGCGCATGGCTCGGGCCATCCTGAGCGCGCCGTAGGCGTTGCCGGGGAAGGGCACGGTGAGCCCGAGCAGGTCGGGCCGGTGTTCCTCGGCCAGCCCCCGCGCCAGCGCGTCGAGGGTGTCGTCGACCAGCGTGGTCGGCCCGTCGAGCGCGGCGCGCAGCCCATCGAACGAGGCGGCGCTGGCCGCCAGGCGCTCGCCGTAGCGAGACAGACCGAACCGCGGGTCCACCCCCTCGGCGATGACGTCCGCCACGTCGTCCACGAAGAGACTGGCCAGATACTTGGCCTGATCCTGCAGCCCGAGGGCCCCGAAGGCCCATTCGAGCGGATCTCCATCGGGTGGATGTCCCGGGCCCTCGGCCGCGCCCGGGCTGGCCGCGCCCGCCGCCCCGAATCTCGGCCCCTCGGGCAGAAAGCCGCGCCCCACGATGCGCAGGGCCAGGCTGGGATCCCGCCCCTGCAAGAACCGCACGGCCGACTCGACCGTCTCGACATAGCGGTCGCCCTGCGCCAGGAAGCTGTCCAGCACGCCCGACCCCAGCCGCGGCCTCGGCCGCTCCTCGGCCGCCCTTCGCCCCGGGGGCGTGCTGGCTCCGCTCCGCCGACGTGCCCCGGCGGTCCGGCCCCGCACGCGCGCGAGCACGGCGGTCATCCCCTCGCGCGAATAGAGCCGCAAGAAGAGCCCCAGGGCCGCATCCGCCTGCCTCACCTCCACGTCCGGTCGGTGCTTGCGCAGGAACCCGGTCAGGTATGCCGTCGCGGGGTACGGCGTGTTGAGCTGGGTCATGGGTGGAGTGACGAGGAGGACGCGCACGACGACCCGCGAACCCTACACGGCCCGAGCCGACCCGCCAAAGCCCGGCCGCGGCCCCGCGCGGCCGTCGCTGGTCTGGCGGCCGAAGGGCGCGCTACTTGCTGGCCGGCGCGGCTTCGCTGCCGCCCTTGGCGACCGCGGGCGCGTCGTGCTCCTCCGCCGGCGGGGCCTTTGGCTTGTCCTTGTCCTTCATGAAGAAGGCCTTGAGGGTCGCCTTCTGCGCGTCGTTCAGCTTGGCCTTCGGGTGGAACGGGAACACGTAAAACCAGGGCGGCATCTCGCCGGACTCAATCTGTGACCAGCAATTCTGAAAGTCGAGGGTGCGCTCCTCCTCGTCGGTGTCGGCCCACTCCGAGAAGTTGAGGTGCTTCCGCCCGTTGTTGATGTCCCGGGCCATGAGCCAGGAGCCGGGCGCAATCCGGCTGTAGATCGGCCACGAGGTTTCGTTGGAGTGACAGTCGAGGCAGGCGTGGCGCATGATCGCCTCCACCTCGGGCGGCGCCGGCAATTGGTAGCGCTCCGGCGGATTCGTTCCGATCCCCTTGACGGGAATGAGCTGCAACCCCACCGCCACCACCAGCCCTGCCGGAACGGACCACCGAACGACCTTCTTCAGTTTGGGTGACATGTCCGCTGAGCGTAATGGGAAATGGCGGCTCGCCGCAATCGGGACGCGCACCGACCCTGGTGACGCCGTGCGTCTCGATCCCGGGCTCGGGCTGACCTCACCGCACGCGGAGGTTCCGCCGGAAGTCGTCGTAGCGGCGCAGCACCATCGTCACGTAGGCGCGGGTGGTCTCGTAGGGCGGCAGCCCACCATACTTCTCGACGGCCCCCGGCCCCGCGTGATACCCCGCGAGAACCTTCACCTTTTCGTCGTCCGAACAGACGATCGGGGTCGGCGCGCCGGTGGGCGTCGGGGGCGCTTCGACCGAGACCCCGGCCGGCGTGCGGCAGAACCGGCGGGCCAGGATCTGGAGGTAACGCGCGCCCCCCATGATGTTCTGCCGCGGATCGAAGGGATCCGTGACCCCCATGAGCCGGGCGGTGTCCGGCATGAGCTGCATCAGGCCCTGCGCCCCGGCGCTGGACACGACATGCGGGTCGAAGTCCGACTCGGTCTTGATGACCGCCCGGATGAGCGCTCCGGGGATCCCGTAGTGCTGCTGCTGATCGCGGATGTCGGCGTCGAAGCGGGTGGTGCGCTCGGCCGATGTATCGCTCGGCGGGATCACGTCCGAGCTCCCACGCAGGGCCGAGGCCTTGCCCGGGCCGGTCTTGAGCCACACCTTCCAGCGGGTCCCGACCGGGCGGATGTTGGTGAACTCGACGACGCCGTCGCCGCGATCGCGCGCCCAGAAGGTCCCGGAGGCGACCGCGGGAGGCTCGCCCCAGCCAGGACCGATGACACCGGCCAGGACCAAGGCCGCACAGACCGCGGTGGACGAGCGCAGTGCCGATGCCATGAAGAGTGGCGTCGATTTTAGCATCGATCCCTCCGAGGTCCGAGGCCGAGGCCCCTCACCGCGCCCGGGCCTCCGCCACCGGTCTCGTCCGCGCACGCTGCCCCTTTCGCGGTCGCCGACGGACGCCGAGCGGATTAGATTCCAGCGGTGTCCACGCCCATCGAAACCGACTACCTGGTCATTGGCTCCGGGCTGGCGGGGCTGACCTTCGCCCTGTCGGCCGCCCAGCACGGACGGGTGCTGGTCGTGACCAAGAAGTCGCCCTCCGAATCGAACACCAGCTGGGCCCAAGGCGGCGTGGCGGGGGTCCTCGATCCAGCCGACTCGCCCGAGACCCACATCGAGGACACGCTGCGGGTGGGGGATGGCCTGTGTCACCGCGACGTGGTCGAGCGCTGCGTGCGCGAGGCGCCGATCCAGATCCAGCGCTTCGCGACCGAGATCGGCGTCCCCTTCGACCGCGACGCCGAAGGCCAGTTCGAGCTGGGCCGCGAGGGCGGGCACACCGCCCGCCGCATCGTCCACGTGAAGGACGCCACCGGGGCGGCCATCCAGAACGCCCTCCTCGATCGGGTGCGCGAGCGCGCCGATCGCATCCGCCTCCTGCCCGACCACATCGCGGTCGACCTCTTGACCATGGCCAAGTACGGCGGCCCCAACTCGGTCTTCGGCGCCTATGTCTACGATCAGACCTCGGGCCAGGTGCGCACCATCGTGGCGCGGGCGGTGGTCCTCGCCACCGGCGGGGCGGGCAAGGTGTACCTGTACACCACGAACCCCGACGTCGCGACCGGGGACGGGATCGCCATGGCGTACCGGGTGGGCGCGCAGGTCGGCAACATGGAGTTCTTCCAGTTCCACCCCACCTGCCTCTATCACCCGACCGAGAAGTCGTTCCTCATCTCCGAGGCGCTGCGCGGCGAGGGTGGCATCTTGCGATTGCGCGACGGCACCGCGTTCATGGGGCGCTTTCACCCCATGAAGGATCTGGCGCCACGGGACATCGTGGCCCGGGCCATCGACGCCGAGATGAAGCGGACCGGGGACGACTACGTGGTGCTGGACATGACCCACCTGCCGCCGGCCTTCCTCGAGGAGCGCTTCCCCATGATCCACAAGCGCTGCCTCGATCTGGGGATCGACATGCGGCGGCAACCCATCCCGGTGGTGCCGGCGGCCCACTACAGCTGCGGGGGGGTGGTGGTCGACGACCACGGCCGGACCAGCGTGAAGAACCTGTACGCCATCGGCGAGGTCTCGATGACCGGGCTCCACGGCGCCTGTCGACTGGCATCGAACTCGCTGCTCGAGGCGATGGTCTTCGCGGCCAGGGCCGCCGACGACGTGCGCGGCGCCGAGGCGGTTCGTCCCCCGGAGGTGGCGCCCTGGTACGCCGGCGAGGCCACCCAGTCGGACGAGGCGGTGGTGGTCAGCCAGAACTGGGACGAGATCCGGCGGCTCATGTGGAACTACGTGGGGATCGTGCGCACGGACCGGCGCCTCGATCGCGCCAAGCGCCGCATCGCCCTCATCCGCCGGGAGATCCGCGAGTACTACTGGAACGTGCTGGTGACGGGTGATCTGCTGGAGCTGCGCAACCTCGCGCTCGTCGCGGACCTGATCATCGAGAGCGCGCTCCGGCGGCAGGAGAGCCGCGGCCTGCACTTCAACCTCGACCACCCCGACCACGATGCCCGCTTCCTGCGGGACACCATCCTCGTCCCCGGCGACGGCCCCGGCATCTGAGCCAGCGTTCGGGCACGCCGGCTCGGGCGTACGGCCCGGCCTTCTCCTTTCGGGAAGATTGTGAGCGGTTCTGGCGCGACGTCGAGGACCCCATTGCCCCGGCATCATGGGAAGCGGAGCTCAAAAGTGTCCTCTGGATGGCCACGCGCAAGCAAATCGTCGCGGGCGGAGACCCGCCCGCTCACGAGCGGGCGACGGCGGGCGGGCCGGGGCGGTGCAGGCCGAAGGTCACCAGCAAGGCACCGAGGATCAGGTGCGCGGCGTGATCGGCCGGGCGCAGCGCGAAGAGCTCGGCGGGGAAGAATCCGACCAGCCCCGCCACCGCCTGGAAGAGATCGATCGCCCCGAAGCCGAGGTTGAAGAGGGTGGCCATCCGCGCCGAGCGCCCGAGCACGACGGCGAGCCCGAGCCCGCCGAAGGTGAGGTGGAAGAGGTCGTACGGTATGGCACCGCTCATCAGGGAGAGGCCGGGGGGCAAGAGCCATCCCAGGAGGCCGGTCGCGATCAGAACCGGGGCGAAGACCGAGAGCAACCGCAGGTTTCGGCGACCCCAGTCGGCCGGCGGCTTGGCCATGACCGCGGCGGCGGCGGTCATGGCCGCCAAAGACCGAAGTAGAGGACGAGCCGCGGCTGCCCGCGCCACACGACGTACGCGAGGCCGAGGTACAGGCCCGGCGCGAGCTCGCGCACCTCGTCCTTGATGGCCCGGATGAGCC
>CAZIOH010000142.1:0-10868 GCA_964540815.1 uncultured Myxococcales bacterium | reverse complement strand
GCGCCCACCTCGTGCCAGGCCGAGGTCGCCGGATCTTTCACCGCGGTCGCACGGACCCGGCGTCCGGCGACCATCAAGGCCCCGCCGTCGGTCATCACCTCCTGCCGGAGCTTGCCATGGACGGAGTCGTGCTTGAGCAAGTAGGCCAGGTGCGGAAGCTCGAGGAGATCGTTGACCGCCACGATCTCGACGTCGTCGCGCTCCAGGGCCGCGCGGAAGGCAACCCGGCCGATTCGTCCGAATCCATTGATGCCGATCTTGATCATGCCTCCACGTTACGGTCTTCGTGCGGTGGCCCAAAGGACAAGTTCATTGCATTTTCGGCCACCGCCGATCAGACTGGGTGACGTGCGGCGTCCATCCAAGCGGGTGTGGTTCCTGGTCGCCCCCGGGACGGGGGCCCTCAACGTCGCTGGCCCGTGGGAGGTGCTGGGACACGCCAACGACGTGCTCGAACGCGCCGCCTACCGAATGGAGATGGTGGGACCGCTCTCACCCGCCATCGAGACGCGCCACGGTCTGGTGCTGGGCGGGATTCGCGCCCTGCCCCCCGGCACATGCCAGCTTCCCGACCTCGCGATCGTGGCGGGCGCGTCGCCGCGGTTGCCTTTGCCCGACGGCCAGGCGCGTGTCGCCGCCTGGCTGCGCCGGCATCACCGGCGGATCTCGACGGTTGTGTCGATCTGCACCGGGGCCTTCCTCTTGGGCGAGGCAGGCATGCTCGACGGGCGCCGTGCCACCACCCACTGGCTGCACCTGGCGAGGTTACAGAAGCGTTTCCCGGCCGCGCAGGTGGTCGACGAGGGGATCTTCGTGCGGGACGGGCACGTCTGGACCTCGGCCGGGCTCACCACCGGGATCGACCTGGCCTTGGCGCTGGTCGAAGAGGACTACGGCCACGCGGTGGCGATGGCCGTCGCCAAGCGGATGGTCCTGTTCTTGCGGCGCTCGGGGAATCAAGCCCAGTTCAGCGCGACGCTCGAGCGGCAACACAAAGAGCCGGAGCGGCAGCGCGACGTGGCGGCCTTCGTCCTCGAGCACGTCGACGAAGCGCTGCCGGTCGAGCGGATCGCCAAGTCGATCGGTATGAGCCCACGCACGCTGAGCCGCTGGTGCCGCGAGCACTTCGACGAATCGCCGGCCGAGCTGGTGCGGCGCCTGCGGTTGGACGAAGCCCGGCGGCTGCTGGAGGAGACGCCGCTGCCGCTCAAGGACATCACGGCGCGGACCGGCTTCGGCGACGCGAGCACGCTCTGGCGCGCCTTCACCCAACGCCTGGGCGTCACGCCGGCCGCCTACCGGCTCCGCTTCGCGACCTCGGGAGCGCGCGCGGCGTCGGGCGCGAGCTGAGGGGAGCTTGCCACGGACCGTTCACCTCTCGACGTGGTACCCCGGACGCCGGCGGCGAAACGTTGCCCGACGCGTGACGACTCCTACGGCGGTGGAGTGTCAAGGTGACACGCGCCGACCTCGACGTCTCGATGTTCCGCGCCTGCGCCGTGGTGCCTTGGAGCGCGCGCGGACCGGTGAGGCTCGGGCTGATCAGTTGCCTGTTGTCGGGACATCGCCGGCGCGACGAGGCGGGGCACCGGGCCCCCGCCTCGTCCGGGTCCCCTCGGCTCAGGGAACCGCCGCGCCTCCCTCGCCGATCGACGGCGCACCTGCCGTCCCGCGCGAGCCACCCTGCCCGCCCTTGACGCCGGCGCCGCCCACTCCCGGGAGAACGACCGCGCCGCCCGTTCCCGGGAAGCCAACCGCGCCGCCGGTTCCCGGGACACCCCTGCCGCCGGTTTGCCCTGCGCCGGAGGTTCCCGCTGCGCCCCCAAACCCTCCCGACACGCCCCCCACGCCGATCGCGCCGCCGGTTCCACCCGGGAATCCACCCTGGCCGCCTCCCGACAACCCGGCCGCCGCGGCGGCCGCGGGCGAGACGAAGGCCACGTCATCCAGGCTGAAATCGAAGCTGTTGGGGGTCGGCGGGTAGGTATAGAAGGGCCATGAGATCCCCCATTTGACCGCGATGATGGTCTTCGGATCGAAGGTGGCTGGCGTTCCAAACCCGACCTGCGTGAGCTGCGAGAAGGGCACGGTCACCGTGCAGAAGTACCCTGGGAAGGGATAAGGATAGCCAGGGTAGTAGTAGCAGTAGTACGACGCCGACGAGACGCTGTAACCGAAGTCGTCGGAGCAGCCTTGCGTGCAGGTTCCCCCAAAGGCGACGGGGGTCGTTGCGGAGGTCGCGACGTTGAGGCGCAGCTGGGCACTGTAGGGCGCCGTCGACAGTCGATAGGAGAAGGTGATCCCGCCATACCCGGAGGCATCGTACGGCCCCGGAGTCCCTCCCGCCGGGCTCGAGAGATTGGCCCCCACCCCGGCACCGTAGACGTCCCCGCTTCCGTTGCTGGTCGCGAAGCCGCTGCCGGTCGTGTGCAGGTAATAGTTGGTGGAGTAGGGATCCACGTCGGGGCTGATCGCGGACCCGGGCGCGGGTGTCTGGATGCCCGTGCCGTCGTTGAAGGTGAACCACGCCCCCTGACGCCCAGCCAGGTTCGCGATGAACCCATCGCCATCCTCGAAGTCGTCGATGAGCCCGTCGTCCACCGTGATCCCGACGCTGACGGTGCCGTCTCCAGTGGTCACCACCGCGTCTCCGACCTGGAACTGGAAGCTCACGGCCGTGACGTGCTGGCTTCGGATGCCGAAGGGAAGGGAGCTCTGCGAGACCAACGTGGAGGGCACCGCCGTGACCGTTCCATCGGCGGCGACCTGGTCGAGCGTGTAGCCGCTGAGCAGCTGGATGTTGTAACTGCCCGGAGGGAGGTCGCGCTCGAGGGGCGAGCTGCTGCCGGTGAGGAGCGCCGAGAACGACGTCGAGTTCCCGGTGATCAAGAACGTTGCGCCGTCGAGTCGATAGACCGTGCCCGTCGCGCTCGACGCGCTCAGGGCGACCACCAGCTTGCCCGTCTGGGCGTCGCCTGCCGCGGCGGCCGAAGGGCTCTTCTGGGACTGATCGCAGGCCATCAGGCCTCCCGCCATCGTTACCACCACCGCCAGAAACCACGCGTGCTGCCACTGTGTTCTTACCATCGTCCGCCTCCTCACGTGTGTGCCTTACCGGATGAACAGAACCTCCGGCTCCAGACGCGTCCGCTCGTCCTGCGAAGACGCCGAGCACCCGCGGGCGCTCCATCCGTCACCTCGGGCCGCGTTTCGCGCCCCGACACGATGCCAAGGATTTCGATCACGTCAAGACAAACGACCCAACGGCGCGAGGCAACCGTCGAAGTGGTTGGTTACGTCCATCCGCGGTCCCTCTCCTTTCGTCGCTGGGCGTCGCGAGCGCCGCCTCGTTCGGCGGTTGCGTCACCTCATTTCGATCACCCCTGTTGCAGACGTCCTCGAGGTCGGCGTCCGTCATCACCCAGGACCGATACCTCCAGACGACCAGGTCCGCCTTCGACGCGCCCACGCCGCACTTGAGCGGACCGACCATGGAAGGAGCTTCTGCCCGGGCTATCGATGCCGATTGTGGGGCTCGGCGGGTCGGCTGGCGGCATCGCTCCGTTGCAGGAATTCTTCGCGGCAATGCCGGGCATCGGGCCGCGCGGGGCGTCGGCGATGCTCGAAGTGACCAAGTCGACATCGCCGGCATCGAGCGCGCGGCGGGCTCGATCGGATCACCGATGACGGGCACGCCGAGCATGGGTATCCTGGCGGTTCCCCGTCTCGAGGATAACTTCGCGTACCTGGTGATCGATGACGCCAGCGCGTGGTGGCCGTGGTGAGGGGCCCGGAGAGGGAAGGCCTGGGTCAAAAGTCCTTTGCTCAGGTCGAGGAACAGGGTCGGTACGTCCTCCCGCCGGTGACGGAGGGGTGGGAGCTTCACCGTGAGTCCATAGAGCCGCCCGAGCAGATCGGCTCTTCGGGTACCGCCGGGGCGCCGTCACCGGCGCTGACCGCGCCGCGCGCGGCTTCTTTCGCAGGGCGGAAGGCGGCACGCTGCTGCTCGACGTAATTGATCGGAATAGCGCAACCGGCTCCCCGGCCAAGGACGTGCCCCCCGCACGCTCCGCCCCGCAGATCCACCGCTGGCGCGGAAGGATCCGGGAACACCCACTCGCAAGGCGAGTCCTTGCCTGGCGGCCCCGCCCCGCCTCCTCCGCCTCGGCCACCCGTGGCCGCCGTCGTATTCGCCAAGTCCGGGACCATCCCGCTCGGAGCCACATCATGGAGACCGGCGCGGCCGGACGAACTAGGATTCCCCGATGGCCCCCGTCATTCCCGCCCCCACCGCTCCGAGCGCCCAGCCCATCCCAGCCACCGGGCCAGTTGCCGCGGGCGACGCCCCACCCTACAGGAACCCCTTCCTGTGGGTTCCGTCGAGCTACCTCGCGATGGGGCTCATCTACGTCACGGCCGGTAGCGTCGCCAACATCATGTTCAAGAACATGGGGATGGAGAACGAGAGGGCGGCCCTCTGGTCGAGCATCGTGGGGTTTCCGTACACCTTCAAGTTCGTCTGGGCGCCGCTCCTCGAGCTCTACAAGACCAAGAAGTTCTTCGTCGTCCTGATGCAGTTCGCGCTGGCGGTCGCCATCGCGGGGATCGCTTTGTCTCTCAGACTGCCTGGGACCAGCTGGTTCGGTCCGGTGCTGATCCTCGTCGCTGTGACGGCGGTGCTGGGCGCCACGCAGGACGTCGCCTCCGACGGCGTCTACGTGACGACCCTGACGCCAAAGGATCAGGCCAAGTATCTCGGCTTCCAGAGCATGTGCTGGAACGCTGGGTTCCTTCTGGCGCAGGGGCCGTTCGTTACCGTGAGCGGGCTTCTGCACGATCGCACCGGAAGCTGGGCGACCGCGTGGATGGCGATCATGCTGGCCATCGCAGGGCTGATATTCGTCGCGGGCATCTACCATGGCCGGGTCCTGCCGCCGGGCGCGAAGGCGCAGGATGCGCCGAAGGGCTTCGCCGAGGCGGCGCGGACCTTCGGCAACGCCTTCACCACCTTCTTCCAGAAGAAGGGCATCTGGCCGATGATCGCGTTCGCGTTTTTCTACCGGTTCGGCTACGGCCTGCTCGACAAGATGGGCCCGCTGTTCATGATCGACGGCCGCGATCACCACGGGCTCGGCCTGTCGAACCAGACCTTTGGTTACATCTATGGCACGTTTGGGAGCGCGGCCTTCATCGTCGGCTCGTTGATGGGCGGCTGGCTCGTCTCGCGCGCCGGCTTGCAAAAGACGCTGCTCATCCTCTGCCTCTGCCTCAACGTCCCCAACGTGACGTTCCTTGTGCTGAGCCAGACCTTGCCGACCAGCACGGCGCTCATCACGGTGATCGTGACGGTGGAGAAGCTCGGGTGGGGGATCGGCGCCGTGGGTCACATGATTTACATGATGCAGCAGGTGGCCCCCGGCCCGTACAAGACGGCACACTACACGTTTGCCACCGCGCTCATGGGCGCCTGCATGTTGCTCACGGGCGCCGTGAGCGGCTACCTCCAGAAGGCGGTCGGCTATCAGTGGTTCTTCGTGATCGTCCTCGTCGCGGCGGCGCCGTCGCTCCTGGCCACGATCTTCGTCCCTTTCCATCAGCTGGATGAGACGAAGCGGTCGCGTGCCGCGGCATGACGGATGACCCATGGCCCGACTCTTCGCGAACCAGGCCATGGTGCGCCATGCTCGAGCCATGGCGTCTTTCGATTCGCCCGGGCGCCGGCCGATTCCCATGACGCCCACCGGCCGCTGCAGGACGGAGAGGACCTGTCGTCTTCACCTGGCCGGGGGTACACGAAGATCCGCGACCCCCTCCGAACCGGCCTGAAGCGCGAAATTGGCCGCACCACCGTCGCCTTCTTCGAGAATGCGCCGTCACGCGGCGGCTCGCTCGCGCTCCCGCCCTCCTCGGTTCGACTCGCGAAGACCTATCTCTTGGACCGATCTGGCAAGCCGAGGTGGAGGGCCGCGGCCACCAGCCCGGTGGCCGCGCAGCCACCCCAAAGCACCCGTGCGCCGAGGTGCCCCAGCACGGCGCCCCCGAGGATCGGCGCCGCGCAGGTGGCCACCCCCCAGCTCAGGTTGTTGACTCCCTGATAACCGCCGCGCAAGCTGGGGGGAGACAGCTCGGCGATCACGGCGGGCACCACGCTCGAGAACACGATCTCGCCAGCCGACCACAGCGCGACCGACAGAGCGTAGACCGGCCAGCCTCCGGCCAGGCCGTTCACCCCGAATCCGACGCCGGTCAAGACGGCAGCCAGCGCCAGTGCCCGATTCGAGGAGTGGGCGCGTCCGAGGATCCGCATCCCGAGTGGCTGGAACACCACGATGAGCACGCCGTTGAGGGCGACCAGGAATCCGAACGTGCGCGCCGAGAGGCCGTGGGCGCGCATGTCGAGGGACAGCGCAACCGGCGACTGCATGAACACCAGGACGACCAGAAACTGGATGCCGAGGAACCCGGTCAGTCTCCCGTCCCGGAACGGCGCCAGGAGGTCCCGTCGAATGCCTCTCCGGGCGGTAGTGGCGTGATGGGGACGGGTCTCTGGCACCCGAAGGAATATGATCGCGCCGAAGATCAGCGTGGTGACGGCGTCGGCCACGAACAATCCGAGGAAGCTCCAGCCCGCCACCAGACCGGCCACCGACGCCGCGAAGGCCCAGCCGAGGTTGATGCCCCAGTACAGGTACCCGAAGGCGCGGGTCCGTTCGGCGGGAGGGACCAGATCCGCGATGCTGGCCTGCACCGCGGGGCGGTACAGCTCCCCGACCAGGCCGAGCAGTGCGACCGACAGGATGATGTGAAGGGTGTGGGTGGCGAATCCCAGCTGCAGCATCGCGGTCGCACCGCCGAGCGTGCCGAGCAAGATGGTGGCGCGCCGGCCGATTCGATCGGCGAGCACGCCTCCGATGGGCGCGGCCAGCGTCTGGCCAAGCCCATAGAGCGCGACGACCAGACCGGCCTGCCCAGCCGAGAATCCACGACTGGCCGTCAGATACAGTGCGAGGAAGGCGTACACGAACCCGCCCAGCCGGTTCACCAGCATGCCGATCCACAGCCACCAGAACGTCGCGGGGAAGCCAAGCACCTCGACGCGATGATGCCGCGTCCTGAACGACGGCGATAGAGCGCATCCGATGCTCCACCATCGGCTCGGACGAGGACCAGGACCTGACTGGTCGAATCGGGGGAGCTCGCGAGCCATGCGCAAGCTGGATAACAGCCTCGCTGTCGGCGACGACGGGATCGCGACAGGATTGGCAGGCATCCCGTCTCGCGGTGCCTGCGGGCGTAGGCAGAGCGCCCCGCTTGATTGATCGCCGGCGGAATGAGGCTTGCAATGATGGGCAAGTGATGCTCCACGCGAAGCTTTCCCAATGAACCTGTCCCGCGCGATCTGTCTCGTGGCAACGCTCACC
The DNA here is from genome assembly GCA_964540815.1 of uncultured Myxococcales bacterium. Lineage (GTDB taxonomy): Bacteria > Myxococcota_A > Polyangia > Fen-1088 > Fen-1088 > CAZIOH01. The sequence continues at coordinate 3,447 of CAZIOH010000142.1, read as the reverse complement.
ACTCGTGAGCGGATGGCAGCTTCACCGCCGTCCCCTGGTGGCGTTGAGAGCGCCGGGGGTCGAGGCGCCGTGGGAGGTGGCTCGGGCGGGGTGGTTGCCCCAACGGGAGGGGGCGGCGGCGCTCAACCAGGTGGTCGGGATGGCAGTGCTGGGGCCGCCGGCGCGGGGACGGGGACGCCGGAGTGTTCGACCTGGACTCCAGTGACGAACTGGCAGGCGGCAACGGGGTCAGGCACCGTGGTCAGCATCGTCGCCGGCGCCACCGCAGGCTCGCAGGACGTGGGAGTTGTGGTGGCCGGGGGCCAGGTTGCCCACGTCGTCGTGAGCCTGGGCGGGCTGCCGCTTCCCTTGGCGGTGGGCGATTTGATCGACGTCAATGTCGCCCGCTCGCCTGGTTTTCAATTCGGACTGACCCTGACCATCACCAGGAACGGTCTCACGGCCCTCTACATGTCGACCGCCGAAGACAGCCTTGCCGCGCCGCCGGTGCCGCTGGCGATCGGCGCGGCACTGTGCTCGACCGCGGAGACGTGCGGACTCCTGTCGCAGAATGCGCTGCTCGCTTTCGACGGCGCCACGATGGTGACCATTGGCCAGGGGCAAGCCCTCGACGTAGGTGCATTCCGAGTCTTCAACGACGGCACCCGGCTTCAGGCTGAAGCGCCGCGGACGTGTGCAGATTGGGGCGGCACATTCTTCCGGGTGGCGATCGCCCGCAGGATGCCCTGACCATCGAAAGCCAACTTCGACGCTATCAGAGAGTCTTTCTGGTCGCCGTGATCAGATCCAGCGTGGGGGCGCCAGCCAAGCGGCCCCCACCTGCAACGAAATCCCGGGTGGCGCGTCGACAACTCAAAAATATACTTGGGACCGCGCCAGTAGAGCATTCTCGGTTCTTCGATCGACCACCGACGTGGTGGTGGTTGTTGTCATGGTCGTCGGATCGATAACCGTCTTGGACACCGAGGAGCCGTCGGTGAAGGTCGTCCGTTCGAAATTGACCGTGAACCGGACCATACGACTCGGAATGTACGTGAGGGCGACGGCCCACCCGTGGGCCTGGCTCGCGCTCTTCTTCTTGTCAGCGAAGACGGTGACCGTCGCGTCCGCGGGACTGCCAAACGCCGCATCGTCGACCTTCAGATAGTTCCAGCGCGCGGCGATTTCGAGGGCACCCCACGTTCCACCCGCCGAATCCAGGCTCTTCGCCGGAGTGGCGCCGTCGAATCCGTTCTTTCCGCCAACCACGACTGATATGGTGCCATGGACCGCCTGGTTGGTGAGCGTGGCCGTCGTGTTGCCCATTTGCACTTCTTGACGAGACCACACGTACTCGCTCAGCAGGCCGATCGGCCCGATGTAGTAGAAGAGCCCCGGATTGAGGCGAGACTGTCGTTGGTGAGCAACCGGAATTCCGGCACTGTTGGGAGCGGCGGAGACAACCGGCGCCAAGTAGGTGAAGAACGTGTTCTGTCCCCCGCTCTTGAAGCTCGGGAGCTGCGGCGCGTTCGGTTGTCCGAATCGATTGCCGGTGCTCGAGCCAAGGTGAAGGCCGAGGGCGCCGAGTCGATCGACCGGTTCAGCCTTGAAGGGCTGAATCAAGAGCCGAGCCGCGAAGTCCTTGGCGTGATTGGCGTCGACGTCCTGTAGCATCCCGTCGGGCGAGCCGTTGAGGATTGCCACGCTGTAGGTGACAATTCCGCCCCAGAGCTCGCCCCACGCCGAGACACCGACATCTCGTTGAGAGGTCAGATTCTGCGTCAGCGCGCGCTCCATGAAGGGAAGATCCTGATCTTGCTGCAGACGCTCGAGGCCGAGTGGCGCCTTGAACTTTCCGGCCCGGAAACGCAGCCAAGCGACGGGGTGCACATCGATGTAGGCGTCGAACACTTGGGTGGTCCCCCCCGCGAAATCCGGAACGAACTTGAACTCCACTCTCTTGAGCAGGGTCCCCTCGATGGACGGACGCATCCGCCGGACCAGAAACGTGTCCGCCACATCTGACAGTGCGCCGTCGTTCAGAAACCAACGACCGTCCAGCTGAAGCTGGCCGTGAATTCTCAGAACGAACCCGCCAGCGCCACTGCGAAGGCTGAAACCGTTCTTCTCGTCCGCCGTGACCAATGGCGGGGAGTTGGCAGGGGCTTCAGCCGCGTTCACCGCCAGTTGTTCCTCCAGACGTTCGATGCGAGCGCCAGCGACCCGGGTAGCTCGCTCTGCCTCGGTCACACGTTCGGACAGTTCAGCGACGCCTGGTTGCGGCAGGTCACGAGAATTGGGGAAGGCCGCCGCCGGGTCGACGGTGGCTCTCGGCGCGACAACCGCAGCAGCGTCGGAATCGCGGGCTCCGGCAGCGGCAGCCATCGGCTGGGCGAAGGTCTGGTGGGCGACCATCGTGAGAACCAGAATGCTCAACGTACTGATGCCGAGGTGTTCAGTGGGAACGCCTCCGAACAGAATGAGTCCAGGCACGAACGGTCCTTTCGTCCAACGTTCTGAAATAGCATCGTCCTTCCCACGCCCCATTACCCCCGATCGCACCCGCAGCCCAACGGCCACCGCCGGGGCTACCGCCGGCTCCGTCACGGGGCCCGCCCTTCCTGTCCATCTTGGATGGCGACCGTACACCGATTCGTCGTTGGCGGCCACGGGGACGTGACACCCTCGTGTCCGCATGGGTTCGGCTCGGGGGTGCGCCTTCTGTTCTCCTCGAACCTGAAGAGCACCTGATTGCTCATCCATCGCGGTCCTCAGCCCCAAGTGAGGTCCACGACGAGCGTGTGCGTCTCAGAGCAGAGGCGAGGGCGAGTAAACCGGCGTATACCAGGGTCCACGAGCGAGGCGCGTCTTCCATGCAAACGACCACCGACCGACCTGCGGCCGATACGCTGGCCTCGAGGTCTAACGACATCACGGCTCCCGACATCGCCAGCTCGTCGGTTCCGGACACGCTGGCCGCGCTTCGTGTCGACGCCGACGCTGGTCTCACGCACGCGGAGGTGGATGTCCGCCGGAAGGAGAGCGGCTACAACGAGGTGGCCGCGGCACGAACGCACCCCATCCTGGCGTTCCTCCGAAAGTTCTGGGGAATCTCTGCCTGGATGCTGGAGCTGATTCTGGTCCTATCGGCCGCGCTGCGGAAGTATGCGGACCTGAGCGTGGTCAGCGCTCTGCTGGTCGTGAACGCCGTGTTGAGCTTGGTTCAGGATCGCCGCTCCGCGGGTGTCGTCGCGGCCCTGAGACGACGGCTGCAGGTGAGCGCGCGCGTCCGTCGGGACTCCAGCTGGCAAGTCGTCCCCGCGCGCGAGTTGGTCCCCGGCGACATCGTCCGCGTGCGCCCCGGCGACGTCATTCCGGCGGACGTGAAGCTCCTCACGGGGGCGCTGACCGTGGACCAGTCGGCGCTCACCGGCGAATCGAAGGACGCCGACAAGGCACCGGGCGGCG
>CAZIOH010000141.1:0-10889 GCA_964540815.1 uncultured Myxococcales bacterium | reverse complement strand
GGGGTCCTCCCCTCCCCGCGAGCGCCGAAGGCGCGTCCGTTACCTGTACAGCGAGAACTCCGGGGCGCGGCCGTTGAGGAGGAAGTCGCCGACCTCCTTGGCCTTGTAGGCGACGGGGTCGTGGACCGTGTGGGTGCGGACGTTGCGCCAGTGGCGATCGAACCCGTACTCGGTGGTGGTGGCGCGCGCACCCTGGATCTCGAACAGACGGCTGGTGGCCGCGAGGGCCACCTTGGTCGTGAGGACCTTGGCCTCGTAGACGGCCACCGCGGCCCTGGCGCGCTCCTCGCCGGTCAGGCGCGGGCCGATGTCGAGAGCCTCTTGCAGGGCCTGGCCGGCCCGGTCGGCCAGCAACGCGGCCGCGCGGACCTCGCTCACGATCTCGCCCACCGTTTGCTGGATGAAGGGATCGTCGGTGGCGCGGGTCACGCCCGAGCTCTCCCAGGGGACCCCGTGCTTCTGGGTCCATGCGATGGCCTCGTCCAGGGCACCCTCGGCCGTCCCGATGTAGAAGTTCACGAAGGCCAGCTGCCAGTGCGGGGTCACCAGGGTCTGATAAGGCGTGAAGGCGTGTCCGACCGCCGGATCGCCGAGCACCTCGCTCCGCTCGACCCGCACGTTGCGAAACTCCACCCCGCCCGAGTCGGTCAAGCGCTGGCCGATGTTGTCCCAGTTGTGGAGGGGCGTGAAGCCAGCGCGGTTGCCCGGGATGGACACCAGCTGCAGGCGGCCCTGGTACAGGGTGGTCACGGACAGCTGATCGCCGAGGCTCGCGCCGCTGGCGAAGGTCCGCTGTCCATTCACCAGGAATCCCCGGCCATCACTGTCCGGACTGAGCTCGAGCGCCGAGCCGCCGCGCGGGTTCTGGACCCCGCCCCAGAAGAGGCGCTCCTTGCCATTCCGTCGCGACTGAGCGTCCGCCTGCTCCGCCGTGCCGAAGAGGTGGGCGATCCGGGTCTGCGCGTAGTGGTATCCGATGAGGTGGGCGATCGACGTGTCGCCCCGCGCGATCCGCCGGGTGACGATCGACGCCTGCGCGTAGTTCAGCCCCGAGCCGCCGTAGGCGGGTGGCTCCTGGACCTGCAACAGATCGTTCTGGCGCAGAAGCTCGACCTCCGCGCGCGGGGTTTCATTCGCGCGGTCGCGCCTGGAGGCGGTGCCGCGCAGCTCGGCCGCGACCCGGTCTGCCGCCTGCAGGACCTTGTCGAACACGGCCGGCGGGGCACCGGTCGGGCGCCCGGGATCGGCCTTGGCTTCGGGGGAAGGGCTCTTGGAGATGGTTGGGATGGACATGCGATGCAGCTCCTGGTCGGATTGAGGGTCGAGATCGAAATGAGGTCATGCGCGGCTGCAAGGCGAATGCCCCGGCTTTCGCCGGCAACCCCGCCGACCCCGGGCAACCGTGGTCCATAGCTTGCTGGTGGGCCAGCAGCGGGTGCTGGCGGGCTGTTGCTCCGTCAGCACCTCGGGACCGCCAGAATTCCTCTTGCCTTCGGAAGTCTTGTAAAGTAGATCGGTGTCCATCTAGCCGGACTTCACCCGTCGGGGCCGCCGGTTTCCAGGGAGGAGAGATCATGCCGAGTTCGAAGCGACATCCCGAAACCATCGCGCTGCATGGAGGTCAGGTCCCCGACCCCACGACCGGAGCGCGGGCGGTCCCGATCTACCAGACCACGTCCTACCAGTTTCGCGACACCGATCATGCGGCCAAGCTGTTCTCCCTGCAGGAGTTCGGGAACATCTACACCCGCCTCATGAACCCGACCACCGATGTCTTCGAGAAGCGCATCGCGGAGCTCGACGGTGGAGTGGGTGCGCTGGCGGTCTCGAGCGGCCAGGCCGCCACCACCCTCGCGCTGCTCAACATCGCCCGCGCGGGCGACGAGATCGTGTCGGCCGACAACCTGTATGGTGGGACCTACAACCTGTTCCGCTACACCTTCCCGCGGCTCGGGATCAAGGTGCACTTCGCGCCGTCTGACGATCTCGAGGCCATCGCGCGGGCCATCGGTCCCAAGGTCAAGGCGGTCTACGCCGAGTCGATCGGCAATCCCAAGCTGAACGTGGCCGATCTCGATGGCCTGTCGCGACTGGCCCACGACCGGGGCGTTCCCCTGATCCTCGACAACACCGTCTCGCCCTACCTGCTCCGCCCGTTCGACCATGGGGTGGACGTGGCGGTCTATTCGGCCACCAAGTTCATCGGGGGCCACGGGACCTCGATCGGTGGGGTGATCGTCGACAGCGGCCGCTTCGACTGGAGCAGCGGGAAGTTCCCGCTCATCTCGGATCCGGATCCCAGCTACCACGGCCTCGACTTCATCGCGGCCCTGAAGCCGCTCGGCAACCTCTCGTACATCATCAAGGCGCGGGTGACCCTCTTGCGCGACCTCGGGCCGGCGCTGTCGCCCTTCAACTCGTTCCTCTTCCTCCAGGGGCTCGAGACGCTTCCCTTGCGCCTGGTCCGCCACTCCGAGAATGCGCTGACCGTGGCCAGGTTTCTCGAGCGCCATCCGAAGGTGGCCTGGACCAACTACCCGGGCCTCGAGTCGAGCTCCGAGCACGCGCGTGCCAAGAAGTATCTCCCCCGCGGAGCGGGCGCGATCGTCGGCTTCGGGCTCGCGGGCGGGGTCGGTGCTGGCCTCTTGGCGGGGCGCAAGTTCATCGATGGTCTCCAGCTGATCTCGCACCTCGCCAACGTGGGCGACGCCAAGACGCTGGCCATTCACCCCGCCACGACCACGCACCAGCAGCTCTCGCCGGAGGAGCAGCGGGCCACGGGAGTGACCCCCGACTACGTCCGGCTGTCGGTGGGCCTCGAGCACTCCGACGACATCCTCGCCGACATCGAACAGGCCCTGAACAAGATCTGACGACCGACCGAAGGAGGTGAACCAAGCACGTGGCGACGCGGCATCCTCCCGGCCCGCTGCGCGTCGGGATCATCAACATCATGCCCAAGGCCGAGAGCTACGAGGGGTACCTGACCCGTCCGCTCTCGCGCTGGCCCGGCGCGGTGGAGCTGATCTGGATTCGCCTCGAGAGCCATACCTACTCCAGCAGCGATCAGCGGCACATCGCCCGGGCCTATCGAACCTTCGGGCAGGTCATCGCGGGAGCACCGCTGGACGGATTGATCCTGACGGGGGCCCCGGTCGAAGAGCTGGCCTACGAGGCGGTGACCTACTGGCCAGAGCTGAAGGAGATCCTGGTGGAGGCGCGTGGCGGGATCACGAGCACCCTCGGGCTGTGCTGGGGGGGAATGGCGCTCGGCAAGCTGCTGGGGATCGAGAAGCGGCCGCTGCCGCACAAGCTGTTCGGGGTGTTCGCGAATCGTGCGCTGGAGCGAGCGGGCGGACTGCTCGCCGGCGACGAGGAGCGCTTCTGGTGCGCCCAGAGCCGACACTCGGGCCTGGCCGACGAGACGCTCGAGTGGGCCCGCGACGCGGGTGACGTTCGACTCCTCGCCCACGGGGACGACACGGGGTACAGCATCTTCGAGACCCCGGACGGCCGGTACGTCGCCCACCTCGGGCATCCAGAATACGAGCCAGCTCGGCTGCTCGAGGAGTGGCGCCGGGACGCGAGTCTCGGACGCACGGACGTGGGCCTTCCGCTCAACCTCGATCTGGCCGCGCCCGTCGACACCTGGCGTTCACACCGCACCGGCTTCTTCGCGCGCTGGCTCACGCGGCTGGCCGACGCCGGGACGCGGGACCAGCGGACGCGCACCGACACACCAACATGGAACGAGGAGGACGCCGATGAGTCAAGTGCTGCAAGAAGTTCTGAAGGCCAATGAAGCGTACGCGGGCGACTTTGGTGACAAGGGCAAGCTGGCCCTGCCGCCTGCCCGGCGGTTCGCGATCCTCACCTGCATGGATGCTCGCATCGATCCGGCCAAGCTGGCCGGACTGCGCGAGGGGGACGCCCACGTGATCCGCAACGCGGGCGGACGAGCCAGCGACGACGCGATCCGCTCGTTGATCATCTCCTACAAGCTGCTCGGCACCCGAGAATGGTTCGTGATCCACCATTCGAACTGCGGGATGGAGCTTTTCACCGACACCATCATCCGCGACTTGCTCGCGTCGAGCCTGGTCACCGCCAGCTACGACGGCAAGACCTGGAAGGACTCCGGCACGGGCCCCGGCTCCCGGCACGGCGAGTTCATCGATTGGCTGACCATTCGGGATCAGGCGCAGAGCGTGGTCACGGACGTCGAGCGCATCCGAAGTCACCCGCTCGTCCCGGGCGAGATTCCCATCTACGGATACATCTACGAGGTCGAGCGCGGCCGCCTGGTGGAGGTCCCCCAGGCCACCGCCGCCGGCCGCGCGACCCGCGCCCGAACGCCGTCCTGAGCGCCATCAACACCCGTGATCTCAGCCGTGGCCAAGGCTGCGATCACGGGTTCTCATGGCTCGCCAGCCAACGGGCGGCGGCGCGCTCGGGTCAGCCGACGCTGTCGGCGTAGGTCATCACCAGGTACATGAGGGCCTCGGTCTTCCCCGGATTGTGGTAGCTGTGCGGGACATCGGCCTCGAAGAGGATCGCGTCCCCCTGACCCAGGTGGTGCAGGCTGCTGGCGACCCCGATGTCGACCGCGCCGGTGGTGACCACCAGGTTCTCGGAGGTGCCCGGCGGATGGGCGACGGCTTCCTCGAGGCCCCCCGGCGCGAGGCGCAACTCGTAGAACTCGACGCGTCTCGGCTCACCGAACGGGAAGAGCGCGCGCGACAGGAAGGTCCCGTCCCCGCTGGTGAGACGCTTGGCGCTGGCCGCAGACAGGATGCGGGCCCCCTGGTGGCCGGGGTGGCTGATCAGGGCCGAGAAGGTGATCTCGAGGGCGCGGGCGATCTTCCACATGATGTTGATGGTGGGGGCGCTCCGGCCGAGCTCGATCTGGCCGAGCATCGCGCGGCTGACGCCCGAGCGGCGCGCCAGACGATCGAGGGACAGGCCCCTGCGGATCCGCAGGCGGCGCAGGTTGGCGCCCACCATGGGGGCGAGGTCGGTCGGATCCTCCGCGGGCGCGGGGGCGGCGGCCTGCGCGGGGGTGGGGGCGGAGTCGCGGCTGGTCGACTGTTGCAGCTTGCGCCGCGGCCTCGTCCTAGATCCCGGCGCCGGACCGGGGTCCGGTGCGCTGCCGAGACTCACGCAACCTCCCTTGGTGCCCTGGGAATTTCCACAGCCCCACTCATAGCAGGACCGGCCGGTCCTGTACAAACAAAAAGAGACAACCGTCTAGTCTACGAGAATTTAGCGAAATCCAGGCGACCCGGCGCCCGCGCCCCGACCCCCGCGCCCCGACCCCTCCGTCGCGACAGGACCCTCAAGGTTCGGCCCCGCTCGGCCGATGGGTCCAGTTGGGCGGGACCGGCCCGAGCGGGCCGCAAGGGGGACACAATGAACCGGCGGCGAATCCTCTTCGTGGACGACGACCAGAACGTCCTCGCGGGTCTTCGAAACCTGCTGCGAAAGCAGCGCGATCGCTGGGAGATGCTCTTCTCGGGCGGCGGCGTCGAGGCGCTGGCGGAGATGGAGAAGGCGCCGTTCGACGTGATCGTCACCGACATGCGGATGCCAGGGATGGACGGTGGCACCTTGCTTCGGCAGGTGAAGGCCCGGTACCCCAGCACCGTGCGCATCGTGCTGTCGGGGTACGCCGACCGCCTGGCCGTCGCCAGCGTGGTCGCAGTGGCGCACCAGTTCCTGAGCAAGCCCGCCGAGGCCGACGCGGTGCGGGCGGTGATCGAGCGGGCCTGCGGACTGCAGACGTTGCTCGCCAACGCCTACCTGCAGCGCGTGGTGGGCACCATCGACCAGCTGCCGGCGCTGTCTAGCCACTACTGGCTGCTCGCCGCCGCGATCGCTCGACCGGAGAGCAGCATCGCGGACATCGCCGCGATCGTCGAGGGCGATCCCGCCATGAGCCTCAAGGTCCTGCAGCTGGTGAACTCCGCCTACTTCGGGATGTCGCAGCGGACCGACTCGATCCCGAAGGCGGTGGCCTATCTCGGGCTCGACAACCTGAAGGGCCTGGTGCTCGCGGCCCACGTGTTCGGCCCCGAGCCCGAGGCTGGTGGCGCCGGCGCGCCGGCCGACGCGCTCGACCTCGGCGCGCTTCGCCGGGAAGCATTGCTGACCGCCAACCTCGCCCGCCGGATCGTCGGGAATCCGGCCCACCGGGACGCCGCCTTCACCGCCGGATTGGTCCACGACATCGGTCAGGTGGTGCTCTGGCGGGCTCCCGACTGCCGCTATGGCGAGGTGCTGGCCGATCGGCGGCAGACGCACAGGAGGCTGCGCGATGTCGAGCACGAGGTGATCGGCACCACCCACGGGGTGGCCGGCGCCTACCTGCTCGGGGTGTGGGGGCTTCCCTACGATCTGGCCGAGGTGGTGGCATTTCACGATTCCCCTGGATCTGTCGAGGGGGGAGACGTGACGGTCCTGGCGGCGGTACATCTGGCGGCGGCGGTGGCGGAGGCTGCCATCGCGGGAGTGGAGCCGACGGCGCCTGGCACCGACCTCGACCAGGATTTCCTCGAGCGGGCCGGCCTATGGACGGAGTTGCCGAGATGGCGTCGCGAAGCGGAGCAGGCAGCGCGCGCCGGTGGGCCGCCCCCGCCCCGGCCGGGGTCGTCCGCACCGGCGCGCGCGCCGGCGGCGAGGGAGCCCTCCGCGAGGTAGCCGCCCTTGGAGACTCCCCCACGCCCCAAGATCCTGTGCGTCGACGACGAGAGGCTGGTCCGCGAGGGGCTGACGCTGCACCTGCGTCGTCGCTATGAGGTCACGACCGCGGAGAGCGGGGCAGAGGCCCTCGTCGCCCTCCGGCGCGATCCGGACGTGGCGGTGATCGTTTCGGACATGCGCATGCCGGGCATGGACGGCGCCGCCTTCCTGGCCGAGTCGCGGACCGTCGCCCCCGACGCCATTCGCCTGCTCCTCACCGGGATGACCGACACCGAGTCGGCGGCCAAGGCGGTCAACGAGGGCCAGATCTTTCGGTTCCTGACCAAGCCCTGTCCGCCGGCCACCCTCGTGAGGGCGGTGGAGGCCGCCGTCGAGCAGCATCGCCTGGTGACCGCCGAGCGGGTGTTGCTCGAGCAGACCCTCCACGGCGCCATCCGGGCTCTCACCGACGTGCTGGCCCTCTCCAACCCCATCTCGTTCGGCCGCGCCACCCGCATCAAGGAGCTGGTGTCGAGCCTGGCCGAGAAGCTGGCCCTCACGCCGCGCTGGCAGCTCGAGGTGGCAGCGATGCTGTCGCAGCTGTGGACCATCACCCTGCCACCCGACACCATCGAGAAGCTGCACTTCGGCCAACCCCTCACCCCGGAAGAACACAAGATGGTGGAGCGGGCGCCCGTCGTCACGGACCAGCTCCTCCGCAACATTCCCCGCCTCGAGCGGGTCGCCGAGATCCTGGCGGCGGAGAGCCGCTCCCGGGCTCGCCGCGATCTGGTGGAGGGCAATCCCGGGCTGGCCCGCGTCGACCTCGAGGCGCAGGTGCTTCGCGCGGCGGTGGACTTCGACGCCCTCGACACCCAGGGCAGCCCGGCCTCGACCTCGGTCGAGACCATGCGCGGGCGGGCCACCCGCTACGGGCCCGCGGTCCTCGACGCCCTGGCCGAGCTGCGCGGGGGGCAGGGCCCGCGGGCCGGGATTCGCGAGATCTACCTGTCCGTGCTCTGCGCGGGCATGGTGTTCGTCGACGACGTGAAGAGCCGCACGGGGACCTTGCTGGTGGCGCGCGGCTTCGAGGTGACCCCGAGCTTCCTCGAGCGGGTGCGCAACCTTCCTCCCGGAACCGTCAAGGAGCCGCTGCGGGTGATCCTCAAGCTCGCGCCAGGGAGAGCCTGAACCATGAAGCTGCTGCAACAGGTGCTGGAGGCCGCCGGCGACGGGGTCCTCGACTGGAATTTCAGGACCGGCCAGGTGCACTACAGCGCGCGCTGGAAGGCCCTGCTCGGGTACGAGGCGGACGAGCTCGAGGACTCGGCGGCCCTGTGGCTCGAGCTCTCGCACCCGGACGATCGGGTGGCGGCCGACCAGAAGTTCATCGAGCACCTCGAGGGCTCGTGGCCCTTCGTCCACACCTGGCGCTTCGCCCACAAGAACGGCGGCTACCGCTGGCTCCTCGCGCGGGCGGTGACCCAGCGCTCCGAGGACACCGGGGACATCGAGCGGGTCTTCATCGTGTTCAGCGACATCTCCCACCGGGTCCTGGCCGAGCGGCGCCTCGAGGCGCTGGTGGCCGCGGTCCCCGACATGCTCCTGCGCGTGACCAAGGACAACCTGATCCTCGACGCCAAGATCCCGCCGACCCCGCTCGCCGGGCCCGATCCGAGCTTCGGGACCAGCCTCGACGCCTGGGCGACCTCCGCGGGGCTGGCGGAGGTCCTGCTCCCGCTCGTGGTGCGGGTGCGCGCCACAGGAAGGTCGGAGACGGCCGAGCTCCGCTCCACGCTGAGCCCGCCCCGCGCCTACGAGGCGCACGTGGTGCGCGGAGCCGACGGGGAGATCGTCTGTATCCTGCGCGACGTCACCCGGCGCCGCAGCCTCGAGGCGCAGCTTCAGCAGACCCAGCGCCTCGAGTCGATAGGCCAGCTGGCCGCCGGGATCGCCCACGAGATCAACACCCCGGTCCAGTTCGTCAGCGACAGCGTGAACTTCCTCAAGGACGCCTTCTTGGACCTGCAGTCGGTGCTCGCCAGCCACCATCGGGCGCGTGACCTGGCCTGGCCCCAGCTCGAGACCCTGCCCGAGGAGCTGGCGGCGGCCGTGCGAGAGACCCTCGCGCTCGAGGCTCGGAGCGATCTGCCCTACCTGCTCGAGAACATCGGTCCGTCCATCGACCGTGCGCTCGAGGGCCTCGAGCGCATCGCCACCATCGTCCGCTCCATCAAGGAGTTCGCCCATCCTCCCTCCGCCGAGCAGTCGCTCACCGATCTGAACCGGGCCGTGACCACCACCCTCACCATTGCGCGCAGCGAATACAAGTACGTGGCCGACGTCGAGACGCAGCTCGGCGATCTGCCCCTCGTCCGCTGTCTGCCCGGGGAGGTCAATCAGGCCATCCTCAACGTCATCGTCAATGCCGCCCATGCCATCGCGGAGCGCTTCGCGGGCACCGACCGGCGCGGACACATCACCATCCGCACGCGCCGGGTGGGCGGGGAGGCCGAGATCGCCATCGGCGACGACGGCGGCGGCATTCCCGAGGCCATCCGCCACCGCATCTTCGATCCCTTCTTCACGACCAAGGAGGTCGGCAGGGGCACCGGTCAGGGCCTGTACCTCTGCCGGGCCACCATCGTCGAGAAGCACCACGGGAGCCTGACCTTCGAGAGCGAGACCGGGCGTGGGACCACCTTCTTCATCCGCTTGCCCGTGGATGGCGCCGCCCCGGGGAGGGCCGTCGATCTCGGCGCGGACTCGGGCGCCCACCTGGTCGGCCCCCGACCTCAAGCGATCGGCTGAATCGGACGAACCCCCGCAAGGGGCGTATCGAATGGACACGGGACGGCGTCGCCGGACCGTGAACGGAACCAACCCGGGGGAGAGTGGACGTGAGCGTACTTCAGAACTTCAGAATCAGCACCCGCCTGTGGCTCCTGCTGGCGGTTTCGGTGGGTGGCGTGGTGATGGTCGCGGCTGATTCGGCGCACACGCTGTCGTCCGCGCGGGTCGGCGGGCCGGTATACGCGCAGATGGTCGAGGTGAAGGACGTCCTGGCCGACGCGCTGCCGCCCCCGATCTTCGCCATCGAGCCGTTCCTCGACGCCCAGTTGATGATGGCCGCCCCCCCGGAGAAGCGGGAGGCCCTGATCCGGGCCGTCAAGAAGCTCGACGACGAGTTCAAGGGCCGCGTGGAGTTCTGGCACAAGAACATGACCGACCCCACCGTCCGGGAGGCCTTCGAGCGTCGTCTGGTCCCGAGCTTCTCGGAGGTGATCTCGGTGATCGACGGCCAGCTGGTGCCCGCGCTGGCCAAGGGCGACACCGTGGCCGCGCGCGCGGTGCTGGATGGGCCGCTGCAGGCCAAGTTCGACGAGCACCGGCGGGTGGTCGACGATCTGGTGGCGATGTCGAACCGCAGGTTCGACGAGGTCGGGAAGGCCGTCGCGACCACGGTGGAGCGCTCCGACCTCATGATGGTCCTGGCGCCCTTGCTGGCCCTGCTCCTCACCTCGCTGGTCTCGTGGCTGGTGGCCCGCAGCATCACCCAGCCCATCGGGCTCGTGGTCGATCGGTTGCGCGACATCTCCGAGGGCGAGGGGGATCTCACCCAGACCATCGACGAGGCGAGCCAGGACGAGTTCGGCGAGCTGGCCCGCTACTTCAACCGCTTCGTCAGCAAGATCCGGGACACGGTCCGGCAGATCGGCGACACCTCGCAGACCCTGGCGGCCTCCGCCGAGGAGTTCACGGCCCTCAGCCGCCAGCTCTCCGGCAACGCGTCCGCCACCTCGGAGCAGGCGACCTCGGTGTCGCAGGCCAGCGTCCAGATCAGCACCAACGTGCAGGCGGTGGCCGCGGCCGCCGAGGAGATGTCGGTCAGCATCAAGGAGATCGCCAAGAACACCGCCGACGCCGAGCGCGTGGCCTCGACCGCGGTGGAGATCACCGAGAGCACCAACGCCGCCGTCGGTCGGCTCGGCGAGAACAGCGCCGAGATCGGCATCGTGGTCAAGGTCATCACCTCCATCGCCGAGCAGACCAACCTGCTGGCGCTGAACGCCACCATCGAGGCGGCGCGGGCCGGCGAGGCCGGCAAGGGCTTCGCGGTTGTGGCCAACGAGGTCAAGGAGCTGGCCAAGCAGACGGCCCGGGCCACCGAGGACATCAGCAACAAGATCAAGATGATCCAGGGCAGCTCG
>CAZIOH010000140.1:0-11863 GCA_964540815.1 uncultured Myxococcales bacterium | reverse complement strand
CGTGCAGCGCGGTGTTCCCGGAGACAATCCAGTTGCCCTCACCCGAGAAGCGGGCTTGCGTGCCCGTGATCTCCGGAAGTTGCTGGATGAGCGCGCCGTCCGACACGGCCCGAAGCTCGTGCGCGCAGCCGCTCACGCCGCCCGGCCCGTCGCATCGAGACACCAGCAGGGCCTGGTCTCCTGGCGCGAACTGGGCATCCCTGAAGGAGTACCCCGCAGCGCCCGGGCCCGGCGGCGGTTCCGGGACGATCTGCGCCGGCCAGACCAGGGACCAGTCGCTGGTGCGGTAGATCTCCGGTCCCGACATCGCGACGAGGCTGTCGTCTCGGTTGAAGCTCCCGCGGGCCTGGCAGCGCGCGATCGGTAACGACGTGATCTCGTGCAGATCGGCGTCCGCGAGCAGGCTCATCTCGGCACCCTGGGTGCTGCTCACCGCCAGCCACCGACCGCTGCTGGAGAAGCGAGCCGTGGTGAACACGCAGCCCGCGGTCCCAGCGTCCTGGAACGGCGGGGGCAAGCCTTCCAGATAGGCGCCGTCGTCGGCGGAGTAGATGCCCCATCCGTCGCCCGAGAATATGACCTCGCGACTGCTTGCGGAGAAACTGACTTCCAGGCGAATCGCCTGTCCCATGGAGCGCACGGGCACCGACGCGGAGAAGTCGGCGGCCACGCGCCACAGCAGCGAGCCGATCGGACCGGACGCGGTGGCCAGGCGAGCTCCGTCCGGCGAGATCGAGAGAACGGCCTGTGCATTGGGCTGGGTACCCAGCGATTGAGGCAGCGATCCGAACAGGCGTCGCGCCGTAGGATTCCCGTCTTCCCCCGTGGCCGCCGCGGCGTAGAGATTGCCCAGGGAGGACAAACCGGCGACCAACCTTCCGGTCGCATCGATCGAGGAATACAGCTCCTCGTCCACCGCGGTGTTCGTCCAGTGCTGGTTCGATGCGACATCGACGACTTCGTTGCCGAGCAATGCCAGGGCTCCGGATGCGGAATAGGCATAGGCGGGGGCGTTGCCCACCAGTGCGCCCGGTACGCGAAACGACCCGAGGAGCTTGCCATCGGCGGACCAGATGGTTGCGAAGGTCCCACTGAGGAGGGTTGCATTGACATCGGAGAGTGCGCCCGCGAAGGTGTCGCCTCGCGGTGAGATCCGCAATCCGCCCTGCGCCGGAGGTGCAGCCGGGTCGGTGAGCTCCTGTCCCGCCGGCACCTCCAGGGTGACCTGGGTTTGGGCCAGACCCGGGAGCGTCCAGCTCTTCACCCCGGGGGGAGAGCCGAGCTCCGCGGTCAAAATGCGGCCGTTGGCCATACCCGCCGAGCTGAAGTTCCCCGCGAGTTGACCGACGAGCGCGCCGTCGCTGGTCTGCCACACGCACAGTGACTTTCCGTCCCAGGCGAGCACATGGGTACCCTCGGCGGAAAAACGCACCGCCTCGCCGGTGCATGCGCCGTTGACCGTCATGTTTCGCACCGTCCCTCCCGTCGCGACATCCCGCAGGCGAACCACACTCGCGGCGACCTCCGCCAGGGTGCCGCCGTCCAACGAGAACGCGATGGTCGTCGGGGTTCCTCCCGCGGGACGTATCAGCCTTGGGCCCGCGCCCTCCTGCCGGGGGTGCAGCAGGACCCGTCCGTCGTCGTACAGGACGGCCAGCGAATCCCCGACGGGCGGGAAGATGGCCTGCAAGGCGCTGGCCGTCGTCGGCGCGATTTCGCCGCACGCTTGCCAGCGCCACAGACGCGATATCTTGGGATCCACCGGGACGAACTGGACCAATCCCGCTTGCCCCGCTTGCCCTGCCTGTCCACCTTGTCCCCCTTGCCCAGCCGCTCCGCCGGTCCCGGCGACCGTTCCTCCCATCGCCGCGGTGCCCGCGCCGCCGTCCTGGCCACCGAGGAGGTTGAAGCGGGCGCCGTGGCAGGCAAGACCCCCGAGCGCCGCCGTCGCCAGGGCCCCAGCCAGAATGCGGGTCCGATGGTCCATGTCCCTCCAGTATCCATCCATTGAAAAGCGAGTCAGTCCTCGTCGTCGCCACCAGCGAGGTGAGCATGACGCGCGGCGAGAATCCTGGGGTCGCCGCCGCCTTCTGGTAGGTCTCGAGGGACCGTGATCGGCCGGGCGGCGCAGGCGTCGGATCGAGGCGGGTTGGATCAGGGAGCGAGCGGGGGCGTGGCGTTCCGCGCGAGCTCGAGCGCCTGCTCGGGGAACCAGGCGCCCGCGGCGGGGTCCACCAGGCCCCACAAGGGATCGAAGTGGTTCTGGGCATCGCCGGTCAGCGCCCACGGGTTGTAGGCGGTGTAGTCCCAGGCGCGGGCCCCGCCCGCGATGTCGCACGACCCATCCGATTCGCCCGGGTCCTTGATCCACAGGTACGCGTCGAGCAACGGAACGCCGGTGCTCGCCGAGGGGCGCAGGCCGAGCCCGGCCCCGACCGGGTTGCACCAGTTGCCGCCGGCGAGGCCCGCCAGGACCGTGGTCGGCTGGTTGTACGGCGCCGCCGCAAACGGCGTCGGATCGAGCGGTCCTCGACCGTTCCGCCCGGTGTCGATCACGAAGTGCGCCAGGACCTCGGGTCCGGCGGGCGGGTTGACGGCGCCGTCGACGTTGTCCGCGTACCACTGGTCCGTCAGGCCCCAGGTGGAAAAATCGGCGGGCGTCGCTGGATAGTACTGACTGGCGCAATAGTCGTAGTGACCGACCCGCCAGCCGCCCTCGGCCGGGTTGTTCGCGTAGTAGATGCACTTGGCGATCCAGGTGCCGAACTTCGTCAACTGCGGCGTCGGCTGAAAGTTCGACACGTTGACGAAGAACCCCTTTGCCCGCTGGGCGCCTGCGGTCACCAGACGGTACGCAGCCTCGCCGACGCCAAGCCAGCCGCTGTGCGTCCCATCGAGATACACCGACGCGTTCGGCGCGGACGCGGCCAGGCTGTCCACCGCGTGGTTGAGCTCGGCGTAACGCTCGGTCGGGCTCGCGCCCGGTGCGGGAACCGTGTTGCCGGCAGCGTCCGTCACCGTGGGCTTGCACCATTCGGCCTGGCCCGAGAGGGTCGTGTTGTACGGAATGATGCCGAGTGCGTCCGGCTCGAGGATGACCACGGCCTTGACCGCGCCGATTCCCTGCGCGAACCCGTCGATCCACGCGTCGTAGGCGGCGGTGTCGGTCGCGCCGCCGGCCGAGTACTGCGCACAATCGCGGAAGGGGACGTTGTATGCGACCAGGATCGGCACGCGGTGCTCGCGCGCGGCGCGCGCGGTCGTCAGGTGCACGGCGCTTCGCACCTCGTCGGGCGAACCGCCGGTGAACCAGACCGCCTGAGGCGTCTTCGCCAGTTCCCTCAACCGCGCTGCGTCACGAAGATCGTGGCTCCTCTCCAGCCCCTCGATCTGGGCCAGCGCCGCCGCGTCGGGCGGCCGGACGAAGAAGCGGGTGCTCGAGGGCTCGTCCCCGCTGCAGGTGGTGGCTGCGCCGAGCGCGCTCGCAGCCGTCGGGGTCGCCGTCGGGGTCGCCGTGGTCGCCTGGTCTGCCCCCGCTGTCGAGGGGTCGCCCAAGCCCAAAACCAGACCGCCCACCAGCAAGAACTTGTTCATGGCCTCCCGCTCCTTCCCTCTGAGTTTGTCGATTCAACCGCAGTCGAAAGTGAAAACGGTGCTCTTCACCTTTCGTTCCCATCGAGCGATGAATTTTCGATCGCCGGAAGGTGGAAGGCAGAAAGCGCAAGGCGGAGACGGTCGATTTCGTCCGCTCTGCGACGCCATCTGGTCACGAACTTGCGGGGACCTGTACTGGACCACGCACCCTGGGTGCGAGCCCAGCAGGGAAGGGGATGTGGCCGCACGCAAGCGGCCAGGCGCACCTCCTTGTCCGGACCGAGGTGCTGGATCACGGCTCCGTCGTCGCGGGTTGGACTGGTCTCGGGCCGCTGCTGAGGGTCTCAGCGCCACGCATAGGGCGGCGCTGGTGTGGCGTCGGTACCTGGCGCCACGCAGGTCGAGGCATCGACGAACCCCGAACATGTGCCGCTCGAAATGCTCGCCCGCAGCTCGACGTCACCGGTGAGCGAACCTCCGCTGAGCGTGCGCCCCTCGAAGAAATCGAGCGGGTAGAACGTCGTCATCGCCTTGGTCGACCCGCCGGTGACGGAGAAGGCGCTGCCCAGGATGGTGAGCGCGCCAACGGTGGAATCCGTCACCTTTCCACCGATCACCTGGGCGTGGTCCTGAATGTGCGCCGATCCGGTCACCCCGGTCCCCGTCACCAAGGCATACGGCCCGACATACACCGTCGGGGCCAGGCTGGAAGGTCCGCAGCCCCCGCCATTAGCAACCCGAACCGTGCCGGATGGACATGCGTCCGGCTTGCCACCCTGGAACCCGTCGGGCCAGGCACCGGCAAGCTGGATCATGTACGGATAGCGAGGGACTGTGGCGTACGGCTGATCCCAGACGATGGTCTGCTGGGTCGAGGGTGTGGCGGCGACGACCAAGAACAGCGACTCGCCCGGATTCACACAGAACGTCAGTGCGGCGTCGGCGCCCTTCTGAAGGGCACTGTAGCGCGCCTTCGCGACGCCGGAGTCGGTGGCGACCAGGCCCCAGCGCCAATCCGGACTGGCCGGCGACCCGATCACGCCGCGGAAGGTGACGGTGACACTGGCCGCCCCAGCATCCGGATAGAGGCGGATGACGTTGTACCCGTAGCGCTGCGGGGACCATGACGAGGGTGACATGAACCGCCGGTTGGTGGCGTAGTCGGTGTCGAGCGGCTCGGCCTTGGTGAGGCGCAGCCGTCGAATGTTCTGCGAGGTGTCGGTCACGAGGCCATAGTTCTTGCGGTACAAGGCCCCCTGGTTACCACCCGCCGTGCTCTCGGGCGCCGGATCCTGGTAGTCCCAGGTGATGTTGTGCGTGGCCCATTCGCCGATGAAGTCGTTGAACTGGGTCAAGCTCCAGCCGAGGCCATTCATGATCCCGGTGAAGGGATCCGCGGCGGTCTTGCCGGTCCAGATGGCGTTCACGGCGCTGTAGCAGTACTTGTCCTTCAAGTACTCCATGAACTGCCAGTTGCAGTACCGGTCGCGCGTCGAGCCGAGGTACAGGTGGGGCGCGTTGGCCAGCATCTCGGAGCAGTGGACATTGGTGGTGTGGTACTCCGCCTGCTGCTGCGCGGCCCAGTTGGCGTGGCTTTCGTAGATCCAGCCGCAGGTGTTCGACTGATTGCAGGCCATGCCGCCTTCGACCGATTGCACGCCATGCATGAACTCGTGCGCCAGACCCCAGTGATCGGAGAGGCCGCCGGTGCCGATCCACATGCCCATGCGGCCAGCGCCAAAAGCCCCGCCGGTCAGGCCCCAGGTGGAGTGCACATGGATGTTGGCCTTGTACTTGGTGGCGGAGGTGCACGCGGGCTCGCGCATGTACATGGGGTTGCCGAAGTACAGCGACCAGACCGTCTCGAGGTGATCGAGTGCGGCTTGCGCCAGCGCGGGTGTCGTGCTCGATTCGTCCCCATAGACCGCGAAGTGCGGCGACTCGGAAACGAGGGTCATGGCCGAGCAACACGGGTCGCCTTGCGGTCCGCCCGCCGTCCACGGCCCCGGCGTGCAAGTGGTGGCTGGCCCAGTAGCGCAGCCACTGGCCCACGTCGTCGCTGACTCTCCCGGATCGCAGGCGCCTGGTGGCAACGCGCTGCCGCCCGTGCCAGTGGCGCCGCCTGTGCCTGTGCCTGTGCCTGTGCCTTTGGCGCCCCCATTCGCGGCGGAGTCGGCTCCGCCCGAGGTACCGCCAGTTCCACTCATGCCGCCCGAGCCCGTCGCCGCGCCCGCACCGACGCCACTGCCCGAGGTCGGCGACCCGCCGGAACCGCCGCTGCTTCCGCCGGTGCGGTTGCCGCCGCTCGACGCAGGGACCACGCCCGAGCCCGAGGCTCCGCCAGATTGTTCGCCCGAGCCCGACCTCCCCCCAGTCCCGGCCGGGCCGGCAGGAACTACGCCGCTGCAACCCAGGGCAGCCAGGGCAGCCAGGGCAGCCAGAGGAGCCATGGCACCCAGGACAGATCCGAGAGACTGGCCCACCGCGCGAACTCTCATGCGATCCTCCGTGAAAGACAAAGTGCTCCGCAAAGAAGTCGTTGAAGGCAGCCGGAACGGCTCAGCGCTGGGGATCGTGAGGACGAGACTCTCCTCCATCACCTTCCTCGTCCCCACCTCGCCCCAACTTGAGGCAAGGTCCGAGTCGGAGGTCCGGGGCCGACGGGAAACCGTCCCGTTGAGCGAAGCACGACCTCCCGGAAATGCACTGAAGGCGGCTGTATTCATTGTGGCATTGAACGGATTGAACCTTCTACTTCCACCCTGTGAAGTCGAAGAAGGCCCGTAACCCGTCGTTACCAGCAGTGCCAAGTAGCTGAAAACACTGACCGAGTCGTAGCCTGGACGTCCAATCCGTTACGCAGAGGTGGTGTGAAGAGCGGTGGGAAGACCACAGGTGGGGGCGACGTCGGCGGCGGCCGACGCGGTCACCGGGGTCGCGCCGGCGAACCGGTCGGCCTTCGCCATGCTAGCAGCAACCGTGGTGGAAGTCGGACCGAGCCGAAATGGGCGCGGCGAGGCCGGACGAAAGGAGCAGCGAAGCGCGGAATACTGGCGGTATTCAAGCGAGCGGCGACGCCGCAGACGGCCTTGCCCCGCCCGTTTCGCGACGCGGAGATCCTCACCAAGGGCTGCCAGCCCCAAGTCAGAGTCTCCGCCAGCGCATCACGGACGCCGGCTCGGTCATCGGCCCGCCCTTCATGACTCACCCGGGGTCGACGGTAGACCGACACCCATCGTAGTCCTTCGCGTCCTGAATTCTCCTTGATCTGCTCCTCCTCAGAGATCCCGCGCACGCTCAATGCCGTCGATTTCCTTGACCATCAGGGGCACCAAAGATACCTCTGGGACGTCAGGTGTGATGGAGTAGGCGGCGATACTGGCGAGGAAGCTTCCGAACCGCGCCGAGAGAGTTTGAGATCGCCCGGCGTCATTGACGTACACGGCCTTCTCCCCGACGCCGTCTACTGCCATGACACTGGCGCCACCATCCGCGCCAAGGCCGAGTGACGAGTCTAGAACTGCATTGCCTTCCAACGTCAGCGCTCCTTCCACGCTCAAAACGACATATGCTCCGTTTGCGCTGTCCGACCATCGGCAGCCCGTGCTCCAGTACCAATGCCCTGGAAGGGGAGTCAGGGGATCCAACCCTTGGCCGACACCGGAGGTCGGAAGAATCGTTTGCACATCCGCTGTAGTCAGAAAACAGCCTGCCAGGGAATATGGTGCAGGGACAAACGTGTCGGGGCCGTCGCTATGGTCCCCGCCGCCGTCGCCCAACCCACCGTCAACTGCGACGAGAGAGGCGCTTCCACATCCATTCGCGGCGAGCCAAGGGGTGAGGCAGACCAGGATCAATCGCACAGCGGCAACACCCAAGGGTGACCGCCTGGTAACCGACGGTCCAGTTTTGGTTTTCATTTGGGCGATGCAGGTGCAATTCCGGCGCCACCATCACGAGCTGTCCGGAATGCCGATCGGTGTGGCAGGCCGGTCCCGTACGTGAGGTGGGATCAGGACACCATTGTCGTGGGTCTACTCGAATGAGCGCGGTCGATGCTGTTACGGCGCAGCGTAAGCTGACGGCTCTCTTGGTGGGTTCGCGCCGCCAGAGTGATGGGGTTGGTGCGGAGCGCGCCAGTGGCACCATCAGCGGGGTGGGCTTTCCTTCGGCCGGGTCGGTGATGTAGTCGAGAGCCCCGAGGCCGGGGCTCTGGCATGTCTCGGGCATGATCGAACGACGCCACGATCTTTCGGCCGGGGGCGATGGCGGCGCCTTGCCCGTCGGCGGTGGCACGGACGAGCGCCATCGGATTTTCGATCGTGCGCAGCACGCTGTTTCTGAAGTGGCAAGGCGCGACCGCCGGAGGGCCCTCGAGGGTCGGCACCACCAGGAGCTGGACGCCGCGTCGTGCGTAGGCGCGCGCGACGTCTCGAAGGTTGTCGTCCTGGCAGGGCGACGCCGACGCGCACACCGTCGACGATCAAGATCGCAGCGCGCCGTCCCCGGGAGGATAGGGCTCGGCCAGTGGGACCAGGTGATACTTGGTGTATTCGCCGCGTTTCTGGCCCGTCGAATCGACCACCGCGGCGCGATTTCCGGGACGGTCCCGGTCTCGAAACGGGATGACCAGCCAGACGCGGTCATGGCGGGCCAGTTGCGACCAGGGGGCCTCCATGGCCGGTCGTCCCCCGGGGTGACACTTCGAAGGCGGCCTCCGGGAGGACTGCCAGCCTGGCGCCGCCCATGGCCGCCCCATGAACGAGCGCCTCCGCGTCAAGCACGTCGCTCGATCCTCGGGTTCTGGACGCTACGGCTGAGGGGTACGAACCAGTTGTTCCCGGACCGCTTCGAAAGCAGCCTCGAGAGGCGATGGAACAGCCGCGAGAGCCCGCCGCCGATTGCCACCGCCCCCGCGAGAGCCGCGATCATCGGCACACCTGCCGCGCAGCCACTCCCAGGACGGAGGTCTGGGCCAGAGCCGGGAAATGCTCCCGAACGAAGTCGGGTGTTCCGGTCTCGGGGTGCGCCAGCAGGAAGGTGATCGAGGCGACCTCACCACATTCACGGCGTCAGCACTCCAAGCCATCTCCCCGCTCGACGCAGCGTCGCCGCTCGGGAAGGTTCAAAACCAGCCCTGGGCTCCGACGTCCTGGCGCAGCCTGGCGCCCGCGCGGGCACTGACGAGGAGCTCAACCTTCGCCTCGGCACCGCGAAGCTCGAAAGGGAGCTCATCGAGCGCGCGACCACCCGGGCGGAAGGGAACCGGGCGGAGGCCGCATGCCTCCTCGACATCCCCGGCCCCAGCTCTATGCAAGGATGAAGGGCGCTGGAAGTGACGCCCAGGGCTCGCCTGGGTGGCCCTACGGCGCAGGCCCGTGGACGAAAGGCAGCTGCGGCTGGTTTGGCCGAACGCCTGGTCACCCAAGCCGATTTCCTGTCGCGCAAGAGAGAGACCCGCACCCAATCTTGACTCAGGCCTTCCCACTCTCCGGCCCCCACGGCACAGCGACGTCGGCCGCGTCGTCAGACTCCGGCTCCGAACACAACCCTGGAAAAGCCCCCCTGGCTCATCCCGCGGGCCTACCCCATCCCCGCCCTTGGTGCTCGTCTTCGAACCAGGCGGCGGCACGCAGACGGCTTCGCGCGTGCGCAGAGGAATCCGCGCTCACCAGCGGGCGTTGCGGGCAAGCTCGAGCGCGCGCTCCGGCCACCACATCCCCGCGGCCGGGCCACCGTTGCAGCGACCGTCGGATTCGCCGGGGGGCTTGAGCCACAGGAAGGCATCACACAGGGGCTCCCCGGTCTGCGTGCTCGGGGGTGGACCAAGGGCGCGTCCGGGCGGGTTGCACCAGGCGCGCTCGTCGTCGGGCGACACCCCCACCGGCGGGCCGTTGCCGTCGCGGCTGGTGTCGATGACGAAGTGCTTCCCCCCGAGCGCGGCCGACAGCGCCCGCCCGTAGGCGAGCTCGGTCTCGACCGCCTGGTAGTTCGAGACGTTGAGCGAGAAGCCGTCCGCCCGATCGATCCCCGCCGCCTTCAGCCGCGCGGCCATCTCCGACACTGGCTGCCATTTCGAATGTCCGGAGTCGATGTAGAGCGCCACCCCCGGCAGCGCCATCAACGTCTCCAGCGCGAAGCGCACCAGCGCGATGCGTTCTTGCTGCTTCTCTGGACTGAGGCACTTGGTCAGCATCGGCAGGCCATCCGGCTCGAGGATCACCAGCGCCCGGCGATCGTCGATCCCGGCGGCGACGTGCCGGATCCAGGCCCGATACCCGTCCGCCGAGCCCGCCCCCCCGGCCGAGTATTGTCCGCAATCGCGGAACGGCAGGTTGTAGATGATCATCATCGGGAGGCCACCCGCCCGCGTCTTGAGCGACACCAGCCGATCGACCTCGAGCTCGACGGGGTTGCTCCAGTTTCCGATCCACGCCGCCGCCGGCTGACCCGCGATCTTGTCGATGGCCGCGGCGTCCGCCGGCCGCGAGGCGCGCCACTTCTCCGCGGTGCGCGCCGCGTTCGACTCGGGATCGAGCACGAAGTAGACGTCCCGAAAGGGCCCATCCCCGGGTCTGCGGCGCGCGGTCATCGACACCCGCGCCTGACCCTCGATTCCCGAGGCCGGGAGGATGCGCGGGGACGGCGGTGCGACGCACGCGAGCAGGGTCGTGGTCGCGATGGCGACCGCCCCCAGCATCGTCCCCGGGCCCGTCGACGGAGGCGGCTCGTGCGCCCTCTCCTCCCAGCGCATCCGCATCGCGGTCGTCTTCTCGGCCTGTCTATTCGGGGTGCCAGGCATCGCGCAGATAGTTCTCTTTGAGCATAGGAGCATAGGAATCTTAACCCAGGCCTTCCCTCTCCGGGCCCCCTCCGGGCCGCGAACAGCACGGCCCGTCGGCCGTCTTGAAGATGTCATGGCTAACTAGAAATGTCCGCTTTGGGACGGCCGGGGGGCGGTCCGGACTTGCCGTTCTCGAGGTACAAATCCCAATTGATGGGGTCGACGTGAAGGCGTCAGGGCCAGACGCAGTGGGGGTTGGCTTCTGTAGCCGGGAGCATTTCGGGAGAGACCCGCTGGCCCGAACCTGTGCGGCCGTCATGCGGTCGATGACTTCGACGCGTACGCCGCCGTACTCCTGTTCCTCCCGAATGAGCCCAACTCGGAGGGAGTCGGGGTCGACCTGGACGCCGTCGTCGGCGACCTCGAACCTCAGGATCTCTTCAAAAACGTCGCACGAACGGGCGCAACGCCCGGCTCGCCGAACCCGAGCAGGTCGAGGTCTCGCGTCGCCCGATGTGGATGGCCGGTCCACACCGTGAAGAGGGCTGCCCCCTTCAGCACGAACCGGGATGCGTGGTGAGACGACGCCAGCCTGAAGAGCAGCCGCTCGTTTTCGTAGCCCGTGAGCAGCAGTTGAAAATCCTCGCCCCGCTCGTGAGCGATGCGGAGCAGTCGTGCGCGCACGGAGGTGCCGATGTCCGCGAGCGGTCTCTTCGTCACGCCAGCGCCTCCAGGTACGGGCGCATGAACGCGCAGATGCGATCGGCCTGCGCCGCCGCGACGAGCGCGTCGATGCTGCCCTTGCGGCTTTTCAGGAAGTCCTTGAGCGCCGAGAGCGCGACGTCGAAGCCGACGTGGCGTCGGAATCGGAAGCAATCGGCCACCGTCTTCGCGGGCGTCGTGATTTGCACCTTCACGCCGTCAATGAGGCGGGTCTCAATACCGTGCGAGCGGGCGCCGCCACTGGCCCGAACGACTTCGAGCTTCGGATACGCGAGCTAGGGCGCACGCTTGCGGGCGAGGCCGAGGAGCGAGTCGGTCTTTGTCCTTGCAATGGGTGCCATGAAACGAAAGGGCTTCCAAGAAATTTTCAGACCTACGATAAGTATCATGTCGGGCGGCAGGCTTCAAAGGCTGCCCATATCCGCCGGCTCCTGGAAGAGGCCGCAAATCCGAAACTGTCGAACCTGCGAAAGGAGATGGCCACATTCGAGGAATGGTTCCTGGGGCGGTACATGAAGGAATGGTGCGAGGCCCAGCAGAACAAGCCGGCGACCGTGGCCGAGAAGCGCTCGATCTTCGCGCACCACCTGCGCGGCTTCCTGGGCGCGCGGCGGCCCGATCAAATTGACGTCGGGGTGGTTCAGGGACTGAAGGCAGCGATGAACGCGGGAGGCAACCGATATGGAAAGCCGCTCGCGCTCAAGACGCGCAACAACGTGCTCGGGATTCTCTCGAACGCGTTGAAGTACGCTGCCGAGGTGG
>CAZIOH010000139.1:0-11978 GCA_964540815.1 uncultured Myxococcales bacterium | reverse complement strand
TCTACCTCAGCGTCATCCAGAAGGAGCGGCGCGGCGAGTACCTCGGCGGGACCGTTCAGGTCATCCCGCACGTCACCGACGAGATCAAGCAGCGCATCCTCGCCTGTTCGCGGGGCGAGGACATCCTCATCGTCGAGGTGGGCGGCACGGTGGGCGACATCGAGTCGCTCCCCTTCCTCGAGGCCATTCGCCAGCTGCGCCTCGAGGTCGGCTACCAGAACTCGCTCTCCGTTCACGTCACCCTCGTCCCCTTCATCAGCGCCGCCGGCGAGCTCAAGACCAAGCCCACGCAGCACTCGGTGATGAAGATGCGCGAGATCGGCATCCAGCCCGAGATCCTGCTGTGCCGTTCGGATCGGGTGATCGAGCCGTCGCTGCGCAAGAAGATCGCGCTCTTCACCAACGTCTCGGCCGACGCCGTGTTCTCCGCCGAGGACGTGGGGTGCATCTACGAGGTCCCCTTGCGCTTTCACCAGCAGGGCGTGGACGACAAGATCGCCGAGATGCTGAACATCTGGTCGCGCGCACCCGAGCTCACCGGCTGGCAGAAGGTCGTTCACCGCCTGAAGAGCCCCCAGACCGAGGTCGACATCGGTCTGGTCGGCAAGTACGTGGACTTGACCGAGTCGTACAAGAGCCTGAACGAGGCCCTGATCCACGGCGGTATCGGCAACGACTGTCGCGTGAACCTCAAGCACATCGACTCCGAGGAGATCGAGCGCAGCGGTCCGGCGGCGGTCTTGCAGGGCATGGACGGAATCCTGGTCGCCCCGGGCTTTGGCAGCCGCGGCATCGAGGGGAAGATCGAGGCGGTGCGTTACGCCCGCGAGAAGGGCGTGCCGTTCTTCGGGATCTGTCTCGGGATGCAGGTGGCGGTCATCGAGTTCGCCCGCAACGTCGCGGGGCTCAAGGGCGCGAACTCGACCGAGTTCGATGCGGCTGGCCCGCACCCGGTGGTGGATCTGCTCCCCGAGCAGCGAAACGTGACCGAGAAGGGGGCGACCATGCGCCTCGGCTCTTACCCCTGCGTGCTGGTTCCGGGGACCAAGGCGGCGGTGGCCTACGGCGCCTCCGAGATCCAGGAACGCCACCGTCACCGCTACGAGGTCAACAACGAGTACCGGGAGCTCCTGGTGAGCAAGGGCATGGTGCTCTCCGGGACCTCCCCGGACCGCCGCCTGGTCGAGATGATCGAGCTGCCCGACCATCCCTACTTCGTCGGATGCCAGTTCCATCCCGAGTTCAAGTCGCGGCCACAAGATCCGCACCCGCTGTTCCAGTCCTTCATCGGCGCCGCCTCGCGCCAGCGCCAGTCGCTGCGCAACCAGCGGGACCGCGGCGCTCCCCCCGCCGCCCTCGAAGCGACGGCGTGAGTAACCGCAGCGGGCCCTCAGCCGACAGGCAGGGGCTCAGCTGCCTCGTTCGCCCCTGGTGTCAAGAGCGAGTGTAGCGCGGCCCCCCGGTGTCAAGGGCGAGGTAGCGCGGCTTTGCCGCGCGGAGCGAGAGGGGTGCGGGGACGTGGGAGCAGCAGCGAGCCACGTCCCCGATTCGATGACCTATAGCAATTATGATACCAGCTCATGGTTCTGGCTTTACCGTCCGATGATGGGGTGATACATACACAAAGGACTGGGTGGACCGCGCGGGTGGGACCAGCCAGGAAATCGCTCCCATGTCGATAGAGATCAAACAACACCTCAAGCTCTCGCAGCAGCTTGTGATGACGCCCCAGCTCCAGCAGGCGATCAAGCTGCTGCAGCTGTCGCGCATGGAGCTCGTGGACGTGGTCCGCGAGGAGATGCTGGAAAATCCGATACTCGAGGACACCGGCGACAGCGCGGCCGAGCAGGGCAAGGAGTCCGCCCTCTCCGTCGAGGCAGCCAGCGCCGCCGAGCGGGTGGGGGAGACGGAGCTGCCGGTCTCCGACGTCACATCCGACAAGGCCCAGTCGACCCAGGAGGTCCAGGCCGACACCCGCGCCACCGAGGCGGTGGCCGACTTCGACTGGGACAGCTACCTCGACAGCCAGGCCATGGCGGCCCCGATGCCGTCCTACAAGTCCAACAACGAGGACCTGCCGGGGCTCGAGGCGACCTTGACCCGAGGGACCTCGCTCGCCGACCACCTCGAGTGGCAGCTCAAGCTCGGCCACTTCACCAAGGACGAGGACGGCATCGCGATGCTCATGATCGGGAACCTCACCCCGGATGGGTACCTGGCCGAGCCCCTCGAGGATCTGGCCGAGGAGGCCGGGGTGACCGTGGAG
The DNA here is from genome assembly GCA_964540815.1 of uncultured Myxococcales bacterium. Classification (GTDB taxonomy): domain Bacteria; phylum Myxococcota_A; class Polyangia; order Fen-1088; family Fen-1088; genus CAZIOH01. The sequence continues at coordinate 9,712 of CAZIOH010000139.1, read as the reverse complement.
CTCGCGGAGTCCGTCCTCAAGCGGGTGCAGGAGTTCGATCCGGTGGGCGTGGCGGCCCGGACATTGAAGGAGTGCCTGCTGATCCAGGCCCGGCACTTCGGCGCCGACGACGACATCGTGGTCGGCATCATCGAGCGCCACCTGGCCAACCTCGAGAAGAAGAACTTCGCCGCCATCGCCAAGGAGCTGAACGAGCCGCTCGAGGAGATCTACGAGGCGGCCAAGGTCATCCGCGACTTCGACCCCAAGCCGGGGCGCCAGTATACCACCGAAGAGCCGACCTACATCACGCCCGATGTCTTCATCCACAAGGTCGGCGACAAGTACTTCGTGGTGGGCAACGACGACGGCCTGCCGCGGCTGAAGATCAGCGACTTTTACCGGACCGCGCTGGCGGGCGGCAGCAAGGCGCGCGAGTACGTCCAGGAGAAGCTGCGCAGCGCGCAGTGGCTGATTCGCTCCATCCAGCAGCGCCAGCGGACGATCGTCAAGGTGACGGAGTCCATCCTCAAGTTCCAGCGTGACTTCTTCGACAAGGGGACCGCCTATCTCAAGCCGCTGATCCTCCGGGACGTGGCCGACGACATCGGGATGCACGAGTCCACGGTGTCCCGGGTGACCACCAACAAGTACGTCCACACGCCGCAGGGGATCTTCGAGCTCAAATACTTCTTCAATTCGGGGATTTCCCGCTCGGATGGCGACGATCTGGCCTCGGAGGCGGTCAAGCTCAAGATCAAGCAGCTCATCGCCCAGGAGAGCCCCAAGAGCCCGCACTCGGATCAGCGTATCGTCGAGCTGCTCCGTGACCAGAACATCGAGATCGCTCGGCGCACCGTGGCCAAGTACCGCGATCAGCTCCGGATTCTCTCCAGCAGCAAGCGCCGCCAGATGTTTTGACCCGAGGGCCGCCAGCGGCGGGCCCGCGGGACGCGGGCCCGTACGGGTCGGAGCGGCGGATTCGTGCACGATTTCGTGCGTTTTTCGGTGTGTGAAACGTATCGGCTTGGGTCAAAATCAGGTAAGAGTTGGCTGAGTGACGAGCCATTCCACTTTTATCGATTCGCGATTGGCGTCTTCCGTGCGCCGGAAACAAGGAGCTTAGGCATGCATCTCTCGACCACTTTTCGTCACATGGACGCATCCCAGGCGGTCCGTGAGTACTCCGAAGAGAAGCTCGAGAAGATCCGGAAGTACTTTCACAAGGAACCCATCGCTGCCCACGCGGTCTTCTCGGTCGAGCGCGGGTTCCATCACGTCGCCGACATCAACATCACCCTGCCGAGCGGTCTGCTCATCAACGCCAAGGAGACCACCGACGACATGTACTCGTCGATTGACCTGGCGGTCGCCCGCATCGAGCGACAGGTGCGCAAGTGGAAAGAGAAGATTCGAGACCACAAGCCGCACGATGCCCAGATCGTCTCCCTGCGCGAGCGCGTCCTCTCGGCGGAGACCCTGGAGCCGCCGGCCGGAGGCGCCCTCGCCCCGACCGAGGTCGCCGCTCCGACCGGGTTCCTCTCGCCGGTGGCGGCCGCCTTCAACGTCATCAAGGAGGAGACCTTCACGGTGCGCAAGATGCGGGTGCACGACGCCGTGATGCAGCTCAACCTGCTCGGCAATCAGTTCTTCGTGTTCCTCGACGTGGAGTCCACCGGCGTCTCGGTCGTCTATCGTCGCGGCGACGGGAACTACGGGCTCATCGAGACGGGCCGGGTCGCCTCGGCATAAACCCGCTGCATTCGACCCCATGAAAGTCACGGATTTCCTCGGCCAGGAGATGATCGTCTCCGATCTGGCCTCGAAGACCAAGCTCGGTGTCCTCGACGAGCTGTCGCAGCACGTGGCCAGCCACATGACCGGGGTGGACGCGGACACCTTGAAGCGCGTCCTCGAGGAGCGGGAGCTGCTCGCCTCCACCGCCATCGGCGACGGCATCGCCATCCCCCACGGGAAGCTCGAGTCGGTGGGGCGCCTGGTGGGCGCCCTTGGACGGGCCCGCAACGGCATCGAGTTCGAGTCCATCGACGGGCGGCCGACCTACCTCGTGTTCATGCTGGCGGCCCCCGCCAACTCGACCGGCGTCCACCTCAAGGCGCTGGCCCGCCTGTCGCGGCTGTTCCGCGACGCGGACTTCCGGCAGCGCTTGATGGCCGCGTCCGACGCCTCGAGCATGTACCAGGTCATCGTCGAGGAGGACGCGAAATACTGACCGGAAGGTTGATTTTCCCCCGAGTCGGATACACTCGCCCGAGATGACTCTGGGCGGGAATGTGCCTTTGCTCACCGTGCGGTCCTTGCTCGACGAGAGCGCGGGGCTGAGGCTGGTGTTGCTGGCCGGCGAGGCCGGCCTCGGGCGGCGGATCACGGTGGCGCGCATCCAGAAGCCGGGGCTGGCCCTGGCCGGGTTCCTGCGCCAGGTCCACCCCGAGCGGGTCCAGGTCCTCGGCGCCACGGAGATCAGCTACCTCGCCACCCTGTCGGACGCCGCGGCCCGCGACTCGGTGGGCGGCTTCGTCGGCCTCAACCCGGCGTGCATCGTGGTGACCAAGGGGCTCGAGGTCCCGGCCCCCCTGCTGCGCGCCTGCGACGGCGCCGGGGTCCCGCTCCTGCGAACCCCGATGGTCTCGTCGACCGCCATCGAGGTCATCCAGAACCACCTGGCCCTGCGCCTCGCACCCACCGCCAGCATCCATGCGGTCCTGATGGACGTGCTCGGGGTGGGGGTGCTCCTGCTCGGCAAGAGCGGGATCGGCAAGTCGGAGGCGGCGCTCGACCTCATCATGAAGGGCCATCGCCTGGTGGCCGATGATCTGGTCGAGGTCCGCAGGACCTCGGGGGACGTGCTCGTCGGATGGGCCTCCGAGCTCATCAAGCACCACATGGAGGTGCGCGGCCTCGGGATCATCAACATCAAGGACATGTTCGGTGTGGCCGCGGTGCGTGACGAGAAGAAGATCGAGCTCGTGCTCGAGCTCATCCGCTGGGATCAGACCGAGAGCCACGATCGCCTCGGGGTGGACGAGATGGTGTATCCGGTGCTGGACGTGCCGGTTCCCCTCTTGCGGATTCCGGTCAGCCCCGGTCGCAACGTGAGCTCCCTCATCGAGGTGGCCGCGCGCAACCGCCTGCTGCAGGTGCGTGGCCACCACTCGGCGCGGGAATTCCAGGAGCGGCTGGATCGGGCGCTGGCCGACGCGCGCGACCACCGCTGGCGCGACGACGTCGAATGACGGCGGCGGGCGATCCGGGGGTGGCCCGTCCCTCCGGGGAAAGGAACGGGAGAGCGGTGAACCTGGTGATCGTCACGGGGGTGTCCGGGGCGGGCAAGTCGACGGCGCTGCGCGCCCTCGAGGATCTGGACTACTACTGCGCCGACAACCTCCCGTTGCCGCTCCTGCCCAAGTTCGTGGAGCTCCTGGCGTCGCGAGAGGAGATCGGCCGCGCCGCCCTGGTCATCGACGCGCGCTCGGGGGAGTTCCTGGCCGAGAGCAAGAAGATCCTGGCCGAGATCCGGGCCGCCGGGCACGAGATCGAGATCCTCTTCCTCGAGGCGCCGGACGACATCCTCATCCGGCGCTTCTCGGAAACTCGTCGACGACATCCGCTTTACAGCACCGACATCTGGGCCGCCCTGGTGGCGGAGCGCAGCCAGCTCGCGCCCTTGCTCGAGGAGGCGGACGCGGTGATCGACACCGGCGGGCTCACCGTGCATCTTTTGCGCGCGCTCATCCAGGAGCGCTACGGGACCTCCGGCAAGCGCCTGTCGGTGAACCTCGTGTCCTTCGGGTTCAAGAACGGCTTGCCGCCCGAGGCGGACATCGTGCTCGACGTGCGCTACCTGCCGAACCCCTTCTTCGTCAAGGAGCTCTCGGCCCTCAGCGGTCAGGACGAGGCGGTGCGGCGCTACGTGCTGGACCACCCCGACACCCGGGCTTTCCTGGACAAGGCCGAGGCCCTGTTGCGGCTGTCCCTGGCGGGGTTCGACAAGGAGGGGAAGTCGCACGCCAGCATCGCCATCGGGTGCACCGGCGGGCGGCACCGGTCGGTGGCGATCGTCGACGAGCTCGGGCGCCGCCTGGCCGACGCTTTTCCGCTGGCCGTGCGCCACCGCGACGTCCGCCGCAGCGCCGGCGGGATCTGACGTGCACGTTCCTGTTCGGTCCAAAATCGGAATGGCGTACACTAGGACGCACCCGTGATGGTCAGTCGACTCGAGCAAGATCCGGTGGTCGGTTTGGTCGTGGTCACCCACGGCGGCGCGGCCGATTGCATGCTCGACGCGGTGGCCGGGATCCTCGGCCCGCTGCCCGCCTCCTTCCCCATCTCGATCTCCATGCAGGAACACTTCGACGAGACCCTCGAGCGGGTCACGCGCGCCTGCGAGCGCGTCGACGGGGGCGCCGGGGTGCTCTTGCTGGTCGACCTCCAGGGTTCGTCGCCCTACCAGGCCTGCATGGCCATGATGGACGGGACGCGTGCGGTGGAGGTGGTGTGTGGCGTGAACCTGGCCATGCTGCTCAAGCTCTCGACGGTCGATCGCCGCGAGCTTCGCCCACACGAGCTGGCGGAGCTCCTGCGCGAGGTCGGCCGGCGTTCGATTCGACTCGGCTCGGAGCTCACCGGCAAAGTTTCCCTGGAGGACAGATCCCGATGATCGCCCAACGCGAGGTCAAGATCCGCAACCGGCTCGGCATGCACGCACGGGCCGCCGTCAAGTTCGTCCAGCTCGCCAACAAGTATCGCTGCGAGATCAAGGTGGTCAAGGACGGGACCGAGGCCAACGGCAAGAGCATCATGGGCCTCCTGACCCTGGTGGCGGCCCACGGGGTCACCATGCAGCTCGTCTGCGAGGGTGACGACGCGGAGCCGTCGGTCGCCGCCCTGGCGGAGCTGGTCGACGCCGGGTTCGGAGAGGGAATCGACCCCTGATGGAGCGACTCCGCGGGGTTGGCGCTTCACCGGGGATCGCGATCGGGGCGGCCCATGTCGTCGGCAGCCGCGTCGAGGTCCACGAACGCCGCATCTCGGCGGAGGCCATTGCCGAAGAGCTCAAGCGGTTCGAGCTGGCCCTGGCCGAGACCGACAAGCAGCTGGCCCGCATCCAGGAACAGATCGCCGAGCGCGAGCAAGATCTCCAGCAGTACAGCTTGCTCGAGGCGCACCGGCTGATGTTGCAGGACGTGCACCTGGTGGACGTGGCCCGTCGGACCATCCGCGAGGATCAGGTGGGCGCCGAGTGGGCCGTGCGCAAGGCCCTCGACCAGATCCAGGCGGTGTTCGATCGGATCGAGGATCCGTATTTTCGGGATCGCCGCAGCGACGTGGCCGTGGTGGGCGAGCGCCTGCTGCGGACGTTGCTCGGCATGGTCGAGACCGTGACCGCCGACGTGCCCCCGGGCAGCCTGGCGGTGGCCCACGACATGTCGCCCTCGGACGCGGCCCAGCTCGGGCGCGCGGGCGTGGCCGGGCTCTGCTCGGAAGGGGGCGGGCGCACCTCGCACACGGCGATCGTGGCGCGGGCCATGGCGCTGCCGTACGTGGTCGGCGTCGAGGGCCTCGGGCACCGGGTGTGGTCGGGCATGAAGATGGTGGTCGACGGCACCTCGGGCGAGATCATCCTCGAGCCCGACGAGGAGGCGCTGCGCACCTATCGCGACCGGGCGGACCATCAGCAGAAGCGGGCCAAGCGCCTGGCCGCCATGCGCGATCTGCCCGCCGAGACCCAGGACGGCGTCCGGGTGCACCTCGCCGCCAACGTCGAGCTGATGGAGGAGATCCCGGTCGCGTGCGAGATCGGCGCGGAGTCGGTCGGGCTGTTTCGCACCGAGTTCCTGTACCTGGAGCGGCCGGATCTGCCGTCCGAGGAGGAGCAGTACGGCCACGCGGTGGCGGCGCTGCGCAGCGCGGGGGGGAGGACCATCACCTTCCGGACCCTCGACCTCGGCGGCGACAAGATGCCCGCCGCCGTCCGCATGCCGAGCGGGCAGAACCCCTCGCTCGGGCTGCGGTCGATCCGTTATTCGCTCCAGCGGCCGGATCTCTTCCGCACCCAGCTGCGGGCGCTCTACCGGGCGGCGGCGGAGGGGCCGGCCCGGATCATGTTCCCTCTCATCTCTGGCGTGGCCGAGCTGCGCATGGCCAAGGCCATCTGCCAGGAGGTGTGCGCCGATCTGAAGCACGAGGGCATCCCGCACGATCCCGACGCCGAGCTCGGGGTGATGGTGGAGACGCCGAGCGCCGCGATGATCGCCGACCTGCTGGCCGAGGAGTCGGCGTTCCTCAGCATCGGGACCAACGATCTCATCCAGTACTCCCTGGCAGCCGACCGCGAGAACGAGCACGTCGGCTACCTGTACCACCCGCTGCATCCAGCCATCATGCGGGCCCTGCGCCAGATCGTGGCGGGGGCGGCGGTGCACGGCCGGCCGGTCGCCATGTGCGGGGACATGGCGGGCGATCCGCTGTTCATCCTGGTGCTGCTCGGCCTCGGTCTGCGCAACCTGTCCATGGCCCCGCGCCAGATTCCCCTCGTGAAGTCGATCATCCGGGCATCCACCCTGGCGGAGGCGGAGCGGCTCGCGACCCTGGCGCTGGCGCTGCGCACGGAGAGCGAGGTCGAGGACCTGGTCTACAACGTGATGTACAACCGGTTCCCGGTCGAGCTGGACGATGGCCGCTCCGACCGGCAAAACTAGGCGGCCGCGCCCGGGCGGGCCGGTGCTGCGCGTCCGGCCCGCGCTTCCCGGGGACGGGCAGGCGGTGGAGCGCTTGCGGGGCCAGCTCGAAAACCTGCACGCTCGGCTCCTGCCCGACTACTTCCGGCCGTCTTCCGGGCTCCGCCATCTTCCACCCGAGGTGGGCGTCACGACGTGGGTGGGGGAGGCTGACCGGGTGGTGCGCGGCTACGTCATCGCGCGCCTGGTGGACGCCCCCATCGATCCGGCGATGATGCCGGCCCGGCGGGTGCAGATCGTCGAGCTGTGCGTCGAGGCGGCCTTCAGGCGCATGGGGATCGGAACCCGGCTCATGGAGGAGGTCACGGCCTGGGGACGAGACGCAGGGGCCAGCGAGGCGGTCCTCACCGTCTGGAGCCATAACCGCGCCGCCTTCGGGCTCTACGGAGAGCTCGGGTTCGAGCCGCTCGCGCGGATCATGCACCTGTCCCTGGCGGCGGCGACCTCGGACGCCGCGAGGCCCCCGGCGGGGCCCGGGAAGCGCCGGGGCGAAGCCCGGGTGCCCGTCGGCCCCGTGGCGCCCTCTGGCAAGTAGCCGCCCGCGCGGCGGTGGAGCTGCGCTCAGGGCGCCTTGACGAGGGCGCCGCCGCGGGTGAAGACCAGGAACGTCGCGGGTCCGTCGTTGACCAGCTCGAGCTGCATGTCGGCGCCGAAGCGACCGGTCTCCACCGGCAGGCCGGCCGCGCGCAGCTGCGCCACGAGCGCGAGGTAGAGCCCCTCGGCCCGGGCCGGCGCCTCGGCCGGCTCGAAGCTCGGCCGCGTCCCCTTGCCGAGCGACGCCGCCAGCGTGAACTGGCTGACCACCAGGCAGCCGCCACCGATCTCGGCGAGCGTGCGATCCATGGGGGTCCGTCCCGGGAACACCCGGAGCGTCCCGAGCTTTCGCGCCGTCAGCTCGACGTCGGCCACGTCGTCCCCGCGCTCCACCGCCACCAGCACCACGAAGCCCGCGTCGATGCGCCCGACCGGCGTCCCGTCCACCCGGACCTCGGCGCGCGCGACGCGCTGGATCACCGACTTCACGTCGGACCCGAGGGCGGGCGCGTTTGCGGGTCGGTGTCGATGTCCATGTCGATCTCCGTGGCGATGGACGGCCACAGCGCGGCCCGCGCGGCTTCCAGCTCCGCGGCCAGCTCGGCCCACGAGGCGCGCAGGGTGGCGGTCGTGGCCGCGATGCGGGCGCGAAGCTCGGGGGGAAGATCGGCGGGCAGCTCGTCCTCGTCGAGCACCGCGAGCGCCCGGCCTGGGGCGACGAGCACATCCACCACCAGATCCCGCCAGGCGAGCACACCATCCTCGATGGTCGTCTGGTCGGCGACGTTCACGTACGTCCCCAGGTTCTCGCCGCTGCGCCGGTCGAGCCAGTGGTACACGTTGTAGGGGCGATCGGTCCAGAAGTGCCCGAAGGTCACGGTCCCTGCCGGCAGCCCCACCCCGTGCACGTTCATCGGTCCAGTCGAGACGAAGAGCACGACGAGGTGGGTGGGCGTCCGGGCCAGCACCGCGCAATCGAAGCGCTTCTCGCGCCCGTCCAGGGTTCGCTTGATCTCGAGGATGCGTGGGCGACTGGGCATGTTCGGGTTGTCAGTGTAGCGGTTGAAGCGCAAGATCTCCGCACCTCCCACCCCGGTCGAAAGGTCCAGGCACATGCTGATCAAGCGCCCAGAGCCGATTCCCTCCCGCGAGATAACCGACCCCGCGGTGTACCTGGGGCGGCGGGCGCTGATGGCGGGTGGGGCCGCCACCGTGGCGGCGGGCGTCATGGCGGGAGCGGCGACCAGCCTGGTGGGCTGCAGATCCGAGGCGGCGACGCCACCGGCGGACCTGCCCGGGGTGCGCAAGTCCCGCTACCTCGTCGACGAGAAGCTGACCCCGCGGGAGGACGTCACCACCTACAACAACTTCTACGAGTTCGGGACGGACAAGCACGATCCCGCGGACCACGCTGGGAGCCTGCGCACCAGGCCCTGGACCGTGACCTGCGAGGGCGAGCTCAAGAAGAGCACGGTCATCGACATCGACAGCTTGCTCAAGGCGTATCCCCTCGAGGAGCGGGTGTATCGCCTGCGCTGCGTCGAGGCCTGGTCGATGGTGATTCCCTGGGTCGGCTTCCCGCTCGGCGCTCTCCTGAAGGGCCTCGAGCCCAGCTCCCGCGCGAAGTACGTGGCGTTCGAGACGCTGCTCGCGCCGGATCAGATGCCGGGGCAACGGCGCGGCGTCCTCGACTGGCCCTACGTCGAGGGCCTGCGGATGGACGAGGCCATGCATCCGCTGACCCTGCTGGCGGTGGGGCTCTACGGCAAGACCCTGCCCAACCAGAACGGGGCGCCCCTGCGGCTGGTCGTGCCGTGGAAGTACGGGTTCAAGAGCATCAAGTCCATCGTGAAGATTCGCCTGGTCGAGCAGCAGCCCCCGACCACCTGGAACCGGATGGCCCCGAACGAGTACGGCTTCTTCTCCAACGTCAACCCCGACGTGGACCACCCCCGCTGGAGCCAGGCCAAGGAACGACGCATCGGCGAGTTCATCAAGCGCAAGACGTTACCCTTCAACGGCTACGCTGCCGACGTCGCCTCCCTCTACACCGGGATGGACCTGCGCCGAAACTACTAGGAGGCGCCTTCGGCGCTCGCGGGAAGGGGAGGACCGGAGCGCGGGAAGGGGAGGACCCCTCCCCGCGGGCCCCTCCCGGGACGACGAGAGGCGTACCCGGATCTGCTCTGCCCAAGTCTTCTCCGGTTGGCAAAGCCAACCTCCGATCCACCGCATGAAGCGCGTTCCCCTGGCGGATCAACTTGAATCTCGAAGCGGGTCCTCCGACGGATGAAAGCCGAGCCCCGCCCCACTTTCTCCCGGGAGCGGCACCGCGAGTACCTCGATCACCCCACGCTGTTCAGGCGAGCGTAGCGCGGCTTTGCCGCGCGGAGCGAGAGGGGCGCGGGGAGGTGCGAGCGGCAGCGAGCCACATCCCCGAT
>CAZIOH010000138.1:0-12174 GCA_964540815.1 uncultured Myxococcales bacterium | reverse complement strand
GCTGGCTCCCGTACCCGCCCGCAGCGGGCCGGCGTCCGCGCCTCGGTGTCCCGCCCCGCTCGGCTACGGTGATACGTCGGATGCGCTGCTCGATCTTCGCGATCATCATGCAGCGGAAGGTCGGCACGCGCTCGGGCTTGATCTGGCCCTTGCGCCGACCAATTCGCGGGCGGAATGTCGCGGACCTGGAATCTGACGTTGCCATGCTGAAAGGAGTGCTCGCGACGGCCCGCGCGTTTGTTGTCGCCGGTGGGCCCTGAAATTCGTCTCCGCAGGCCGAAGTCCGCGCTCTCCGTCGGTGAGCGCGCGAGCCGCCGTGCTCGAATACGTGAAGAATCCCAAGGACCGCGGCCACTTGCCGGCCGCGCTCATTCACGCGAAGGGCGCGAACACTACACTTTGCTGAATCATCGCGGCGATTTACGCCGCGGTGTGATTCAGCCATTATCTTGCCCTGCGTTTGACCCCACTCAGGCTACCTCGATTTCCCCCTGATCTCCGCCCCATCGTCATCGCCCCGAATTTTTCTTCCTAAGCCCTAAGCCCAACGATCGGAACCTCGCGCGGCTTGCCGTTCTTCGGCGGCCCGATCTTGCCCGCCCTCACCTGCCGCTCGACCCGGATGCGCCCGCGCGCCAGGTCGATGTCCCCCCAATCCAGCGAGAGGACCTCACCGGGGCGAAGACCGGCCAGCGCCGAGACGGCGAACGCGAGATCGATCGGCGCGGGCAACGCTCGGAAGACCGCGCCGACGTGTTCCTTCGGGAGGAACGGGGTTTCCCGCGGATCGTGCTTCGACTTCAGCCGCTCCTTTTGCTTCTTCGTCGCGCCCGCGAGGTACGAGCGGACCGGGTTCGTGTCGGCGTGCTTCTCGCGGATCGACCACCTGAAGAACGCCGAGATGAGGTGGACGACACGGGTCTTCGTGGCCGGGGCGATGTCGAGCCCACGCAAGAGCTTGTCGATCGCGGCGTCGTCGAGGTCTTGAAGATGCTTGCGCGAAAGCTCAGAGCACAGGAATTTCAAACCCAGGGTTTCCCCTTTCGAAGCTCCGAACCGCACGGCCGAATTCGGCCGCTACAATTGAAATCGCCGACCTGGAATGTTACTTTGCCGCCGTTTTGGCTGAATCCAGCCAGAAGGTTGGACCGATCTGGCGGGCACCCGCGCGGTCCTCCGGCACGAGCCGGGTCGCGGCGACGTTCCGATCGGATCAAAGGTGGTGGGCGATGAGCCCGGCGAGCGCGACGACGGGAAGCGCCATGGCGAAGGCCCACTTGAGGAGAGTGAACGCGGGCCCCATCCTCAGCGAAAGAGACGGGAGGTTGGGGTAGCGGCCAGCCATGACCAGATGGTTGGCATTCTCCGCCACGTCGAACAGGAGCGCGGGGGCGGCGAGCAGGTTGAGCGGGCCGAGGGGAGAGCCAGGGGGGAACGCGAGGCTGAGGAGCGCGGCGTACGCCACGCAGATGGTCGGACCGGGGAACCAAAAATCCATCTTGAGATAGAAGCCCTGCAGCGCTCTTCGCCCCGGGGCGCCGAGACCCTCGAGCAGGCTGAGCGCGTCGTGACGCCGCCAGGTCGGGATGTGCTCGTCGAGGAGCCTGGGCGCGAGCTCGGCGCCCTTGAAGACGCGGGCCTTCGCCTGCGGGACACCGTAGCCGTAAAAGAACGACGCCGCGACCATCAGGAGCGCGAACAGCCACCAGTGTCCAAGCGTGTGGCCAAGGCAATTCGAGATTTGGATCATTGGTCGGCTTTCCGCCGAGCGCTGGCTCGGTGACACTAAACGTCTTGTGTGTCTCACAGTGCCACGCCAGGCATTAGGTGTCAAGTGCCGCCTGAGGTAACCTCACGGCATGCCCGAAGGATTGTCTCTAGCCGCTTCCAGCCCGACGATGGCCGAACGCAAGCGCCGGGTCGTGCGCGAGGAACTGACCGAGGCTGCACTCAGCCTCATCGCGGTCGAGGGCTACGAGCACATGACCATCGAACGCATCGCCGAAGCCGCCGGCATGTCGCGGCGGACTTTCTTTCGCTACTTCCAGTCCAAAGAGGATCTGATCGTCGCATTTCTGGGGGACGTCGGCCGACGGCTCGTGGAGGCCCTGGCGGCGCGACCGACTCGTGAGACCCATGCAGTCGCCGTGCGTGTCGCGTTCTCGGGCTTCGTCGACAGCTGCGCTCAACACCCGGGAAGAGTCCTTCGCTTCACCGAGATCATCTTGGCGGACCCCTCGCTCCGCGGTCACTTTCTCGAGAAGCAATCCCAATGGCGCGCAGCGCTGGCCACTGAGCTGGCGCGGCGCGCGGGCAAGGACGTGAACGCCGACATGGGGCCGAGCCTCGCCGCCGCCGCCGCCATGGCGGCGTTCGACACTGCCCTCAACTGGTGGGCTGCCCACGGCGGCGCCGAGAGTCTCGGCGACCTATTTGACCGAGCCTTCTCTCAGGTATCAGGAGCCCTCAAAGCAATGTGAAGTCGGGCCAAAGGAAGCGGTCAAACGGTCTCGCTCGAGCTGGTCGACGCACGGACCCGAGAGCGGGTCGCCCGCCCGGGACGATGCTCTACCACCCTGCCGCCGGGGGCGTCGGTGGCCGTATTGGGTGTCGGCGCGCAGGGTCTTCCCGGGGTGCCGGAGCCGACTCAGGTGGACCGTTCTCGAGGGCATCGAAGCGAAGCCCCCGATGCAGTACGCCTTCAGCAGACAATCGAGGTTGCTTCGGGATCCAGATCGACCGGGCACTTGGCGCAGCGGTCGCCGAGCTCGAGCGGCGGCAGCCAGTCCTCTCGCGGTGTCTGCTCGCGCACCTACTGTCGCAGCGCCGGTTCGGCCTCGCGACCGAAGGGAGGTCATCTCAGCGATCGGCCGGTAGGGCGGGCACGTTGGCGACCGGCGTGCCAGTGAGGTCGACGCTGCCGGGATCGAGGCCGGGGGCGCTGGCGGTGACCGTGATCGTCCCCGGCGTCCGTCCGGCCCGCACCCAGGTCGCGAGCTGGCCGCCCTTCACCTGGACCACGAACGGCCCGAGGAGGGCGCCCGGCCCGGTGACGCCGAGGGTGATCGAGTCGCCGGCCGTGGGCACCACCGTCCCGTTCGCGTCGACGACGTCGATGAACACGAGGCGGCCGTCACTGCCGTCGGCGCGCAAGGAGGTGCCCTCCGGCCGGAGCACGATGCGGCGTGCTGCCTCGGGCGTGCGCCGCAGGTGCGTCGCGACCACGGCATCCCCGACGACGCAATCGGCGCGCAAGGTGCCCGGGGTGAAAGTGGCGAGGGAAAAATTGAAGGGCGGGTGGGCCAGGTTGGTGCCGGGGTCGGGGGAACGTGTCTCGACGAGGGTGCCGTTCAAGGACAGCGACACGCGAGGACAGTTGCTGTACACGCGCACTCGCGTCGGCGAGGTCGCCGTCCACTGGTTCGCGATGAAGACCATCGGCCCCGAGTCGACGCCGTCGATCATGACGCTCGGATCGCGCTGACTCTGCAGGAGGTAGTAGGACAGCTTGGGGAGTCGGTACATGTCCACCAGGCCGTCGCGCGTGATGCCGAAGTAAGTGAAGCCGGAGTAATCCGCGTAGTGCCAGTACCCGTCCGCCGAGAACCAGCTCACTGCCATGTTTTTGCTGTGGGAGTCCTCGATGTTGTTCGCCTGGATCAGCATCGCGTTGTCCCCGCCCTCCCGCGGCTGGTTGCTGGTCGAGGCCTGACCGCCGTAGTCCCAGCTCCCGTACTCGTCGATGATGGTCGGACGCGGATCCACCGAGTTGCGGACGCCATGCTGCGAGGCGTCTACGAGGATGTCGGCGCGGGTCCATTTCCAGGCGGCGGAGAACGCCTGATCGCCTGGGTACTCCTCGTGCACGATGGCGTGGGCGCGCGCCGCCCATTCGTCCGTGAAATTGGACTCGTTGAGGCTCGCCTCCCAGGCCACCACGCTCGGGTGATTGCGATCGCGGCGGATGAGATCGCGGAGCTCCTGGTAGGTCGCCTCCTTGAAGGCCGTCGTATCGCTGAAGTTCTGCCATCCCGTCTGCGGGTTCAACACCAGGACGCCGAGCGCGTCGCAGGCGGCGTAAAAGGCGGGAGCGTGGGGGTAGTGCGCCGCCCGGATGAAGTCGAGGCCCCCATCCTTGATCCGCTTCACGTCGTAGTAGACGGCGGAGTCGGGCACGGCATTGCCGACGCCGTACATCTCCTGGTGCATGTTCACTCCGCGCGCCTCGAAGCGCGCGCCGTTGATGACGAGCCCCCCGCTCCGGCTCCAGCCGATGCGGCGGATCCCGATGCGGGTGGTCGTCTGATCGACCGTGATGCCCCCGTCCTGCACGCGCGTTCGGAGCGTGTAGAGGTTAGGCGTGTAGGGGTGCCACAACGCTGGGTTGGCGATCGCGAGGCTCTGCACGAAGTCAGCGTCGGCGCCAGGCGCGATGGTCAGGGTATCGGCTGCCATCCCCGCGACCTGACCGGCGGCGTCCATGAGCTCGGACAGCACGGTGGCGGTCCGCGCGACCGAGAACTGGTTGACGACGTTGGTGGTGATCGCCACGGTCGCGGCAGTCGCGCTCACCGCTGGGTAGCGCACGAAGATGCCCCCCCCCGCGAGCTTGTTGGCGCTCACCGCGTCCGTAACGTGCAGCGGGTTCTGCACGTGGAGCGTGACGTTTCGGTAGAGGCCCCCGTGATACTGAAAATCCACGCCGTTCCAGCCAGGCGCCCAGGCAGGGTTGGCGTTGCTGTCGAGCTTGACGGCGAGGATGTTGTCCGTGCCGTCGTATCGGAGTCCGTCGGTGGCATCAACGGTGAAGGGCGTGTATCCGCCCTGGTGGCGCGCCGCGTGGACGCCGTTCAGCCAGACGTCCGCCGCCTGCATGGCGCCCTCGAACTCGATGAAGAGCTTGCTCCCGGTGTACGCCCGCGGCACCGCGAAGTGCCGGCGGTACCAGCTCACCCCGAGGTAGGCGTTGGGGCTCTCCGGCGTCGTGAAGCGGGTCGAGTGGGGCACGTCGACGTAGCTCCAGGCGGTGTCATCGAAGGCCGGGGCGTCGGCGCCGGCGACGTCTCCCTCGTGATAGCGCCAGTCCACGTTGAAGCTCAGGTCCAGCCGCTCCAAGACGGCAGCGGCGCCTCCGTCGACCCCGGGATTGATCAGCCCGGGGTCCGGCGGGCTGAAGCCGCCGGCGCCGCCGGTCCCCGCCGTGCTCGAACTGCCGCCGCTCCCCGCCCGTGCAGCGTCCACGCCGCCGTCGTTGCTGCCGAGACCGTAGCTCGGCTTCTTGGCGCACGCCCCGGCGAGGAGCGCGGCCAAGGCGCCGCGGAACAACATCCCTTGAATGTTCGGAGAACGACGTCGGCGCATGCGCCGTGATTGTATCCGGCCCGGGCCTTTCAGTTCAGCGTGAACGACTCCGCGGTCTCTTCGAACAGCGTGACGCCGGCCTTTTGCGCGCGCAGCACCAGATAGCATTTGGATCCCGTGGCCGGCGCTGTGATCGACAGTGGCTGCGTCACCATGGATCCCAGCGGCACCTCCACATTCAGCATTCCCATCGACGCGATGGTTCCCGTCGCGGTGTCCGCATGAACTTCCCAGACCAAGGTGACGGCGGTTCCCGCAAAGGTGTCGTTGAAGATCAGCAGGGTGCGGTCGCTGACGGCCCCCTTGGTCAGCGCCGGGATCGTCGTCGGCCAATCTCCGTTGCTGTTCGAGCTCTTGTTCATTTCCCAGTACGCCTGATCGGCGACCAGCACCGGACTGAAGGCGCGTTGCACGCGCATGAGGATCGGATTCGACCAGGGGTCGGGCAAATTATCCGTACCAAACGCCGGATTGCCGCCCTGTTCGATGGTCATGCTGGTGCGCGTGACGCCGGGAATGATGCTGGCCCACGACGACAGCAATGTATAGGGCCTGATCTCCGACGCATTCTGCCGGCGCATCGCCATGGTCGCGGTGCCGAACCACGCCAGCCCTTGGCGGGTGTTGTCCGCCGACCAGATGAACTCGCCCTGTCCAAAGGGGCGGTCCGTCCGGCTGGCGACCTGCTCGGTATAGACGCCGAATCCCCCCTGATAGTGGGCGAAGGTCGAGAAGTTGGCGTCGGTGATGGCGTCGTAGGGGGTGCTGGCTCCGCTGCAATCGGCGCTGATGGGCCGCGTGGGATCCAAGGCGTTCATCGCCGTGTAGAGGTCCCGTTCGAATTGCACCGAATCGTTGCTGACGTTGTTGGCTTCGTTGGACTGACTCCAACGAATCACAGACGGGTGATTCCGATCGCGCAACACCAGCGCGCGCGCGTGATTCACCATGTTGTCGTGGCCGGCCACGAAATCGGCGGCATTGTCGCTGCCACGAATCGCGGTTTCGTCGATGATCATCAGGCCCAGCTCGTCGGTGACGTCCAGCATGTACGGCGCGGCAGGAACCTGGTGAATGCGGTTCACGTTGTAGTTCAGCCTCTGGTAGTTCGCGACCGCTTGAGGCCAACCTGGGTTCTGCGCGGACGGAGGCATGAACCCTGGCAAGGTGTCGTAGGCATCGCCCTTGCCCCCGTTGTTGATGCTGTCGTAGTTGGCGCCTTGCAGATTGTCGCCGCGAAAATTCACGCGGGTGCCGTTCAGGTAGTAGTACACATGCGACGGATCGGCGCGCTTCTGTTCGACCTGGCGAAAGCCAAAACGAATCTGCTTGCTGTGCGTGACCTTTCCGCCGACCGCGATGCTGGCGGTCAAGTTGTGCAACTTCGCCCTGTAGCCGGGCTGGTAGGGAACGTTGGGCCACCAATACGACGTCGTCCCCAGCCCCCACTTGACGGGGCCCACCGTCGCCGTTTGCGTGGCGCCGGCCGCCACCGTGACGGTGCTGGACGGGAGGCTGGGATAGTTGAGCGCCTCGCAATTCCACGAGGCCAAGATTCCCGACAAGGTCACTTGCTGGCTGGCGTTGCCCGTGTTGGTGATCGACACGTCGTAGGCCACCGTATCGTCGGTGACGCTGGTGCGCACGAAAACGTCGCTGATGTAAACGTCGGGATAGACCCGCACCGTCGCGGATCGAAAAATTCCCTGCGCGATGTTGCCCGACCACCCGGCCGCGACCGGAACGGTGTCCTTGCCCGCGGACGTCTTCAGAGCGTCGCGGCCCTTGACCGCCACGGAGATCGAATGCTGCTGGCCGCGTTTGACGACCTTGGTGACGTCGAAGACCGAAGGTGTGAACGCGGTCGTGTTCGTCCCCACCACCGAGCCGTCCACCGACAGCATCGCCTGAAAGTTGATCGCGCCGAATTCGATCAGGGTCGTCTGCGCCGACCCCGAGTCGGGAACGGTGATCTGGGTCTGATAGGTCGCGCTGGAGGCGGTGACTCCCTGCTTCAACCAGCCACCCCCGGGCACCTGAATCGTGGTCGGGCCGACCCCCGCGGGAATGAAACTCCAGCTTCCGGCAATGGAGATGGAGAACGGATCTTGTAGAGCCTGGTTACAGACGCTTCTGGCACCGCCCTGCCCCGCCCCCCCCGCGACGCCGCCGGTTCCCATGGCGTCAGGCGTCCCCCCCGCGCCGCCGGAGGCCGAGCCGCCTCCCGACGCCTGCGTTCCCGCCGCGCTGCCCGTCGCCGGTGCGCCGCCGCTGCCGGAGGTTCCACCGGATGTCGACGCACCCCCGGTACCTCCGAGGGCCGACGGATTGCCTCCCGTCTGTGACGTACCTCCCGATGCTGCCCCGCCTGTGCCGGCGGAGGTTGCCCCCCCACTTCCCGATGCGACCCCACCGGATCCGGAGACGCCCCCGGTTCCCTTCGCGTCACCGCCGCGACCGGAGTTCGACGAACAGCCTCCCTGCGCCAGTGCCGCGAAACCCACCAGCACGGCGCCAGCGGCGAACCGGCGCCCAAGACACACGTACACATTGCCAGGCTCTCGAGTGACCGGACCCATGAGGTCGACTCTACCCCCAGTCGCTTGATTTCCGGTGGCCGCACCGGCGGCAACGCCCTCTTCGTATTCCACCGTGGAAGTCGAAGGTTCAATATCCCCAGTCGGTGCCCGGGTCGCCAGATGTGGACCGCGTTTTCCCGCAACTTCGGCTTTGCGCAGCTCCTCGCCCTCCCGACGGTCGAGAGCATCAGCGGCCTTCTTGGCCAGTCCGTCGACGTCACCTTCCTCTGCATGTGGATCCCGTGAGTGGACACCCCGCCCCCGATGTCCGGAAGAAGCGACGTCGACATGAGGAGAACGGCCGCGGGAACAAGGAGGAATGTCCGAGGCCATCCTTCCGCCAGAGCTGCTACGGCGAGGCGGCCCGCGTCTTGCAATTCTCCGCACCGCGGAGGTCCGAGATGCGAAAGGTCATCTTGAAGATGGACATGTCAATCGATGGATTCGTCGCGGGGCCGAACGGTGAGTCGGATTGGATTTTCGAGACGTGTGATGAAGGCTGCACGCTCTGGGAGGTCGAGACGATCTGGCAAGCGGGCCTGCATGTGATGGGGCGAAAGACGTTCGAAGACATGGCAAGTTACTGGCCGAGCGCCACCAATCCGTTTGCGGCGGCGATGAATGCCATTCCCAAGCTGGTCTTCACCCGTTCCGGTAGGCTCGATTTCGACGCTATCTCGAACAAAGCCGCCCGACAGTCGGTCACAGCCGCGAACACCGACGACGAGAAACGGAAAGCCGTGCGCGCCTCCCCCGAAGAGACGAGGAAGAACCAAGAGTCGTGGTGGGATCCAATTGTAGCCACCGACCTGGTCGCCGACCTCGCGCGCCAAAAGGCCCTGCCGGGCAAACCGCTCATCGCCTATGGCGGTTACTCCTTCGCACGCGACCTGATCAGAAACGACCTCATCGATGAGTATCGGTTGGTCGTCCACCCCGTTGCGCTCGGCAAGGGGCACGCGATCTTCGACGGCCTCGAGAAGATGCTGGCGCTGAAGCTGGTGAGCAGCAGCGCGTTCCCAAGTGGCGCGACTGCGCGAATTTTCTCGCGCGAGCGCTGAGGAGTCAGTGCACCAAGGACTGTTCACCGTGGCCGAACATGGTCAAAGATCCGTCGCCGAGGCAAAGCTCCGCAAGGACCGCGATCCCCGTCGTTGGCAGGTCCTCCTGGACGGGGGCAAAGCACGCCGTCGGAAGGGTCAGGTTGCCATCCGGAAACAGGCCAGAGCAGGCCAACGCCGCAGCTTGCGTGTCGAGCAGACAGGCTGCGAAGTCGACCGGGCTCGACTGGCTGCAGCCGAGCTCCTGTTCGAGCTGTTTGCCACAATTTCCAGAGCGCGCGGTCGCGAGGCAGGTCGCCGCGCTCGTGCAAAGATTCGTGGTGAGCTGTTCGCAAGGCTGCGCGGTCGATCCGAAGCTGCCTGCGCTGCTATCACCGCCGCCTCCGCCGGCGCCGCCCCCAGAGCCGCCCGGGCTCGACCCAGTCCCGCCCCCCGTGGCTGCGCCCCCGACCGGTCCCGTCGAACCGCTCGATCCAGGCGCGCCGGCGGCCCCGGCGCGGACTCCTCCGCTGGCGAAACCACCGCCGCCGGTCGGTGCGAGGCCGCCTCGGCCACCACCGGCCGCGCCCCCGCTGCCGCGCCTGCAGGCCCGCTCCCTCCATCGGTGACGGCGGGGTTGGTCCCGCCGCTGCCCAGCGAGCCGCCAGTTCCGCTCGACAGGGGAGCTTTCGTGGAGCTAC
This sequence comes from uncultured Myxococcales bacterium, assembly GCA_964540815.1. Taxonomy (GTDB): domain Bacteria; phylum Myxococcota_A; class Polyangia; order Fen-1088; family Fen-1088; genus CAZIOH01. The sequence goes on along the minus strand of CAZIOH010000138.1, from coordinate 2,493 downwards.
TGCACCCGCCGCCAAGCAGGACGGCACACCCGAGCGCCATCGGGGACATTGATCGGAGAGTTCTCACCATCAGGGCCTTCAGCATGCGTTCCCCATGAGAGCGTTCACCACGAGATTTGGCAGCCGGGCACACTGGAGCAGTTGGCGACGGGAATCTGCGAGCACGGCGTCGACGTGCCGGAGCAAACCTGCGCGTAGCAGGACAACGTGCTGCATATCGCTAGGTCGGTTTGCGAGGCGCACGACGTCACGCCGGTGCAGGGAGTGGCCGCGGACCGCGGGTGGGCGATACACCCGGGGGCGTTCGCACAGTCGGCCGCATTCAGGATCAATCGACAATCGGCCTTGTCGCTGGTCGCGCCCGACGGGGCCTCGCAGGGACGAAGCGAGCAGCCCCCGGCCAGGCCCGAACCTACGCACTGGTCCGGGCTCCGATAGGCACAGTCGGACTGCCCGGTACATCGTTGCATCGGGTCACCCCAGGTACACCCGGGTCTGGTTCCGCAGACGGTGGGGTCGCACGAGACGTCCGGGGTGCCGACGCAGACATTCGGGTTCCAGACACACCCCTGGCGCGCCAAGCACTCGTTCGACGTGGTGGCGTCTTCGCATCCGACGGGCGGATCCGGCACGGCGTTGGTGCAAGACCCGAGGTTGCACCCCTGGCCGAGCTCGCATTGGTCGAGGGCCCGTTGCGCACAGGGGGTGGTCGTCCCCTGGCAGCTGTGCTTGCGGAGCTTGTAAGAGACCTTGGGCGTCCCATCCTGGGCGCTGCCGCCAATCCAGAGCACGTCCCCCATGACACAATAGGGAAAGGTGAAAGGGCCCGACCGCAGGAAGTTCACCTGCAGTGGATCGACCGGAAGCGTCAGCGGAAAAGCGATCGCTCCATTCACGTCGCGCGCCTGGCAGTCGCAGGCTCCACAGGCATTCTGCGAACACGACATTGGCTGGGTGTACGAGAACAGGAGGGCATCCGAGAGCAGGGAAGCGGAGGCGCAGAGGTCGGCGGACGCAAGCCCGCGACAGCCGAGCGACATCGTGGCAGAGATCGACCAGCTCTCCGTTCCGAAAGCCGTCAGCTCACCCCTGCCGGAGCTCGTGAGGAGGAGGTTGCTCTTGGTCGACGTTCCGGAAATGAACGTGTCGCAGACGCCCTTGTGGGTCGCTGCCGGACCGAAGCAGGCGTCCTCTAGAACCCAGTTTCCGGAGAGATCACCGCCGCAGGGCTCGAAGCATGACGGCGCGGCCTTCAGGTTGCACTGGCTCTCGAGGCCGGCACCATTGGCGGCTCCGGAAGCTCCGGCCGCTGGGCCAGCACCTCCAACGCCCTCGCCACCCCCACCGCCGTCGCCGCCGAAGCTGCCGTTGGCGCGCGTCCCCGCCTGACCTCCGCCATCGACGTGATCTGCGGGACCCGCCCCGCCGGCGCCAGCCGTTCCGCCGTCGCCCGCGAGCGCGCCGCCGGCCCAGATGCCACCGGTGGCGCCCCCGAGTCCGCCGGCGTTCGGCGCAGAACTTGAAAGATCAGGTAGATTGAGAGCGTCGTGCGGCACCGAGCCGCCCCCGTCGAGCGCGCCTACCGGACTTCCTCCCGCCGCGCTCGCCGCGGCATCGAGCCTGCGGCCGGCCGAGCCACAGCCGAGCACGCCGAGGGCCAGCAGGGGTAAACACAGCTGTGGACCTGCCTTGGGCACCGACCCCGAGGATACCGCCGGTTTGATCTGCGTCGCCCTTACCCCTTGATCATCCGAAGCCGCGCCGGACCTGATTGGAGCATAGAAGGTCGAGCGTCCCGCCTCGTCTCCGTGGTCGATTCGGCGGGCGGCATGACGATAAGGCAGACCCTGGAGGAGCACGGCGCCACTCCTGCCTACACGCGCTGTCATCATTCATCGACGCGCAGGCTTTGCGTTCGGTCATTTCGACGCAGTCGGTGCTAGGTTGTCGTGAAGGTGGAGACCAAGGCGTGGTCCGGAACAAGTCGGATCGAACAGAACGGAGGGCGCGAAGTTCTGGCTGAAGGTCGTCAACGAGCTGAAGACCAGGGGGTCGCATTGCCGCGTCTGAAATGCTACCGACGGGTAGCCGTTGCATCATCTAGCGTGTTACCGGCCGTCCGGAAGATCAACCGAGGCGGGCCGCGGTAACTCCGTGCCGCCGGAGATGGTTCACAAGATCATCGCCAGAGCGATGTCCCGTCCGCCCGCCGGCTACTCGCATTGGTCGGCTCCTCAACTTGCCAAGGCCTTCCAGCTCGGGAAGACGGTGGTGCACAAAACTCAACCGATACTGCCTCTCACAAAGGGGTAAGATCGAGGGCCACACGCACGACTACAAGCGCAACGGAGTTGTGGACCTCTACGCGGCGCTCGAGGTCGCGCGGAGTGGTAACTGGCCAATGCACCGACACGCACACTGGCACTGATTTCTTGACGTCGCAGTTGGTGTCCCCGAAGACGAAGAAGCGCTGGACCGTTGCCGATGCCCAAG
>CAZIOH010000137.1:0-12660 GCA_964540815.1 uncultured Myxococcales bacterium | reverse complement strand
GTGGCGAGAGCCAGTCGGACGACGAGAGCCTGTCCGCCCGGCCCGAGGTCGTGACCGAGCGCTTCGCGCTCGACGACAACCCATCGGCCCTGGCGCTCTACGGCGAGCGCAACGCCAACCTGAAGCTCATCGAGCTGCACGTGGGCATCACGGTCCACAGTCGTGGCAACGAGGTGACGCTCATCGGGCCTCCCGATTCGGTTGCCCTCGGGCGCAACCTCATCGAGCAGCTCTACGGCATGGTCCACCGTGGCACCCCACTCAACCCCCAGGACATCGGTCGGGCGGTCTCGATGCTGCGGGCGGACCGCCAGGTCGATCTGCGCGCGGTGTTCACCGACACCATCCTGGTGGCGGGTCGCGCGCGCCCGGTCGCGCCCAAGGGTCTGGCGCAGAAGCGCTACGTGGATGCCATCCGCACCCACGACATCGTCTTCGGCATCGGCCCGGCCGGCACCGGCAAGACCTATCTGGCGATGGCGCTGGCGGTGCGCGCCCTGATGGAGAAGCAGGTCAAGCGCATCATCCTGACCCGACCGGCGGTCGAGGCGGGCGAGCGCCTGGGATTCCTGCCGGGCAGCATGGAGGAGAAGGTCTCACCTTATCTGCGGCCGCTCTACGACGCGCTTCACGACATGATGGACTTCGAGAAGGCCGACCAGCTCATCTCGCGCGGGCTGATCGAGGTCGCCCCGATCGCGTTCATGCGCGGCCGGACCTTGAACGACGCCTTCGTGATCCTCGACGAGGCCCAGAACACCACCGGCGAGCAGATGAAGATGTTCCTCACCCGTCTCGGCTTCGAGTCGAAGGCGGTGATCACCGGAGACATCACCCAGATCGATCTGCCCGACAACCGCAAGTCCGGTCTGCGCGAGGCCGAGCTGCTCCTGCGGGGGATCGAGGGGATCGCGTTCTGCACCTTCACCGACGTCGACGTGGTCCGCCACCCGCTGGTGCAGAAGATCATCCGTGCGTACGACGCGGCCAGCCTGGCGCGCGGCCAGCCGCCCGCCAGGTGAGGCGTCGCGATTGCCAATCGATCTGCTGACCCGCCCGAGCGCACGCGGGCAGACCGCGGCCGCGGTGCGGGTGGCCATCCAGCGCCGCCTGCGCGCGGCCCTCCGACAGGTCGGCCGCGCGCGCGCCTCCGCGACGGTGGTGCTCACCGACGACGTGGAGATCCGCGCGCTCAACCGAGACTTTCGCGGGCACGACCGCGCCACCGACGTGCTCAGCTTTCACCTGCAGGAGCTGACGGGCATCGACGATCCGGCGGGCGCGCGCGTGCACCTCGGGGACATCGTCATCTCGGTCGAGACCGCCCGGCGGCGCGCAGCGGGCCGCCGCCTCGCCTCCGAGCTCGAGCGGCTGGCCATCCACGGGCTCTGCCACCTCTTCGGCTACGACCACCAGCGCGCGCCCGAGGCGTCGATCATGTTCGCCCTCGAGCGCCGACTTCGCCGCCTGCCGCTTCCGCGCGCGCGGAACGGCGCGCCCGCCGCCGTCTCCTCCTCCGTGGCGCGCGCTCGGAGCCGTTGACCAACTAGAAACGCATTCCGCGCTTCGCGCGAAACATAAACCATCTATAAGTGAGGTATCCCGCGCCGGCGACGGCGGGTACCACCAGGAATGTCGAGCCCACCGTTGCGCCGAGCAAGACCGTGCCTCCCCACGCCGAGGCGGCCAGGATGCCTTTCTTGCGGGCTTGGGCTTTGTCGCGGGAGACGAGACTTTCCATGGGGATCCCTCCACTCGAAGAGCTACCACGTGCCCCTGCGGGCAGCCACCCACGTTTGCCGGGCAGGCTCCCTCGAGGCCGGGCGGTTTTCGGCGGCCTGAAACACGCGCACAAACGAGATGTGCGATAAAGGGGAGACATGGTTGTCCGACGCGCGAAGATAGTGTGCACACTCGGTCCCGCGACGGCCTCGACGGCCGGCATTCGCGGGCTGATCCAGGCGGGGATGGACGTGGCGCGCCTGAACTTCTCTCACGGCACGCACGACGAGCACCGCCGGGTCGCCGAGATCGTCCGTCATGAGAGCGGAGCGATGGGCAAGGTGGTGGCGATCTTGCAGGATCTGTGCGGCCCCAAGATCCGCACCGGCAAGGGCGCGCCTCCGCTCATCACCGCGGGTGAGAGCATCACGCTCGTCGAGGGGATGGAGGGCGGACCCGGGGTGATCGCGATCCAGTACGAGGGGCTTGCCGATGACCTGCAAGTGGGCGATGCGGTTCAGCTCGATGACGGGCGGGTCCGCCTGCGGGTGGTGGGCGTGGCCGGTGGGCGGGTGTCCTGCGTGGTGGAGCAGGGGGCGGCGCTGCGCGACCGGATGGGCGTGAACCTGCCGTCCAAGCGGGTTCGTCTGCGCGCCATGACCGACAAGGATCGGGTGGATCTCGAGCTCGGGCTCGAGCTCGGGGTGGACTACGTGGCGCTCTCGTTCGTGAAGAGCGCGGACGACATCCGGGAGCTGCGCGAGTTCTGCCGGGCCCAGGGCCGTCCGGCCCCGCCCATCGTGGCCAAGATCGAGACCCCCGAGGCGGTGGACAACCTGGAGTCGATCATGCGGGTGGCCGATGCCGTGATGGTCGCCCGCGGCGATCTTGGGGTCGAGCTGCGACCCGAGCAGGTCCCGATCATCCAGCGCGAGATCATCGGTTTCGGGCGGCTGCTGCAGCGCCCGGTGATCGTCGCGACCGAGATGCTGCAATCGATGGTCGAGTCGACCCGTCCGACGCGTGCGGAGGCCGGCGACGTGGCGACCGCGGTGTTCCAGGGGGCCGACGCGGTGATGCTTTCGGCGGAGACCGCCTCGGGGAAGTACCCACAAGAGGCCTGCGCGATGATGGAGCGGATCATCGTCGAGGCGGAGGGGAGCAAGTTCTACGCCCCCCAGCCCTCGGAGCCGGGGCAGACCACCCAGGAGGCCATCGCCCACGCGGCCTGCGTGGTCGCCAAGGAGGTCGAGGCCAAGGTCATCGTGGCCTTCACGCTGGCCGGCATCACGCCGAGGCTCCTGTCCAAGGCCCGTCCCATCGCCCCCATCATCGCCTTCTCGCCCGCGGTCGATGCGCTGCGCCGGCTGGCCCTGTTCTGGGGGGTCATGCCACGCTCGTTGCAGGTCTTCCCCAACATCGACGCGCTGGTCGCGGCGGTGACGGCTCACCTGCGCGAGCAGGAGATCGTCTCGTCGGGCGATCACTTCGTCATGATCTACGGCGCCCCGGTCGGCCAGCGCGTGCCGACCAACTCGATCCGGGTGGTGGATGTCGGATGACGGAGGCGCACGTCGGAATCCGCGAGTCGAAAGCCGGCGCTCAGTTCAGCGTCTGGGGGAGCGCCAGCCGAAACGGCGCGATCTCGGCGTCGAACGGGTTGCCCTCGTCCGTGACCATCTGGTAGGTCCCGCGCATCTCACCCGACGGGGTGGCCAGCACGCACCAGCTCGTGTACTCGAACGTCTCGCCGGGCCGCAGCCGCGGCTGGACCCCGACCACCCCCGGCCCCCGCACCTCCTCCACGTGCCCGGTCCCGTCGGTGATGATCCAGTGGCGCGACTGCAGGCGGCTCGGGACCGCACCTCCATTGGAGATGCGAACGGTGTACGCAAAGGCGTACTGTCGGCTCGACACCGAGGACCGCTCGGGGATGTACTGGCTCTTCACCGAGACGGAAATCCCATTGGTCACCGCGGTCGACATGATGGAATGAACCTGCCATCGACCCCGGGCAGGTTCAAGTGCCGCGACTTATCATGACGCCATGAAGATCCTGCTCACCGGTGCCACGGGTTACCTCGGAGGAAATTTGCGGCCGAAGCTGCGCGATGCCGGCCACACCCTCGTGGTGCTGGCCCGCGATCCGTCCCGGACGGCCGCGCTGGTTCCGGGGGCGCGGATCTTCGCCTGGGATGGGGTGGTGGGCCTGCCCCCGGCGGAGGCCTTCGATGGGGTCGATGCGGTCATCAACCTGATCGGCGAGTCGGTGGCCAAGCGCTGGACGGTCGAGCGCAAGCGGCGCTTCCGGGACAGCCGGGTCCTGCCCACCCGCGCGCTCGTCGAGCGCATGGCCGGGATGTCGCCCTCGGCGCGGCCCCGGGTGCTGGTCTCTATGGCCGGCGTGGGGTTCTACGGGGATCGGGGGGAGGAGGTCCTCACCGAGAAGTCCGCTGCCGGACAGGGGTTCCTGGCGACGCTCGGCCGGGAATGGGAATCGGCGGCCGAGGGCGCCACCGCGCTCGGGATCCGCACGGTGATCTTTCGCAGCGGCGTGGTGCTCGGTCCGGGGGGCGGCATCCTCGGCAAGCTGCTGCCGCTGTTTCGCCTGGGCCTCGGCGGTCGACTCGGCTCCGGGCGCCAGTATTTTCCGTGGATTCACCTCGAGGATCTCCTGCGGCTCTTCCTCCACGCGCTCGCGACCGAAGGGCTCGCCGGGCCGGTCAATGCGGTCGCCCCGGAGCCGGCGACCAACGCCGAATTCACGGTGGCGCTCGGGCAGGCGCTGCATCGGCCAGTTGCCTTGACGGTGCCAGCGCTCGCTCTGCGCCTCGGTCTCGGTGAGATGGCCGACGAGATGCTGCTCGTGAGCCAGCGGGTCTCTCCCATCCGCGCGATCGAGTCGGGCTTCGATTTCCACTTCCCGCTGCTCGGTCCGGCGTTGCGGGCCTGCCTGGCCGCAACCTGAGACCGGGACCAGTTTCGTTCGGTCGAGAGGCTTCGGGCCCCGGGGGAACGGCAGCGAAGCGGCGCCTGTCGCGCAAAAAGAGAACCGCAAAAAGAATATTGCAACTTACCCCCAGGCGTCAGATAATTCTCGCTGGCTGCGGCTCGTTTGAGCAGCATTGGAAAGCGAGGATTCTTTGGGGAGGAGCTCGTCATCGTGGCCGGTCCGTCCGTTTTCGAGCGCAGGCGCCGGCTCGCGACTGCGCCGGCCCGCCCGTGATCTCGGGTACGTCGGGCGCTGACATGCCACACCTCTTGGTGGTCGACGACGATGAGAACCGCCGCACCGGCATCGTCGAGGCGATCGCCGAGCGGGCCGGTTACGTGGTCGACCAGTGTGGGGATCGCTCGGCCGCCCGCGACCGCCTGGCCCAGTTCGACTACGACGTGCTGCTGGTGGGCCTGGAGATCTCACAGGAGGCCGCCCTCGGGCTGTGCTCGGATGTGCGTGCCAACCCCCGCACCGAGCAGCTCCCCATCCTGCTCCTGACCGGCCACGATCTCGAGCTCGAGAAGGAGGGGAGGTTCAAGGGCCTCGACCTCGGCGCCACCGACTACGTCCTCCTGCCGGTCGGTCCGGAGAAGTTGATGGCCCGGATCGAGTTCGCCCTCCGCCTCAAGTTCCTGGCCGATCGCGTCCGCCTGCAGAACGCCGAGCTCGAGAGCAAGGTGCGGGACCGCACCCGGACCGCCGAGGCCCTGGCCGATGCCCTGCGGGCCGAGCGCGACACCCTGCGTGAGACCCTCGACGTCTTCGATGAGGCGGTGGTGCTGCTCGGGGCCGCCAAGGAGGTCCTGGTGGCCAACTCGGCCGGCGCGCGGCTGATGGCGAGCCAGCTCAAGCCGGCCATCCTGGCCTGGCTCGAGCTGGTCGTCGCCCAGACGCCGCCGCGCGAGCAGGAGTTCATCGAAGGGACGCAGGTGTTCGTGGGGCGGGCGTATCCTCTGCGCGGGGATCGGGTGCTCCTGTACATGCGGGACACCACCGCCGCCCGGGAGGTGGAGGTGCGCCGGCTGCAAGCCGAGAAGATGGCCTCGATCGGGATCCTGGCCGCCGGCGTCGCCCACGAGATCAACAACCCCGCCGCCTTCGTGCTCGGCAACTTCGACGCGCTCTCGGTGCACTTTCGCACGCTCGAGGATCGGGTGCGCGCGTCGTCGAGCGATCCCGGCTTCAAGACCGCCGTGACCGAGATCCTGTTCGAGGCCAACGCGATCCTGCAGGAATCGAAGGAGGGGATGGCCCGGATTCACCGCATCGTTCGCAGCCTCTCCTCCTTCACCCACGTCGACGACGATCAGGGGGTGCCGACCGATCTGAACACCGCGGTGGACTCGACGCTCGGGATCTTGCGCAACGAGCTCCGCCACCGGGCCTCGGTCGACAAGGACTTGCAGGCCACGCGCCTGGTTCGCAGCACGCCCGCCGGGCTCGGACAGGTCTTCCTCAACCTCATCATGAACGCCATCCAGGCGGTGGACGAGGCCCGCGGCAAGGACAACCGCATCCGGGTCCGGACCTACGATCACGGCGACGACGTGATCTTCGAGGTCCGCGACAATGGCTGTGGCATCACGCCCGGGGTCCTGCCGCGGATCTTCGACTCCTTCTTCACGACCAAGCCGCGGGGGGTCGGGACCGGGCTCGGCTTGTCCATCTCCCAGGGAATCGTCCAGTCGCTCGGCGGGACGATCACCGTCGAGACCGAGCTCGGCAGGGGGACGCTCTTTCGGGTGCAGCTACCGGCCGAGGCGCCGAGTCCCGAGCCCGCTTCGCCGCCCGAGCCCGTGGCCGCCCCACGGTACAGCCGGAGGCGGATCCTGGCGGTCGACGACGAGGCCTTGTTGCTCAAGGCCTACCGGCGCATGATCTCCGACACCCACGAGGTGGTGACCGCCCTCGGCGGCCGCGACGCGCTCCTCGTGCTGCGCAAGCGGCAGGACTTCGACGTGATCTTGTGCGACCTGCAGATGCCGGAGATGTCGGGCATGGAGCTGTTCATGACCGCCAAGCGCGAGTTCCCGGAGCTGGCCAAGCGATTCGTCTTCGTGACCGGCGGGGCGTTCTCGGCGGAGGCCCGGCACTTTCTCGAGCAGGCCGTCACTTGCCTCAACAAGCCGTTCAGCGTGGACGAGCTGATGGGGCTGATCGAGGCCAAGGTGGCCGAGAACGGGGTGGCGCCCGGCCCCGATCCGAGCCTCCCGCGCGAGCCCGCGCGGACCTGGACCGGTCCGGCGTCGCCGAGCCAGCCCGCCGGCGGCGGGGCGGGCGGGCGCCTGGCGGGCGAAGACGGCTCCGCCTCCGATTTTGGGGTGGCTCCCCGAGATAGAAACTGATGGGGAGCCCTCCCGTGTCCTCGTCCAAGCCGAACCTCGCTGGTGATCGCAGGAGGACCCTGGTCGTGGCGGCCCTGATCCGGAGGGGCGGGGCGGTCCTCATGTCGCAGCGGCGGGCCGATCAGCCGATGCCGCTGCTGTGGGAGTTCCCGGGGGGAAAGGTGGAGGCCGGGGAAGATCCGGTCCATGCCCTCGCGCGCGAGATCCGCGAGGAGCTCGGCTGCGCGATCCGGGTGGGGCGGATCGAGGAGGTGGTCTTTCACCCCTACCCGACCTTCGATCTCGTCATGCTGGTCTACGAATGCACGCTGGCCGGCGAGCACGAGGAAGCCCGCGCGATCGCCGTCGAGCGGGTCGTGTGGATCCCGCGGACCGAGCTGCCGACGCTCGAGCTCCTTCCGGCGGATTATCCGCTCGCCCGTCGACTGGCAGCCGAGCCGGAATAGAGGGGACCCGGGCCTGCCCGGATCGGGCCGTCAAGACCCGCTGGCTGCATCGTGATCGTGATCGTGGCCGACCCGTGATCCTCGACGTGCACGTGCACGTGCACGTGACCGGCCCCGTGGGCGTGATCGAGAGGTGCAGAAGAAGACACGCCCCGCATCTTGCGAGACCGGTTCGATCACCTTCACGGTGGGTTCCCGTGCACGTGCACGGCCACGTTTACGGGATCGAACACGTCCACGATCACGAATATGCGGATAGAAATACGATCACCCCGAGGCCATGCGGGCCTCGGGGCCTCGGCTCAGTTGAGGATCGTCTCGGTCACCGCGGGGGTGACGAGGACGGGAGGGGCGTCCTCCGGGGCAGGCGGCGGCACCAGCTCCGCCGTCGAGGGAGCGCTGGCGTCGATGGCGGTCGAGGGTCCGCCGTCGTGGACACCGACACCGTCACCTTCATGGACACCGTCGTGCACAGCCTCCGGGGTTCCCTCGGCCAGGTGGATGGCCGGGCCTCCGTGGCGGAGCGCCTCGCGCTCGGCCGCCCGGGCGGCCTCGGTCAGGTCGCGCTTGCAGGCCCCGCACAGGGTGGGCTCCGCCCAGTTGCCGAGGTGAGTCTGAAGCTGGCTCTCCGGCGGCCAGAAGATGGTCGTCTTGCAGCCAACGCACGGGATCTCGCGGGTCTTTCGATCCTTGAGGAACGCCACGCAGTCTTCACAGCGCCGCTCGGGCGGACGGATCTCCTTGCGCCGCTTGCGTCGCCGGCGCTTCTTCCCCGGAGTCGCGTGACCGACGGTGCCAGCAGCCGCCGCCGTCGGCTTGTTTTCAGATCCGTGACCAGCCTCGGCGGCAGGACGCTGAGCGTTCCCTCCGCCTGCGACCGCGACCTCACCCGCGTGCTCCGTGTGGTCGTGCTCCGCGGCTTGCTCCGCGTCGTGCTCGTCCTCGGGCTCCTCGTTCTCGGCGTGCAGGTGGTCGTGCTCGTGCTCGCGTGACTCGAGCCGGGCCGCGTGGCCGTTGCCGGCGGCCCCGCGCGCGCTGGTGACGGCTGCCGCCTTGGGGGTCGTCGGGCCTGCGGCATCTCCAGCTGCCACCACCGCGCTGGCGGTCCCGTGGTGGTCGGTCGAGACGGTCCCGACCACCTTGACCTCGGGGCGGACCCCCGCGGCGAGCTGCTGGGCCGCCGTCCAGGTCCAGGTCCCCGGGCAGTGCTCGGTCTTGCACGGCACCTGGCGATCCTCCATCTCGCCCAGCTCTTTTTCGCACTCGGTGCAGTAGTGCGGATACGGATCGCCGGTCTTGCCCCGCACCGCGCGCGCCAGCTGGGCCCCCCGCTTGTCGGTCCACGTTCGCTTGCACCCGGGCCGGCGGCAGGGCCGCTCCACGTCGCGGGTGGCCGAGTAGACGTCGATGCAGCGCTGGCACATCCGGTGGGGCGCCTTCGGCAGCGGCTTGCCCGCCACCGCCGAGCTCAGCTGGGTCTCGCGCGGCCAGGTCCAGGTGTTCTTGCACCCCGAGGTACGGCACCGCACCTCGCGATCGGCGATCGCGCCGAACACCGTGCGGCACGCGTCGCAGAGCCGCCGGGGAGGCTCGTTGGGCAACCCCGCCGCATAGTCCCGGATCTGCTCGTCGCGGCTCCATGACCACTTTTGCTTGCAGCCCTGGATGCCGCAGGTGATCGGCCGATCCTTGATCTTCTCGTAGACGTTGGCGCACGGCGCGCACATCATGCTCGGGGCCGGCGCGGGCTCGGCCTCGGAGCCGCCGGCGATGAGCTGCGCCCGCCGCGTGAAGATCGCCTGACGCTGGCAACCCTCCACCGAGCAGGCGATCTCGCGATCGGCCAGCGTGGACAGCCGCGATTCACAGTCGGGGCACAGCCGCTGCGGCGCGGGGCGGTTGGTGGCGAAGGCCTCGATCTGCTCCCGGACCGTCCAGCTCCAGGTGTGCTCGCAGCCCGCCCGATCGCACGGGCGAACGGCGTCCACCAGCTTCGGGAACTTCTCGCGGCAGGGCTCGCACATGGCGGAGGTGGGATCCGCGTCGCTGGCTCCCGCGCGGCCGCCGAGCTTCGCAACCCTTCCCGTCATTTGCAGCCACGTCCGCGAGCATCCCCGCACCGAGCAAGGATTCGATCGCGCGCCGAGCCGGTCTGCCAGTGTGAATCCGAGAGAGCCCATCGATTAACTCCAGGGGCGACTATGCTGACCGAGGACCCCCGATCAGATCAACCACAATTCGCCGAACCCGAAAGAACTCGGGAGGACGCCGAAACGCCGACGTCCCCTTGCTTGGGGGAGCCGGCGAGGGTAGACGTACGCCGATTCCGATGCAAATCACAATTGAAGACATTTCCCCGGTGGAGAAGCGCGTCGACTTCGAGGTCCCGTGGTCGGATGTCGCGCCGCGTTTGGAGAAGGCCTACAACGAACTGCGGCGTGACGTACGTCTCAAGGGGTTCCGCCCGGGCAAGGTCCCGCGCACCGTGGTGGAGCGCCTCTACCGGCACCAGGTCGAGAACGACGTCGCCAAGGCCCTGGTCGAGTTCTCGATCGGGCAGGCCATCCAGGAGCGCCAGCTCCACCCGGTCGCGCCCCTCGAGGTCAACCAGTACGAGATCAAGCCGGGCGCGGCCTTCCGGTTCACGGCCAAGGTCGAGGTGCGCTCGCAGGTCGTGCCGAAGGACTACTCCGGCGTCGAGCTCAAGCGCCGCCCCGTGAAGGTGGAGGACGCGCAGGTGCAGGAGGCCCTCGAGGGCTACCGCCGCCGGCTCACCGAGTACCGCCCGATCGAGGGCCGCACGGAAGCGCTCCCCACCGATCTCCTGATGGTCGAGGTGCATGGCCGGGTGGGCGACAACAAGATCAAGCGGCGCTCGGTCGGGGTGGATCTCGAGGACGACAAGGGCGGTCCACTGCCCGGCCTCTCGGAGCGCCTGCGTGGGATCTCCCTGTCCGCCAGCGAGCTGGAGGTGAAGTACACCCTGCCGGCCGAGCTGCCTCAGAAGGAGCTGGCCGGCAAGGAGGTCAGCCTGCGCGTGACGGTGAAGGACGCCCGCGCCAAGCAGCAGCGCGAGCTGGACGACGAGTTCGCCAAGGACACCGGCGAGGCCGAGACGCTGGACGGGCTCAAGGACAAGATCCGAGAACGGCTCGGCGAGGCCGATCGCGCGCGGATCGACTCCGAGCTCAAGACCGCGCTCGTCAAGGAGCTGGTGGCGCGCAACGAGTTCCCGATCGCCCCCGCGCTCATCGATCGTCACGCGGGCGCCATCGTCAACCGGGCCCTGCAGCAGCTCATGCTGGCCGGGATCGACGTGCAGGCGGGGCTCGAGGCGGGGGCGATCGACGTGGCCAGGATGAAGGGCGAGTTCCGCGGCGAGGCCGAGATGGAGGCGCGCGGAACCACCTTGATCCAGGCCATCGCCGAGCGCGAGGGCGTGACGGTGAGCGACGCCGATCTGCAAAAGCGCATCGCCGAGCTGGCGGCCGCGCGCCAGGAGAACGCCAAGAAGCTGCGGGCCGATCTGGAACGCGAGGGACAGCTCGCGGGCCTGCGCCAGCAGCTCCTCGAACAGAAGACGCTTGATATGCTGATCGCACAGGCTAAGATCAGCGACGAGTGAGTCTGCACGCCCGAGCCGAGAGGACCCGATGAGCGATTCCCGCCGTTCCCCGTTCGAACATTTCGACCAGTCGCCAGGACCGTCGGCGAGCTTCATCATCCCCACGGTGATCGAGCAGACCCACCGTGGCGAGCGCGGCTGGGACATCTTCTCGCGCCTGCTCAAGGATCGGATCATCTTCCTCGGCACCGCGGTCGACGATCAGGTGGCGAACATCGTGATCGCGCAGCTCCTGTTCCTCGAGAGCGAGGATCCGGACAAGGACATCATGCTCTACATCAATTCGCCGGGTGGATTGGTGACGGCGGGCATGGCCATCTATGACACGATGCAATACGTGCGGCCCAGCGTCGCGACCTTCTGCATGGGTCAGGCGGCCTCGATGGGCGCGTTCCTGCTCGCGGCCGGCGCCAAGGGCAAGCGTTACTCGCTTCCGCACGCGCGCATCCTCATTCACCAGCCCCTCGGTGGCTTCCAGGGACAGGCGACCGACATCGACATCCACGCCCGGGAGATCCTGCGCACGCGGGACAAGCTCAACGAGCTGCTCGTCAAGCACACCGGGCAGGGGATGGAGCGCATCAAGCAGGACACCGAGCGCGACTACTTCATGAGCGCCATCGAGGCCAAGGAGTACGGCCTCATCGACGAGGTCCTGATCCAGAAGCCCCCGACCGGCCCCGCCTCCGGCAACCGCTGAGCACATTTCGCCCCTCGGCGCAGGGGCCCGGGCTCCGGCCTCGCGTCCGGGCGGACATGCGCCGAGGCGCGTGCTAGGCTCAAGGGCAGTGGCCACTGACCGAAAACGAGACGAACACGGGAACCTCTCCTGCTCCTTCTGCGGAAAGAGTCAGCGTGAGGTGAAGAAGTTGATTGCCGGGCCGACCGTCTACATCTGTGACGAGTGCATCGGCCTTTGCAACGACATCATCGCCGAGGAGATCGAGAAGGAGTCCGAGAACTTCGGGCTGGCTCCGATCCCCAAGCCGGCCGAGATCAAGAACGTCCTCGACGACTACGTGATCGGCCAGGAGCGCGCCAAGAAGATCCTGGCGGTCGCGATCCACAACCACTACAAGCGGATCGACGCCAAGGTCGGGGGCGACGATGTCGAGCTCGGGAAGTCCAACGTCCTCCTGCTCGGGCCCACCGGCTGCGGCAAGACCCTGCTCGCCCAGACCCTGGCCAAGATCCTCAACGTCCCGTTCGCCATCGCCGACGCGACCAACCTGACCGAGGCTGGCTACGTCGGCGAGGACGTCGAGAACATCATCGTGAACCTGCTACAGAACGCCGATCACGACATCGAGAAGGCCCAGCGGGGGATCGTCTACATCGACGAGATCGACAAGATCGCGCGCAAGGGCGAGAACCCTTCGATCACCCGGGACGTCTCGGGCGAGGGGGTCCAGCAGGCGCTGCTCAAGATCCTGGAGGGCACGGTGTGCAACGTGCCGCCCAAGGGGGGCCGCAAGCACCCGCAGCAGGAGTTCCTGCAGGTCGACACCACCAACATCCTGTTCA
>CAZIOH010000136.1:5997-12900 GCA_964540815.1 uncultured Myxococcales bacterium | reverse complement strand
GGGCGGCCACCCTGGCGGGGTCGGCCGTGGCGCCGGCACCCGCGTCGGCGTCGGCAGGAACCTGGGGGTCCGGGGCAGACATCCGCGCATCATACTGCCTGGCGGTCGGCGGTCGGCGCTCCGCGTTCCGGGCCCGGGCGCCACGTCTCGGCGGGAACTCCGCCGCCGTTGGGGTAAATACCTGCCATGCCCCCGAGCCGTGACGACGTCCTGCGCCGCTTTCCGCGCGTCTCGCCCGAGAGCATCTGCGCGGTGCTGTCCCCGTTGCTCGTCGAGGGTCGACGCGAGCGCATCGACCAGGTCCTCTCGGCCCGGCTCGGCGGGCTGACCGCGCTCATCGAGAACCTGCACGATCCCCACAACGGCGCCGCGGTCCTGCGCAGCGCCGAGGCCTTCGGTCTGCAGGACCTCCACGTGATCGAGGCGGTTGAGCGTTTCCGTTTCTCGTCGGAGGTCACCAAGGGGTGCGAGAAATGGCTGGATATCCACCGCCACCCGACCTTCGCCGCGGCGCGGGCCCAGCTGAAGGCCGCGGGGTTCGCCCTTTACGCGGCCATGCCGGGGGCGTCCTTGGCGCTCGAGGACCTCGACTTCGCGCGGCCAGCGGCCATCGTGGTCGGCAACGAGCACGACGGGCTGACCTCGGAGGCGGCCAGCGCCTGTGACGCGCGGTTCGCGATCCCGATGCAGGGGATGACCCAGAGCCTCAACCTCTCGGTCGCCACCGCGGTGGCGCTGGCCCATGCGGTGCGCAGCCGGCGTGCCGCCATCGGAGCCGCGAGCGATCTCGACGCCGGCGCACGCGAGGGGCTGCGCGCCCGCTTCTACGCGGCCTCCGTGCGGGGCGCCACGCAGATCCTGTCGCGCGCCTTTGGACCACCCGAGACCGCCGTCACCGACGCCCGGGGTGCGAGCCGGCAAGCAGGTATCGTATGATCCGTCCTCGCATGCAGGACTTTCCCGCCGGGCTGGTGCTGGGTCTCGGCCTCGGTCTTGGCCTCGGCTTCGGATTGGGGTGCGATGGCGGAAGTCCGGCGCCGCTACCCGACCAGAGCGTCAGCGTCCTGTCCTGCGACTTCTCTCCGCCCGAGGTCTGCTCCGCCCCCGACCGTGGCTTCGCGACGGTAATGCCAGCCATCGACCGGGCCTGCGGATCTTGCCACGACGGAGCCGACCCGGACGGTCCCTGGCCCCTCACCACCTACGAGGACGTGGCCGACTGGGCCGACGTCGTTCGCACCGATCTGTCGAATTGCGCGATGCCGCCGCCGGACAGCGGCATCACCCTGTCGGATGCCGAGCGCCGGGCCATCATCGACTGGATCCTCTGCGGCTCCACTCCCTGACCGGGCGAGCGGGACATGCCGCTCGGCACGTGCCGCGGCGACATGTGGGCGAGATACCGCCTTGCCCGCCCGAGCGGGCGTACCGTACCGTTGATGCATGCATGATCTGCACGACCCGTGGCAGGCAGTGTTCGAGTCCCTGATCGCGCTGCGGGACGCCTGGCCAGGTCCAGTGTCGGGATGGGGATACGATCGCCGCCTGAAATGCGTCATGGCGTCGTTCTCGACACCGGCCACCGGGGCGGCCGAGGCCGCGATCGCCCACGCGATGCCGGGGGTCTTCGGAGCCGAGTCCCTGGCCGACGCGCCCGCGTCCGCCCGTGCGACGGCCGAGACCTGCGGTGGTTTGCGGGCGTCTCAGCGGCTGTACTGGGGCGCGGCGCCGGTCGCGCCGGGCGGCGGGGCCTTCGGGCTCTGGTGGCCATGGGCGGATGGAGCGACCGTGTCGTTGCGGATCGGCCTGCACGACATGGACGTACCCAAGGAGCGCCTCCCCCGCCTGCGGGACGTCTTCGGGATCCCGCAGGCCGGCTGACCTCCCGAAAGAAAGTTTGGACCTCGGGACCGACCTCCGTCACTGCGGCCTCGGAAATCTTCCGTCTCCCGAGGAACGAGGAAGCCCCCCGATGAAACCCCTTTCCCGGAACCGAGTGAACGGCGCTGTCTTGACCGCCTGCGCCCTGGCGTTGTCATCGTCGACCGGGGCTTGCACTGCGAGCGTCCGCGGCGGAACCGGATCGCTTGCCCCTGGGGACACGGGTCACCCGGGCGCGGGCGGGAGCTCATCAGGTACCGGAAGTGGGGGACCAACCCCGGGTGGCGTCGGTTCCGGCACCGCGGGAGCGCCGGGAAACCCGGGCATGGCCATGGGCACGGGCACGGGCACGCCAGCGGGCGCGGTCACCGCCGACTGCGGCGGAGCGACGGCACAACCCTCGCCCGTCCACGCCCGGTTGCTGTCCCCCGCCCAGTACGACAACACGGTCCTCGACCTGTTGAAGGTGAGCGGCAACCCGGCCGAGACCAGCAACGTGGCCGGCGGCGAGACCGCGGCCCTCGACGCCACCGCGCTGCAATTTCGAGCCAACGCGGCCGCGGCGGTGGCCGCCCAGGCCTCCGCGAACCTGTCCGCCTGGTCACCCTGCGTGCCCGCCAACGCGGCGGCCTATCAGGCGTGCGAGCAGCAGATCATCGCCAAGATCGGGCAGCGGGCCTACCGTCGACCCCTGTCCGCCGATGACAGCACCCGGATGACGGCTCTCTTCGACGCGGGCATCGCGGCGGGCAACGACTTCGCGACGGGGGTCGACTGGTTTCTGACGGGCCTCCTGCAGACGCCGGATTTTCAGTACCAGCTCGTGCGGCCCGCGTCGAGCGAGCAGCCGGGGCAGATGGTACCCATCGCCGGATACGAGATGGCCAGCCGTCTGTCGTACGCCGTCTGGGACTCGATGCCCGACGACGCGCTCTTCGCGGCGGCCGCTGCCGGGCTCGGCGATCTCGCGAGCGTGCAGGCGCAGGTCACCCGCATGACGCAGGACACGACTCGGCTCCAGCGCGGCGTGACCGCGTTCTATTCCAACTGGCTCAACACCCCGGCCTACAGCGAGGGGATCGTCAAGAACGACGCCAGCGGAAGGCCTGACCCCGCCTTCACGCAAGCGGTCGCCATGTCCCTCGGGCAGTCGATCCTGATGGGGGCGACGGCGCTCTACGCCTCCCCGTCGCCCAACATCGCGTCGCTCTTCAGCGGGGAGACCTACTACCTGAACGACACGCTCATGAGCTACTACCAGCTCGGCGGCGCTGGGACGAGCGGGTTCACGCCCGTCGCCATGCCCGGCCAGCACCGCAGCGGCCTCCTCACGCACCCCGGCTTCCTGGCCATCAACGCGCGGCCGCAGGTGACGGCTCCCATCCTCCGGGGGGACTTCGTCACCTCCAACCTGCTGTGCCTCGGCCTCGTCGTGCCGAACAACCTGGTCATCCCTCCCCTGTCGGAGACGCCCCAGGCCGGGCTGACGACCCGGCAGCTCATCGACCAGACCCACGTTCAACCGGGGTGCCAGGCCTGCCACGACACCATCGACCCGCCTGGCTTCGCCCTCGAAGGGTTCGACCAGGTGGGCAGGGTCAGAACCATGGACAACGGCAAATCCGTCGACACCTCGGGGACCATGGTCAACGCCGGGGATCTGAACGGGGCCTTCGCCAACGGCGACCAGTTCCTCGCCCGTGTCGCCCAGAGCAGCACCGTGAAGGCTTGCTTCGCGCAGCAGTTCCTCGAGCACGCCCTGTCGGGGGAGGTCTCGACATCGGTGGCGGCCGGTGACCGCTGCTCGGTCGCCCGGGTCGGCGCCGAGTTCGCGAAGTCGGGCGATCTCGTGGCCCTCGTGGGGCTGGTGGCGGCCAGTGACTCGTTTCGCCTCCGCACCTCGGAAGGAGCCCCGCAATGAAGCTCTCCGCGCGCAGTCCCTTGCAGCGACGCGATTTCATCCAGTGGATGGGACGCGCCGCCCTGGCCTTGCCCTCCTTCGAGCTCTTCGAGCTCTCGGCCCGCGCTCAGACGACCGCCGCCCAGACCGCCCAGACCGCCCAGGCGTCCCAGTCGTCCAGGACCGCCAAGTTCGCGGTGTTCATCTACACCAACGACGGCATGCACCCGCCGGCTTTCTTTCCGCCGAGCGGCAGCAGCGACCCGACCGCCAGCGCCACGCTGTCGCCGCTCGCACCGCACAAGTCACGGGTGATCCTGCTCGGCGCCCAGGTGGACGGGACGGGCGCCCCCACGGTCAACACGGGCCTCACCTACAACATGAGGCCGCCGCAGCACCAGGCGAACGTCATCCTCACCGCCTCGAAGAAGCAGTTCCCGATCGCGGCCGGACAGGCCAACGCGGATGGCACGCCGCACATCGTCAACAAGGGGGACGGTCCCTCGATGGATTACGTCATCGCCAGGACCTACAAGCAAAGCCCGCTCTTGCTGGCGATGCATCCGGTCGGGGGCGACACGCCATCGGACATCACCTTCGACGAGTCGGGCAACCCGCAGACCCGGCTCTTCCAGCCCGAGACCATCCTCTCGACGGTGTTCGCCGCGGCCACGGGGATGGGCATGGGCATGGGCACCATGACCGCGCCCCAGAACGCCATCGCCCTGGCCAAGCAAGGCGCGATCACCAGCTTCCTGAACGGTGCCTTCGCATCGCTGCGACCTCAGCTCAGCGCCAATGACAAGCAGGTCCTCGATCAGCACCTGACGCAGCTGCGGGAGTACGAGGCCAGCGTGACGACCCGGATGATGAGCACGTCGACGCCGGCGGCCGCCTGCACGGCGCCCTCGGCCGCCGCCGTGCCGCCCCAGGCGCAGGATGGCTCGGAGACCCAGCCGTTCTGCAAGTTCATCATGCAGACCATCGCGATCGCCTTCAACTGCGGCATGAACCGGGTCGCGACGGTGAGCTTTGGCTATCCGGGCGGGGGTGGGGTCGGGGGGCTGCGGATGCCCTGGCTCAGCTACAACAAGGCCAGCTTCGACGACCCTCTGCACTTCGTCTCGCACAACAATGGCGACGCGGCCCTGGTCGCCAAGTACTCTCTGATGAACCAGTGGATCATCAGCCAGATGGCCTTGCTGATGGATCTCCTCACGGCCATCCCCACCGCGACCGGAACCCTGCTCGACGACACGGTGATCTACCTGACCAACCGCCACGGCGACGGCAACGGGCACACCAACTACGCGCTGCCCGCCATCATCGGCGGCGGCGCCGGCGGCTACTTCAAGACCGGGCAGAACGTGGTCCTGGCCAAGGCCACCAGCCCCACCGACGTGCTGATCTCCATCGGCCGCGCCATGGGCGTGGACGTCCCGACCTTCCCCCTGCCAACCTTCAATGGCGTCGCGTGCCCGAGCGCCGGCGGTCCTTACGCCTCCACCACGGAGATCGCGCAGATCAAGGCGTGATGCGCTGGCGAGAGGTCCTCCCCCGAGGAGCATGATCGCGCGGGGAAGGACCATCCGGTTCGCGCGCCTGGCGACGGCGGTCGCCCTGGCCCTCACGCTCGGGGGGCGAGGCGGGCGGGCGGCGGCCACGACCTACGTCTTTTCGACCTTCAAGGGCGACGACGCCGCGGGCATGAAGCTGTCGATCTACACCTCGACCGACTCCGTCAACTTCACGCTGCTGTCCGACACCGGGTTCGGGGGGAACACCAGCTACCTCCGGGATCCCAGCATCATGAGGTACACCGACGGGAAGTATTACCTCGCCTACACCGATCCGATGACCGCGAGCTGCTGCAATCCGGAGGACCACTTCGGAATCGCCGTCAGCGCCGACCTGACCCACTGGACCGACCTCGTCACCGTGAAGGCGGGCGTCGCGGGCGTCTCGCGCACCTGGGCCCCCGAATGGTTCGTCGAGGGTGGCGTGGTGAGGATCATCGCCAATATCGACACCGGGAACCAGCTCCCGAACTTCGAGCCCTACGTGTTCACCGCGCAGAACAGCGCCCTCACCTCCTGGAGCGGCCCGACGGCGCTCGGAATCGGCGCGGACTACATCGACACCTTCGTCGCCAGGCGTGGCGACACCTACCACGCCTTCGTGAAGAACGACGTCACCCGCTACCTCGAGCACGCCACCGCGCCGGGCCTCACGGGACCGTGGACCTTCGTGGGCAAGGGGGACTGGGCGGGATGGGGATCGGGAATGGAGGGGCCAGCCATCGTGCAGCTCGACGACGGCCGGTACCGGATGTACGTCGATCCCCAGTCGGGGGGAGCTCCGTGCCAGACGATGACCAGCTCCGATCTCGTCACCTGGTCCGCGAAAGCGAGCATTCCGGGGCCGGCTGGAGCGGCGATCCGGCACGGCACGGTCGTCCGGGACATGGCGGGCCCCGGCTCGAACGGAGACTTCGGCGGAACGGGGGCACCGAGTGATGCGGGCGTGGTGGTGGATGGCGATCTACCGGCGGAGGCCGGACGCGCATCCGGCACGGGGGGGACGGGGACCGACGCTGGCGGGGGTTCCATGGGAGGGGCAGGAGGCGGGAATGGCGGGGCCGGCGGGAGCGCACCACCGGGAAGTGGCGGAGCGACGCTCGGAAGCGGGGGCCTGGCGGGCGGCCCTGGGGGCCTGGTGGGCGGGCTCTCGTCGGGCGGCGCGTCGAGCGCGGGAGGCGCGGCCGAAACAGGCGGCCAGGCTGGCGCGACCACCTCGTCTGGGCCGGCCCATGGCCTCGCGGTCGAGCCTGGCGGCGGTTGCGGCTGCCGCGTCGGGACCGGGGCCGGGCAGGAGGGCGTGACCGCGATCGAGATCTGTGCGCTGCTGGGCGCAATCGCGGGGCGGCGTCGGAGTCGTGCGACGCGCCCGTCCCGCGGTCCCGGGGCAGGCAGGCGGCGCGGCAGGCCTCGCGGCCCGCGTTTGGAGTATGCTCGCCCTATGGCGCCAGCGCCCGGAACGCCGCGTGTCCCCCCCCACGAGCTCCGCCATCCGCCCCGCGTGACCTGCGCGGGGCGCGCCACCGTCACGCTGGCGCTGGCGCT
>CAZIOH010000136.1:0-5897 GCA_964540815.1 uncultured Myxococcales bacterium | reverse complement strand
CGCTGGCGCTGGCGCTCGGCGCGATGGCCAGCCTCGGCTGCCAGCCGCTGTCGCAGATCATCCTCATCATCGACTCGAACCTGCCGGCCGATCAGTTCGACTACGTCACCCTCACCATCAAGGGCCCGAGCTCGCCGGCGACGGATAAGACGCTCAACCCCAACCCTCCCCAGATGCCCCCGTGGACCATGGGGCTCGTCCCCTCCGGGGACGCGACGCCCCAGGTATGGGTGACGGCCCAGGCCAGTAGCAAGGACAGCCCCGACCCGGTGGTCGAGCAGCGTGCGATCACCGAGTTCGTGAAGGGGGAGAGCCGGCTGCTTCGCATTTTGCTATTAACATCTTGCATGGGGGTGGTCTGCCCGAGCGGACAGGTCTGCGGGGCCAACGGTTGCGGCCCCATCGAGCAGATCGGCGCCTCGCTGCCCACCTGGAACGGCGACATCCCGCCGAGGCCCAGCCCCGATCCCACCTTCCCGATCCTCGGCCGGACCGTGTGGGCCGGGGGGTGGCACTCGTGCGCCATCGAAGGCACGGCGCTCTATTGCTGGGGCCAGAACAAGTTCGGGGAGCTCGGGAACAACACCACCCTCAACTCGAGCGACCGCCAGCGCATCGTCCTGCCCTCCAACACCGCCTTGCCCCTGCGGGCGGTCGGGCTCGGGAACATCAACACCTGCGTGTGCGACGGCTCGGGGAAGGCCTACTGCTGGGGCGACGACACCAGCGGCCAGATCGGCAACCCCGCGGTGACCGCCGCACTCCAGCCAGTGCAGGTGCCTGGGCTCACCGACTGCGTCCAGATCGGCGGCGGCGGCGCGCACATGTGCGCGGTGCACGCGGATGCCACGGTCTCGTGCTGGGGCGACAACTCGTACGGGCAGGCCGGCGGCCGGGCGCCAATGGTGCCGACGCCGACCTTGGTCGTGGACATGGCCGGGGTGACCTTCGCCAACGTCCTCGAGGTCTTCGGGGGCGAGGACTTCACCTGCGCGCGGCGGATGGACAAGACGGTGTGGTGCTGGGGCAACAACGTCGATCATCGCCTCGGGGACGGGACCACGGTCGCCAGGAGCACGCCCGTGCAGGTGGTGGGGGTGGCGGGCGCCGAGGAGCTCGCGATCGGGCGCTTCACGGCCTGCGCGCGCCTCACCGGCGGGACGGTCATGTGCTGGGGGCAAAACACCAACGGGCAGCTCGGGACCGGGGACACCAAGGCCGCGAAGTTCGCGGTCCCGGTGGTCGGGATCACCGACGCGGCCCAGATCAGCCTGGGGCGAGATCATGCCTGCTTGCTGCACGCCAGCCCCGCAGAGTCGGTGGCCTGCTGGGGCAGCAACGCCTACGGGCAGCTCGGCATCGGCGCCAACCCCGCAGCGGGACCGCCGGTGCTCAAGCCGACGACCATCCTCACCATCGTGGGCGTCTCGTCGATCGCGGCCGGCTCCGTCCACACCTGCGCGCGGCACTCGAAGGGCCTCTCGTGCTGGGGCGAGAACGTGGTGAACGAGCTCGGAGACAACACCTCCACGAACCGGGGGCAGCCGGTCCTGGTCAGCGACTTTCCGTGACGGACGGCGGGGGGGCGCCGAGGCCGAGGCGCTGAACCAGGGTGGGTGAGACCCGCCAGCGCGCGAGCAGGGCATCGAGCTTGTTCCGGGCGACCGGGTTCGTGCGCTGGATCCGGCGGCCGAGGATCAGCTCATTTTTGAGCGAATGCTCCCAGCCTACGAGCTCGGTCACGGTGGTGCGGTAGCCGTGGGCCTCGAGGCAGAGGGCCCGGATGACGTTGGTCAGGTGTGAGCCGAGCTCGCGGCGGTGGAGCGGGTGGTCGATCAACGCCCGATCGAGGTCGTCCCGTGGGCCGACGTCATCGAGCTGTCGCGCCACCTCGGCCTGGCAACAGGGGACGACGGCGATGTGCTCGGCGCCGCGCTGGATCGCGAAGGCGAGGGCGTCGTCGGTCGCCGTGTCACAAGCGTGCAGGGCGGTGACCACCTGAACGCCGCCCTCGAGGAGGGCGGGATGCCCGGCCGTCACGACCTCGGAGATGTGACCGGTGAGAAAGCGCAGGCGTTCGTGCGCGAACCGCGCGGCCCGATCGGCGCCGCCGGCGGTCAGGGCGGGACGCGCTTCGATGCAGAGGAGCTCCCCGCGGCCGGCCGGACCGAGGACGAGCTCGTAGAGCAGAAAGCCAAGATAGCTCTTGCCCGCTGCACAGTCGACGATCCGAGGGGCGGGGTGGCGGGCCAGAGCGTCGTCGAGGGCGGGCGTGAGCAAGCCCATGAAGTGCCGGATCTGCTTGAGCTTGCGGCGGGCATCCGCGTTGAGCTGCCCGTCGCGGGTGAGGAGGTGCAGGTCCTTGAGGAGCTCGATCGACATGCCCCGGGGAACGTCCGGGTCGGAGAGGGCGGCTGGGGCGGCGGCGGCGGCGGCAGCGGCAGCGGCAGGCGGAGCGGGCTTGGAGCGCACGCCCGGAACTCTACGACACGGCCCCGAGCCACGTCCCCGATTCAGGCGTCGGCTCAGGCGTTGGGGCGCAGGAGCGGCTTCGGCAGAGTCGAGCCGACCGACGGGCGCCCGCGCAGGCGGCCGAGCAAGGCGTCGAGCGACAGGGCGCCGGCCCCGGCCACCGCCAGCCACAGAAACATGACGAGGTAGCTCCATTCCTCGAAGCCGAGCAGCGCGCTCACGCCGTCGATGTCGGCGCGCTTGGCGGTGAGGATGGCCACCACCATCGTGAAGGCCAGGGGAAG
The DNA here is from genome assembly GCA_964540815.1 of uncultured Myxococcales bacterium. Classification (GTDB taxonomy): domain Bacteria; phylum Myxococcota_A; class Polyangia; order Fen-1088; family Fen-1088; genus CAZIOH01. The sequence continues at coordinate 3,141 of CAZIOH010000136.1, read as the reverse complement.
CGACGCCAGGCGCGTGCCGAGCCCCACGAGGACCAAGATGCCGCCGAAGAACTCCGTCGAGGCCGCGAGGCGGGCCTGGAAGGCGGGGGCGGGGATGTGGAGGCTGGCGAAGAACTCGGTGACCTGGGGGAGGGAATGGAGCTTGCCCCAGCCGGTTCCGATGAAGACCACGCCAACCGTCAGGCGCGCGAGGGCCGGGCCGAGGAAGGAGAGCTGGTCGCCGAGGCGGCGCAGGCGGGCGAGCGCGTTCTGGAGGATGGTGAGCATGGCGTTCTCCGAGAGTGGAAGGTGAGGGTCCGGCGTACGTGGCGTCTCGATTGTGAAGAGGCTGGCGGCAGCTCGTTGGCGCTGGTGGATACGGTGAGCGGGGCCAAGGGTTACGCGCAGGCTCGGTGCCGGCGAGCCACCGCCGGGCGGAGGGCAATATAGCCCAGTGCATCATCGACCGCACGACAGGCTCGGGCCGATGCCAACCGGTTCGCGCGACCACCAGGCGCCGGTCGTGGCTTTTTCCGGGGCGGATGAAAAGTGATACGCGAAGAAGGCGATGCGGACCGCCGTGGGTGCTGCCGGAAGAAGGCCCACGAAGAGCGGTGCGACGGTGGCGGGCTCGTCGCAGAGGCGCTCGAGCAGGGTCTTGACGTAAGCGGGCGCGCTCGCCCGGTCGTAGGAGAGACCAAAGAACCACAGCAGGAAGTCGACCCGGGGCTGGTGCGGCGCCACGAAGGGCGGTCGGCGCCGCACGTCGCCGGGCTTGTAGCGGAGATCGTGGGAGCTCCACCGGCCGTCGACCTCGGTCTGGATCTCGGGCTCGATGCGCTGGCGCGTGACGCTCGCGAAGAGATGGTACGCGTTGACCACGCGAAACGTCTGCGTGAGCTCGAGCACCGGAATCAGGCTCGAGAGGGCCTCCGGCGAGAGATCGCCGAACGCGAAGGCGCCCTCGGCGAGGGAGGCCGCCACCCACGCCGCCGCGCACGACCAGGCGAGGGCGCGCCGCCAGGCGGAGCGGGAGGCGACCGCGACCGTGGCAGATGCGGAGGCGGCCGGAGTGTCGGCGGAAGCCGGTGGCACGGCAGCAGGTGGCCGGGGGGCGGCCGCGCGCGCGAGCGGAGATCGTCGCCCGAGCCGCGCCAGTAGCACGCGGGCGCGCGCGGCGGGGGCTGCCACCTCGCGATCGTCGAGCAGGAAGACGTGCATGGCCAGGGCAAGGAAGCAGAAGAAGCCGTAGTTGGCGGTGGCGGCGTTCACGCCCTGAAACACGGTCAAGAGCGCCGCGGCCGTCAGGCGGGCCGGGCGCGGCCCGAAGATCGCAAACGGGACCACCAGCTCGATGACCAGCACCGCCCGGCTCTCGAGGAGGTGCCAGGCGCGGGGCAGGTGGTGGGCGTACCAGCCGAGCGCGGTCGGGAGGGGAGCCGTCTCGTAGTAGAAGGTCATGGCGCTGCCGTCTCGCCAGTCGTGGATGGGGGACTGCCACTTCGCCAGCCCCGACTCGAAGTAGAGCTTGAACACCAGGAGCCGGAACAGCACGTGCACCAGCGGCGAGATCGGGCGGGGCCGCGAGGTGGAAGACGTGGCCGTCGTGGATGTGGTTGTGGAAGTTGACGTTGACGTGGCCGTGAAGGCCGCGAGCAGGCTGCATTCGAGGAGCAGGTTGTCCCATTGAAACCCGAGAAAGTTGCGACAGGCGGTGGCGTATCCGAGGTAGAGGACCACCTGAGCCGCGGCGCAGGCCCGGGGCAACTTTCCGAGGAGACTGCAAAGCCCGAGCGCGGCTCCGATGAGGGGGCCGAGCAGCAGGGCGGTGTCCCCGGGACCCGCCTCGCCCGGGAGGAGGGCGAGAAAGGAGGGAAAGCGCCAGACCGGTAGGCCCCCGATCTGCCCGCGGGCCGCGACCAGGAAGTCAGCGAGCGGGGCGAGCCCGTGGCTTCCGATCAGCAGCTCGAGCTGCAGGGCGAGGGAGCCCCAGGCGAGGATCAGGATGCCACCGAGCAGCGCGTGAAACGTGCGAGCGACGACGGGCCCCGAAGCACAAGGTCGCCAGGGGGGGCACCAGCGCGGGCCGCGGCGGCCGCGGATCGCCGGCGAAGCGTCGAGCGAGGCGTCGACGGGCGCGGCGGCGGGCGAAGTGGTGGCGGAGCTCGGAGCCGGAGGCACGACCGCGATCTTCGCGATTGCCGGGGCAAAAGTCGAACCGGCGTCAGTCGAACAAGTTGCGCTGGCGGGGCCCTTCGAGGACGCTGCCGGGATCGGGGGCGGCGCGCGGAGTCAGGCAAGCGGCGTCGTCGTTCTTCACTGAGTTGATGCGCTTCGAGACCGGCGTGGCGATGAGGGCCGCGTCGGGAGCCGGAGCGAGCAGGGCAGCCGCGGTGGCTGGTGGTGCGGTCAACCAGGTCTCGACCGCGTCGGGGGCGAGCACGACGGGCATGCGATTGTGCACCCGGGCCACGAGCGCGTTCGGCCGCGTGGTGATCACCGTGAAGCGCGGTGGGCCGAGGGGGAGGGCGAGGGGTGAGGAGCCGGATGGCAGCTGCGACGGTGGCGGGGTCGCCTCGGTTGCGTCCTGCGTGAGTCCGGCCAGGAGAACCAGTCCCCCCTCGGCGCGGTGGAACCAGAAGGGCTCTCGTCCGGCCGTGGTCCACTCGAGGAAGCCGTCGCTCACGACCACGCAGCGCCTGCCCGCGAAGGCCGCGCGGAACCCCCGGCCCGTGGCGAGCTGCTCGCCGCGAACGTTGATGAGCGAGACCGGCTTCCCCGGTCCGGCGACGAGGTATCCCCAGACCGCCGGGTGCAGGATCCGAGGGCCGACCCGGGCGTCCACGATCCAGTGGGTGTCCGAAGGCGCGACATTGAATCGTGCGCGGTATCGCGCGGCGTCCTCCGCGTCGATCTCGGCGGCCAGATCCGCGGCGACATCGGCGATGTCCGAGGTGGTGAGCGTCATCCGGCCGCACATGCTCTCTGCTTTAGCGCCGATCCCGGCCGAGCGCCTGCTCCAGGGTGGGTGGAACTCTTGTTGACGCCGCTACCCGATTCGTCTAAACATCCGACCCGTCTCGCGGGAGTAACTCAGTGGTAGAGTGCCACCTTGCCAAGGTGGACGTCGCGGGTTCAAGTCCCGTCTCCCGCTCCACTAAA
>CAZIOH010000135.1:4990-13023 GCA_964540815.1 uncultured Myxococcales bacterium | reverse complement strand
AGCGGGCCGATGGTGTTGATCACGGCGTTGACCGGGTTGTTGATCTCGTGGGCGATGCCGGCGACCAGGCGCCCCATCGAGGCCAGCTTTTCGCTGCGCACCAGGTCGTCCTGCGCGCGCCGCAGCTTCTCCATCGCGTCCCGCAGCTCGGTGTTGCGCTGCTCGAGGACCTCGGTGCGGCGCCGGACCTCCCGCTCGAGATCGATGTTGAGCGACTCGGTCGAGCGCAGCTTGTCGCGCAGGGCCCGCCGCATCTCCTCGAACGCGAAGGTCAGCCGTCCGATCTCGTCGGCCTCTCCGGCCGGCGGCACCGGCCGGGCCAGCTCCCCACGCGCCATCTCGTCGGTGCGCTCCTCGAGGGCCCGGATCGGGCTGACGATGTCGCGCACGATGAGCATGACCAGGCCGGACGAGAGCCCCAGCACCAGGATCAGCGAGGCCACCAGGGTCGGGGTGTGACGCGCGGGCGCCAGCGCGAAGAGCACCACCAGGCCGGAGGTCACCACCGTCACCGTGACCACGAAGCCGACCAGCTTGATGCGCAGCCCGGCGGCGGCCCGGATCTCGGCGACCGACAGGCGATGGCGGGCCCCGAGCTGACCGAGCAAGGGACGAAGAACATCCCGGAGCAGGAGCATCTCGTAGAGCCCCATGGCGAGCACGATCAGCGCCACGGCGGCCAGCAGGCGGATGGCGGTGCCGGTGTCGAACCCGACCCAGCGCCGACCGACCGAGATCACCGCCAGCGCCGCCAGGGTGGTCCACAGCGCCTGGTAGGCGGCCAGGCGGTAGGGCATGGACTGGGCGGCGCGGAAGGCATCGGTGGCCCGGGGATCGTCGCGCGCCGCCCCGCGCGGGGGCGGGTTGCGCACCGCCACGTCGAGGTAGCGCTCGATGGGCAGCGTGCGCCGGTAGAGCGAGCGCCCCCAGAAGAGCAGCCCAGGCAGGAGCGCCGGGGCGCTGAGCGACAGCATCAGCGCCGCGTGGCGTGACGACAGCTCGGTGAAGACCGCGGTCAAGGCCGCGATCACCGCGTGGGTGATCCCCAGGATCACGAAGGCGATGCGCCCGAGGCGCCTCCGATACGTGAGGGCGAAGACCCGCAGCGGATCGACGTTGGGCAGGATGGCGCGCCGGACCGGCTCGAGCTTCTTTTGCCACCACAGGCTGCGGATCGCGCCGGCGGTGCCCGAGTACAGCAGGGTCATCACCACGACGCCGGTGGCCGACACGGCGTCGAAGACGTTGGCCCGCATGCACCGCAGGGCCAGCAGCGCCGCCGCGATCGACCAGGCGGCGGTGCGCAGGCGCCCAGCCTCGACCGGGATCCGGCGCAGCCCGCGCTGGATGCTCTCGGTGAGCGCGGGGGCGATGCTCTCCTGACGCCGCTTCATGGCCATCGCCTCGAGGAGCGGGCGCATGGCCAGCGTCGAGCCGACCAGCGACAGCAGCCACAGGCCGAGGGGCCAGGGCCAGAACCACCCGAGGCCAGCGCGGGCGTCGAGACTCCCGCGCAGCAGCACCACCACCGGACCTGCCACCAGCACCAGTTCGAGTGCCGTCAAGCACAGCTCGACCGCGAGCAGCCCGCGCGCCAGGCTCGGCACGTCCGGGACCTGCGGGTGCGGGTGCACAGGGAGGCGGCCGGTGGCCGAGACGGTGGTCGGCGACCCAGCGCCGTCCACGCGGGGCCCGAGGGAAGCTTCCTTGTTCATGGGTTTCGACGCCCGGGTCGTGATGGGCGAGGTGGGAACGAGTGTACCCCGAGCCCTGGGTTCCCGGCCCGGTCGGGCGGTTTCGCGCGACGACCCAATTCCACTGAGCTAGAGTTGCGCGGCAAACATGACCTGGGAAACGATTCGAAACCTGCTGCGCGACGAATGGGTGATCCTGTCGCTGTTGCTGTTCTGGTCCCTCGCCGGGTTGACCGTGATCTGCGAGCGCATCTACGCGCTGTGGGGGATCGTGCCGAAGTCGGAGGCCTTCAAGAACAAGGTCCTGGCCGCCCTCGAGGGCGGCGATCTGTCGAAGGCCTCGGCCCTGTGCGAGACCTCGCAGGGCCCCCTGTCGGGCGTGTTCGAGCGTGGGCTGCAGGTCTTCCGCAAGACCCCGCAGAAGACCGCCGAGGCCGTGACCTCGCAGCGCGCGGCCACCGTCCTGTCCTTCAAGCGCTACCTGTGGGCCCTCGGGACGGTGGGCTCGTCGGCGCCGTTCGTCGGGTTGTTCGGAACGGTGGTGGGCATCCTCAAGGCCTTTCAATCCATGTCGGTGGCGGGGACCGGTGGCTTCAAGGTGGTATCGCAGGGGATCGCGGCCGCGCTGATCGCCACCGCCGCGGGGCTGCTGGTCGCCATCTACGCGGTCATCGCCTACAACTACTTCGTCGCGAAGGTGAACGGGCTGGCCATGCTCTACAAGCTCTACTGCGAGGAGTTCCTGATGGCCCTCGCCGAGTACGCCCGCACCCACGGAGCGCCGGCTCCCGCCGCGAGCCCTGGCGCAGGCGCGAGCTCGCCCCTCGCCCCCACCGCCGCTCCGAGCGCCTGACCGCGCCACGCCGCCATGGGAATCAACGTTCAGCTGGAAGAAGCCAACGTCACCGGCGAGGAGGGCGATGGCGGAGGCGCCGAGTCCATCGTCTCCGAGATCAACATCACGCCGCTCACCGACGTCTTCCTGGTGCTGCTGATCATCTTCATGGTCACCTCGACGGCGCTGGTCGAGTCCGAGGTGTCCTCGCGGGCCGGCATGAAGGTGGTCCTGCCCAAGGCCAACGCCGCCGGGCCGGTGTCGCAGCGGCGCAGCGATCCGGTCCTGACGGTCACCAAGGGAAACGAGATCTACCTCGGCGCCAAGAAGGTCGAGGCCGCCAACCTGGAGGCCGAGATCCGCAAGGCCCTGCAGAACGTCGGCTCGGAGACGCTGCTGATCCGCGGCGACAAGAACGTGCTGCTCGGCTCGGCGGTGGACATCATGTCGACCGCCAAGCGCGCCGGGGCCAGCCACATCGCGATCCTGACCGCGCCGTCGAGCGGACCGTAGACGAGCGGGTGATAGGATCGGCCAGCCGGATGACCATTCGGACCAAAATCTGGCTGATTGCCGTGTCGGTCGCCCTGACGGTGTTCCTGTCCTCCTGGGTGCGCCTGTACTTGACGCAGGCCCGCATCATCAAGGATGCCCAGGACTCCGCGGAGGAGCTGGCCCACGACATCGCCGAGGATCTGAAGACCGTCGAGGCGGACGCGGACGATCGAGAATTCGAGGAGAAGCTGCTCGGCTACCTGAACCGCCACAGCCGGATCGTCCGGCTCGACCTCTATGTCTACCGCGAGGCCTACACCCCCTCGTCCCGCATCGCGGCGCCCCGGGGGGATCGCCCGGAGATCACGCGCTTCGCGCCGCTGTCGCGGCCGCCCATGGGCTTCACCAAGGCCTCGGCCGGGGGGGCCCAGTCCGCGCCCATCGAGCTGCCGGTCGACCTCAAGGGCCCATGGAAGGCCACCCTGGTCATGGGGTGGACGCTCGGTCCGGTCGAGACCGTGCTGCAGACCGAAAGGCGGGTCTCCCTGGTGACCGGGGTGGTGTTGCTGGTGGCGCTGACCCTCATCTCCGGGCTCATCACCACCCGCTTCATCGGGCGGCCGCTGGAGACGCTGGCCGGCGCCATGCGGGACGTGGAGGCGGGGGATCTCTCGCGGCGGATCCCGGTGGCCACCATGGACGAGGTGGGACGGCTGTCCCAGGGGTTCAACCGCATGCTGGAACGGCTGTCGCGCGCCGATGCGCAGATCCGGGCGTTCAACCAGCGGCTGGCCGCCGAGATCGGGGCTGCCACGCGCGACCTGTCCGACAAGAACACCACCCTCAACCAGATGAACCGCTTGCTCGGCGACATGCGACGCGACAACGCGTCGAAGGTTCGGCTCGCCACCCTGGGGCAGCTGGCGGCGCAGCTGGCGCACGAGATCGGGACCCCTCTGTCGTCGGTCTCCGGGCACCTGCAGCTGGCGCTCCTGCAGCGGGATCTGCAACCGGCGCTGCGTGAACGCCTGGAGGTCGGATCGCGGGAGATCGAGCGCATCAGCCGCATCGTGCGCGACTACCTCGACTCCACCCGTCCGCTCGAGCCGGAGCGGCAGCCGACCGATCTGCCGCGGCTCATCGCCGAGGCGATCGAGCTCACCCACGCGGTCGATCCGCGCGCCCGGCGCCGGGCGGTGGTGGTGAACGAGGTCCGAGCCGACGATCCGGCGCTGCGGGCGCTGGTCACCGATCCCGGGCTCTTGCGGCAGATCCTGGTGAACCTCATCACCAACGCGCTCGACGCGCTCGAGACCAACGGGCGTGTGACGGTGGCGGCCGAGGTGGAGGGTCGGGGGGACGGCGCGGGGGTGCTCATCACGGTCAGCGACACCGGGCACGGGATCCCGGCGGCGGATCTGGCGCGGATCTTCGAGCCCTTCTACACGACCAAGGGCCGTGGCAAGGGGACCGGGCTCGGGCTCGCCATCTGCCGGCAGCTCACGGCGGCGCTCGGCGGGCACATCGCCGTCGAGAGCCAGCCGGGTCGCGGCTCGACCTTCTTCGTGCGGCTCCCGGCCGCCGGCCCGCCGGCGTCGCAGGGGCCAACCGTCGACACCTCGGCGCGGCTCGCGACCGGGGCGGCAGGAACGACCGCCTCCGGGGGCGCCAGCGGCCACCCCCCCGAGCTGCGCCAGGTCGGCCAAGCGGGCCAGGTCGGCCAGGTCGGCCAGGCGGGCCAGAGCAGCAGAAACCGAGGAGGACGAGCATGACCCGAGTCTTGGTGGCGGAGGACGATCGGGTCGCGCGCGATCTCCTGTGCGAGATCCTGCGGGTCGAGGGCTTCGAGGTCGACGCGGTCGACGACGGGGCCGGCGCCATCGAGCGGGCGCAGGCCGGACGGTACGACCTCGTGCTGTCGGACGTGCGCATGGATCGGCGCAGCGGCTTCGACGTCCTGAAGGCGTTCACCGGGCAGGCTCCAGAGACCCCGGTCATCCTGATCACCGCCTTTGGAGACGTCACCGGCGCGATGGAGGCCATCCAGCGGGGGGCCTACGACTACGTCTCGAAGCCCTTCAACGTGGAGGAGCTGAGGCTGACCGTGGCGCGCGCGCTCGAGCGGAGGCGGCTGGTGGCCGAGCAGAAGGCGGCGGCCTCGACCGCTCCGCCCACCACCAAGATCGAGGACATCGTCGGCAAGAGCGCGGTGATGCTCGACGTGTACAAGCTGGTGGCGCGGGTGGCCGGCTCGTCGGCGACCGTGCTCGTGACCGGGGAATCGGGCACCGGCAAGGAGCTGGTAGCGCGCGCCATCCACACCCATTCTCCGCGAGCCCACGCCGCGTTCGTGCCCGTCAACTGCACGGCGCTGTCCGAGTCGCTGCTCGAGTCGGAGCTGTTCGGACACGCCAAGGGCTCGTTCACCGGGGCGGTGGCCGCCAAGCGCGGGCTCTTCGAGATCGCCAGCGGCGGGACGCTGTTCCTCGACGAGATTGGCGACATGGGACCGAAGATGCAGGCCCAGCTGCTCCGGACGCTGCAGGACGGGGAGGTGCGTCCGGTCGGGACCACCGAGGCCATCCGGGTGGACGTGCGGCTGGTCTGTGCCACCAACCGCGATCTCGAGGCCGAGGTCCGGTCCGGCAAGTTCCGCGAGGATCTCTACTTCCGCATCAACGTCGTCACCATCAAGCTGCCCCCCTTGCGCGACCGCCCCGGCGACATCCCGATCCTGGTGTCGCACTTCCTCGGCAAGATCGGACGCCGCGACGGCCGCTCGGTGGCCGCCCTCTCGGGACAGGCCATGCCGATCCTGATGAAGTACGCCTGGCCGGGGAACGTGCGCGAGCTCGAGAACGCCATCGACCGCGCGGTGGCGGTGGCCAAGGACAACATCATCCTGCCGTCGGATCTGCCCCCCGAGCTCGGGGCCGGCCGCAAGTCCGTCGGCGCGGCGGTGGCGGACGAATCGGCGCGCACGCCCGCCCCCACGGTGGGGGCGGCCGGCTCGCTGGTGGACGATCGCCCGACCCTGGCCGAGCTCGAGCGTCGCTACATCGATCTCGTGCTCACCGAGTGCGGCGGCAACAAGAAGAAGGCGGCCGAACGCCTGGGCATCGACCGCCGCACGCTCTACCGTGCCCTCGAGCGCTCGGGGGTCGACGCCGGCACCACCGACGACGACGACGACGCCTGAAGAACGGGCTCTCCGTCAAGAGTCGGGCTCGAGCGGGTCCCCGGCCGCGGGCTCCTCCTGACCTTGCGTGCGGGAGCCGAAGAGCCTCTGGACCAGCGAGGGGGCGGTCGCTGGGTTTGCCGGGAGCACCTGCTCCGCCCATTCGGACATCTGGTCCCCGAGCTCGAAGAACTGTTCTTCCACCCACTCGAAGTCCTGTTCGGGTGCCGCATCCTCCTCATCATCTGTGTCGCGAAGGGCGACCCCGCGAGCTGGGGGGGGCGCCATCTATGGCCTCCTTCTCCGTTGCGGATCGCATCCGTGAGCCCTGCCCGGGCGCAGCCGCCAGAGAGTCATTCGCATGGACAATTCGCTCCTCCAATCTCGTCTATGGGCGGGTGCGCCCCGCTGCCCCCTGACGATTGCAACGAGAGTGCCCGCCAGCTCGGTACCGGGCCCGCGATGCCCGTGCTTCAATGCATCATGCCGGCGCAACACGCCGACGCAACATGCCGGGATCGGGGGGAACGTGTGTGGAGACAGACACTTGGAGTGCGAGGATCACCTCGGGTGCGACGACCGGCCACCCTGCTGCGCCAGCCGGCGCCAGCCAGCGCTCGAGCCTCTTTGCCCCACCATCTCGGCGGGCCGGGGCTGGCATCCGTGCAACCCCATTGCGCGCACGCGCGCTGACTCGATGCAAGGATGCACGCCAGGTCGCGTTCGCGTCGGGCTTGCTGCTGCTGACGGCCGGCTGCGCCGTGCCCCTGAGCCGCGCGATCTCCGACCCGTCCGCGCCCCCGCCCGCTCCTGATCTCTGACCGCGCGGAGCCTCGGGGTTCCCTGGCCCCGGCCCCGTCAGAGCCCGGTGAAGCCCTGGTGGTAGAGCCCGGATCGAAGGTCGCTGTCGAGCGCCACCGGATCGTGCGCGACGATCACGTGCACGTCTGGCGGGAGGTTCGCGATCGCCTGCACCTGCGCCGCCACGGCTCCCCGGTCCTCCTTCATGAGGAGCTGGGCGATGGCCGGCCGGCCGCGCTGCTCGCGGATGTTGTCGAAGGACCAGGCGATATCACCCACGAACAGGAAGCGGGTCCCATTCGCGAGCTCGACATAGATGAGCTGGGTGCCCGGCGAATGACCGGGCGCCTTCTGCAGCACCACCCCGCCCGCGATGGCCTGCACCCCCTGGTAGTCCACCTGGGTGACGGCGGCCAGCCCTCCCGGCGGGAATTCGTCGCGATCGAGCTTGGGGCTCGTGAGCTGCTCCCGGGTCATCAGGATCTCGCTGGCCAGCTGCGCGAAGCCGGGAGCCCGGGCGGCGCCGCCGACGTGGTCGGGGTGCTCGTGGGTGAACACCACCGCGTCCGCCTTGCGAATGGCCGCCTGCATGCGGGCGTAGGCGGCCAGATCCGCCTGGCTGCCGGGCATCTTCTTGGCGGCCTCGGGGGACATCGCCGTATCGATGATCACCGATCGGTCGCGCCACACCACCCGATGGGAGAGCAGCACCATGGGGTGCATCCGGAAGAGGCCCTCGCCCGCCACCACCATGCTCTGCGGAAACGCGAAGGTTCCGATGCGCTCGACCTCGATCCGCTCGGGCAATGTCCCGCCGGTGACGGCCGCCCGGTGCAGAGCCGGCAGATCGATCACGAACGCGCCGGCCGGCCCGGCCGCTGTATCCAGCAAGAAGTGCTTGGCGCCCCAGAGCACCGCCACGATCGCGACCGGAATCCAGTATCGACGTTTGATCCGCATGGCGGATCTGTCTAGCACTGTTCACGGCAGAGCGCGGGAAGGGGCGGGCCCCTCCCCGCGGGCCCCTCCC
>CAZIOH010000135.1:0-4890 GCA_964540815.1 uncultured Myxococcales bacterium | reverse complement strand
CCCTCCCCGCGGGCCCCTCCCGACGGACGACTAGAATCGGGCCCGGATCTGCTTTGCTGATGCCATCTCCGGTTGGCAAAGCCAACCTCCGATCAACCACAAGAACCGGGGTGATCCTGGCGGATGGCGCTGCGTCTCGAACGTCCCTTCCTTGGGATGAAGGCCGAATGCCGCCCCCTCCGTCTTGTCCCCTCGCCCCGCGGAAGCGGGGAGAGGGTCAGGGAGAGGGGACCCCTTCATTCCGGGGCCGCGCCGCGAGGCGCTTCCGTGGCCGTGCGCGGTCAGTGCTCCGGAGGGCGAGCCGGAGCGACAGGGGTGCCCGCCGCCGGCGCGGCCGCGCTCGGGCGGGGTGTCACCGCAGGGCCCCGGCCGAGCCGCTTGATGTAACCGGAGACGGACTGGATCTTCGGCACCGACAGCACCCCGCCGAAGCCCGGCATCTGGTTCTTCCCGGTCATCACGACCTGGGCAATCGCGTCGTAGCTCGCCGCCTGGAACTTCGGATCCGAGAAGTCGCGCACGGGCAGGGTCTTCTTCATCTCGGGATCACCTCGACCATCCACACCATGGCAGCGCCCGCACATCTGGGCGTAGATCGCCGCGGGCTCGACCGGCAGGGCTGGGCCAGGGTCGTCGCCGGGATTCGAACAGGCCCCCACCATCGCCCCGGTCGCGGTCGCGAACACCATCCCCAGGGCCCGACCGGAGCGCCGGCGCATCAGCCGACCGGTCCGGCGTCTGCCGACGACGCAGCGTCCACGCCCGCCTCCGGCACGTACAGGCGCTCACCCGCCCGCTTGAATTCAGCGGCCTTCTCGGCGAGGCCGGCCGCGATCGCCTGGTCCTCGGCCAGCCCCTGCGCCGCGGCGTAGTCGCGCACGTCCTGCGTGATCTTCATCGAACAGAAGTGTGGGCCGCACATCGAGCAGAAGTGGGCGCCCTTGGCGGCCGGCGCCGGCAACGTCTCGTCGTGAAACTCGCGGGCGGTGTCGGGATCGAGCGACAGGTTGAACTGGTCCTCCCAGCGAAACTCGAAGCGCGCCTTCGACAGCGCGTCGTCCCGCCGCTGGGCGCCGGGGTGTCCCTTGGCGAGATCGGCGGCGTGGGCCGCGATCTTGTAGGTGATGACCCCGTCCTTGACATCCTTGCGGTTCGGCAGCCCGAGGTGTTCCTTGGGCGTGACGTAGCACAACATCGCCGTCCCGAACCAGCCGATCATGGCGGCGCCGATCGCAGACGTGATGTGGTCGTAGCCCGGCGCGATGTCCGTCACGAGCGGCCCGAGCGTATAGAACGGCGCCTCGCTGCAGACCGACAGCTGCTTGTCCATGTTCTCCTTGATCTTGTGCATCGGGACATGGCCCGGGCCCTCGATCATCACCTGCACGTCGTGCTTCCAGGCGATCTGGGTCAGCTCGCCCAGGGTCTCGAGCTCCCCGAACTGAGCGGCGTCGTTGGCGTCGGCGATGCACCCGGGACGCAGCCCGTCGCCGAGGCTGAACGACACGTCGTACCTCTTCATCACCTCGCAGATCCGCTCGAAGTGAGTGTACAGAAAATTCTCCTGGTGATGGGCCAGGCACCACTTGGCCATGATCGAGCCCCCGCGCGACACGATCCCGGTCACCCGCCGCGCGGTGAGCGGCACGTACTTCAGCAGCACGCCGGCGTGGATCGTGAAGTAGTCCACCCCCTGCTCGGCCTGCTCGACCAGCGTCTCGAGGAAGATGTCGATGGTCAGATCCTCGGCCTTGCCCTTGACCTTCTCGAGCGCCTGGTAGATCGGCACGGTGCCGATCGGCACCGGCGAATTGCGGATGATCCACTCGCGCGTCTCGTGGATGTTCTGCCCGGTCGACAGATCCATCACGGTGTCCGCGCCCCACTTGACCGACCAGCGCAGCTTGTCCACCTCGTCGGCGATCGACGAGCGCACCGCGGAGTTGCCGATGTTGGAGTTGATCTTGACCAGGAAGTTGCGCCCGATGATCATGGGCTCGCACTCCGGGTGGTTGCGGTTCGCCGGGATGATCGCCCGCCCGCGCGCGACCTCGTCCCGCACGAGCTCCGGCGTCACCGACTCGCGCAGGGCCACGAAGCGCATCTCCTCGGTGATCTCTCCGCGCCGCGCGTAGTGCATCTGGCTGAAGTTGCCGTCGCCCCGGGCGAGCCGCCGCGCGATCCAGGGCTGGCGCAGCTTCGGCAGCCCCTGGTGCAGATCGCCGAGGCGCGGCCCGAATGTGTCGTAGACGTCGACGGCCGGCTCGCCGCCTCCGACCTGGATCCGCCGGAAGGGGACGCGGATCTCCGGCGCGGCCGGATCGCTGACGAACACCCGCTCGGAGTCGGGAAAGTCACCGAGCGGGCCGAGCCCCTCCACCGGGTCGGCGCCCACGGTCTTCAGCCCGCCCGCCCGCCTGGGCGGCTCGGGGGTCACGGCCCCGGTCGACCCGATGGGCTCGCCGATGGGCCCGCCGACAGGCGCTCCGACCACTTCTCCGACCTCGATTCGATTTCCCGCGCTCATCCGTCCTCGCTTTCCTTCGCCGGCATTACCCGGAGCAGGTTCAAGGGGTCGCGGGCCCGCGCGATTGGCAGGTCCGCCTCTCAGCACTGCGCGCCTTTGACGCCCGCAGGCTCCCCCAGCTTCGTCCGCCAGCTCGGCGGACGGTTCAAATTACTCGGCCCGGGGCCGAATGCAATGGGCCAGGTCGGCGGAAGTCGGGGGAAGTCGCCCTCGGACGGACGTTTCTGCTGTCAGTTGAGGTCGCGGCGACGGTTGTCCTTGCCGCCCTCGAGGACCCGGTACCGGCGGAGCTTGCGGGCCCGCGCGCCCTGGCGGAAGCGGGCGAGGACCGCGTCGCCGAGCCCGGTGGCGGCGAAGCCGACGGCGATGGCGGTGACCTCGGCGGCGAGCCCCGGCCAGTCGCGGTTCGCCAGCGAGACCACCAGCGAGAACCCGAGCAACATCCAGGTGAAGGTGTCGGCCCGCATGCTGAAGGCGCCCCAGATCTGGGCCGGGCGTGGTCCGTAGATGCGGGCGAAGGCCACGAAGACCGCCGTGAGGGCGAAGCCCGCCGCATCGGCCCGCGGCGTGAAGTCCCCGAAGGCCCGCGCGACGAGCGCGGCCGCCACGTTGGACAGCAGGCCCCCCGCCAGCAGCAGCCCGAGGAAGAACTTCTGCCCGCGGATGCGTTCGACGAACGCCCCCACCCACCAGAAGCCAATCAGTCCGAAGAGCCACCCCGAAAAATGCGTGTTGATGAGGAGCGCCGTGAAGGGTTGCCAGAGCTCCCCCGCCCACAGCCGCGGCCCGAGCAGGAGATGGGCCGCCATCCAGGGCTCGAGCGCCGGCACCAGGACGAAGAAGAAGTACGCCAGACTCAGTGCCACCACGATACCGCGAACGGTGGGGGTGAGTCGCTCGGTGAGCGGGCGCATCCAGCTCGGGGGCGGGGCTCGGCGCGGAGGGAAATTGGCCATTCGAGCTCAGGCTAGCATAGCAACGACGGGTCGATTCCTGGTCGGCCTTTCGGGCAGGCCGGTCAGATCGTGAACAGGAAGGCGGCCTCGGCGTAATCACATTGCGGCACCGTGACGGACGGGATCGTGACGGTCTCGACCACCGCCCCGGCGGACAGCAGGGTCCCCGACAAGACCGTGGTCCCGGCCGGGACCACCCCCGTCTCTCCGTAGAAATAGCAGGGCTCGCCGGTGGAGCAGACCTTGTTGGGCGTGCAGCTCAGGTAGAGGCTGACGGGCACCGGGCCGGCGGCGGTGTCGAGCTCGACGGAATACGCGGCGCTCACGGCGTCCGCACAGGCGATCGGGATGGTTCCGGTGCCGTGGTCGATCCCCCACTGGACCCGAAAATAGCTGCCGCCCGAGCACGACGGACCGTTCCGGTCCCCGGTGTTCGAGAAGCACCCGAAGCCCCCACCTGCCGCGAGGGTGACTCCGATCAGCAACAGTGTGCGCAATTGCCTCGACATCTCGTGATCCTCCAAAGTTTTTCCAGGACAAGATCTGCAGCGATACGACGTTTGAATATAGGCGTGAATTCACCCGAGGGCCCGCCCCCTCGCCCTGGCCCCCCCGGTCACCAGCCGACCCCGGACCTCGCCTCGCACATGCTAGCGAAAATCGGGCCAGCGGCTCTGCTTTCGACCCCGCCGTGTCAAAATGCCTGCCCGTCTGTTATTGGATTCAAGGCGTATCACGTCGGGGGACCAGGCTCCGGTGTATGCGCGCCACCCCCCCTCGAGGAGAGAGCACGCCCATGTCGACGTTGCCGCTGCTACTTCAAGCCGGAGGCGGAGATCGCCTCGACATCATCCCCCTCATCTTGAACGCCTCCCCGGTGGTCAAGGGCGTCATGGGCCTGCTCATCACGATGTCGGTGGCCTGCTGGTTCGTCATCGGCTCGAAGAGCATCTACCTCGCCAACGCCGCCCACCGGTCGATGCGCTTCCAGGAGATGTTCTGGAAGACCGGTCGCCTCGACGAGATCTGGCGCGCCACCGAGGCGGCGTCCCCCTCCCCGGTCAGCGAGGTGTTTCGCGCCGGCTACACCGAGCTCGCCAAGCTGCAGCGCCGCCGCCAGGAGCAGGCCGCCGAACCGGCGGGGGCCGGGGCGGAGGACTTCCTCGGGGACATCGAGAGCATCCAGCGCGCCCTCGACCGGGCCCGCACCACCGCCATCACCGAGATGGAGAGCCGGGTCCCGCTGCTCGGGACCACCGCCAGCGCCGGGCCCTTCATCGGCCTGTTCGGGACGGTGTGGGGCATCATGAACTCCTTCCGCAACATCGGGGCCAAGGGCGCCGCCAACCTGGCCACCGTCGCCCCCGGCATCGCCGAGGCGCTGGTGGCCACCGCCATCGGCCTCAT
>CAZIOH010000134.1:0-13442 GCA_964540815.1 uncultured Myxococcales bacterium | reverse complement strand
CCCGCCGAGACGTGGCGCCCGGGCCCGGAACGCGGAGCGCCGACCGCCGACCGCCGACCGCCGACCGCCAGGCAGTATGATGCGCGCATGTCTGCCCCGGACCCCCAGGTTCCTGCCGACGCCGACGCCGACGCCGACGCGGGTGCCGGCGCCACGGCCGACCCCGCCAGGGTGGCCGCCCTCGACGCCGAGCGGCGGCGCGTCGTCGCGCGCATCGTGACGATCGGCGCGCGCCTCTACGCCAAGGGGCTGATCGCGGCGGGCGACGGCAACATCTCGGCGCGCGCCGGCGGACTCGGGCAGGACGGGAACGCCGCGGCGGCCTCCGACTCCGCGGCCTGGTCCTGGTGGATCACCGCCTCTGGCACCCACAAGGGTTTCCTCGACCCCGACGACGTGCTCGAGGTGGATCGCAATGGAGCGCCGCGTCCCGGGGGCGTCGGCGCGCGCCGGCCTTCCTCGGAGTGGAGCCTGCACGCCGCCTGTTACGCCGAGCGCGCCGACTGCGGCGCGGTGGTGCACGCCCACCCCCCCACCGCGATCGCCCTGTCGCTGGCCGGCGTCTCGCTCGAGGAGCCCGTGCTCTCCGAGGCCGCCTTGGTGCTCGGGAGCGTGCCGGTCGCCCCCTACGTGACCCCCACCACCGCGGCGGTGGGCGAGACGCTCCGCCCGTTCGTCCGGCGCGCGAACGCCGTGATCCTGGCTCACCACGGGGCCCTGTGCCTCGGGCGTACCCTCGAGGAGGCCTGGCGCCGCATGGAGACGCTCGAGCACACGGCGCTCGTGATCTGGCGCGCCCGCGCGCTCGGTCAGGTCCCGACCCTGCCCCACGAGGAGGTCGCCCGGTTGCGCGCGCTCGCCAGTCGACTCGGGATGTGAGGCGCTCGGCTTTACACCCACGCGCGCGGCTGCCATGCTGCGCGCCTCGAAGGAGCCAGTTTGATCGTCTTCGCGAGCAGTGACCATGCCGGGTTCGACCTGCGCACAGCGCTGGTGGCGCACCTGCGCGCGAGCGGGGTGCCCGTCGAGGATCTCGGTCCCAGCAGCCCGAGGCCGTGCGACTACCCGGACGAGGCGCGGGCGGTTGCCCGCCGGATCTCCGCCGCACCGGTGGGCACGGCGCGCGGATTGCTCGTGTGTGGCTCGGGGATCGGCATGTGCATCGCCGCCAACCGATGGCCGGGCGTGCGCGCGGTGAATGCCTGGAGCACCGAGTCCGCCCGGCTTTCCCGGGCGCACAACGATGCGAACGTGCTGTGCCTCGGGGCTCGTCTGATCACGGCGCCGGCGGCCCACCAGATTCTCGACGTGTGGCTGGCGACCGCCTTCGAAGGAGGGCGCCACACCGGGCGGCTGGCCAAGATCGACGTGGGGGCCGAGGGCCTGGGGCGAGATCAGAGAGTCGATCGGGCCCCCCAGCCACGCCACCACCGCCCCGAGGAACCTGGCCGATGACGACGACGACGACGCTCGACCCGACGACGCCCCCCAGGAGCCCGAAGCCGCGCGTGCTCGCCGGTGACATCGGGGGAACCAACACCCGCCTCGCGCTCTTCGACAGCGACGCGGACGATCCGCTCTTCGAGCGGGTCTACCCATCCTCGGCGTACACTGGCCTCGATCTCATCGCCGAGAAGTTCCTGGCGGAGGCCCGCGCCGAATCCACCGGCACCGGCGGACCGGGCCCGACCTTCGTGCCGCCGGAGCAGGCCTGCTTCGGCATCGCGGGTCCGGTCGAGGGCAACGTCTGCCGCGCCACCAACCTGCCGTGGGTGGTGGATGGACGCGTGCTCATGCAGCGGCTCGGGATCCCCAAGGTCCGCCTGGTGAACGACTTCTTCGCCGCCGCGCTCGGAAGCATTCGTGTCCCGGCCAGCGCCCTCGCGGTGCTCGGCGGGGGCGGCCCCCGCGATCCCAGGGGTCCGGTGGCCGTGCTGGGGGCAGGCACCGGGCTCGGTCAGGCCTTCCTCCTGTGGTCCCCGGCGTCGCAGCGCTACGAGGTCGTGCCCTCCGAGGGCGGCCACGCCGACTTCGCCCCTCGCACCCCGCTCGAAAGCTCGCTCCTGCGCTACCTCGCCGCCAAGTACGGGCGAGTGTCCTACGAGCGTGTCCTGTCGGGCCAGGGGCTGGTCGACCTCTACGCCTTCCTGAACGAGGAGCCGGCGCTGCGGCTCGGTGGCAAGGCCGAGACCCGGCTCGCGATGGCCCGCGAGGACCCGGCGGCGGTCGTCTCGCGTCACGCCCTCGATGGCTCGGATCCCATCTGCCAGGCCGCCCTGGCGATCTTCTGCGGGGTGCTGGGGGCGCTGGCGGGGAACCTCGCCCTCACCGTGCTCGCCACCGGCGGCGTCTTCGTCGCGGGGGGCATCGCGCCACGGATCTTGCCCTTCTTGTTGCAACCTGCCGCCCAGGGCGGCTTGCAGCAACCCACCGAGCAGGGGGGGACGAGGACCGCGACGGGCGGAGGCATCTTCCGCGAGGCGTTCGAGCGCAAGGGCCGGCTTCAGTCCCTGGTGGCGAGCATCCCGTCGTTCGTGGTGACCCATCCTCAGCCTGGGCTGCTCGGCGCCGCCAGCGTGGCGGCGTCCCTCTGACGCACGCACACGTCTGACCGCCCCGGCACCAGGCCGGACCCCTCAAGTTGACCTGGGCTCGGACCGATGAGCCATCCGTGGTCAACGGCCATAGAGGCGCTGGTGCGGCTCTGGCATTGGGGGAGGACGCGTTGTCGCCGTTCCCCGATTCGCCAGCTGGCACTGCCGCGAACCGCGAGCCCTTCGGCCGGATGGTGGGCCGCTCGGCCGCCATGAAGCCGGTGTTCGACACGCTGGCGCGGGTCGCGCCCACCGACGCGACGGTCCTGCTCGAAGGCGAGACGGGCACCGGCAAGGAGCTCTCGGCGGAGGCGGTCCACCGCGGCAGCCGCCGGCGCGAAAAGCCCTTCCTGGTGGTGGACTGCGGGGCCATACCGCCGCAGCTGCTCGAGAGCGAGCTGTTCGGCCACGAGCGGGGTGCGTTCACGGGGGCCGTCACCTCCCGCCAGGGGGTGTTCGAGGCGGCGCAGGGGGGGACGGTGTTCCTCGACGAGATCGGGGAGCTGACGCTCGACCTGCAACCGAAGCTCCTGCGGGTGCTCGAGCGCCGCGAGGTCCGGCGCATCGGAACCAACCCCTACGTGCCGGTCAACGTGCGGATCGTGGCGGCCACCAACCGGTCGCTGCAAAGTCAGGTGGCCGACGGAAAGTTCCGCTCGGACCTGTTCTACCGGCTGGCGGTGGTTCAGGTCCGCCTGCCGCCCCTGCGCGAGCGCCAGGGCGATCTGCCGCTCCTGGTCGAACAGATCATCGAGAACATGGGCCTCGTGGACCGGGAGACCTTGCGGGCCATGCGGGCACCGGACTTCCTCGAGAGCCTCACCAGGCACAGCTGGCCCGGCAACATCCGCGAGCTCCGCAATTACCTCGAGCGCTGCGCGGCGCTGCGGGAATTCATCCCGCCGCAGCCGGCCCACGAGACCCCCGGGCCCACCCCCGAGAGCTCCGCCGCCATCGGGCGTCCCCTGCGCGAGGCCCGGGAGGTGTGGGTGAACACCTTCGAGAAGCGCTACCTCGAGGAGCTGCTGCGTGCCAACCAGAACCGGGTCAGCGTGGCGGCGCGCGCGGCCGGGGTTGACCGCATCTACTTCTATCGCCTGCTGTGGAAGCATGGTCTTCGGACCCGAGAGGTTGGCGGCAAGGAAGAGGAAGCGCACTGATGCGTCTTCAGGGTGTCTGATTGTCCGGGCTCCCCCACCCTCTGCTCGCGCCCGAAGCCCACCTCACCGACGGAGGATCTGGACCCGGGGATGACGGGCAGGCGGGCGATGTCGATCCTCTGGCGCCGGTCGAGGCCATCCCGGCCGCGGTGTCCGGAGGACCATTGCGCGGGCTCGCCTCGGCCCGCCTCGACGCGCGGCCGGTCGAGCGCGAGCTCACCACCCGCGCGCTCTTGGCGGGGGCCGGGATCGGGGTACTGCTCGCGGCGGGGAACGTCTACACCTGCCTCAAGTCCACCTTCATCGACGGCGGCGCCCTCACCGCCACCCTGCTCTCCTTCGCGGGCTTCGGGCTGTTCCGCAAGCTCTTGCGCAGGCCCTTCGGCCCGCTCGAGAACAACACCGTCCAGACCGTCGCCGCCTCGGCGGCGGTGATGGCCTACGCGAGCGGGTTGATGGCGCCGATCCCCGCGCTCGAGCTCATGGGCCAGCACCCCGCGATGTGGGCGGTGGGCCTGTGGGGGCTGTTGCTCTCTGCGATGGGCATTCTGGTCGCGGTGATCCTGCGGGGTCGCCTGATCGAGGACGAGCAGCTCCCCTTCCCTTCGGGGGCCGCCACCGCGGTCCTGATCCGGGCCATCCACGCCGATCACCGGGCGGCGGCGCGGCGGTCGAGGGCCCTGGTGATGACCGCGGCGGTGGCGGCCGCCGTCACCTGGTGGCGGGACGGCTCGCACGCCGTGCTGCCGGCGGTGCTCTACCTGCCCGTCACGGTGGCCGGCCTGTCCGCCTCGAGCCTGACCCTGGGGGTGGCCGTGAGCCCGCTGATGGCGGCCACCGGCGTGCTGGTGGGGCCCCGAACGGCTTGGACCCTGCTCGCGGGCAGCCTGCTCGGCTGGCTCGGGCTCGTGCCCGCGGTGCGCGGCGCGGGTTGGGTCACGGGGCTCGGGTACTCCGAGCTCGTGTCGTGGCTGGCCTGGCCGGCCCTCGGCATGATGCTTTCGGGGGCCTTCGTGAGCGGGCTCCTCGGCCTCCCACGCCTGGCCGTCCTCTTGCCCCGGGTCTGGCAAGACGCGCGCGGTGCCCTCGGGCTCGGCGACCGCCGCCCGGTCCCGATCGCAGCCGCCCGGCCGGCCCCGACGCCCCCGGCGACCGTCCGGACCACGCGCTCCCAGCGCGCCGAACGGCTGCGGGAGGCCCGACGTGCAGGGCCCGCGGCGCCTCGGCCGGTGCGGCCGCGGTGGCTGTTGCCGGTGATCCTCTTGCTGCCGATCTCGCTCGCGCTCGTGGGGGTCCTCGGCTTCGGGTATTCCCCCCTTCACCTCGGCGGCGCGCTCGTCGCGGCTCTGGTGCTGGCGAGCGTCTGCGCGCGCGCGGCGGGCGAGACCGACATCGCGCCGGTCGGGCAATTCGGCACCCTGGTGCAGATCGGGGCCTCGGCGGTCGGCGGGCCGATGGTGTCGGTCCTCTCGGGCTCGGTGGTGGCGGGCAGCGCATCCCAGACCGCCCAGAGCCTCTGGTCCTTCCGGGCCGGCCACGACCTCGGCGCGCGCCCGCGGGCGCAGCTCGTGGCCCAGCTCGTCGGTGCCGTGGTGGGCACCCTGGTGGCGGTGCCGACCTACCTCCTCGTGACCCACGCCTATGGTCTCGGCAGCGAACAGATGCCGGCGATCTCCGCCTTGTCGTGGAAGGCCACCAGCCTGGCCCTCGGCGGTGGCCTGGCGACGGCTGCCGGCTCGGGGCGGGCCCTCGCCTTCGCGCTCGCCTTCGCGGTGGGAGCCGTGCTCTCCCTGCTGGCGCGGATACCGCGCTGGCAGAGGCTGATCCCTTCGTCCACGGCGCTCGGCATCGGGCTCCTCATGCCCGTCTCGCTCTCGGCCGCCGGCGTCTGCGGGATCGTCCTCGTCGCCACGGCTCGTCGCCTCGCGACCCGGGGCGAGCCCCTGCCGGGACCTGCCGCCACCGAGCTCGAAGAGACCTTCGGCTCGGCCGCTGCCGGCGCCCTGGCCGGCGAGTCTCTGATGGGCGTCGCCATCGCCGCACTCGGAGTCCTCCGCTAGACCGTCGACCAAGAGCGGCCGGTCAAGACCCGTGAACGCGGTCGTGAGCGCACCCGTGATCGTGGCGCCGTGCACGTGAACGTGAACGTCCCCCGTGGACGTGATCGACACGGCTGCACAAAGGCACAAGCCGATTCCTGAGCCCCCCTCGCGATCACACGCCCACGGGGGGGATCACGTTCACGTGCACGGCCACGATCGCGGGATCGACAACGACCACGGCGACGATCACGATCATGGCTGCGGGTACCGGCGGGCCGCAGTTGGTGGACCACCACGAGCGGTGGCTCGGGGCCGGCCCTCGACCCGGGCTCAGCGGGCGGGTTCGGAGAGGAAGACCCCGTCGATGTTCTCGCGCGGGGCCCACTCGCCGATGGCCGTGATGTGGCCACCGGCGATCTCGGGGCGACCGGAGAGATCGCTCGAATCGCGGGTCTCGGCGTCGGCGACGTGAACGCAGATGTTCACGTGGACATCGGGGTGGGCGGTTGGACGTTGATAGAGCTCGTCGGCCAGGCACTGCGCGGCGGCCCGACCATCCGCGATCGCGACCCGCAGCTCGTCGTTCCCGGGCGGCAACAGGCGGGCGCCGAGCAGCGCATTCCCGGTCTGGAGCACGATCTGCCAGCCCCCCTCGCGCATGGCCTGCTCGCTCCAGTCGAGCGAGGCCGACACGTCGTCGAGGACCTCGTCGCTGTCGGCCGAGGGGGCATCGGAGGGCACGCGCACCTCCACGTAAAGGGCGATGGCCCGCCCCACCGAATCGTTGGCCTTGGCGCGCGCGCCTCCCGCCGCCTCGCGCAGCGCCGCGGCGAAGGCCTTGACGGTCGGAAAGCGGCGATCGGGCTGCTTCTCCATCGCCCGCAAGACCACCGCGTCGATGGCCGGTGGCAAGGAGGCGAGGTGGCTCGGCCGTGGCGGCGGCGTCTCGAGGTGCATGCGCTCGATGTCGGTCATGTGCTCGGCGCGGAACGGGTACTGCCCGGTCAACAGGTGAAACAGCACCACGCCAAGGGCATAGATGTCCGTGCGCTGATCCACCGCCGCGCCCCGGATCTGCTCGGGGGCCATGGTGTAGGCGGTGCCGAGCCGCGCGCCCGCCACCGTGAGCCCGGTCTCGTCGGCGTCCGGGTGCACGAGCTTGGCGATCCCGAAGTCCAGGAGCTTGACGAACCGCCCACCCTCCCGCTCCTCCACGTGGATGTTGCTGGCCTTGAGGTCGCGATGGATGATCCCGTGGGCGTGCGCCGCCTCCAGCGCCGAGCAGACCGGCTCGAGGATCTCGAGGGCCTCACCGACGGCGAATCGTCCCCGGGTGGTGAGCAGCGAGCGCAGGTCGGACCCATGCAAGAGCTCCATGACGTAGAAGGGCCGACCGTCGGGCAGCTCACCGAACTCGTAGATGTCGACGATGTTCGGGTGCTTGATGAGATTGGCGGCCTGGGCCTCGCGCAGGAAGCGCTTGACCATCTGGGGCGAGGCGGCGAGCTCCCGCCGCAAGATCTTGACCGCCGCGCGCCGCCCGAGGAGCTTGTGCTTGGCCTCGTACACGGTGCCGCCGCCGCCGGACGCGAGGGCACGCTCGAGCAGATAAGCGCCCGCCTGCGTGCCGGGACGCAGCTCGTCCGGGTCCGCTTGTTGCGCGAGCGCGCTCGCCTGTTGCGGCCCGAGCGCGCGGGTTTTTTCACATTCTTCTTCGTCGAGCTTCGGCAACACGATGACCTCTGCGATCGGAGATACGCGGATGGACTCCCGTGACATCGGAAGGACCCAAGTGAACATTGAGGGTCGTTCCCGATGTGACGCCATGGACGCCGCTCCGGGACCCGGCCTGCCAGGGCCAAGGCGCGTGTCCGGGGCGCCCCCCCGCGGCCGCGCCTTTCCCTCGCCGCGACCGGGCATCGAGTTACACTGGCCGCCAGGCACATGATTGACTCGCACTGTCACATCGATTCGCTGGAGTTCGAGCCGGATCTCCCGGAGGTGATCGCCCGGGCGCGCACGGCCGGGGTCGAGCGGATGATCTGTGTCGGCTCGGGCCGCGATCTGTGCTCGGCGCGCGCGTCCGTGGCCCTGGCCGAGCGCGAGGCCGACGTCTACGCGACCGTGGGGATCCACCCACACGACGTCGCCAGGATGAAGGAGGGTGACTGGGCCGAGCTCGAGACCCTGGCGCGGGCGCCGCGGGTGATCGGGATCGGCGAGACCGGACTCGACTACCACTACGAGCACTCCCCCCGCGAGGTTCAACGCGCCGCCTTCCGCCGGTTCATCGGGCTGGCGCGCGTCACCCGACTCCCGGTGATCGCCCACGTCCGGGACGCCCACGCCGACGCCGCCTCCATCCTCGCCGAGGAAGGAGCGGCCACCGTCGGCGGGCTCATCCACTGCTTCACGGGCGTCGTCGAGGACGCCCGCCGCTACCTCGATCTCGGCCTCTACCTGTCGTTCTCGGGGATCCTGACCTTCAAGAACGCGGCCCCCATCCGCGAGGCCGCGGCCTTCGCCCCGGCGGACCGCATCCTCATCGAGACGGACGCGCCCTACCTCGCGCCCATCCCGCACCGGGGCCAGCGCAACGAGCCGGCCTTCGTCGTTCACACGCTCGAAACGCTGGCCGCGCTCCGCTCCATCCCCCGGGCCGAGGCGGACGCGCTGACCACCCGCAACACCGAGCGCGTCTTTCCGCGGATGGCCTCCTGAAACCGCGACCCTGCGCCGAGACCTCGGTTGACGGTGCGGCGCCTCGGCCCACATACTCCGTTCTTCGACCGTGACGTCCCACCACCCCGTCCGAATCCGGCTGCGCTACGCCGACCTCGACGTCTTCGTGGAGAAATTCGCGCCCAACGTGACGCGCGGGGGCGTGTTTCTGGCGACCCGGCATCCGCACCCGGTCGGCGCCGTGGTTCCCTTCGAGATCCAGCTGGCCGGCGGGCAGGTGGTGATGTCGGGCCAGGGCAAGGTGATCTGGGTGCGAGAGTTCAATCCCGCCGAGCCAGGCCGCCCGCACGGCATCGGCGTGCAATTCGTCGCCCTCGACACCCCCACCAAGCCGATCCTGGCGCGCATCCTCAAGCACAAGGAAGCCCTCGCCGCCGTGGGCGGTCCGGCGGGATCCGCCCGCGACGTTGCGGGGGTGGCGACGCGCCCGAGCGGAGCGCCCGGCGACAACCGCCCCGGCCCGACGGTCACCCTCGCCCTCCCGGTGGTCGATACCGGCGTCGACCTGGCCGCCGAGCTCGGTGTCGATCCCACCACGCTGCGGTCGCTCATCGATCGCACCTGGATGAGCAGCGCCCGCTCGGACGACGATCTATCCGAGCTGCTCAAGCCCGAGAGCCCCGCCCAGGCCACCCTGGCACAGGCGCTCGGCGATCTGCCGCGCTTCCTCGGCTCCCAGGGCACGAGGCGGCGCGCCACCGGACGGTATCGCACCACCGAGGCCAGCCCGGAGCTGGCGGCCCGCGACGCGCGCGGAGCGATCCCGCCCGCGGCGGCGGACGCGCTGGCCTCCTCCTCCGACAGCGCGATCCCGACCGAGCGGCCCCGCACGGACTCCGACATCACCGACATGACCTCGGTGTCCGGCAGTCACGAGACCGCCGCCGCGGCCAACCGCGATCCCGGCGCCGACCATCACCTCGGCTGAAGCCGATCAGATGTGGAGGTTGCGGCGAATCCGGGTGGCAGGCTCCTCGGTGTCGGGCGCGAAGGCCTGTCCGGTCACGAGCTCGCAGACCTGGATGTAGCGGCGAGCCGCCTCCACCCGCACGGCGTCCGCCAGGGTCGGGGGCGGCCCCTCTCCCTTGTAGCCCTGCTCGACGAGCGTGCGCCGCACGTACTCCTTGTCGAGCCCACGGGGCTCCTGTCCCTGCTCGAACCGGGTCTGGTAGTCGTCGGCGTACCAGTAGCGGGACGAATCGGGGGTGTGGATCTCGTCGATGAAGCACAGGGTCCCGTCGTGTCGGCGCCCGATCTCGTACTTGGTGTCGACCAGGATGAGGCCGCGCCCGAGGGCCACCTTTTGACCGTGGTCGAACAGGCGCGCGCACATCTCGGCGGCCTCGTCGAACTCGGCCGCGGTGAGCAAGCCCATTTGCAGGACCTGCTCCCGCGACACCGACTCGTCGTGCGCGCCGTGCTCGGCCTTGGTCGACGGGGTGAGCAGCGCCCGCTCGAGGCGCTGGTTCTTGCGCATCCCATCCGGCAAGGCGTGCCCGCAGAACTCGCGGATACCACGCTGGTAATGCGACCAGATCGACGTCGAGGTCACGCCGGTCAGGTAGGAGCGCATCACGAACTCGACCGGCAAGATCTTGCATTCCTCGCCGACCATCACCTGGGGATCGGGCACGGCCAGCACATGGTTCGGCACCAGGTGCTCGGTGGCCCGAAACCAGTAGGCCGCCATCTGGTTCAGGACCTGTCCCTTGAAGGGGATGGTCCCGAGCACCACGTCGAAGGCCGAGAGCCGATCGGTGACCACGATGGTGCGCCGCCCGTCGCGCACGTAGCAGTCCCGCACCTTGCCTTCGTACTTGGCCCCCAGGCTCGGCAGGTCGGTTCGTTCCAGGGTCTTGGTCAACTGGGCTCGCAGGATGTCGTCGCTGATCATGATTCCTCGTCGGAGAGATCGGCCTCGCCGAGCGCGCGGTCGATCACCGCATCGGCGTGCCGCAGGTGGTGGTCCAGATTGAATGCGCGATCGATCTCGCCCGGGGTCAAGCGGGCGGCGATCTCGGGGTCGCCGGCGAGCAGCCCACGAAAGCTGCCCTCGCCGGCCACCGAGCGCAGGGCGTTGCGCTGCACCAGCTCGTAGGCGGCCTGGCGGCCCATCCCCTTGCGCACGAGCTCGAGCAGCACCGCCTCGCTGAAGAACAGGCCCCCCGTGAGCTCGAGGTTGCGCCGCATGCGCTCGGGGTTCACCACCAGCCCGTCGATGAGCCCGACCGCCCTTCGCACCATGAAGTCCGCCAGGCCCGTGGCGTCGGGTCCGATCACCCGCTCCACGGAGGAGTGCGAGATGTCGCGCTCGTGCCACAGGGCCACGTCCTCGAGCGCGGCCTGCTGATAGCCGCGCAGCAGGCGGGCCAGCCCGCACAGGTTCTCGGACAGGATCGGGTTCTTCTTGTGCGGCATGGCCGAGGAGCCCTTCTGCCCCTTGCCGAAGGCCTCCATGGCCTCGCCGACCTCGCTGCGCTGCCAGTGCCGCACGGTGACCGCGATGCGCTCGATCGCGGTGCCGAGGCGCGCCACCGCCTGGAAGTAGGCGGCGTGGCGGTCGCGCGAGACGATCTGGGTGGGGACGGTCTCGCGCACGAGGCCGAGGGTCTCGAGCGCCGCGATCTCAAGGGCCGGATCGAGGTTGGCGTAGGTGCCCACCGCCCCGGCGATCTTGCCCACCCGGATCTCGGTGCGCGCGCGCGACAGGGCCCGGGCCGCGCGCCCGAGCTCGGCGTAGAACCCCGCGAAGACCAGGCCCGCAGTGATGGGCTCGGCGTGGATGCCGTGGGACCGACCGATCATCGGGGTGGCCCGGTGCTCGCGGGCCCGGCGGGCGCAGGCCGCGCGCAGGAGCCGGATGCCCTCCAGGATCTCCCGGGCTGCCTCGTCGAGCTGGATGGCGAGGGCGGCGTCGAGCACGTCCGAGGAGGTCATGCCGAGGTGGAGCCAGCGGGCGGGCTCGCCGGCCAGCTCCTCGACGTGGGTCAAGAACGCGATCACGTCGTGGCGGGTGCGCTCCTCGTGCTCGAGGATCCGGGCCGGATCGAGCTTGCCCTCGGCGCGGGCGCGGACCGCGGCGGCCGTGCCGCGTGGCACGCTCCCGGTGGACTCCATGGCCTGGCAGGCCGCCAGCTCGATGCGCAGCCAGATGTCGTAGCGGTGCTGGTCGGACCACAGCTCCGCGAGCGGTTTGCGGGTGTATCGGGCAAGCATCGGGAGCGGAGGTTCTAGCGAAGTCCGCAGGGTGATTCAACGGGGGCCTGAGATCGAATCGCCGTGACCGTCCTCGTCCAAGACGGGACGCGACCGGGGGGACGAGGACGATCACGATGACGGGGATTAGGGTCCGGACCGGACCTTGGACCCGGCCTCGCGCGGGGATAGCTAGTGCGCGGGGCCGGTGCCGGCGACGTAGGCGATGACGTTGTGCGCGCGCTCGAAGGCGGTCTTGGCCACGCTGGCTTCCTGCATGGTCCCGAAGTCCCCCACCCGGACGCGATACCAGGTTCCCTTCCCGGGGAGCTCCGAGGTCACGATGTACGCATTCTGTCCGGGAAACCGGCGCGCGAAGGCCTCGGCCTCGGTCCGGTCCTGGAACGAGCTGAGCTGCAACAGGAAGTGGCCGCGAGGCTTGCTCTCCTTGTCGAGTGGAAGCGGGGCGGTGCCTGCGACCTCGACCGTGCCATCGGCGGCGACGGCGGTGGACTGCGTGCGCCGCGACGGCGAGCTCAGTGCCACCGCAGGTCTCGCCGCGATCGCGGGCTTCGCGGTCACCGGGGGCTTCACAGTCGCCGGGGGCTTCCCGGCGACCGGGGGCTTCGTGGCGGGCGGGCCGGCCGCGCCCGTCCGGAACGACTCTGGCTCTGGGGTCTCGGTGACCGCCACCACCATGCGCGCTGGACCCACCCCCGGACCGGTCGCGGTCAGGGTGGGCCGGGCCGCACGCGCGGACGCCGCGCGCTCGTCCCGCGTGGCCGACGCCACCTTGTTGCGGCCGGATGGGGTCGCCCCACCGATCAAGGTCTTCGGGAACGTGAGGGCTGCGTGGGCCACCGGGGCCGGCGCCCCAGCTCCGCTCGATGGCCCCCTCCCGGGGGTCCCGGGTGGCCCGAGCCTATCCAGCACCGCCAGGGGGTCGTCGACCGTGGTGGTGGTCTCGGCCCGTCCGCGCGACTCGAGGCGCTTGCCGACGATGACCCCGAGAACGAAGAGCATGCAGGCCACCATCGCGCTGCCAAAGAAGAGGAAGAACACCTGGCGGTTGTCGAGTCGAACCTCGATCTTGTCCTTCCATATTCGCTCGCTTTCGCGTTCGCGCTCGGTTGTACGCTCGCGTTCACGCGCGACCTCTCGCAGGGCGGGTGCCTCCATCGTTGCTTCGCCAGTGTATCGCAGGCTCATGTTTCGTCTTCTTTCTGCGAGTTTGATGGCGAACACGCGATCGGGCGGTGGTTTGTCAGCATGGTCCCTACATGTAGTTATAAGTCTCACCCACCAACCGTCAAGTTTCCCTCCTTCCCCCTGCCCCCCCCCGCCCGCCGCCCGCCGCGCGGGGCGCGAAGGAACCGGTGCGGACTCCACCTTCGTGTCCGACGAAGTCTGCGCTCCGAGCTCACGCCGTCCATGCGGTGGATCGGAGGTTGGCTTTGCCAACCGGAGAAGACACCCGCGAAGCAGATCCGGCTCCGCCTCTCGTCGTCCGTCGGGAGGGGCCCGCGGGGAGGGGTCCTCCCCTTCCCGCGCTCCGGTCCGTCGGGAGGGGCCCGCGGGGAGGGGTCCTCCCCTTCCCGCGAGCGCCGAAGGCGCGTCCGGTCCTCCCCTTCCCGCGAGCGCCGAAGGCGCGTCCGGTCCTCCCCTTCCCGCGAGCGCCGAAGGCGCGTCCGGTCCTCCCCTTCCCGCGA
>CAZIOH010000133.1:6852-13474 GCA_964540815.1 uncultured Myxococcales bacterium | reverse complement strand
TACGGGTATTCCTCGTCGTCGCGCCTCGCGGCCGGCTCGGCTTGCCGGCCTCGGTGTTGACGCTATTTCGACGGCGGTGCACTAGGTGCCTGGTCCGTCAGCTGGTTCGGAGGTACCCCGGGGCGACTCGACGGCCAGGCGGTGGGTGAGCTCCGCGCCGGCGCAGACGAATGGGTCCGCGCCGGTGTAGTCCCCCGTGGCTGTGAACGCGGCGCCTCGATCGTGGCTACAGTACGCCCGGTGTGGGCAGGGTGCGCACTTGCCGAAGTCCTCGAGCCGCAGCCCGCGGATGCGCGCGAACACCGGTGAGGTCCGCCAGATCTCGGCGAAGCTCTGGTCGCGCAGGTTGCCCGCCGCCCAGGGCACCGACACGCACGGGTACACGTCCCCCGTCGCCGAGATGGCGCAGTTGCCCCGCGCGCAGTTGCAGGCGAAGTCCTGGGCGGGCGGGGCGGGGCGGGGCCCCCGCGGCAGGAGCGGCCGCAGCGGTCCCCGACACAGCTGCTCGCGCTGGGCGGCGGTGATGCGCGCGGTCAGGCTGCCCGCGGTGCCGTCGTGGCGGGCCGTCACGGTGAAGTCGAGCGTGTACGCCAGGCCGCGCGCGCCGGCGGCGGCGATCATCGCGTCCGTCTCGTGGGCGTTCGGTTGCATGACGACGAACTTCAGGCGGACGACCACCCCGACCGCGCGCAGCCGCTCGATGCCCGCCCAGGTTCGCCGGAAAGATCCGTGCACCTGGGTGACGGCGTCGTGGATCTCCGGCGTGGCCCCGTAGAGGCTCACGCTGACCCCGAGCAGGTTCTCGTAGGTGGCGAGCCGTCCGGCCATCCCCGGGCGCAGCAGGGTCCCGTTGGTGAGGAGCTGCACCGCCATGTGCGCCTCGCGTGCCCGATCGAGCAGGCGGAAGAGCCCCGGGTGCGACAGCACCTCGCCCCCCGTCAAGGAGAGGAACAGACAGCCGGCCTGCCTGAGCTGATCGATCACGTCGAGGAGCTCCTCGGTGGTGAGCTCGGGCTTCGCCGCGGGCGCACCGTCCGCGGCGCCCGCCACCCCGACCGTCCCGCAGCCGCCGCCGGGCGCCGGCGGGACCCGGAGCTCGCTTCCGCTCGGGGTGTGGGCGGCCCGGGCCCCGGGGCGGGGCGCGTCCCGGTCGAAGTTGTAGCAGTGGATGCAGCGGATGTTGCAGGCCAGCGTGACCTCCAGGCTGGCGTTCAGCGGGACCAGCCGGTCGTGCGCCCAGGTCTGGACGGATTGCACGAGCTTGGCGCCAGAGTCGATCCCGACGAGCTCGTCGTCGCCGCAGCGGGCCTCCCGGGGAATCACGCAGGCCCCCGCCGCTCCGGCGCCGCGTCGGCCGGTGCCTCGACGCCTCGGGGGACCTCGTCGCGCCCGATCAGCCCCTTTTCCTCCAGCTCTCCGAGGCTGCGCACGAGATCGGCCCGGATTGCCTCCACCGGGGCATCGAACTCCGCGCACAGGGAGACGAGGAGCCGGGCCTCCGAAGCGGGGGTCTGCAGGAGCTCCCAGATCCGGGTCGCGCTGGGGTTGAGGAGGTGCACCGACCGGGTTCGCGGATCCACGACCAGGATCTCCTCGTCGAGCTTCTGGAAGGGCAGGGACGACGCGCGTCGCCAGGCATTGGTCGCGGGCTCGCGTGTCTTCATCTTCCCACCATCTTCAAGAAAGGAGTTGCGACCAGGGAGCCAGCCAGGCGGGCCAGGTTGCCCACCCGCCCGGGCACGGGAATGGCGCGGCCGTCGCGCGAGACGGCCGACACGCGGCCGAGGACCTCGGACTCTCGCCCGTCGTCGAAGCGCTCGATGGCGGACAGCGCGTCGCCCTTGACGTAGATGCGCGGCCCACGCGAGGGCCCGCGCTGGATCTGGCGCCGCGCCACCATCCGATGGCAGGTCAGGCGGTCGTCTTCGGGGCGCCGGCCCGGGGTCCAGTACAGCACGATGTCACCCGGCACGATCCGCGAGGCGTCGGTCGACTCGACGAACAGGGAATCCCCGTCGCGCAGCCACGGCTTCATGCTGCTGCCCCGGGGCGTGAAGGCATACCGGCCGCGCGCCTTCAGGAACCACCGAAACTCCGAGATCATCTCGCGCGCCGACGGCCGGGTGGACAGCCGCGGTCGCCTGCGGGATCCGCTGCCCCGGTCGGCGGGCTGCGGCTGCCCCGGGGCGATCCCGCGTCCCGGGCCCGACGGCGCGAGGTCGAGGTGCGCCTCCAGCGCTCCCTCGATGGCCTCGATGGGGCTCTCCCGACGGCTCCGCAGCACCA
This sequence comes from uncultured Myxococcales bacterium, assembly GCA_964540815.1. Lineage (GTDB taxonomy): Bacteria > Myxococcota_A > Polyangia > Fen-1088 > Fen-1088 > CAZIOH01. The sequence continues at coordinate 11,188 of CAZIOH010000133.1, read as the reverse complement.
GGCACGGCACCTCCTTGCACACGTCGACGGCGATCGCCAGGTTGCGGGCGGCCGTGTCCGCGTCGGCTCGAAAGCACAGCAGGCACGCCAGCAGCCGGAAGGCCGCCTCGGCGGGGGCGATCGCCCGTGCGTCGAGCGCGCTCGACTGCTCGAGGAACGCCACCCCCGCGAGCGGCCAGCTGCGCAGCGAGCCGCCGCCCCGCTGGAACTCGCCCCAGAACGGCGTCCCGGAGATCCGCCACTGCCCGATCGGGCCGCGGGAGACGGCCACCAGCTCGTCGGTGAGGATGCGCTCCGGCTCGGGGAGCTTGCGCGCGAGCGTGCTCTTGCCCGCCCCGCTCTCGCCCGGGAAGATCACCCCGCGCTCGTCGATGCGAAAGGCGCAGGCATGAAAGAGCGCGCCGCCGGCCCGGGGCAGGAAGGTGGCCCACAGCACCCGCAGCAACGAATCGAAGGCGAACGGATTCATCTGGCAGGTGCCGCCCCCGACGAAGCGGCTCCCGTCGCCTGCACCCTCGCTCGCCCCCTCGACCGCGCGCGGGCGCGCGACCGAGTCGAGCGCCACCGAGAAGTCCCAGCGGTTGATCTTCACCCGCGCGTCGGTCTCCTCCACGCGCAGCGGTCGGGCCGCCACCTCGCCGGCCCGGACCCGCGGGTCGGTCATGGGCGAGGCCGCGGCGAAGGAAACCCGGACCGAGAAGGTGCGCTGCACCCAGGGCGCCACGGGGATCGCGTAGGGCCCGTAGCGCTCCATCAGCTGCGCGACGAACGGGCCGGGGGCGCCGTCGAGGCCGAAGTGTCCGACCACCCCACCCATCGAGAGCAGCAGCTCCGTCTGCGCTGATCCGGGCTCATGCATCACGACATCGCCGGGTTGGCGTTGCACTGATCGATCATCGGCGTGTTCTTTCCACACGCGAGGCTGTTGGATTCGAACAGGTGCCCGGTGCGGATGGCCGGTGTGATCCAGGCCCGCTTCCGGCCTTGCGGCCCTGCGCCCGCAGGCTGCGCGCCCACCGCGGCGGCATCTGGCGGTGCACCCGACGCCTCGGCGGGAGCAGGATGGCCGTCGGCCGCGGCCGCTATGGATGCGCGCCCGCTCACGGCGTCAGCCTCCGTTCAGGCGCCGGAGCGACTCATGCGCCGACCGGCGCACCATCTCCGAGCGGTCGCGCCGCTCGAGGCGCTCGAGCTCGACCATGGCCTCGCGATCGGCGAGCTCGCCGAGGACCCAGGCCGCGTTGAAGCGAACGTACTCGCTGCCGTCCCCGAGCAGCCGGTGCATGAGCGCCCGAGCCTCGGTGGCCCGGAGCTTTCCGAGCACCCGGGTCGAGAACGCGCGCACGCGCGGCTCGGCATCCCCGCCGGCGCTCTCCATGAGCGCCGGGATGAAGGACGCGCGATGCTCCGCGAAGGCCCGATCGAGGCTCTCCACTTGCTCGGGGCTCTTGTTCAGGATCGCGATCCGCCAGGCGGTCATGGCGTCCGCGATCCGCGCCCCGGAGAGGCTGCCGCCACCGTCCGGCGGCCCGGCCCCCGGGCCGTCGGTCGTGGTCGTGGTCGCTGACGCGGGGACATGTCCCTCGGCCGGTAGCTGGGGGAGGAAGCGTCCGGTCGGGTCTTGCCGGGCGGGGGCAGGAGCGGGCGCACGGGCGCTGCGCATGTCCGGATCGCCCCCGGGCTGCCAGTTCCACATGGCCGCGGCCACGAGCAACAGCGTGCCCGCCCCGGTCACGTTGATGACCAGGCGCCGGCGCCGATTCGAAGCGGTCTCGGGTGAAGCGGTCATGTCGGGTCAGCTCTCCCATCGACCCAACCCGCGGAAGTCTTGAGCCTCGCGCCGCCCGACCCGGTCAGGGCGGGCCAGCTCCACCGGTCAGGTGGAGGCAGAGGCCGCGGCGGACACCAGGTGCGGGACCCGATCGGGGCCCGCCACCAGGGACGTCCCATCCGGAACCGGCTTCCAGCCAGCCCGTCCCTGGGTCCGGGCGTCGGCCTCGAGGATGATGGCCCGCAGGGCCTCGTGCGCGATGCGCCGTCCCTTGGCGTGGGCGTGGCCATCCCCGTGCACGCGATCGTGGCAGACCGGACAGTCGGCGATGCCGTCCACCCGCAGGAACTGAGCCGCGTGTCCGTGGTTCGCCGCCACCAGGCACCGGCCGTTGGTCACCACGGCGGTGAGCGCCGTGCTGTGTCCGTGCGCGACGGCCCCGGCCCCCGCGCCAGCCGCGGCGCCGGCCTGCGCATGCTCGAGGAGCTCGCCGAGGGTCCCGAGGGCCTGCAGCAACGCCTGGTTGACCCGCCCCGGATTCGGCGTCGGGACATCGAGCAGCCCGGCGGTGTGCAGGTTGGCGAGGAAGAGATGGAACAGGTGCTCGCCCGCCGATTGCCCGCGGATGTTTCGCCGGAGAAAGTCTGGTGTGGATTCGAGCATCCGCTCGCGCACCAGCTCGAACTTCGGGATGTGGCCGACCGCCCCGAACAGCCACGCGCGATAGCGAAATGGATCGGCGTTCTCCGCCGAACGATTGCCCTCCTTGCCGAGGCCCACCCGCCCGATGAGCGCATCGGCGTTGAGGTTCCGCGACAGGGTGTAGAAGTCCACCTCCGCGGTGTTGGCGCGCGGGCGCTTTTGCAGCAGGACGTCTCCGCCCTGCACGAAGCCGAGAGCCCATCCTTCGACGTGATCGTGCGTGTAGAGCGCATTCCGCGCGAAGAACAGCGCGCAAGCCAAATTCTCGGGCTCGTTTCCGAAGTACGCGACGAGATGACTCATGAATGTTCTGAATTATACGGAGACAAAAGCGGAGCGACCACCCAAGTTGCGATATCCGATCGCACTTGCTCCCGCTCGCCGTCGAGCAGGATCTCGTGAAAGGCGCGTTCGTAGACCTTCACGGTCACCACCGGTCCCGCCGCCTTCGCGAAGGCCAGCGCCGCCGCGTTGTCCACCAGCCGATCGCCCCCGGCCAGCGCCATCCAGGTCGGGACGCGCAGCTCGCCGGCGCGGGCAAGGATGGCCGCCTGTGCGCGCTTGACCTCACGGAACCACCTGGCGGTGGCCACGTGGTGTCGGAGGGGATCGCGCGCCAGGCGCTCGCGCGCCGGCGCGTCCCGGGCCAGGTTCTGGGGGTCGAGCTCGTTGCCGAGCGCCAGGGTCGGCCACAGGACGCCGAGGACGCCCGCCGGCCAGCGCTTGTACCAGGGGACCCGCATGGCGAGGCCGAGGAACGGGCACACGAGGATCAGCGCCGCCACCGGGGTCTCCCCGCCGAGGACCGAGTCGAGCGCGATGGTCGCGCCGTGGCTGTGGCCGAGCAGGGCCAGCGGGAGGTTCGGATGACGCGCCCGCACCTCGGCCAGGACCAGCCCGAGATCCATCCGAAACTCCTCGAATCTCCTGACATAACCCCGCCGCCCGGTGGACAGGCCGTGGCCCCGGCAGTCGAAGCCGTAGACCAGCAGGCCGTGGTCGGCCAGGAACCGCGCCGTCTCCTCCATCAGGCCCACGTGGGCGGAGTAACCATGGAGCAGCACCACCGCGCCTCGCACCGGGAGCCGCGCCGGCGCGTACCAGACCACATGCAGCAGGGTCCCATCGGGAGATTTCAGCATGGCGGACGACAATGCGAGGTCTCCTTCCGTCTATACTGCGCCCCGTTTCGGCAGCGGACCGGAACGGCCATGCGGATCAGCGAAATCTATCGAAGCATCCAGGGAGAGACGCAGTATGCGGGTTTGCCGTGCACGCTGGTGCGAACCACGGGCTGCGACCTGCGCTGCACCTACTGCGACAGCGCCTTCGCATTCTACGGCGGCGAGGAGCTGACCTTGTCACGAATCGTCGAAGAAGTGGATCGGCTGGGGGCGCCGCTCGTCTTGCTCACCGGAGGGGAGCCCATGTTGCAGCGCGAGATCGGCCTCCTGGCGCGCCGCATCCTCGACACCGGCAAGACCGTGATGATCGAGACCTCCGGGGCCCACCCCCTCGACGCTCTGCCGGAGGAGGTGATTCGCATCGTCGACATCAAGACGCCGGGCTCCGGAGAGAGCGCCCGCATGCGGCCCGAGGTCCTCGCCGGGCTGAGGGCCCGCGACGCCGCCAAGTTCGTGGTCTCGAGCGAGGGCGACTACCTCTGGGCCGCGGCGCGGATCCGGGAAGCGCGCCTCGCCGAGCGCACCGAGGTGCTGATCTCGCCCGCCCATGGTGTCCTCGACCCGCGTGCCCTCGTGGAATGGATCCTCCGGGACCGCCTCCCCGTCAGGCTCAACCTCCAGCTCCACAAGTACATCTGGTCGCCGGAGGCCCGCGGGGTGTGAGCCGTGTGGCCGGCGC
>CAZIOH010000133.1:0-6752 GCA_964540815.1 uncultured Myxococcales bacterium | reverse complement strand
GCGGTCCATTTCCATTGACACCCGAGGTTTCGGCCTGTTACCGTCTTGGCACAGCAGTATAAGTCCATGGTAATTCAGGGAAAAAAGACAGATCCCGGGGCGTGACGAGACTCGTGTCCATCGCCGCCGCCGCCGCCGTCGCCGTGGGCTTCCAGCTGTGCGGGTGCGCGACGGCGCCCAAGCGGGAGGCCGAGCAGTCGATGATTCGCTACCAGCTGGCAGCGGATTACTTCCGAGGACGGCGCGTGGAGGCAGCCCAGGTCGAGCTGCAGCGGGCGTTGCAGCTCGACACCGAGAACGCGGACGCGCACAACCTCGGTGGTCTCATGGCGCTCGAGCAGGGCGCCGATTCGGTTCGTCAGGCAGAGACCGCCGGGTGCCTGCACGGGCAGGACGCGCAGGCCATCCGTCGGGACGCCGCGTCCAAGTTCAAGGAGGCGGAGCAGTGGTTTCGCAGGGCGACCACCTTGCGGCCTGATTTCGCCGAGGCGTGGAACAACCTGTCGGTGGCGGCCTTGAACCTCGAGGCCTACGACGAGGCGGCCAGCGCCGCGGAGATGGCCCTGCGGGACGTGGCCTACGCCTCGCCGGAGCTGGCCCGCGCCAACCTCGGCTGGGCGGAATACCACCGCAAGAACCTGAACGCGGCCTGGAAGGCGCTCCACCAGGCGGTCTCCGGAGCGCCCGGTTTCTGCGTGGGCAAGTACCGCCTGGCCAAGGTGTACACCGATCGCGGGCAGCTCGACGAGGCGGTCGAGCAGCTCGACGGGCTCGCGGCCGACACCGCCTGTCCCATCCAGGAGGCGTTCCTGCTCGGGGGCCTCGTTCACCAGCGAAGGCGGGAGCTGGCAAAGGCCCGCGGGTTCTTTGGAAGGTGCGCGCAGATGGCACCCCGGGCGTGCCTGGCGGCGGAGTGCCGACAGTACGCGGAGATGTTGAAGTGAACGGGGCGTGGCGACGCCGGCTCGCGGCTCCGGCGCGTAATGTCCATGGTTCTGGTAATATTGCTTGCGAAACTTTTTCGCGCCGAGTTGACCGGATCGCCGGTCCAGCGGTAAAGACGGGGCGACCTGGAACGGTGGCGGCGAACGTTCCATCCTCCGCGCCATCCTCCGCGGCAAACATGGAAAACGAGCACTTCGGAAGCGTCCTGCGTCGGGCCCGAGAGGGTCGCGCGATGCTGTTGTCCGACGTCGCCCACCGGACCAAGGTGGCGCGCGCCACGCTCGAGGCGCTCGAGAAGGGGGAGCTCGCGATGCTGCCGGCCCCGGTCTACGTCCGGGGCTTCATCCGCTCGTTCGCGCGCGCCGTCGGGGCGGACGAGATCGCGTCGTTGGCTCTGTACGAGCGCGCCCTCGACAGACGCAACGCCGCCCGCGAGGAGAAGGAGTCCATCCCGACCCTGGATCCGGAGGCGCTGGTGGCCGCCGGCGCGAGCGCCGGGGATGACGAATCGGGGGCCCCGCGCCGGGGGCTGGGGCTAGCGGTGTTCGTGATCATTCTCCTGCTCATCGCCACCATCACCTTGTCCTTGCTGCTGCGCCGCCCTCCCCAGTCGGGCGAGGGGCTGAGCGAGCTCAGGCTCGACCACGCTCCCGCGGCCGAGCTCGGGTGGTCGTAGCCGAGGGCCCGACCTCCCTGCACCGAGTAGGCTTCGCGGGTGCCTGTGCTTGAAACCGCGGCCATCGTGCTGCGGACCATCGACTACGGCGAGGCGGATCGCGTGGTCACCTTGTTCGGACGAAGCACCGGGAGCGTGAGCGCCATCGCGCGCGGGGCCCGCAAGAGCCAGCGGCGCTTCGGCGGTGGCCTCGGGCTCGGGGCGGTCGGCGTGGTCGCCCTGCGCGAGCGCGCAGGGAGCGAGCTTTGCACCCTCGAGCGGTTCGACGTGACCGAGACCCATCCGGGGCTCGGCGGAGAGGTGCTGAAGGTGGCGGAGCTCGCCTATGCGGCCGAGCTCGTGACCAAGCTGTGCGCACCGAGGCAGCCCGAACCGGACGTCTTCGATGCCCTGCGGGAGCTCATCGGGCTCGTCGCCGAGGAAGGTCCGAGCGGCGCGCGTCTGCGGGTGTTCGAGCTCCTGCTGCTCGATCGCCTGGGCTTCGGGCCGGTGCTCGACGCGTGCGTGGTGTGCGGACGGGAAGACCTCTCGCGGGCCGAGACCATCGATGTCCGCTGGAACCCGGAGCGGGGCGGGGTGGTCTGCCGCGCGTGTGGGTCGGTCGGGCGTCCCATGCGGCCGGTGGTGCGGCTCGCGCTGTGCCGCTACGCCGAGCTTCCGCTGGCCGCCGCGCTGGAGAAGGCGGCGGAGGCGGGGGGAGCGCCCCCCATCGAGCCCGATGTGGCCCGCGGGTGCCGAGACGCGTTGGCGGAGCTGGTGGCGACCCACCTGTCGGCGCCGTTGCGCTCCCTCGAGTTCCTGGCCAAGCTCGAGGTGCCGGGCGATTGAATCGTGGACGAGGCTCGCTTCCGCTCGTGGCGATCGGGGACGTTGCTCGCTGCCGCTCGCACGTCCCCGCGCCCCCTCCCTGCGCCCCCCTCGCTCCGCGCGGCAAAGCCGCGCTATGCTCGCGTGAGGGCCTCTCCCTTGGCCCCTCTTTCGATTGACAGGGGCAAATCCGTGCAAATCATTTACCCGCGCCCGCTTTCGCAGTAATTGTTCCCCGGCCATGCCAGCTTCCAGCCTCGAGTCCATCGTCAGCCTGTCCAAGCGCCGCGGGATCATCTTCCCGTCCTCGGCGGTCTACGGGGGCCTCGGCAGCACCTGGGACTACGGACCGCTCGGCGTCGAGCTGAAGAACAACGTCAAGCGGGCGTGGTGGCGGAGCGTGGTCCACGAGCGCGACGACATGGAGGGCCTCGACGCGGCCATCCTGATGAACCGCCTGGTGTGGAAGTACTCCGGCCACGAGGCCACCTTCTCCGACCCCATGACGGACTGTCGGGTGTGCAAGGCCCGCCCGCGCGCCGATCACCTGTTCGTGGCGCAGAAGGGCCACGACCCGAAGGGGCTGCCGGAGATCAACGCCGCCATCGCCGCCCACGAGCTCGCGTGCCCCAAGTGTGGCTCGACCGATCTGACCGAGGCGCGGCCGTTCAACCTGATGTTCAAGACCACGGTCGGGGCGGTGGACACCGGGGACGACTCCGCGCTCGCCTACCTGCGGCCCGAGACCGCCCAGGGCATCTTCGTCAACTTCGGCAACGTCCTCGATACGATGAGGCGCAAGCTGCCCTTCGGCATCGCGCAGATCGGCAAGGCCTTTCGCAACGAGATCACCCCCGGGAACTTCACCTTCCGCACCCGCGAGTTCGAGCAGATGGAGATCGAGTACTTCGTCAAGCCCGGCGAGGACGAGGCGGCCCACCAGGCCTGGATCGACGCCCGCACCGAGTGGTACCGCGATCTCGGGCTGCGCCCGGAGAACCTCCGCCAGCGCGAGCAGGAGAAGCACGAGCTCGCGCACTACGCCAAGCGCTGCGTGGATCTCGAGTACCGCTTCCCCATGGGGTGGAGCGAGCTCGAGGGCATCGCCAACCGCACGGACTTCGATCTGCTGGCCCACAGCCGGGGCCCGAACAACCCCGACTCGCTCGAGGAGCTGCGCTACTTCGATCCCGAGCAGAAGAAGCACATCGTGCCCTACGTCATCGAGCCCTCGGCCGGCGCGGATCGAGCGACCCTGGCCTTCCTGTGCGACGCCTACGAGGACGCGCTCGTCAAGGAGCCGCCGGCGGCGGAGACCGAGAAGCTCAAGGACCTGGTGGGCAGCTTCGCGCGCTCGGTGGAGAAGCGGGACAAGCTCGACGCCGACGTGCGGGCCCGGCTCCTCGGCGCGGCGACGCGGATCGCAGACGGGCTGCCCGGCACGCTGCCGGAGCTGCTCGGGCTGTCCGACGATCCCGAGGCCAACCGGATCGAGGTCTTCAAGAAGGTGCGGGGGGTCTCGGACAAGCTCGGCGAGGAGTTCACGCGCACGGTCCTGCGCCTCGATCCCCGGCTCGCCCCCATCTCGGTGGCGGTCTTTCCCCTCAAGAAGAACGAGCCGCGCCTGGTCGAGCTGGCCCGGGCCATCAAGAAGGACCTGCAGGCCGAAGGGATCCACACGGTCTACGACGACACCGGCGCGATCGGGAAGCTCTACCGGCGGCAGGACGAGATCGGGACGCCCTTCTGCCTGACCGTCGACTTCCAGAGCCTCGAGGATGGGACGGTCACGGTCCGGGACCGCGACACCATGACCCAGGAGCGGGCCTCCCGTCCCGAGCTCGCGGCGCGGGTCGCGCCGAAGCGGCGCCCGCCGCGCTGACCGGTGGCCGCCGAGGCGCGGGCGGTGGGCGGCGGGCCGCTCCCACCGCGATCGACGCAGATCTCGTTGTTCTGCCAACCCATTTCCCTCTTCCAGTGAAGGGGCCTTCCAGGTAAAAAGCCGCCATGCCACAGCTCCTGAAGAAATCCGGATCGTCGAAGCCTTCGCTCAAGAAGGCGTTTGCCAAAACCCCGAAGGCGTCGGTCAAGGCGTCGGTGAAGACGCCGGTCAAGAAGACGGTCGTCAAGGCCAAGACGCCCAGCAACGGCGTCAGCAAGGTCGGCGCCGCCCTCTCCAGGCTCGGGTCTCCCGCCAAGGCGGGTACCCTCAAGGGCGAGACGGCCAAGCCGACGGCGACGCGCCGGGTGTACTTCTTCGGGGGCGGTCAGGCCGAGGGCAACAAGGAGATGAAGAACCTCCTCGGCGGCAAGGGCGCGAACCTGGCCGAGATGACCAACATCGGGATCCCGGTGCCGCCGGGGTTCACCATCACCACCGAGGTCTGCACCGAGTTCTACGCGGTCGGCCGCAAGCTGCCGAAGGGCCTCGACGCCGACATCCGGGCCTCGGTTTCCAAGATGGAGAAGCTGGTCGGCGCCCAGTTCGGCGATCCCAGCAACCCGCTCCTGGTCTCGGTGCGCTCGGGCGCGCGGGCGTCCATGCCGGGCATGATGGACACCATCCTCAACCTCGGGCTCAACGACGCGACCGCCGCCGGGCTGGCCCTGAAGTCGGGGAACGAGCGCTTCGCCTACGACAGCTACCGCCGCTTCATCGCCATGTACGGCGACGTGGTGCTCGGCCTCAAGCCGGAGCGCAAGGAAGATCACGATCCGTTCGACGTGATCCTGGCCGAGAAGAAGAAGCAGAACGGCGTCAAGGTCGACTCCGAGCTGTCGGCCGAGGCCCTGAAGGAGCTGGTGCACGAGTTCAAGGCCGAGATCCACAAGCGGCTCGGCGTGACCTTCCCCGAGGATCCCTACGCCCAGCTCGAGGGCGCGATCAAGGCCGTGTTCCAGTCCTGGCAGAACGACCGCGCGATCCTCTACCGCCGCCTCAACAACATCCCGGCCGAGTGGGGCACCGCGGTCAACGTGCAGGCGATGGTGTTCGGCAACAAGGGCAACGACTCGGCGACCGGGGTGTGCTTCACCCGCGATCCGGCCAGCGGCGAGAACATGTTCTACGGGGAGTTCCTGATCAACGCGCAGGGCGAGGACGTGGTGGCGGGCATCCGCACCCCGCTCAAGATCGAGGCGCTGGGCGATACCTTACCGGTGGCCTACAAGCAGCTGCTCGACATCCGCAAGAAGCTCGAGAAGCACTACAAGGACATGCAGGACATCGAGTTCACCATCGAGGCCGGGAAGCTCTACATGCTCCAGTGTCGCAACGGCAAGCGCACCGGCTTCGCCGGCGTGCGGATCGCCGTGGAGATGGTCGAGGAGAAGCTGATCCCCAAGGAGGAGGCGCTGCGCCGGGTGGAGCCCGAGGCGCTGAACCAGCTCCTGCGGCCGGTGTTCCTGCCGTCGGCCAAGGACAAGGCCATCAAGGAGAACCGCCTGCTGGCCAAGGGCTTGCCCGCGGGCCCGGGCGCCGCCACCGGCAAGGTGGTCTTCTTCGCCGACGAGGCGGAGGCGCTGGCCGCCAAGGGCGAGACCGATCTCATCCTGTGTCGCCACGAGACCAGCCCCGAGGACATCCGCGGCATGAACGCCTCGCTCGGCTTCATGACCGCGTTCGGCGGCATGACCAGCCACGCGGCGCTGGTGGCCCGGCAGATGGGCAAGGTCTGCATCGTCGGCTGCGACGCCCTGTCGTTCGACTACCACGCGCGGGTCATGAAGGTGACCACGCCCAAGGGGATCATCACCGTCAAGGAGGGGGACTGGATCTCGATCGACGGCTTCACCGGCGAGGTGATCAACGGCCGGGTCGACACCACCCCGTCCGAGGTGATCCGGGTGCTCATCGAGAAGAACCTGGATCCGAGCGAGGCGCCGGTCTACCAGCGCTACGCCAAGCTGATGAGCTGGGCCGACAAGGCCCGCACCCTCAAGGTGCGCGCCAACGCCGATCAGCCCGATCAGTCCGAGGCCGCGGTGGCCTTCGGTGCCGAGGGCATCGGACTCTGTCGCACCGAGCACATGTTCTTCGGCGAAGACAAGATTGGCCTCATGCGCCAGATGATCGTGGCCGACTCCGAGGCCGACCGCCGAGCCGCGCTCGACAAGCTCTTGCCGCTGCAGCGGGAGGACTTCGCGGGGATCTTCCGGGCCATGAAGGGCCGCCCGGTGACCATCCGCACGCTCGATCCGCCGCTGCACGAGTTCCTGCCGCACGACGAGGCGGGCGTGGCCGACCTGGCCGCCGCCACCGGTCGCACGGTGGCCCAGGTCCACGCGCGCATCGAGGAGCTGAAGGAGTCGAACCCGATGCTCG
>CAZIOH010000132.1:0-13620 GCA_964540815.1 uncultured Myxococcales bacterium | reverse complement strand
GGAACCCAGACGCCTTCTGGGTCAGCTCGAACGCCAGGTCGTTCAGCTCCCCGCGATGGCGCGAGTTGTCGGGAATGAGAAGCGGCTCCATCGCCGAGATGGATTCGTGTCTATCGGCAAATAAATGTCCGCTTTCATGTCCGGGTACGGAGTTCAGTAAAACTGTTATATACAAGATATTTATGCCGATAGTTGCCATCTAAATTACCGCAGCAATGTCCGGAAAAAAGTCCACTGCCTGCCGCAGGTCTGGCCGCCAAAACCGGCCACCGGCCGGGGGTGTCCACCGACTCGAGCGAGGCAAGACCGGCCACCAGCGGGGGGGGGTCCACCGACTCGGCCGCGACTTTGGCGGCGCCGGGCCGAGCGCCGTGGACGAGCGCGTGCGAGCCGTACCGCGAGGTGATCGAGGAGGCCGCTGCCCGCGGCCGCAACGCGATGGCGATCTGGCAGGACCTGGTCGACGACACGGATTCAAGAGCAAGTACGCCAGCGTGAAGCGCTTCATGGCCCGGCTGCGCGCAACCGCGCCGCTGGAAGCGCGAGTCGTGATCGTGATGGCGCCGGGCGCAGATGCGCAGGTGGACTACGGCGAGGGTCCGATGGTGCGCGACCGCGAGAGCGGCAAGTACAAGCGCGTGAGGCTGTTCGTGCTGACGCTCGGGTGCAGCCGGAAGTCGGTGCGCCTGCTGGCCTTGAAGTCGTCATCGCGCGTGTGGGCGGAGCTGCACGAGCGCGCGTTCCGCCAGCTCGGCAGCGTCCCGCGCGTCATCGTGCTCGACAATCTGCGCGAGGGCGTCATGAGCTCGCAGATCGTACCTGGTGCACGAAGCCCGCTCTCGCTTCCTGAGCACCCGGTAGCGGTAGGTATCGTGCCTCTTCGCCAGGGCATGGACCGAGGATGTCGGCGGTCGAGAGATTGAGGGCGCGCCGGCCGATCTCGAATCGCAGCCGAGCCTGTGAGGAGCCTTCCGGCTGCTGTCCCGGCGGCATAAATCGATGCGGGCAGGCCGAGCGCGAGCAGCTTCCATCGGACCTTGACCCGCCACGTGCGCGCAGTTCCCGCGCGAGCGACAGCCGTCAGCGCTTGAGCGCCTTGACGAAGGCGTAGGCCTCCTTCGCGAGGGTCACCCACTGCGTCGACGAGTCGGCGAGAGCGACCCATTCCTTCATCAATCTGCCGTGGCCGGGGTCGAAGTAGTCGCCCGCGCCGCTTCTCACGAGAGCCTCGACGCGGTCCTTGGGCAGCTTCGCGACGAAGCGACCCCTCACGAACATCGCGAAGATCTTGCCGTTGACGTTCAGAACCGACTTGGAGCTGAACATCTTTCCGAGCCCGACCTGGCTATCCTGCGCAAACGCCGACGCCACCGACTGAAAGGCAGGATCCATCTCGGCGCTCGTCGTCGGCGATCCGGAGACCGGGTCGATCCTCGAACCTGGCTTCGAGGACTTCGTCGCGCCACGAACCGTGGCCGACTTCTTCGCCGCCGCTGTCTTCATGGCTCGGCATCCATTCTACTGCGTCGGAGGAAGTTGGCGAGAACGCTGCAGTTGCCTGACACGGGGCCTCGACGGCGCCGACGTCCTTTGCCGGCGAGATCGTCCTGCTCAGCTCGTGCCGACTTGGGCGTTGACGCGTCGAGGGCGCCCAGTCCGTATTGCGCTTTGTGCGGAGCCATTGCCCACGGCGCGCCCGACGTCCGCTTGGTCCTGATCGAGCGCGCCAGCTCGGCTCCATGGCCACCTTGCAGGGGGGCTTCTCCTGCCTGATGCAGTCCGAGCTCGACGATCAGGTGCGGCTGCTCTCCGATCCCGACGTGCAGTTCGCCTACGTCAACCGCCCGGCCGATCGCATCGACCTCGACGTCAACCTGGCGGCGGCGGAGCCGTCACCGAGCTCCCGGTCGGCCTGTTCTATCGACCGGCCGCGCCGCTTCCCGTCAGCCGCGCCCTGACGTCGAGCACCGGTGCGTGCGGGCTGACGACCCGGCCGGACCGCGCGGGCCCCCTCTCCGGATCGCCTCTCCGCTACCCTCGACGCTGGCTTGGTACCGAGCCTGGCGGCCCATCATGGCGCTCCGGGAGATCCAGCGTGGCCAGCGTTGAAGGTCGAGCCTCGCTGGTGCTGGAACCGTCCGCGGGCGTCGACCGCGACCGCCCCGCGGCCCAGCGCAGCGAGCGGGTTGATGAAGGTTCCGTCCTGCCGCCGCCGCTGCCGCGATTCCGACACTTCCGCTCCTCCCGCGTGCAGACACCGCGTGAGCGCCGCCGGTCGGCCCAGTTCCGCCGGAGGCACGAACTCGCCGATGGAGCAACGAGGAGCTCGTCGCGCGTCCGGCCGAGCAGGCGGCATCCAGCGGCGTTCACGTCGGTATGGCGACCGTCCGCGGCCCGCGACGAGATACCGTCGGAGCGCGATCGAACAGCGCTCGGAATCGGCGCGGGCGGTGCTCGCGATCCCTTGCACGAGACCACGCCGCAATTCCTTCCTCGTGCACCAGTCCTATTCCCATTTCCGTCACTCGAGAGATCCGGCGGTCTCTCGAGCTGGCAGTCGAGGGCTTCAGGTCCTTGGCTTGTCGCCGGACGCCACCGGAATGCGCTTCGCGACCGCCGCGGGGGTCTTGGGAACCACCACGGTGAGCTCGCCGTTCTTGAGCTCGGCCTTGACGTGCGCGGGGTCGGCCTGGTCCGGCAGTGTGAAGGTGCGTGTGAAGCTGCCGTACGAGCGCTCGTATGCGTAGAAGGTGTCGTTCTTCTCTTCCTTCTCGGCCTCGCGCTTGCCGGCGATCGTCAGGCGATTCCCGGCCACGTTCACCTCGAGGTCCTGCTCCCTGGTCCCTGGGACGTCCGCCTTGAAGATGAATGACTCGCTGGTTTCCTTCACCTCGAACGCCGGCGAGTAGCTCGCAGCGTCGACCGATAACGTCGGCGCCATCTCGCGGAAGGGATCCCAGCGGAACATGTCGCGCATGAGCCGGAAGGGATCCAGTTCGCGCCGGGCGACGGTCCCGACCCGCGGTTGATCTTTCCTCTGAACAGCGATGTCTGACATGGTTCTCACTCCTTGGGTGATGGCGATGCGACCCTCGCGTCGTCGGAAGCCAAGATAAGCAAGTTGCGTTCCAAGGCAGACGCCGCATCACATCGAATCCGGCACGCAGCTGCTGCGCGGCGGCTGTACTGAAGCGCACGGTCTGCCGGGGTTTCCCTCGCCCTCGAGAATGCGATCTCGACGCGCGCGCCGTGGCGCTGCATCGGTGGGGCCCGGCGTGATCGAGTCGTCATCGCCTCATCGGCCGGTACGTCGGAGCTTGGATCCTGACGGCGGCGTGGCTTGCCGGCCCGATGAGGCTGGCGCCGAGATCTCTGCGCCGGCTCATGCCGTGACCGCCTTGCCCGCCAGACGAGCTACGGACTGGATTCCACCACCGAAGAACCACGCCCCAGCACCGCATCGATGAGGCCGTAAGCTTGGGCCTCCGTGGCGGACATGAAGTTGTCGCGCTCGGTGTCGCGCTCGATCTTGTCCCCGGGCTGGCCGGTGTGCTTGGCGTAGATGCCGTTGATGATGTCCCGCGCTTTGAGGATCTCCCTGGCGTGGATCTCGATGTCCGTGGCGTGGCCCTGGATTCCAGCCAGTGGTTGGTGGATCATGATCCGCGCATTCGGTAGGGCGTGGCGTCGGCCCTTCGCTCCCGCGGTCAGCAAGAGGCTGGCCATGGAAGCCGCTTGGCCCACGCAGTAGGTCGCGACGGGGCAGCGCACTGCTTGCATGGTGTCATGGATGGCCAGTCCGGCGGTCACCTCGCCACCGGGAGAGTTGATGTACATCATCACGGCCTTGTCGGGGTCCTCGGATTCGAGAAACAGGAGCTGCGCCACGATGACGTTCGACACCTGGGCGTCGATGGCGGAGCCCAGGAGGACGATACGGTCGTTGAGCAGGCGGGAGAACAGGTCCCAACCTCGCTCCCCGCGGTGGGTCTGCTCGACGACGGTTGGGACCAGGTCCAGTCTGATATCGGAAAGATATCCCTTCATTTCGTCTCCGGTATTGCCAGCCAGGCGACGACCGCCGCCCGCGAAAAGCGCCAGACGTTCCCCAGCTTGCGGCCAGGCAGCTTGCCCGCCTCGGCGAGCTCGGTCACGACCGCCTCATCCAGCTGGAGGAAGTGGCCGGCCTGCTCGGCGTTCAGGACCTCGGGCGGGTCGTGAGGATGGAAGGAGTAGGAGCCGAGCGTAGCAGCCTGCTCCTGGGTCTCGAAGGTCACCTTGTGACCCGCCGTGGTGCTCAGTTCATGGAGGCCCCGACGGCTGTCGGGATCGACGTACCTCGACACCAAGCGGGCGACGAGATCCTTCTTGCGGATCCCCAGGGCCTCGGCCGCCCGGTCGAGCTTGTCGACCGCAGTTGCGGGCAGGCGGACGAACAGTGCGCCTTCCGATGGCGTCTTGTTGGACATATCTTGTGGATATCTAAGAATATCGATGGCGTCAAGCAGGGTGAGCTCGAACGCCCAGGTCGTTCAGCGTCCGGCCCAAATCGAAGTCAAAGCTCAGGCGGGCCACCCATCTCCGAGGTCGATCGGGTGGAAGTTGGTGCGATCGGACCATCTCCGAGTGGTCGAACTTCGGCTGCTCCGGCGGCGCCGCGGTGCTCGATGGCGTGAGGCTTGCAATCCAAACTCCCAAGATGAAGCTTCTCGATCCCGCGACTCGGTTCCTGTTCTTCACCGGCAAGGGTGGGGTCGGGAAGACGGCTCTCGCTTGCGCAACCGCGATCCAGTTGGCGGACGCCGGCCCCCGCGTCCTTCTGGTGAGCACGGATCCAGCTTCGAACCTGGACGAGATGCTGGGCGTCTCACTCTCGGACCGGCCGACGTCGGTCCCGGGAGTCCCAAACCTGCAGGCGCTCAACATCGACCCAGAAGAGGCCGCCGAGAGCTACCGGAAACGGGTCGTCGGCGCCTACATCCCGACGTGGTCAGAGCAGCAGCTGTCGGAGCTCCGGGAGCAGCTGTCAGGTTCGTGCACCACCGAAATCGCCGCGTTCGACGAGTTTGCCGGCTTGCTGGCCGGCGAGGGTGTGTCCCACGACTTCGATCACATCGTCTTCGACACCGCGCCCACGGGCCACACGCTCCGTCTGCTCAGCCTGCCGAAGGCCTGGACCGAGTTCCTTCAGACCAACACGGGCGGTGTCTCATGTCTCGGTCCGCACTCGGGCCTGAAGATGCGATACGAGCGGTTCGCCGGCGCGCTGGCAGCGCTCGTCGATCCCGGCCGCACGACGACGTTGCTTGTCACGCGTCCCGACCAGGCGGCGATTCGTGAAGCCGCTCGCTCCTCCGGAGAACTGGAGGCGCTGGGGCTCACGAGCCAGCGTTTGATCGTCAACGGCATGTTCAAGGCGACCGCAAGAACCGACGCCGACGCCGTCGCGGTGGCGCTGGAGCGGCGAGGGCGGGAGGCGCTGGCACGGATGCCAGCCACGCTCCGGGATCTGCCGATGGTCGAGGTGCCTTTGCGCGCCTTCAACATGGTGGGCCTGCTGGCGCTGCGCGCGCTGCTGGCGCCGGAAGCGCCGTCTCCGTCCGTCGAGCTCGCGCCGGCCGCCACTCCCGAGTTGCCGCGGCTTGCGTCTCTCGTGGACGATCTCGCGGTGACCGAACGGGGGCTCATCATGGTGATGGGCAAGGGTGGGGTCGGCAAGACCACCATCGCCGCCGCGATCGCCAGCGAGCTGGCGTCGCGCGGTCTGGCGGTGCACCTCAGCACGACGGATCCGGCGGCTCACGTGGCGAACGCCCTGGCGGATCCTCCCGCGAACCTCGAGATCACGCGCATCGATCCCGCGGTGGAGAGCAAGGCCTACACCGATCGGATCATGGCCACGCAGGGCAAGGATCTCGACGACGAACGCCGCGCGCTTCTCGCCGAGGATCTGCGTTCGCCATGCAACGAGGAGGTCGCGGTGTTCGGCGCCTTCTCTCACCTCGTCGCCGAGGCGCGAACCAAGTTCGTGGTGGTCGACACCGCCCCCTCCGGCCACACGCTCCTCCTGCTCGACACCACGGGCGCCTATCACCGACAGATCCTCGGAGACACCGCGCGCCCTCACGTCGGACGGATCGTCACCCCGCTCATGCGCCTGCGCGATCCCGAGTACACGAAGATCATCATCGTCGCCCTCGCCGAGACGACGCCCGTCTCCGAGGCGGCTCAGCTCCAGGCCGACCTGAGGCGCGCCGAGATCGAGCCGTACGCCTGGATCATCAATGGCAGCCTCGCCGCCGCGGGCTCGAGCGATCCGCTCCTCGAGCAGCGGATCGCGAGCGAGCTGCGCCAGATCGGCCTCGTTCGTGAGCGCCACGCGCGCCGCCTGGCCGTCGTGCCCTGGTTGACGGAGGAGCCCGTCGGTTCGAGGCTGCTCCTGGCGCTGGTTCACGGCGGGGAGGCACGCGGGCCGCGGCCGACGTTCGGCGCCGAGGGGCGGTGACAGCCCCGAGCTCCCGGGCGGCGGTTGGTTTTCCTGCGTCTTTTCGTCCCGGTCACCGTCTTCAAGATCAGAGGTGACCATGAGCGACTTGAACGCAGAGCAGGCAGAGCAGATGAGACGGGCGGTGCGAGAACACTACGGGAAGGTGGCCGAGGCGGATGGGCCAGGCTGCGCACCCGGCTGCTGTGGCAGCGGCGCGGGGTCGAGCCTGAAGCTCGGGTACTCCGAACGGGACCTCGCGGGCGTGCCCATCGGCGCGGACCTCGGGCTCGGCTGCGGGAACCCACAGGCGATCGCCGATCTCCGGCCGGGGGAGACCGTGGTGGACCTGGGCAGCGGGGCTGGCTTCGATTGCTTCTTGGCGGCGAAGAGGGTGGCGCCTGGAGGCTTCGTGATCGGGGTCGACATGACGCCCTCGATGGTGACGAAGGCCAGGAACAACGCCACGAAGGCCGGGATCGAAGGGGTCGAGTTCCGGCTGGGCGAGATCGAGCACCTGCCGGTCGCCGATTCGACCGCCGATGTCATACTCTCCAACTGCGTGATGAATCTGGTGCCCGACAAGAAGGCCGCGTTTCGGGAGGCCTGGCGCGTTCTCAAGCCTGGCGGCAGGCTGGCGATCTCCGATGTCGTGGCGACCGCGACGCTGCCGGACCCGCTCCAGGCGCAGGTGGCATCTCTGACGGGCTGCGTCTCGGGCGCCGCGACGGTCGAGGACCTCGAGACCGTCCTCGTTGAAGCGGGCTTCAGTCAGGTTCGGATCAGCGTCAAACCCGGCAGCCGCGAGTTCATCCGCGACTGGATGCCCGGTTCGGGCTCGGAGGACTACATCGCATCGGCCGCGATCGAGGCGGTCAAGCCGAAGGATCAGTCGTGCTGCGGTCCGAGCTGCTGCGCGGGCTGAGGAGGCGGACGCCGTGATCCAACCGAGCGCGCGCGGCGTCTGGCAGGAGATCGAGCGGCACCTCAGGCCGTTCGTCGCGCGCCGTGTCCCCGAGCCCGACGACGTCGGCGATGTCCTGCAGGACATCTACCTTCGGATCCAGTCGGGGGTCGGTGAGCTGCGCGACACCGAGCGGTTCGGCCCATGGGTGTATCGGCTGGCGCGAAGCGCCCTCGCGGATCACGGCAGAGCTCGGCTCCGCCATCCCGTGCCGACCGACGCTCCACCGGGGGAGGACGAGCTCCCAGCTCCGCCATCCGACGCGGAGGAGGGGACCGCCGAGCGAGAGCTCGCTCGGTACCTGGTCGTGTTCGTCGCGGCGCTGCCGGCGCCGTATCGCGACGCGATCACGCTGACGGAGCTCCATGGGATGACCCAGAAGGGCGCGGCCGACATGCTGGGGATCTCGCCGTCGGGCATGAAGTCTCGCGTCCAGCGCGGTCGGCGGCAGATTCAGGAGATGCTGCAGGCGTGCTGCGACATCGCGCTCGATGCGCGTGGGCACGTGTTGTCGTTCGATCGTCGGACGGACGGCAGGGTCCCCGAGAACTGCTGTGACGAGGTCAAGGACTGCAAGTGCTGAGGCAGGTGCGTACGACGCTCCCACGGCGTCACGTGAGGCGAGTGGGCGAGATCGTGGGATCGAGTCCCGTCCTCCGCGCCAGCTCCACGGTCCGGGTTCGCGCTGGCCTCCGGGCCATTTCCGGTCGGCTTCACGGCAATGAGACGATCTGAATGCCGTTGACCGGGGCCCGCTTGAAATCGCCCGTGACCGGCGTCGCCACCAGGGAGAACGCCGGACCCGTGACGCTGTGAAATACGATGGTGTTACCGGTGCCGTTGCTCTGTGCCACCAGTTGAAATCCGCCAAAGTTGGTGGGCGACATCTTCGCGCCGCTCTGCGACACCGAGACGATCGTGGCGCCTATGGCGTACGCGTAGGTTCGCGTTTCGGTGGCCAGCGTGATGGCCCCCAGGCAGTAGACGTAGACGTCGTAGCCACCGCTCGCCATTGATTCCGGCAGATTCGCAACGAGGATCGTCGCCGGCAAGGTGATCGAGGACGGATCGAGATACCCATCCATCATGATTGCGTCGGGTCTCGCATCGGTGAGCTGGAGTCGCCACACGCCGGGTGCCGTGACCCCGGTTGGAGGAGAGCTCCAGGTCACCTTCGCGCTGGACGATGTTCCATCGGATAGAATCAAAGAGGGCAGCACACCAGCCGCGCCGAACGCGGAGTTCCAGTGGGCGGCCGGTCTTGCTCCCGCGACATCCGTGGGTCTCAAGGTCGGCGCCGCAGTGATTCCAGCCGCGCCGTCCGCCGCCGGCAAGCCACCCACGAAATCGATGCTGAGGATCGTCGGCTTTGCGCCTCCGCCCGCGCCCGCTGTAGCGCCGAGGTTGCCCGCGCCTCCTCGTGCGTCGCCTCCGGCACCGCCGCGTCCCGCGGCCAGGGCTCCGCCCGCGGCAATTCCTCCCGCGGCCCCGGAGCCGCGGGCGCCTGCGGCACCAGATTGCGTCGCGCCACCAGATTGCGCGCCGCCAGATTGCGCGCCGCCAGATTGCGCGCCACCAGTTGCCGCCGTCGCCATGCTCCCGCCCGCGGCCAAGACCAGCAGATTGCCGCCGCTTCCACTTCCTCCGCTCGACGGACCGGTGCCGCCGCCACCGCCACCGCGCGCGCCATCGCCTTCGTTGTTGCCGGAGCCCGGTGACCCAGCATCACCGCCGCGCTTCTCGAGCGTCGAGTAATCGTACAGGCAACCCGCGAGGAACAGGCCAACCAGAATCGCCACACGCATCTTGTTGGCCCTCCGGGACGGATCTTCCCGCGATATCGTGGGCGACGCCACGGATATGCCGTGAACGTGAAGAATGAGGAGCCGCGTGGCGGGCGAAGACACACATGGTGCAGGGACCACGGACCCGACGACCTCATCGTCGCCGACCACGCGATCCCCTCCGCAGCCATCCGCCGCCGAGAGCGGACCGCAAGGGGATGGCGGGCTCGCCCGCGCCCGAGGATTTGGCGCTTCTCCCGCGAGGATTCTATGTTGGGTGGGCATGGCCACCTTTCGAGCCACCTTTCGAGAATGGGCGCGGTGGATCTCGCCGGCCGTGACGCTGGCTCTCGTCGGCTGTGGCGGCGGCGGGACCCTGCCGGCGAGGCCCGTCCCGCCAAGCTGTCAGGTGGCGGGCGCTGGAACGACCCGATGTGGGGCGTCCGGGCAGAGCTGCTGCGTGAGCCCGAGCCTCCCCGCCGGGACCTACGATCGGACGTACACCAACGACGGAACCGCCGTCACCGGGCGGGCCGATCCCGCGCAGCTCAGCGCGTTCCGCCTCGACACGTACCTGGTCACGGTCGGCAGGTTTCGCCAGTTCGTCGCGGCGCGCGCCGCCGGGTGGAATCCGCTCGCCGGCTCGGGCAAGCACACCCACCTCAACGGCGGGCGGGGTTTGGTGGACAGCGACGGCTCGGGATACGAGCCAGGATGGGGACCCATCGACGACGGGTTCCTCCCCGCGCTCACGGACTGGACCAAGCTGCTCGACTGCGAAGCGCACTTCCAGACCTGGACGGATGACCCGGGTCCAAACGAGGCTCTGCCGATGAGCTGCATCAGCTGGTACGACGCCTACGCCTTCTGCATCTGGGACGGCGGGTTCCTGCCGAGCGAGGCCGAGTGGGAGTACGCGGCCGCCGGGGGCGATGAGCAGCGCGCCTACCCATGGGGGTCGACCGACCCCATCGCCGGCGGGCCCGATTATGCGATCGCCGGATGCGACTATCCCCCAGGCTCGACCAGTTGTACCGGCGTCGTCAACGTCGCGCCGGTGGGAACCGCGGTGCGCGGCGCCGGGCGGTGGGGCCAGCTCGATCTCGCGGGCTCGCTGTCGGAGTGGACCCTCGACTGGTTGGCGCCCTACAAACCCTGCACCGACTGCGTCTTTCTCACCGATTACTCCTACCGCGTCGTGCGCGGGGGCTCGTTCGGAACCGACACCCAGAATCTGCCGGCGAACGCCCGCATCGGGGACACGCCCCAGAGTCGCCCCGCCTTCTACGGGGCCCGCTGCGCGCGCAGCCCCTGAGCGCGACCGGGGTGGCCCCGGGGTGCCTCAGAGCGCGGTCACTGGACGCAACGGACGCGGTGCTTCTCGATCGGAAAGACGTAGCGCCCGTCGCCGTTGTCGAAGGCCACGTACCAGGACATGGCCGGCCCGTTGGCGAAATACGACGAGCTCCAGAAGGGCTCGCCCGGGGTGTCTGGGAAGGCCGCGGCGTCTATCCGGGGAGACCGGGTCGCGCTCTCGTCGACCAGTGTGAAGAGCTCTCCCTCGGTGGGAAGGCGCCAGCCATGCTTCTCCCCGGTCTTCCCCCCGGATTTGCCCCCGAGCTTCAGGTGGGCGCAGTAGTCACGGGCCACGGTGAGCGGTACCTGCTTGTCGAGCACCGCGCGCTGCCAGGTCAGCCCCGTCCACAGGTCGCGCACCCGGTCGGGCAGGACCTCGTAGTGGGTGGCGGGGTGCACGCGCGGGGTCACGCTGCGCACGCACCGGTACGAGAATCGATTGCCCTTGGAGTCGGTCTTGGGATAGCCAGCGTAGAAGTACACGTACCAGGCCGAGGTCGGATCGTCGGAAGCCGTGGTCGAGGTCCAGAACCACTCGGGAGGGGCGTTGGGGAACGCCTCGGTGTTGATGGACGGCTGCGTTCGGGCCATGTCGAGGAGCGAGATGAGCTCGATGCGCGAGGGCAGCCGCCAGTCGTCGTGACCGATGAGTCTCAGCGCCGCGCACGCGCGCTGGGCGTCATCGAAGGGCACGAACGTGTTCTCGACGTCCCGCTGCCACATCAGGTTGGTCACGAGGTCGGTGACCACCAGGCGGTTACTCGTGGTGTCGTAGCTCTGCGGGTTCGCGAGCCCCGGCAGCTGGGCGTTCGGCATCGGCCAGGTTGCCCAGGCCTCGGGCGGCTCGCGTGGGACGAACGGGGCGGCCTTGGCCGCAGCCGCCGCTCCGGCAGCACCGCCCGCGCCGTCCGCCTTGGTCGCGGCGGCCAGGGCAGCGCCTCCGGCCGCGGATGATGTCACTGGCTCGGACGGGGCGACCTTTCCGTCGCGGCACCCGCCGAGCCCGTGGGCCACGCCCACGGCAGTCGCGAGCGCCGCGAAGGCTGCAGCTCTTCGATTCCTCACGTCAGCCCGGCTGCGGGCTTACAGCGTCTCGCCGGGAGACAGGGTCCGGTACAGGTAAGCCTTGGAGGTCACCAGCGCCGTCAGCATGTCCCGCAGCGAGAAGCCCGCGGTGGCCGCACCCTTCTGGTAGGCGAGCTGCAACGAGCCGACCTCCGCGGGGGTCTCCATCCGTCCGAGCATGTAGCGGGTCCACTGCCGCTCGGTGCAGAGGGCCGTCTCCGGAAGCGCGGCGAGCTTGCCCATGAGGTCGAGGGCGTTCGTGAAGCTCAACGTCGTGCCGCCCGGGGTGGCGAAGGTTCCCGTCGCGTCGACCGGCATACCATTGTCGGTCGTCCGGAACTTGCCGGTTCCATCGTAGTTCTCGAAGGCGAATCCTGGCGGGTCGAAGATCGCATGACAACCCTTGGCGCAGTCGAGATTCCCGTGCGCCTCAAAGGTCTGTCGGCTGGTCTTCATGGTCGTGAAGTTGGCGCCGGGGGGCATGATCACCGGGGGACTGAAGGTCCCGCACAGGAACTTGGTGTAGACCGACAGGCCCCGGAAGATCGGATGATCCTCCTGGCCCGCCGAGAACGACGCGAGGAATGCGGTCTGCGTGAACAGACCTCCGCGCTGCGAGGGATCGAGCATGACCTTGCCGAAGGGCGTGGCCGGCGGGGCCACGCCGTAGATGGCCGCGAGATCCTTGTTCACGAACGCCCAGGGAGCCGTCAGGAAGGACTTGAGGGTCCCGTCGCCCGTCGAGTAGACCGAGCCCAGGAAGGACGAGAACTCGGTCGACAAGCCGTCGACCGCCGCCTGGGTCAGCGCGCCCACCGGGATGACCCCGCCGAGATCGAAGTTGCGCGTCCCGACGTTGAACAGCCACTGCCCGTGGAAGTCGCTGAGCGTCCGCAGGTGCTTGGGGTCCGCGATCAGCCGCTGGGCCTGAGCCGCGACCTGGGCTGGCGTGGCCAGTTGACCGGCCTGGGCCGCCTGCAGGAGCGTGTCGTCGGGCTTACTGTTCCAGAGGTTCGACGCCAGGCGGGAAGCGACCTGCCACTGCGTGAGCGGGACGAGACCATCCGCCCCGGCCACCGGCTTGGTCGGGCCGATCTCCCAGTGGTAGAGAAAGCTCGCCGTCTGCAGCATGCCCTTGGCGATCGCCGCCACCGACTCGTTGAAGGTCGTGAGGGCCCGGACCGTCGTGAACAGCGTCATCGCGTCCGACACCTCGGTCGCGTCCGGCGGTCGACGGAAGACCTTGAGGCCGAAGGTGTTGATGAACTGGGTCACGCAGGCGGCCTCGGCCGCGGCGGCCGGGTTGGTGCAGGGGATGTTGAGCTTGCCTGCCGCGAGGGCAGTCTCGACCACGGTGTCGGCCGCGGTGCTGAAGTTGCGCACGAACTGATCGGGGATGCTGGTGGCCGACTCGAATCCGCTGTCGGTGGGAGGGTCGTTGCCCCAGGGGTGCGCCGAATCCTCGGCCGGCGCCGAGGTGTCTCCGAGCAGATCGGCGAGGATGTTGTCGTACTCGCTCAAGTTCAGCCGCCGCATGACGAGCACGCCCGCGCTCTCGGGAGTCGGCGCGACCGGAGTCGTCGAAATCGTCACGTTGTTCCCCGAGCTGGTCCCGCCTGGGTTCGAGCCCTGGCCAGTCGTGGTGCCGCCGCCCGTGGTCGTGCCACCTCCAGTCGTGGTGCCACCGCCGGTGGTCGTGCCACCTCCAGTCGTGGTACCCCCAGTCGTGGTACCACCTCCAGTCGTCGAGGAGCCGGTGCCGCTGCCTGGGGTGTTGCTGACCTTGCCAGAGCATGCGGTCAGGAGCCCCGCGGGGAGAAGAGCGATCAAGAGGCCTGCCCGCAACCGCTTTTGAGTTTTCATCGAATACTCCCGTGATTGTCCAGCTTGGGAATTCTCCAGTCCGCGCTCGTTCACTCTGCTCGCCATGATCAAGCCTTGCCGGTGAGCTGGGCGGTGAGATCGCC